>JAEINO010000147.1 GCA_016342345.1 Pseudodesulfovibrio sp. | reverse complement strand
TGCATATTCCGGATAAATCGACCACCAATTCCGGCGGAAATCGTCCACCCTGTTAGGTAAAAGAACTGGTCTCAAACATTGTACATCAAGTGGACGATAAGGTGGCCTCAGCACGGAGTTTTCGTTGGGAATCTCCGACTAATTCAATACGATGGGCATTATGAACCAAGCGATCAAGAATGGCATCGGCAAGGGTTGGATCAGGCAAACGTACATGCCAGGTGGATACGGGAAATTGAGAAACCAACATGATGGACGCATGACCGTAGCGGTCATCCAGAATATCCAACAAGAACTGAGCTTCCACCAGGGAAGGTTTATCACGGAGCCAATCGTCGAGGATGAGTAAATCAGTTTTACGGAGTGATTTAATCAAGTGGGGATAAGAGCCCTCCAAATGAGCCATGTTGAAATCCTGGAAAAGACGGGGCAAGCGAAAATAGCGGGTGATCAAATCCTGTTCACAGGCTGCATATCCCAAAGCACAGGACAGGAAAGTTTTTCCAGCCCCAGTAGGGCCAAGTATAATCAGATTGAGATGTTTACGGATCCAGGTGGTTTGTGCCAGTTGGAGAATTTGCTGACGATGCAAGCCACGTCCAGCAGAAAAATCAATATCCTGTACCATAGCCCTTTGTGAGAAGCGAGCTTGAGTAACTCTGCGTTGGATGCGATTATGCTGACGCTGGAGTACTTCATGTTCTACCAAAAGACTCAGACGCTCTTCAAAAGACAGCTCTTCATAGTGGGGAGATGCAAACTGGGATTCAAGAGCCTGGCGGAAAGCAGAGAGACGCAGCAGAGCCAACTGATCGAGTAAAATTTGATGAGAAGATTGAGATGACATTTTGGGGTAGACCTCCGATTTTCAGCTATAATAGGATTGGTTGCGGATGTGCTCGTGCACAGAAGGTTCAGTCTTTTGTTCTTTAACGAGCATATCCTTTTTTATTGTCAGTAAATGTTTGACAGCCTGATAACTGAAAGCGCCGTTTTGTAGCGCCAAATCGCAGGCCGCTTCCATCATTTCATGGTCGACTGTTTTTGCCAATTGGAGAATCCCCAAACAGGAACGATAAGTTTGTTCTGGATGGCGTCGAGAAGTAAGCAAATTCACGATTAGGTGCTGAGTATGCGGGCCGATCTGGCTTGCCCAATGCTGAAAGCGTTCTGGAGACCAGTCTTTGTGCCAGCGATGATGAGCAGGCATATGCTCAGCCTTGGTACTATAGCCAGGTTGATTACAGCGCACATGGTAAGCAATCCGCTCTTCTTTTCCCGAAAGAAAAACCTCAACCAGCCGCTCACTGGCGCGAATAAGCACTTTCTGACCCGCATAGATATACGGTACGCTGTAGAGGTGTTTGTGGAAGGTAACATGGTAATCTGGATGAACTTTTGCTTGCTTGATCTCCAGATACTCAAATGCATAAGTAGGCAAAGGCTGTAAAGCGTCTTTTTCCTGGCTTTCAAACAGGGACCGCCGAGATTGGGTTTGGTTGGTTAGCTGGCGATTGTTCAGCCAGGTCAACCGTTTCTGAAGGGCTTGATTTAGATCGTGGAGGCTGAAGAATCGTTGACCGCGCTCTGGCGCGATCACCCAGCGTTCCACTTGTTGTACTGCATTCTCCCCAAGCCCCTTATCGGTTGGCATGGCGGCACGGGCAGGAATCACTGCAACCCCATAGTGCACTGCCAATTCATGATAGGTGGGGTTGATATCTGGCTCATAGAAGTTCGGCTTGCTGACGCCGGACTTAAGATTATCGGACCGAATAATTCTAGGCGTTCCTCCGAAAAATTGGAACATACGAACATGGGCTCTAATCCAGTGTGGCAGCGATTGACTGGGATGAGCCTCGGCATAAATCAACCCACTGGCTCCCAATACCCCCACAAAGATTTGCACCTTATTCTCTTCCCCAGTCTTCGGATCTGTGACTTTCATGGTTAGCCCTGCGTAATCTACCTGAACTTCTTCCCCTGCTTTTTTGGGGATGCGCATGGTCACTTTTTGCTGTGTTTTTTGCCATTGTCTATATCGTTCACAAAATTGACTGTAGCCATATCCATCAGGGTGCTCTGCCAAGTATTCTTCCCATAGCAGCATCCGTGTGA
>JAEINO010000146.1 GCA_016342345.1 Pseudodesulfovibrio sp. | reverse complement strand
CATCTCGCGGTAGGAACGCCGGTTACCCAGCGCCCCCCGCACAGACCCGGACGTGCGGTTTTCCCGCATCCGGTTCCTCGGTTGTACTCGCTTCCGCGTAAAGCGTTAGCATTATGAAAATGCCCGATGTCGTTTCATTGATACCGGAAGTTTGGGTTTCTTGAGCCCAAGCCGTTCTATGGCCCAGCTAAATGCCTTCCAGGTAAAACTCTTTCGCTTACCTCCCCGACGATTTAGCCACTTAAAAGCACACTGAACTGCCCATCCGTAGAAACGCCTTAACGACCTGAAGTTCCCAACTACGCTATAGTAGTTGTAGTGGCCAATTAGCCTCTTATTCAAGGCCGTTATGAATTTATTCCCCTTCAAATGGCGGTTTGCTCTAACCCAGTCTTTGATGCGTCTGCAGGCCCCTTGCAACCTCTTACGCGCGGTGCGCTGCATTACTCTCGCTTGGCCCTTCAGGTCAATGTGCCAGTACGTCTCAAAACCTAAAAAGACGATCCGTCTGCTCATGCTCGGATGAAACCGACTGAATCTCATCAGTCTGGTTTTCTCAGATGCTACCGCCAGGCTGAATTTGTCCAGCCTGTTTGGCAACTCTGAGAAGAACATCAGGGCGTCACTGTGGTATTGGAATGCGCATACAAAATCGTCCGCATATCTTATGATCATTGCTGCACCACGGCAGTGCTTTTTGACCACATTTTCAAACCACAGGTCGAGTGCGAAGTGCAGATAGACATTGGCTAGTACGGGCGACACTATGCCCCCTTGAGGGGTCCCCGTCTCCGGATTTATAACCTTACCATCCGTGTCAAGGATGCCCGCTTTCAGCCATTTTCTGATCAAATTCAAAAACGCCGCATCATCGATCCTTACCCTGAGCATCCGCAATAGCCACTCGTGGTTCATATTGTCGAAGAACCCTTTGATGTCCGCTTCGACGATATAGCCGAATTTCCCGAACTGGAGATTGAAACGCAAATCGTTCACCGCGTCTTTCGCGCTCCGGCCAGGTCTGTACCCGTAGCTATTATCCAGAAAATCGGCCTCGAAGATTGAAGTCAGCAACTTGGAACAAGCCATTTGCACCAACCTGTCTTCAAGAGCCGGAATACCCAGGGGCCTTTCTTTACCATTTTCCTTGGGAATGTAACATCGGCGTACCAGTTTTGCCCGGTACCGTTTCGTCCTCAATCGCTCCGCCATTGCACAGATGTTGGCTTGCAGGTTCTCCCCATAAGCCTCGGCCGTCACCTTATCCACGCCGCTGGCTGCATTCTTGTTCAAATCCTTCCAGCAGTTGTGTAAATAGGCCGCGTCCAAGCAACGGTATAGGTCTTGAAAACGATGCTTTCCATCTGCATCTGCCTTAATTGCTATTCCCCGCAGTGAGGTTGGCTCGTATTGTCCCAGCCCTACTTTGTCCGGTACGAGTTTCCTTTGCGGGCTGCGTACTTCCGCCAGGTCCTTCCCCGTGCCTGCGCCGCTGTGGCTATGCGAAGGCGTGTGGTGGGCTTTCCCCACCTCTGAGTAGTATGCCTGGTAAGACACCCCATCGGCATTTAGAGGATGGCCGAATGGCCGACTTTCCTCCCACCAGTCTGTTCGGCTAAGCATTTCGGGCGAGTAGTGAACCATTTTACCCTTTACCCTTCCGAGATCTTTATACCGGATCCTGGAGCCTTTGGGGCTTCCCGAGTTCTACGACGTATCTCTTCTTGCATGCCACGGCCTGATGACTCCGGCGGACCTCCACATCCTCGCCAAAACGGATGCTTCTGTGTTGCCTTCGGCGCACGTTAAAACCCTCGGCGTCCGCAATTTGCATTTCGAAGCTGTACCAGCACTTCAGGGTGCGCGATCACCCCTGCGGCCTACAAGATTCTCTGCCTACGCTTAGCCCATCTCGTTCGCTGTTTTGATCGTTCGGTGGGGTGAGACCATCCGCGATTGGCACCATTGTCTGGGTCGCGGCTCGTTTCCAACCGATGTGTCATCATCGATGTCCTTCACCGACTACAATCAAAGCATAGCTCCTCCATGGACCCAAGGCTCGATACGGGTGGGTGGCTAACCCTTGCAGAAAGCCATTGCTGACTTCCTCCCGACAGGGACTTTCACCCTGCAAGATACACCGAGCTTTCCTCGGCGCGATA
>JAEINO010000041.1 GCA_016342345.1 Pseudodesulfovibrio sp. | reverse complement strand
CCCGGTGCCGGTGGTGGCGTGTCTCGTTTTTCGTCTGGTCTGTTAACTTCACTCATTTTCATCACTCCATTGCGGATTAGTTGATCGATTCGATATTCCAAGTGGCAACTAAGTAGGCACGGCCCTTGGTTGTGAGCCTGTAACCCTCGCCATACATGCAGTCGATCAATCCGTGGTCGTGCAGGATATGCCGAGCAGTATTCCCTTGGTGGTAGCCCATGGCACATTTCAGAACCCCGCGATTGATGATCTCGCGCTTGGTGTGAAACGGGCCGAACTGTGCATAGCCGTGGACGCTTTCAACCTCTTCTTCGCTGATAATATCTTCGGGCTTATTGCCGTCTTCATTCTTCCAAAATTCTTTCATGGCCACTCCCTGCTGATAGTGCGTTTTTTTGGCACACAACATGCATTTCCTTTGTGTTGATTAACCCTCTAAACGAAGGATTTTTTATGACCAAAGATTTTGTTTTCGATGTTGGACCTCATGAAGTGACCGGGCATCCGATCTTGTTGGCTGATTGCAAGTGTGGCCGTGGGGTCACTGTTTCCCATCATCCAATTAACAAAACTCGTTGGGAGTTCGGCGTAGCTTGCGCTTGTGGAAATGAATCGTATACAGCCTGCAACCGAAGCCCCAACGGAGAGTGGAAACTGGAAGATCGAGATTAAGGCGTTCCCGACGGATTGGATAAAGGCGGCAGGCTTCGTGCTTGTTGCCTTTGTTGCTTCTTTCATTTCATCCCCACTGCTTTTGAAAACGTTTGGCGGCTGTGTTCTTGGATCAATCGCCCGATGAAATAGGTGCAATGCGGCACTTGCCCGTTACCAATGCATCTAAGTCGGTCCACCCGATTGGAAGTCCCATCAACCACTCGGTCCAGTCCGGGCTCAGCTTCCCACCATTGCCCTGAACCATCGAAGCGCGTTCCGCTTCCGTCAGCACACCGGCTTGCTTTAAATATTCCATTTGTTGAAAATGCCCCGACCCGCCGCACAGACCGCCGGTCGCCCTTGGTGTTGGAAATGGGCGTTTCACCACTTCCACATTCAACGGCGGGGTGTTCCTGGTGAATTGGCTCGGCCCGGCTGTATTCTTTGAGTCTTGAACTGTTGGGGTAGGCCACGATCCAAATGCGGTCGCGCTTGTGAGGTGCGCCAAAGGAGGCCGCCGGGATACAATGCCATTCCGCATCGTACCCAAGCGCGGCAAGGTCGGAGAGGACAGAATCAAGTCCTCTAACAACGAGGGCCGCGCTATTTTCAATGAGTGCGTAACGGGGTCGTATTTCAGCAATGGCTCTAGCATATTCGCTCCATAATCCACTTCGTTCACCCTGAATCCCTTTGCCCGGCCCGGCTGTGCTGATATCTTGGCAGGGGAAACCACCGGCAAGAACGTCGACCGATGGGACCGAAGTAAAATCTATTTCCTTGATATCTCCATAGATCGTCTTACCGGGCCATCGCATGGCGAGAATTTGCCTTGCGTATTCATCTGTTTCGCAGAACCAAGCGTGTTCAAACCCGGCCCATTCAAGGCCAAGATCGCCGCATCCGGCACCGCTAAAAAGGCTTCCAACTTTCATGACAACTGCCTATCAATTTTGCGTCAGCCAGCCGTCAGGCATGTCTGTACGTTCAAATTCGTAAACCCATACCCATGAATTCTTTTCCCATGACCCTGCATAGATGGAATCCCAAAGAGTTTTGAAAGATTTGACAGCCGTCTGTTCGCAATGGGAACTGCTCGGACGGTCTGGACCGAAGAGGAAAGCCGGGTAAACAGGTCTGTAACAACCATCTTGCAATGGGCGTATGCCCTCTGCAAAAGCATCCTCTTCTGAAATGTCTTGAATACGCTCAATGCGAACGCCAGTAATCTTGAGGAATGTCCGTGCAGCTTCCTTGAAAATGCCGTTGGGGATGCCTTGATGCTCGGAAACCCAATTAGGAACGGGCCACCGATCTTTGTATTTGAGTTCCCACATATCGGACAGGCGAGTAGGTACGGCTATATTAGCTCCCTTCCCATCGGCCTTGTATTCGATAACCAAATCCATGCCGTCTTCGGCGTAGTCCTTGACGTCGATCACCTTTCCCGGTTCTCGGACCCAAACGACATCGCCGGGAAGATATGGGGCTTGCCTGATAATGCGGTACATCCCTTTGTCAGTGATCGGGCAGACCGCTTGAGGGGAGTCCCATACAAAATAATCGTCGCGGATAACCTCACCGTTCCCGAGCAACCCAAGACGCGGATGTGGATTCATTGGGACGCGATGCTGAGTCTGATTCCCATTCATCATATTGAGGGCCATGGAGCCTTTTGCCATCCATGTTTTGATAGACATCTAAACTGCCCCTCCAACATTTGTCCGAATCTTGACGACTCGCGTTTCTATGTCTCCACCGCATTCGTGGCAGACCGTAAATGGATGATGTAATTCTTGAGAGTCTCCACAATCGACACAGACAAACCGATTTTCAAGGCCGAAGGCGCGGCGCAATTCTTTGAAAGCGTCCTTGTCTCCGTCCTCAAGATTCAAATACTCAAGGGCTTTGTTGGCGTAGGTGTCGAGTTCAAGGAGCCGCGCCTGGGCCTCGGTGAAGGTACAAGACAGGCATTCACCGTGAGGCACGTCCCGGTGTGGGCAGCTATCGCAGGGGGAGAAAAGTTTTATTTCATTCATATCTGCCTAGCCTCCATTCTCTTTCTTCATTTTCGCCCATGCCTCGCGGTAGACTTCCGTCTTGAGGCATCGCGCACAATCAACGCGGCCAAGGTCTTTGGTGTACTTCTGGAACTCACGGCTCCGACAAGCGACACGAATAAATCTGTCGTCAATAGCTGGTATTTCGTAGTGTGTTTTGCTCATTTGCCCACTGTCCTCTCATTCTCATTGACATTTCGCTCATCAATGCCGAGCAGCTTTTCCAGTCGTTCCATTTCCGGCCACGACTCGTAGGTAACGCCGGGCTTTTTGGGATCAACGGACTCGACTAGGGCACGGGCCGTGTCCCGGATCTCGATGTATTCGGCGGTGAGACGACCGACCAGGCGAACAAGGGCAGCTTTCTCCATGTCCATGAGCTGCTCGTAAGTCGGGGCCGTCTTGATCTGGATATAGTTCACCACGATCTCCCTCAAAGGTTGCCGTAACAGCCGTCATCAAAATTTTGTTTCGCCGAAGGTCTGAAAGATATCTTTCCACTCGCTTCAATCTCGATCCGTGTATCTATTATGAATTGCACAGCCTTGACCTTCTGGTCGTCGCCACCGCTCACGCGGACAAGCTGCTCAACCAGATGTTCAGGGACAACAGCCAGCCCATGTTTTTTCAGAATCTGCGCCGGGGCTTCACCAATTAATTTTGCTAATGCTTTTGACATGTTCACCTCTCATTCTCGGCTGCTTCTGTCTGTTCCCACGCCTTCATATGCTCAAGACACACGGGGCCGCGCTTCTCCAAAAAAGTGGAAGCCTCATTCCACATAACTCCGAGGTACTCCCCAACGAGGAAAGGCCCCCAAACATGCAAATCAAACCTGCGATATACTTTCGAGAACTCACCCATATTTGTATTCACGCAATACTTGCGAACACATCGCCAAGTCTCCTCTTGGGCTTTGACCTGGAGCAATTGCTCTCGATCCGCGATTTCAAACCCGTCGTGAAGAAAATGAGGATCACTATGGTCAGACCATGAGGGAACGCACAAAATGATGTCGTATATTTCAACGGAGCATTCGGGGCATAAAAACATCTCCAACGATGCACCGTACTGGCTCCATGGTTGCCCTTTGCCGAAATACTCATGAGGGATAGTGTCTCCCCCACAGAAGGCCCCCTCGCATTCAAATTCTACAAAGTCTTGGACCTGCTTCGTTGTGCGTAAAACGCCACCGCAGCCAGGGCATGGAGAGGACAATGTTTCGATAGGGATAAATTCAGGCATGATCTTACTACTCCTAGTTCGCAGATAAGGAAGTGCAAGCCGTCCATCCGTTTGATTCGGCCTGTTTGTAAAACTGGCGGTGGCTGGTGTAGGCCTCGCCCGCTTCGACGCCCTTCATGCTGTGGATGCCCTTGCCGCATTTTTCGCAGCATTTGCGGTGGCTTCCGTATGGCTGGTTGTCTTGGGTGACAAGGTGCAGGATGCCTTTGCTTGTTGTGGGCGGTTTTGAAACGGCCACGCTACCGCATTTAGGACATTCGTTTTCAGCCAGGCCGTTTAGTTCAATGGCCGGGCCGGTCCAGTGGCAGGATGTGCAGAGAAATTCCATGGATTCGGTTGTCCAGGTGGCTGTCATGATCTTCTCGCTTTCAGGTCGGACAAAGGGACCGGTGGCTTGCTGCCTATGATGTAGGTCATCCATTCGTTGTGTTCGTCCTGAAATGGTTCGGTTCTGGTGGATGTCTCGATCATGGTTTCGCCTCCGGTTTCGCATTTCATGACGTTTTCGGCGTCGGCTTCGCTTTTTTCCCACCATACTTTTGTCCCGCGGGGCAGGTTTGGCAGGGCTTGGGACTGCGCTTGCGGACCTACAAGCCCGAGCAGGGCAAGCGCATGTTGGCGTATCATCCATTCAAGTCCGGTTCTGGTAAAAAAAACCATTTGCGGTCTTTTGTCCGGTAATATTTGTAATTGATGGCGACCCGGAAATTGTTTTGACTGCCCCCGTTTTTCGTCCATGTTTCCCGACTGTCTCCGGGAAAAACGTGGAGCGTAAAAGAGTGTGCTTTCCCTCCCTGTGACGGGAAGACGGCGCAAGGAGTGGCGTCAAAATCTGGCACGATTAATCTCCGATTCTCCCTAGTTCCAACGCGGGGTATTCCGCCTGACTCTTTCTATGATGCATTCTCCAACTATGACCGGGATACCCCGGCTCAAGTTGTTGATAGCTTGGACCGTGTGACCGCCATTAAATCCATTCAGACGTAGCCCTTCCAATACGGTGGCCTTGTCTATAGGCAGCGATGCCGGTCCTTTGGATGTGTTGAACTTGGCTAAAAACATTCCGTCTCCTGTTGGTATTTGTCGGCAACCCTTGGGACGGGGCGAGGGGTGTTCAATTCCTCGCCCCTCAGGTTTAGGAGGGCATGTCTGCTCAAACACTTCCTCAAGGGGTGCCGACGGTTCGGAGACTTGACCAGTGGGGCGACCAATTCGCCCCACCTTACAAATCGACAGGATGTGTCGATCAAGGCCAACCCATGACCGGTCAAATCTCCGAACATTCAAAGAACTTTACAACTTGTTTGATAGATGGGTATGGGTTGTGAAGGCCCCGACAACAAAGCCAAGGAGACGGGGGGCGCACTGCCGCGCCCAATAACTCCAAAGGAGTACGCATGACGTACCTCTATGCCATTATCTGCTGCTTTCGGGCAGCGGTCCTGCTGGCTGAGGCTATCCGGCTTATCGCCGGACTTTAGATAATTGCTGTCGGGGCCTTTCCCATACCCATCTGTCAAAGAACTATCGTCTCCATCTTCCTCGCCTTTCCCTGCCGTCGAGCGTCCTCATGTTGCCTGGACTTTCCGTGCTCGGTACTTGTTGGCGGTCATTCCCACGCTTTCTCCGTACTTGCTGGCCGTGGCGCAGGCTATTCCGGTTTCGTCGTGTTGTTGAAATCACGATATTCCCATTAGAATATTTTAGTCAAGAAGAAAATTCTAATTAGAATAAAAAAGGGCAAAAAAATATAAGCTGGTAGAGAAAAAATGAAAGAGTGGGGTAAAAGAAAACCCCGCCTGGGCGGGGCAATTTTTCGAGTAGTTCTTTTTGGATTTTATTAAATGTCTGTGAGTCGTTTTTCTATGGGTGTTTTTATTTTTTTAATAATTTCTGGCCGTAACTGACCCAACTTACGTCGCATTTCATCCGTATTAATGGTGGCTATACGGTATGGACGTACGTAGCTTGGCCAAGTTTCCATGCCACCTCCAAGAAAATCCTCAGGGTGAAGTTCGATGCAGCTATCAAATCTGTTTTTCTTTGTGGTGACGCAACAAACCAAGGCTGAACCACCTGGAAGATCGGGCACAAGAACAACTGTAGGATGTAGATTATCTGCCGGGCCTTCCTGATAGGGAAACCATGCAAAAACCACATCACCGGTAGCCAAAGGCATTTACATTCCTACCATGCAGGCGTGCGCCGTAGCAGAGCTACAAAATTTGTTAAGCTCTTTGATCTCATTCATTTCTTTTTGAAAATCAGCCCAATTGGGGTGCTTTTCCTGTGTCATAATATAGTATTGTTCAGCGTGTTCTCGGTATCTTTTTTCGTCGCCCATATCAAACGACAGGGTGGCAAGAAGATTAACCAATGTGGGATCATCCTGATTTTTAGACAGGAGTTGTTTGGTATAATCGTAAGATTCTTTCAAAAGGCCACACACACGCATTGATACGGCATAATTTTTTGATAAAACAATGTCCGAATTGAATTTCAAAGATACTTGATGATTTTTATGCATTTTAGGGATGTCACCATTTGCTCCGGCGATGCTTCCCAAAAGAGACAGGCCATAAGCTTTGTTCATGGACATCAGCATCTTTGCGTCAGAGTTTATCTTTCGCATAACACGTGCCTTGTCCATTTCATTCATGTCATTTTCCAGAATGGTGTTTAAACTTTCGATGATTTCGTTGAATATTTTGATAAAAGCCAGCTCTGCTTGAGGCATACGGCTCTCCATATATTAAGGCGGACAGAATTGCCCTATAGTTAGTATATGCTATTTGTGGGCCAAAAAAGCAAGGTATTCTGAAAACAAAAATATTGCTAGTCAATACCTAAGACGAAGTCAACCAACTTTAGTTTACCAACTCCGGATTGGGACTTTCCCCTATATTGGCTATTCCTATTATGACGATTAATAGATAAGCCTCCATTTATATATTTCAGCTTGCAAACCTTCTTTCTTCACTTTCTTTTGGGTTTTCTTTTTTTTCAAACATAGATTCTATTTGTCGAAGAACCGCATCGCGTATAGCCGCGTCAACCGCTCCCCCTGAACGCATGGCCGTGATAAGGGTGTCAATGGCCTTTGCTTCTGGCGTTATGCAGCCTTGCGGTTCTGTTTGATGCTCATCTGGGAATAATATTTGTGCGTTGAGTTTGTCGAGAAGCTCACAGACTGTGTCAATGCGTGGACATGATTTTTTGTTAAGCATTTTTGAAACAGTTGATTGAGGAAAATCCAAAGAATCAGCCATTTTTGTAGGGTTTCCAAATTGCTCAATGGCAATTTTTTCAATGCTGCTTAATAGCTTCTCATAGTTTGTCATAGCTTGCAGATACCTCATGGTTAAATGCATGTCACAGTCCAACTCGAATATTGCGGTTGACTTTGTAATTCTAGTTAGAATATTGTTCCCCTATGAAAATACGAAGCGACTTGAAAAAAATGTTGTTTGACACGGGATGGAGTCAGACCCATCTCGCCAAAAGATCAGACGTATCACAATCCGCTATTTCAAAATTGCTCAGTGGTAAGGCTGTTCGTTCTGACACACTCGAAAAGCTCTGGCCCTTCATTTACGGCGATCAGCGACCAACAAAGTCCCAAGCAACACAATAATCCCATATCAGATTACCCGGAGGCGATTATAAAATGACTGCCGAGCTCTCATCAAAAATAGTCATCGACAAAACAAGTACGTTTTTTCGGAGGTGTCTGGATATTTTCGGAATGGGCACGATGAAAGACGTTTGCCGCCGAAGTCAGGCACAGGTTTACAAATATGCCGAAGAGACGGCGCACAAGGATAGCAGCTATCAGAATCCGGTAGATTTGATACTTGATCTGTTTTCCCGACTTGTGCAGGCCGGTCGTCGAGACGTGGCGGTTGATCTTGTCCGGCTCATGGCTGACCGGATTGGTCTGGATGTTGCCGAGCGCGAGGAAATCATCCCTGACAAGGCCACCATGCACGAAGAAATATTTGACGACCACGACACGCTGAACATCTTTTACAATGAACTCACACAGCCCCGTAGGGTTGAGCGTATTCAGCATGTCAAGTCGCTGGCCTATGACTGCAAGCATGAAATCGACGAGAATGTCGCCAAATACATTGAGGAGGCCGAAGGTGCATCAAGGTAGCCTTTTTACAGCATTGCCGCAGGCAGATGCCATTCTTACGCATATGCGAAGCGGCAAGACAATCACGCAGTTTGAAGCTTTGAACAAGTACGGGTGCATGCGCTTGGCATCACGCATCCATGATTTGCGGAGAGCGGGGCACGTCATCACATGCACGAAGATCAAGACCAAACGCGGCAAGACCATAGGCAGTTACAGTCTGGTATAGATTTCAAGGTCTGTGCCGGGCGCGACTGCAACCGGATAATTTATCGCATCGATCCGAGAACCGGGAAAAGGCGAAGCAATGAGAAGTGGGCCGCTCTGCGGTATTGTCATGTGGATTGTTATAATTTGGGACGGAGACGGGAGAAGGAATGAACCGAGGATATGTAAAATTATGGCGCAAAACTCGTGATAGCGGGTTCAATTGCGTTCAGCTCGGGTTCTGGTCTTATTGCCTTCTTCAGGCCGCTCATAGTCCGTGTAAAATGTTTGTTGGATCGCAACAAGTGGACCTTGAACCTGGGCAATTTGTATTCGGGAGAAACCGGTGGGCGGAGGCTCTTGGGCTGTCCGAGAAGGTGGTTCGGAACTGTATCAAGAGTGTGCTCGGACGGGGCCAGATAAAGGCCATCAAAAGGGCCAACAAATATACCATATTTGAAGTAATGAATTGGGTAACTTACCAAGTCGAAGAAAGCGACAAGGGCCAGCAAGCGGGCCAGCACAAGGGCCAGCAGAAGGGCCAGCAAGGGGCCAGCAAGGGGCCACAAATGAAGAATTATAAGAATAAAGAAGAAAAGAATAAGAATAAGAATAAGAATAAATACTCGTCCGAGACGGACGAGGTGAGACTTTCCGAGTTGCTTTTTTTTCTCATTCAGGAACGAAGTCCAAAACACCGCATCCCGAATATCCAAACATGGGCCAGCCACATAGATCGTTTGCTTCGTCTGGACAAGCGGACGCCTGTCGAAGTCGAACAGGTGATCCGGTGGAGTCAGGCTGATACTTTTTGGCAAAACAATATTCTTTCAACCGAAAAGCTGCGTAAGCAGTTTGATATCCTGTGGCTGAAGATGAAGCCGGTAACAGGGCCGGGTGTGCCAAGCACTGGAGGGCTGACATATGATGATTCCGCAGAAACAAGACGGGACGAATGGGCCGATCAAAGCAGGAACCGGTGGGCGCAGTCTTCTGCCGAAGGTGGAGGCACATTGCCCGAAGCACGGCAAGTATGAGGCAACCAAGTGCGGTCATATAGTGCAGGGTTGTCCAAAATGTCAGGCTGAAGAAAGGGCCAGCGAAAAGGGTGTTGTAATCAACCTGCACAACAAAGCTGTTGCGATGAACCGTTATGCTTGCGGGTTTCCAAAACGCTTTGCTTGTTCCTCTTTTGGCAATTTCAAGGTTGATAATGACGGGCAGCAATATGCTTTGAATACGGCCAAGGGATATGCCGAGAATTTCAGGAGTGATGCCCATGCGACTGGGACGTGTCTTTCATTCATGGGAACCGTTGGGACAGGCAAGACGCATCTTGCTTGTGCCATAGGCAACAAGGTGCTCGATGAGGGTTTAAAGGTTCTTTATACCACGGCGCGGCAAGCGGTTAATGCCATAAAGGAAACGTGGCGGCGTGACAGTAAGACTACCGAGTCTCAAATCCTTGCAAAATTTCTCGCACCTGATTTGCTTGTATTCGATGAGGTGGGCGTTCAGTTCAACACTGAGGCCGAAAAGGTTTTGATGTTTGATATATTCGACGGGAGATATGGCCGGATGCTGCCGAGCGTGGTGGTTTCCAATTTGAGTCTTGAGGGGCTGGAAATATACATGGGCAACCGATCCGTTGACCGGCTGCGCGAGAATGGCGGACCTTTGGTCGAATTCAAGTGGGAAAGTTTCCGGAGATGAGACTGCACTTGGATGGTCAGGCCAGAAGCGACCGCATGTTTGCCATCGGTGGCGGCATATTTGACATGATCGAAGCGCAAAAGGGAGAGAATCCGGTGTATAAGTGTGAACATTTCCAAATCAAGGAACTTGTCCCGCCTGATTTGTTTGAGGAATACAAGGATCGTCAGCATATTTTGTGGCAACAATTTGATGTTCGTGCATTGATGACCCTGGACGCATTGCGGGAACGCTTTGGTTCGGCCACGGTCAATAATTGGAAGTGGGGCGGCAAGCGTACCCTTTCCGGCTGGCGTCCCGACAATTGTACGACCGGTGCAAAACGGAGCCAGCACAAACGCGGTGCGGCTTTTGATCTCAAATTCAAGAATACTTCGGCCCATTCCGTGCGCAAAGAACTCTTTCAGGCCGACGCGCAGGGCGGGCAATTTGGAATGCCATGTTTCCGACATATCACCTGCATTGAAGATTTTCCCGGCATGTCTTGGTTTCATTTTGATGTGCGCAACCATGATGTAGGCACCCTTGGTTTGCTGGTGGTGGACAAATGACCGACGCCAAAACCCACCGCCTCGAAGAGTTGGAAAAAGAAAGCCCTCACTTGAAAACGCTTGCTGAACTTTCGGCCTATCTTCGCATGGACGAAAAGACAGTCGTTGCGCTTATCAAGAAAGGTGATCTTAAGGTTCGACAGGTTGCGGGTGTATATAGGGCCACAAAATCTCAATTGGACATATATATCGAGAGTGCTCAGTAAGTAAATTTTGATAGAGAAGGTCAAGCCGACTTCTCTTTTTTTTGATCAGAACATGAAACATACAACGTTCCCTACTAAGTTATCTTTGGGGCATTTAGTGAGGGCGAATAAAGGCGAATGAGGGAATTATAGAATGAAGGGCTGCCGACCACTTGGGAAAAATGAATGGACGCTTGTATTCAATTCCGTGCGTGGTGCAAATGGGCTGCGGACAAAGGCTTTGATGTTTTTAGGCCGCAAAACAGGCTTTCGAGTTTCCGAACTTTTGAGCCTGCGTATCCGCGACTTGATCCACGATGGAAAGCCACGGCGAAGCGTGGCCGTTGAGAGGCAGAGTATGAAAGGTGGCAAGGCGGGTAAGGCTACCGGCAGGACGGTCCCGTTGCATCCTGATGTGGTGCCTCATGTTATGGCACAATTTGAAGATTTAAAGGCGCAAGGCTACTGGCGGCCCGATGATTTCTTTTTTCAGAGCCGCGCCAAGGGAAATAAGCCCATTGATAGAATTCAAGCCTGGCGCGACTGTGTGACCCCTGTGCGGTTCCGTCGCGTTGAGGGTAAGATCGGAACGCACGGCCTCATGCGCAAGACATTCGCAAAGGAGAAGCTTGATTATCTAACATCTAATTGGGTTCCGGGGAAAGAAGTGCCTTTTCATGTGCTGCAACGATGCACCGGTCACAAGACGCAAGAAGCATTGATGGCTTATGTTCAATTTGCCGATGAAGATGTTCAAGACGCCTTTATGAATTCATAAACACTCATTTCCCGGAGACGGAAGGGAAAAGAGCGATGAAAAAGAAAAGTAAAAGTACCCCGGCAAAGCGGGAAAAGAAATTACCTGCTTTCTATACGGTGACCGAGGCGGCTGGAATTCTATGTGTTGACAGGTCTACGGTCGAACGGATGATCCGTGACAAGAGGGTTTCCAGCACGAAGCCGGTGCATAAGAGGTTGATTCCGCAGAGCGAGGTACATGGGTTGATTGCCGGGACTTGGGCACCGGCCACGCCGCCAGAGTAAAATTGTTTTTCTTGCAACCACCTTCGTTTTTCCGTTATTGGCGGAGAGAAGAAGGGGGCTGTTGTGAGGAAATTTATATTTGCTATTATTTTAATTTGTTCGTTGACGGCATGTTTTGCCAGTCACGAAAACACCGAAGTCAGTCCTATAGTCGCAGACGAAGAAACTGTTTTATATTATAGGGCTAAGTATGCAGCGATGGCAGTAGGGGAAGAAACCGGAGTTGACTGGGAAACCCTGCAAGATTTGGCGATTGAGATAGGGCTTGGATATTTGGAATATCGTAGAGTCATGCCCACCAGTGATGAAATAAGATCAGAATTATTGAGGCATTAACTTCCCTCGTTGATAAATAAATTGCAGATCAAGGCCCGCCTCTCCGGCGGGTCTTTTTTTATGCCAATCGAACGAGAAAAAACGGTCTGTTTTCGTATTGCAAAAGCTCGGCGGGGTGCTGGCGGGGTGCTGGCGGTGGTTGTGCGGTTGTTGTCCGCGCCCGCGTCCCGTTGATATGATTATGCCCATCATGAGAATAAAAATGTGGCTACAGCATACGTTTAACGAGCTTCACATCTACTGCCGTCTCCGGGGGGCGGGACTGCCCATTCGGGTGGCCCGCCTTCTTTCTTTGGCGATCGGTAAAGTGTGCGGCCCGTGGCTGTATGCGTAACGAGGAGAACCGACATGAATGCATTACTCGATTGGCTGGCTAACAATTGGCTTTTTGCCCTGACTACGGCTGTGGCCGTGTGCAGTGTCATTGCCAAGGCAACCAAGAACGAAACCGACAACAAGCTTGTCTCACTGCTTCAACGCATTGTTGATGTGATCGCAATGAGCAGCACCCCCACCAAATATACGGGCGACCGGCTCAAGATGGGCAAGGGTGGATTTGTTTCTCCTTCTTGTTTGCTGGTCTTGGCTATTTTGTCCGGTGTGCTTTTGTTTGGCTCGGGGTGCGCTCTCAAAAATCTATCGCCAGAGGATCAGGCCATTGCCGTCACGGATGAGCTCACCATCGCATACAAGAGCGTCCGAGGTGAATATCTTGACCTGATTGTTGAGCTTCCGCCGGATCAATCCGCGTGGCTTGTCGATAATGTTGCGCCCATCCTTGACGAGGGGCGGGACGCGCTGATTCTGGCCCGTGAGAGTGTCGCAACTTGGAAGGCATATAAAATCAAGCCCGATGATCTTGGAGGCCAAATAACCCGAGTGCGGCGGCTAATTGCGGATGCCTGGTCGAAGATGGTGCAACTCACAGGCCAGGAGGTCTAAGCCATGCCGAGGGAAGACGTGACAGCAATAATTTCGTTTATCACTGCGGCCATCAAGATTGGCTACACGTTCGCCGACATCACAGCCCGCCTGACTGCCGATGGTTATGAAGTCCCGACGTTGGAAGAATACGAGGTCGAGACTGAGGATCTGCGCAACTTGCCCGACTTGGCTGAAAAGTAAGCGGGACGTTGATGGACTTCCTCGAACCACTCGGCAAGTACGCCGTGATTTTCCTGTGTTTTGGCCTGACCGTGTTTCTAATCAAGCGCGACCTTGGGCAGATTATGAAGCGCATGGATTGTTTTGAGAGTTCTCAACATGCCTGTCAGTTGGAGAATGCCAAAGAGTACGCCACCAGGGATCAGCTTCAGCGAGTTGACGAGAAGTGTGATCGCAATGCCGAAGACATCGCAAGGCTACAGGGGAAAGTCTAATGCCTTCAATGCCGCCGAAGCCTTGCAAGCAATGTGGTCGAGCCACGTCCGATCCGTCGGGTTACTGCGACGCTCATAGGCACATTGGAGAACAGAAGGTGAAGGCTTATCGCAAGCACACAGACGAACGCCGGGGAACCGCATGCAAGCGCGGCTATGATTCCAAATGGCGCAAGGCTCGTGAAGGATACTTGAGAAAGCACCCGTTGTGTGTCGAGTGCGAGAAGCAAGGCAAGCCAAAAACTAAGGCCACGGTGGTGGATCACATTATTCCGCATCGTGGCGACAAAGAAAAGTTTTGGGACTCAAGCAATTGGCAGCCGCTCTGCAAGAGTTGTCATGACCGGAAGACGGGCCGAGGCGAATAAAATGGCAACCGTTGGTCCATTGGTAATTAGGGCCGAAGTTAGCATTGCATGGTGGTTAAGTTGGTACATTTTTGGGGTCAAGTTCTTCGCCTTCATGATGAACCAAGAGCCGGATTGGGAAAAGGTCAAAAGCTATGCCAGTCGGGCGGTTTTGATACGTTGGAGGGGGGTGGGTCAAAAGTCTAGAGACGTCAAGCTGTAGACCGTTATATTCAACTGAATTTTTACGTTGTCAAAATTGAGAGTTTTTTTTGTCAATTAAACCGGGACTTATATAATAATGGCTCCAGGCAGAAAAAAAACACCCGAAAAAATGAAAATTCTAAAGGGTACTTTCCGCTCAGATCGTGCGAACGATTGCGCCCCAAATCAGGCACCCGATGGCATGAGGGCTCCGACTTGGTTGCCGCGTGAATCGGTTGAATTTTTCGGTGTTTTGAAGTCTCGCCTGGAAATGCATGGCCTGAATTCATCCAGCTTCACGGAAGCTCTTGCCCTTGCATCAATGCGTTTGGCTGAGATTGAAACTTTGAATCGGCTGATTGAAGAGGACGGGCCTATTTATCTCAGCGTCAAATACACCAAAGACGACGACGGCAAGATGCACAAAAGCATTTTGAAAAAGTCAAATCCCGCCGTTTCTCAGCGCAATGAAGCAATGCGCCACCTTCAATCATTGCTTTCAGATTTTGGATTAACTCCGGCCAGTATAGGCAAGGTTTGTTCGGCTGGTGGTGGCGGAAAACGTAAAAACCCATTTGAGGCGATGAATGGCTAAGAAGCGCACACACGTAAACGCAGCCAATAGATATGCCAGGGATGTTGTCTCCGGTAAGATTGCGGCGTGTGAGCTTGTGCGTTTTTCCTGTCAGCGTCATCTCAACGACCTGAAGCGCGAGAAACAAAAAAAATCGCGTTATGTCTTTGACCGTGATGCCGGTCAACGTGTTTGTAAATTTGCCGAACTCATGCGGCATGTCAAAGGCAAATGGTCTGGCAGTCAAATTATTTTGGAACCGTGGCAGTGTTTTATCCTTGTGTGCCTGTTTGGATGGAAGCGCAAGAGCGACGGTCTCCGTCGGTTCCGTGAATTTTATGGTGAGATCCCGCGCAAGAACGCTAAGAGTACATTGGGCGCAATCATCGGCCTGTATATGTTCACTCAGGACAACGAGGGCGGTGCAGAGGTCTATAGCGGAGCCACAACTGAAAAGCAGGCGTGGGAAGTTTTTCGGCCTGCTCGGTTAATGGCTCTCAAGGTTCCCGGTTTTACTTCGCATTATGGCGTTGAGGTCAATGCAAAAAATCTGAATGTTCTTGATTCCGGCAGCCGTTTTGAACCTGTCATTGGAAACCCTGGTGATGGCGCAAGTCCGCATTGTGCCATTATTGACGAATATCACGAACACAAAACGCCCGATCTATACGACACAATGGTCACAGGTATGGGCGCACGGACACAACCGTTGCGTGTGGTTATTACCACGGCAGGTTCTAATCTGTCCGGGCCTTGTTATGGCAAGCGCAACGAAGCCGTGAAAATGCTCAAGGGTGAAATCGACAACGATGAACTTTTCGCCATCATTTACACCATCGACGAAGAAGATGACTGGGAAGATTTCGAGAACTGGAAAAAAGCAAATCCGAATTTTGGAGTATCGGTTTTCGAGGATTTCTTACGCGCCAGACATCGCGAGGCAACGCAGAATGCAAACC
This sequence comes from Pseudodesulfovibrio sp., assembly GCA_016342345.1. GTDB lineage: Bacteria > Desulfobacterota > Desulfovibrionia > Desulfovibrionales > Desulfovibrionaceae > Pseudodesulfovibrio. The sequence continues at coordinate 20,147 of JAEINO010000041.1, read as the reverse complement.
GGCAGAACATAAACCGGTGCAAACATCTCAATCAGTGGTTGAATGCGGATACTGCGTGGATGGACATGGTCGCTTATAGGAAGTGTTTTGATGCCAAAATGCAGCTTGAAGATTTCCGGGGCAGTCCTTGTGTTGTAAGCATCGACCTTGCCAGTAAAATTGACCTTGCTGCACTTGAAATAATTTTCGACCGTGGTGGGAATATCTATCGCTTTGGCAAGTATTATTTGCCGGAGGAAACGGTCAAACGTCCTGAAAATACTCATTATCAAACGTGGGATCATGAGGAATGGTTGACCGTCACGCCCGGTGCAATCATTGATTTTGAATTTATTGAAACCGACCTGCTTGAACTCAAGAGTTTGTTTGAAATTCAAGAGGTTGCTTATGACCCTTTCCAGGCCACGCAATTTGCCACGCGCATGATGGCCGAGGGTTTTCCCATGATCGAGGTTGGCGCGACTGTTCGAAATTTTTCAGAACCCATGAAAACCACCGAGGCTCACATCCTCGCAGGAACTTGGCATCACAACGGTGATCCGGTGATGCAATGGGCCATGTCCAATGTCGTCGCTCACACCGATAAAAAGGACAACATCTACCCGAACAAGGAACGTCCTGAAAACAAAATTGATCCGGTGGTTGCTCATATCATGGGCATGAATCGGTTGATGGCTGGCGTCGAAGATAACGAAGAAGCAACCCAAGCCTTTGTAGACCTTTAGGAGAATGCCGCATGTCCGGAAGGAAAAGAAACCAAGCTCTTAAAGATCAAGTTGCGAAACTTGGTGAAAAGTTGGCGACCATCAAGAACGAAAGTGCAACGTTCCCGATTACTGATGTGGATACGTGGAACTCATTTTTTACGGGGGGCGTGACGGCCTCCGGCAAGAACGTCACGCCCGCAATTGCGATGACTTGCTCGGCGGTGTTTTCATGCGTCCGGCTCATATCCGGGGCAGTGGCTTCAGCCCCTGTGAAAATTTACAAGCGTGATGGCGATAAAACCTCCCCCGCTTCGGGTCACAAACTCGCCAGACTGCTTGCCTTGCGGCCCAATGAATATATGACCGCAAGTACATTCTGGAAGACTCTGGCGGCTCAAAAAGTTTTGAACGGCGATGGATATGCTGCCATCTTGCGCAAACGCTCCGGGGATGTTGAGGCACTTATTCCGCTACTGAAATTAAAAGTCACACCATATCATGCGTATGAACTTGGGCTTGATCGCAAGCTCGGTGTGGACCGTTTCCGCCTTTATTATCAAATTTCGTGGGACGATGGCACTGTCAGTCTCATGGATCAAGACGACATGCTTCACGTTCCGAACATTGGATGGAATGGTAAAACCGGATTGTCCACAATCCAGGCTGGAGCGCAGGCAATGGGGCTATCTCTTTCATCCGAGGAGAGTGCGGCAGCGTTGTTCAAAAATGGCATGATGTCTCAAGTCTCCCTTCAATATCCAACGAAACTGGACTCTGATGCGCTAGGGCGTTTACGCGATCATCTTGACCGACGCTATTCGGGCTCCGTTAACCACCACAAACCATTGATTTTGACTGAGGGTGGAGAAGCAAAGACGCTTTCTCTTTCGGCTGGCGATGCTCAGCTGATTGAGACGCGACAATTTAGCGTGATAGATATTGCTCGTTTTTTTGGTGTCCCGCCGGTCATGATTGGCGAGTCTTCAAAAAACAGTTCGTGGGGTTCCGGGGTTGAACAAATGGCCCGGTGGTTCACGATGTTCACACTCAACGACCATTTGACTGACATCGAGCAGGAAATGGAAGTCAAACTTTTCCGTGGTGATTCCCACTATGCCGGGTTTGACGAGTCTGAATTGACTCGCGGAGACACAAAAACGCGGGGTGAGTTTTACCGCACGGCCCGTGGTTCCATGCAGGAACCCGGTTTCATGACCATTAACGAGATACGTTCCGCCGAGGGTCTGCCTCCTATTGAAGGTGGCGAAGAACTGCAACGCCCTGTGCCTGGGGCCGAGAAAGGAGCTAAAGGCGATGCATAACAGAATGATGCAACTCATGCATGACAATGCAAAGGCTACGGCAAGAATGCCTTTGAAAGCAGAAGTCAACGGCGACGAAGCGGTCCTTTATCTTTATGACGTGATCGTATCGAGCGAACTTGAGGCCGAGTGGTGGGGCGGTATTGCCCCGGAATCATTTGTTAAGGAATTGAATACAATTACCTCTTCGGTCATCCATCTACGCATTAACTCCCCTGGTGGTGCTATTTTCGCGGCACGGTCCATTGAGGCCGCAATTCGGGCGCACAGTTCCAAGATTATTGCTCACGTTGATGGTTACGCGGCAAGTGCGGCTTCGTTCATTGCCGTTGCCTGTGATGAGGTCGAAATCGCCAAGGGTGGTTTTATTATGATTCACAAGGGCTGGACTTGCGCTTGTGGAAATAGCGACGATTTCATCGGTACCGCCGAACTTCTCGAAAAAGTTGACGGCACAATGGCTCAAACCTACGCCGATGAAACCGGCCAGTCCGTTGAGGACATTATTCATATGATGGCCGAGGAAACGTGGTTGACCGGGCAGGAATCGGTTGACCTCGGATTTGCTGACCGCCTTGCCGACGAATCCCCAAAAGCAAATAGCGAATGGAACCTTGCAGCCTATGCCAAGGCTCCGGTTGCCGAACAGAAAGACAACAACAGTGAACCGAAACCAACACCGGTTGAGAATATACAAGATTACAGTTTTGCCCACTATGAAAGGTCGGCAAAACTGTTGGATATCACCCCGCGATAGCGGCTCCCGCTTCGCATAATGAAACGCTCAGAAGGAGGACTTTATGGGCATTCAAGCACTGCGCGAACAGCGCAACGAAAAGGCGCGGGAATACCGCAACACCCTGGACAAGCATCCCAAGGACGCGGCTTTGCCCGAAGAGGCAAAGGCCTCTCTTGATACGTTGCTTGAGGTCATCACCAACTTAGATGATCGCATCGACCGTGAACAGAAAGCAATGGACATGGCCGCCGAGAAGGTCGTCAACGATGCAGTCGAGGAAGTTGTCAAGGGTTCCGCCCCCGGCAGTTCCAACGAACTCTTCGCCAAGTGGCTCAAGGGTGGCGACAAAGCCCTCACCGCGCAGGATTGGGAAACCATTAACAACACCATGTCCACTGGCACCGATTCCGAGGGTGGCTACACAGTGCAGACCGATGTTGCCGTTACCGTCATTGACGCGCTCAAGGCTTTCGGCGGTATGCGCGGAGTGGCAACGGTCATCACAACCGAACAGGGCAACTCGATGAACTGGCCCACTTCTGACGGTACCACCGAAGAGGGCGAGATCGTGGCTGAAAATGCTTCGGCAACCGACGACGATATGTCTTTTGGTACGAAATCCCTCCCGGTTTATAAATACAGTTCCAAGGTCGTGCCGGTTCCTATCGAACTTTTGCAGGATTCAAGCGTCAACATCGAGGCTTTCGTCAACGGTCGTATTGTTACGCGCCTGGGTCGCATCACCAACAAGCACTTTACCATTGGTACCGGTTCCGGTCAGCCGCTTGGCCTCGTTGCCGCTGCGGGTGAGGGCAAGGTCGGTGCCTCCGGTCAGGACGTAACGTTCATTTACGATGATCTCGTCGATCTCGAACACTCCGTCGATCCTGCATACCGTGAACTCGGTGCGCGGTGGATGTTCAACGATGCTACCTTGAAGGTCGCCAAAAAAATCAAGGACACACAGGGTCGCCCCCTGTGGATGCCTGACATGGTTGGCGGCGCACCGGCAACTCTGAACGGGTACGAATATACCATCAACCAGAGCATCGCGGTCATGGCTGCAAACGCCAAGTCCATTTTGTTTGGTCACATGGCTTCGTATGTCATCCGCGACGTGATGAATATCACATTCCATCGCTTCACCGATTCCGCTTACGTCAAGAAAGGACAGGTCGGTTTCCTGGCCTTCATGCGCTCCGGTGGCAATTTCGTCGATGTCGGTGGTGGTGTGAAGTATTACCGGAACGCCGCGTCCTAGCCGGGTTCAGTAATTGAGAAAATAAGCGGGGGTTTTGCAGCCCCCGCCTTTGAAGGAAAAAACATGCCGACAATCAAGATTAAAAAGGCGTTTAAGTTCAGCGAAGACGGTTTGACCGTTGACGATTTTGAACCCGGTGGAAAAGCAGTCTCCGATCTGTGTGCAAAGTATGCAAAGAGCAAAGGGTTTCTGGTGGAAACTAAGGCTGAAATCAAGGCCAGATTAGACGCCGAAGCAAAAGCCGAGAAAGAAAAAACGGATGCGGAAGTAAAAGAAGAGACCGTTTTGGGGAAGCCAGCCGTGGCAGTTGACCGCAACAAGCTTTATGCAGCCCGACTCGGTCATATGACACCATCTGAATTGAGGCTCCATGCCAAAGCCCGCTTTGATGTGGATACCAAAACCAAAAAGAAACCTGCGCTTATTAAAGCCATTTTGGAACTGGAAGCCAAGGCAAACGCCGATGCGGGTGAAAAATTTTAATCGTTTGCGGAGATGCCCCCTGCCTCGACGATGACCTTGCCGCAATTGGTGAGGTTGTTGCCGAGTTCATGGCGGTCAATAAGGCCGGGACGAGACTTGCCCGCGAAATCGCGTGGTGGGTGACCTATCATCCGGTCACAATGTTGAGTGAGGCTTGGACAGACACACGGTATCAAATGGGCGGCAACAACGATTTCACGCTCATTACGCACAGAAACAACGTCTATTTTGATCGAAGGTATGAGCATGTCGAAATATTTCAAGGGCCAAGTCAAACAGGATCGTCAACTCTGCTCGGTGTCCTCTTCGGCCTCGACCATGGGTATAGGCGCATCATTGTTGCCGGGGCTCCGCTTGACGGTGATTACTCGACTTTTCGTGACGGCTGGATTCAGTCATCCGGTAAACTCAAGGGCCGCGTGACGTCTATGTCCGGTTGGACCAAAGATTTTTTGGAGGGGTTACAATGAAACGTTTGAAAATAATAACATCCCCGGTTGTAGAACCCATTTCTCTTGAGATGGCTAAGCTTCAATGCCGTGGCATTGTCGCTGAAGATGAACCTTTGATTCAGGCTTACATCAAAGCCGCTCGATGCAAAGGCGAATCTTTGACGAGAAAGCAATTTGTTGAAGCTGAATATGAAATGACTCTTGAGGCCTGGGCTACCATGGAAGTGATTGAGCTACCCCGTCCGCCGTTGCAATCGGTCGAGTTTGTCAAGGTCATCGATTTAGATGGCGTTGAAACAACGCTTGACGTGGCAACCTACGAAGTTGTGACCGACAAGCTCGTCGGCTTTGTGCGGTCCATAGACGGATGGCCGACCGGCGCATCGATGACCATCAAGTTTAAAACGGGCTGGCCGGTTACTGGCGAATCCCCTGATTTTATTGCTACCACTCCTGAAGATATTCAGACTTGGATTCTGATTCGTGTGGCTGGATTGTACGAAGCACCCGAAGCGTTTGTCATCGGGCGGGATGTGAGCGAACTCCCTGGCGATTTTGTTGATGGCCTTCTTGATGCCCATATCATTCCGGTGGTGGTGTAATGGGCGCGGCCAAGTACAGACATAAAATTTTTTTCCTGAAGTCCACTGATACCGGCGACGGCATGGGCGGCACTGGCAAGGCTACATGGGTTCCCCATGGCAACTCTGTTCGTGCTGCCATCTGGCCCATCAGTGGCAAAGAAGCGGTTTCCAATCTTCGCGATGAAGGGACCATCACCCACCGTATTCACGTTCGCTATGTGGCTGGTGTGACTTCCAATATGCGTATTCAGTTCGGCGACCGTCAATTTGAGATTAAAGGGCCACCCATTGATTTTGAAGAGCGGCACCGAGAACTTCAAATCATGGCCACGGAAATTGAATTCAAGGAGGTCTCGTAATGATCAAGAGTTCGGTGAGAGTTGATCTTGGTGACTTCGGCATGGCCCTTGATGACATTAATCAGGCTGTCGAGGCGAACATTGAAAAAGTAGCTGATATCGTCGTTGAGCAGGCTAAAAGTTCAGCGGCTTTTGAGGATCAATCAGGAGATCTTCGAAGGTCTATCAAGAAAAGAAAAAGTAAATATTGGGATGGGGGATATATTGTCCTTGCTTCAGACCCGAAGGCCCATTTGATCGAGTTTGGTCATGACATCATTCGTAATGGCAAAATTATCGGGCAGGTTCCGGCACTTCCTTTTTTGAGCCCTGCAAAAGAGATGGGCATTAGATATGCGGTCCAGGCTTTTCAGGCGGCGGGGTAAATCATGAAAGCTCTGTTTGAAGCCATTTACAGCAAATATGAAGGTTCGCCTCTGTCCACTGCCTTGACCGGCAAGCTGCACACTCCCAAGGCTCCGAAGGGAACCAATACACCTTATGGCGTTTATTATTCCCCCGGTGGACATACGCGCCCAGGGGCGTTTGATCATGATGTAGAAAGCGTTCCGGTTCTTTTTGTTTTTTATGTTGATAGCAATGAAGAGGCGCATGATTTCAATGAATTATGCAAAGTCCTTTTTGATAATGGCGACTTGATTGTGGAAGGCTACCACGTCCGCAAGGCTGAGCGTGAAACACCTGGCCATATTCTTCCTGCCGGTGATGCCTTCAAGGTCATGATTCAATATCGTTTCGAATTGGAAGTGGAGTAACCGCATGAAAGTGAATGAGGCAAAAGCCAAAAAGAAAGCATTTGAAGATGAGATCTTTCGTCTTGCGGTTGAGTTCGAGCAAGTAACAGGCATGAGCGTGATCAAAATTAAGGTCAATCGGAAGAATATTGGATCAATGGAAGATCCTGAAAAAACCATGCTGGATTGTGTCGAAGTAGACGCTCTCCTGTAGTTATATAGTCGTTTTTGAGGGTTATTCCTCAGTAATTCAAAAATCATGGAGGATACCATGAGCACTATCAGTGGAAGGTTTGCCAGAGTTGTAATTGGTTCGAACATCGTTGCCGAGATGGGCAACATGAACATTAACCGCAGCACCGATGAAGTTGATACCACCTCCTTTGGTGATGGTTGGGGTAAGTCTGATGTCGGTATGAAAAAGTGGAGCGGTGCCGTTTCCGGCAGCCTGGACGCCGAAGATGCCAACGGTCAGCAAGTTCTCGAAGATGCCTGGGACTCGGGTGAACTCGTTCAGGATATCAGATTTTACATGAAATACAGCACAACGGTTGGTGACAAGGTCGTTTACTACGCACCTGATACTGAATCTGATGCTGATGCGGGGGTTCGTATCCTCACTCAGGAGGTTGCCACCGACAAGTCAGGTGTTGCATCGGTCAGCTTCAACTTCTCCGGCTCCGGGCCGTGCAAAAAAATCGTCGAAACCCTCACATAATGATCATGCCGGAGCGGTTGTGTGACCGCTCCGGCATACCCACAAGGAGCAACTAATATGAAATTTGATATTTCCGGTGATTTGAATCCTGGTGCGTGGTTCGACTTGGTTGAGGGTAAGCCTGAAGAAGGGCGAATATGTCTTCGCCTCGCCAATGATTCCATCTTCAATGAGATTCGGAAGAAGACAGTCAAAAACAAAGTCGAATATAAACAGCGTGTTCGCCATGAATTTCAAGAACATGACGAAGACAAATATGACGAATTGTTCTGGGATTACTGCATTGCCGATTGGGAAAACATGGAAGATGCGCTTGGCAATCCCATCAAATGCACGGCTAAGAATAAATTGGCATTGGTTGGTGGTTCTATCGAGTTCAAGCGCATCTTGAGTCGCTGCCTTGATCAATTGAAGAAAGACCTCGCTGCAAAGATCGAGGAAGTTGAAAAAAACTGATTGAGCATGCCGAGCGGGTTTTAAGTCCTACTCGCCCATCATGCGAGACATGCAAGGTTCTATACGACAGAAAGGGCGATGACCCTCCGTGTGAAGAGTGTATACCGCACTTGATGTTTGAGAATAAAGAGGCAACCGAGATATTTATGAAATGCCGGAATCAACTTATTCTTTCGCCCAAAGGGAGCATGGTGGATATCAACCACTTGGCTATTCATTCGGCCATGGAGTTGTTCGGCGTTGAAGATAAGCGAACTTGCTTCGAAAAGGTCTGCAAATTGGCTTCTCACTTCATAGGAAAACAATCATGAAGATACCCGGCGTTTACGTCACCATCGCGGGAGACATTACCCAGTTAAAAGCCGACATGACCCAAGCGCAGCGGATTGTAAAAGACTCCGCTACAGGCATGTCTAATGCTATGGGAAATGCGTTGTCTCCTCAACAGTTACAGCGTGGCGTAAACTCTTTGGTCCGCAACCTCGGAACGGTTCAACGTTCCACTAAGGTGACGGGCAAAGACTTTGATAATCTTAGTGTTGATCTCGGGGAATTCAGAAAAGTCACTGGCTTGGCAGAAAAGGACTTGTCCAAACTCCAAGGCCGGTTGCTCCAAACCAAGGCGGCGGCGGCCACAGATCGTGCTCTGATAGATATTGCTCGGTCTGCTGGCTTGTCCGCCACTGAAACTGCCGTTTTGAGGCTAAAGCTTGGCGATACGACCGGCGCACTTCGCGACTTCAAGAGAATCGGTGTTGGGGCTTTCCAGAGTGTTCATAACCGTGTTTTCAATCTCCGCAATGCAATTGCTGGTATGGGGCTTGGCCTAGTTGTTGCTTCGATGGTTCGTGAATTTTCTGAATTGGATTCTGGTCTGATAGGGGTGAAAAAGACAACTGGCATTACCGGGGATGAACTTCATGCTTTGGGTGAGGATATTCAGGAAATTTCAAAGACAAGTCCGCTGGCGACGAAAGAGTTGCTTGCTATTGCTCAAAGTGCTGGTCAGCTTGGAGTTACGGGCCGGAGCAACATTCTCAAGTTCGTGAAGACTGTGGGTATGTTGGGAAGTGCTTCAGATTTGGCGGGTGAAGAAGCTGCTACGAGTCTCGCCCGTATTTTGAATGTTACCGGTGAATCCGCCGATAATGTTGAAGTTCTCGGTTCTGTTATCGTTGCTCTTGGTAACAATATGGCGGCGACTGAATCAGAGATTGCACATATGGCCACAGAGGTCGCCCAAGCCACAGGGGTATTTGGTGTGTCGAGTTCTGAAGCCGCTGCCCTGGGCGCGACATTGAAGTCACTTGGTATCCGGGCCGAGCTTGGTGGTTCTTCTGTTGGCAGGGCATTCCGTGCAATTGATAAAGCCATTCGTGGCGGTGGCGATTCCATGCAGGAATTGATGCTTATCACCGGCATGACCGACCGGCAGCTTCGGCAAACATTTAAAACGAATTCCACCGAAGTTTTTCAGGCTTTTATTAAAGGCCTTGGTCAAATGATTGGCGAGGGGGATTCGGCAGCCGAAGTGCTTGGACGCTTTGGACTCAAGGGTGAAGAGGTTCTGAAAAGCTTGCCCGTCTTGGCTAAACGATCCGATGAGCTTGCCCGTGCCTTGAATATTGCTAATGAAGAAACGGAAAATGCGACCGCCTTGACTCTTGAAGCAATGGAGGCTTGGAAGGCTTTCGAAGCACAAATGGATAGAGACAGGAATATTATCAGGGCTACCGCAGCGGATATCGGCGAGGAATTGGCCCCCGCGATTCTTGAAGTTTCAAGTGCTTTTGCTCAATGGGTGTCAGAGAATAAGGGCCAGTTCTCAGAATTTGCAGGTGAATCAATTGAATTTGTTCGTCACATGGCCCCACTTGCTGGAAAGGTTGGAGAGATTTTTTCATCAACCGTTACGGGATGGAACAAGTTGCCCACAGTCGTTCAAGAAATTGGCATTGTAGGCGCACTTGTCGGTGGGGCGAAGGCACGCATCGCTATAACCTTGATTGCAGCGGCGATGGGGCAAATTGATAAACTCAATAAGCAAGCCGCAGGCATTACCAATATCGACAAAAGTAGTGCAATCCTAAATCAGGAACTTGTTTTTCTTAATAACAGGCAAGAAGCTTTGAACGATCTCCGTGGTCAAGATGTTGATATTTTTGGCCCTGAGATCAAAAAACAAATTGAAGATTCCCAGAATCGTATCAAGGCACTTCAAGATAGAATCGCTCAAGCTCGTATTCAGGCAGAACAAGATTTCAGGCTGATTGATGCAAAGACAGTGGCAATGGAGGAAGCCAAAAAGGAAGTAATGACTACTGGCGGAATTGGTGGAAGTGGTGAAGATGAGGACATCAAGAAAAAATGCCTTCGTTCATGGGAAGACTTTGAACGTGATTTGACTGTCATTACGGCTGAGCAATCTGAAAAGCGTGAGGCTCGTATTGAAGCCGAATTCGATAAACGCCGTGATCAGCTTAAAGCGTATCTTGACGCTGGCAAAATTACTCAAGCTGATTATGATAAGTGGTTTCTTGCACTCAATGAAGGCGAGACCAAGGCTCTTGAAGAAGAGTGGAAGAAGCGGGGTAAAAAGCAAACGGAGATAGATAAAAAGAATCTTGAGCAAGCAAAAAAAATTGATGGTCGTTATTTTGAAGAAGAGAAGCTGAAGCTCAACAAGAAGGAAACCCTTCTCAAGAAGTCCTCGAAAAATAGCATTAAAATAGAAGCTTGGGCTTCCCGAGAACGTGACAAAATTGCGGAAGACGAACTTGAGAACAAGCTTCTTTTTGCCGATGATTTTTTTGATTATTCTAAAGCACGGGCTACTTTGCTTACAAAAACCTATCGTTCTGAACATGGCCGCCAGCTTGAATTATGGGAAGCGCATTATGATGCCTTGGCCGATGTCTCCGAAGGCGCGTTCGATGGCATGGGTGATTCTACTTCTGATTTTTTCTTTGATGTCATGGGTGGTGACCTTCGAGATTTTGAAGATTATTGGGAAAGTTCTTGGACGGGAATGCGTCGGGTCATGGCTGATTCTTTGGCAGATATGGCCGGGGCTTGGGTCAAAAATGGTATTACTTCTTTTGGAGCCGACATGCTTGGCAGTATGGGTGGTTTCTTTGGTGACATCATCGATGCTGTTTTTCATTCCGGCGCGGAAGATGTCGGTCCGGATGAACTTCTTGCAAAGCTTCAGGCCGGTGAAATGGTTGTTCCGAGGGGGCACGCTACTCGCATTAGAAAGGCTATGGCCTCTCAAGGCGGTATGTCCGGTGGTGGTCAAGATTTTTTTGATGGTCTGACTAGTTCAGTCGAATCCGGTAATCATGTTGATACTCCTTTCAATGCTTCCATGCCTTCGACGGATGTACACGATCTGCTTTCAATGCAGGGCATGATTTCGGGGCTCAGAGGGATTCAAGCCGCTTATGGAACGTATTCAAATTATATGTCAGCCGGAAAATCCCTTGAGGCATATGGGGTAGATCAAAGCGCGGTTGAATCCATGGCAAGAGAAGCTTCATTTGAAGCATTTACAAAGACGATGATGACGAGCTTTGTTGGTGGGTTTGGTCAAAAAATGGTTTCGCATGCGATGGGTGTATCTGATTATGACAACTATGGTTCTGCGTTGTCTTCTGCAGCTTTGGCCGCTCTTGGAATATCTATCCCTGGACTTGGCTTGGCTTTTTCTCCAATAGCTTCATTCGGTATTTCCAAAGTGATGGATTTATTTGACGCTAGAAAAAATGAACGAGTCAAAGACTTTTTTGAAGATACATACGATGAGTTTACCGGACAATCCAAATTTCAAGGATTTATGGATTATATGCGCGGTTTTGGTGTAACTGAGGGCAATATCAGCCGCCTTGGTAATTCTAGTATTATGGCTATGCATTCCATCGCTGGCGACGATATTCTTGTTGATTTGGATCGTATTATGAATGGTCAAGTTGGTCTTTTTGGTGACGGGAAATGGGATGTTCAGGGGTTAACCCCAGGGGGCAAAGAAATATATGACGCTTTGGCCGGATATTTAGGCCCACAACAGACTAGCGGCGGGAGTGTTTGGGCCGGTGGAGGTGAGGCCGGAAGTGCTATTTCCAATAATGGGCTAGGTGGTATGTCTGGTTGGTCTGGTGGTGGTCCATCAGATACCGGTCCCGGTAATGGGAATGCGTATGCACATACTGGCGGCTACCTGACAAAATCTCTCAAACATGACGAGGGCAACATTACCGTTCAAACCGGTGAAGCGGTTGTTTCACGTCCCGGCATGGAAATTCTTAACAAGATCAATAATGGCGAATTCCCCGAGTTCGGTGGTTCTGGTCCGATGACTGTCATTATTCAAGTCGCTGGTCATGATGTTGCCGAAGCCATTATCCCCGATCTTCGAAACGCATCGGAGAATGGTACGATTGTACTCCATGGCAGTGGGGTAGCGTAATGAGTTTGACATTTGAAGAACACCTTGAGCGTCAGGACAGTCAGAAAATATATCTGGCTGAAATCGAACTTGCCTATATGGATCAAGGCAGTGTTGCCACTGAGATGATCTATCTGAGTGACCAAAGCATTGACCCGCATTTGACAGATATCTTTTACGAGCCCAAGCTTGAAGGCGTTCCAATGTTCCGCCGGTCGATGCAAGAAATCGTATTCGGTCGTTCCTCTTCAGCTTTCGGTAATTTGACCGTCATCAATGCCGATGGTGGCCTGGACGATCTTCTTCATACCCGTCAGTGGGAAGGGCGGACAATTACCATCAAGCTCGGATTTGATGGACTGGCCACCAATCAATTCCGACCCGTATTCACCGGACGAATGGGCAGGCCTTCATGGGATTTCCAGAAAGTAACAATTCCGATTCAGGACTACCAAACGGATTGCCTTCGCAAGGTACACCCCGAGTATGATGGGGCCGACACTCTGGACAATCTTCTTGGGGCTGCCCTTGGTCATGCCGGTATTTCTTCAATTGATTTGACCATGCGGTCGGCTTGGGCCACTGAAAATGCATTTACCGCATACCTTGTCACCGATGGATATGAATCGGTGGCGACGGTCCTTGATCGGATTATTTCGCTTGTTGGTGGATGGTGGGGATTCGATCGAGACGGGACGTTCATCATTGGGACTTTCAAGGAACCATCAGGCCAAGCCGACCTGACCATCACTGACCTTGACCTTTTGCCTTCCGGTTTTTCCGAAAAAATATTCGACCGACATTATTGGAAAGTGAACGTTGGCTACTACTCGAACGCGCCGGAGACTCGGGCCACGGCTACCCAGGAAGATCCTATAGTTCAGGATTTCAACCCCCTGGCCATGGAGATGGGGACACGCGAGACCATCTTGAATACGGAAGCCGATGCCGACACCATCAAGACCCGGCTCTTTGCCTTGTACTCGGCTCCCCGGCGAGTTCTTACCGTCAAGACGAAAGTGCGGCCCCTCTTGCTTCGTCTTCATAGCACGGTGGCCCTTGAACTTGATCGGCATGGGCAGCACGGACTTTTCCGTTTGATTGGGTTTTCCGAGGATTACAAGAATTCAGAAATCACTATGGAGCTTTGGGCATGAATGTAACCTTTCTTTGGGATAATACCCGGTTTGATTTGGCTTCCTTGGTTGCCTCTTCTCAGCAATCCGCTTGGCCGGTTTCCAATCTGGCTAATACGCTTAGAAAAAAAGCATGGAAAACGGACGGTACCGGTATGGCCTTTATTGATATTGATTTTGCAAAGCCGACGCTTTGTTCTGCTCTGGGGCTTGTGGAACACAATTTGTCTTCATCCGCCACGGTCAAGATTCAAGCCTTTTCCGACGCGGCCCGTACTGATGAGGTTTATTCAAAAGAGATTAACCTTTACGAGCCTATTATTGGTTGGGGTGAAAGTGGTTGGGGTAATGTTGGATGGGGCGGTTATCCCGACGAGGAAGATTTGGAATTTTATCCACGCGTCACACAAACCTTCTTTCTCGACGAGTCCCTTGTCTACCTGTACTGGCGGGTGTCCTTCGACAATGGTGATGATGAGTTTTTTCTTGGGCGCATGTTCCTTTGCAACCATTGGGAAGCATCGGTCAATCTTTCGCATGGTTTTAGTCTTGAGCTCGTTGACCCGTCCAACACAGTTGAAAGCCGAGGTGGTCAGTTTTGGACAGATGTCAGAGAGCAATATTATCTTGCCCAGTTTGATCTCAAGGCAATTCAAGATACGGAAATATGGGGCCGTTTTTTGAATCTGAGTAAGCATTGTGGAGTGAGGAAAGATTTTATTGTCAGATTGATTGATCTTCATGAAAAGCAACGGGCTTTTACAACTTTTTATGGTCGGTTTACAAAGGTTCCTAAGGCTCAAAATCGAACTGACAAATTGTATAGTAGCAAATTTATTATCAGGGAGGTCGTATAATGGCTAGCCTCAACTCAACAATTAACGCTTTGAAGAGCCTGCCGCTGGGGCAAACCGGGTGGAAAAATAACTTTGACGAGTATCTTGAATCCCTTTTTGCTTTTTTATCCATTGCCATGAATGACGATGGCACATTGAAAGCTGGGATGCCCTCTGGCGGATGGTGGGCGGAAGATCCCGATACGCCGATTTATGAATCGGATACCGCATTTTCCATGCCCGGTGATAATACTTCCGTTTACACAGTTGGTCGGGCTGTGAGAATAGCGCAAGGCTCGGTGGTTTATGGTCACGTGGTTTCGGCTGTTTATGCTGATTCAAAGACGGTTATCACCGTGACGGCAACGGTTGAAAGTGACATCACGGCAGTTGCATTCGGGCAACCCCCCGAAAATGGGTTTTTGGCCCTTCGACCAGATACCCCTGACATGCTCCAGACCGTCTTTGGTGATGAGGCTCAAGTATATGGTTATATAGATGGTGAACAAGCAACTGAAACAGACTTAGCCAACTTGACCGTGACCCGCAATCATATCGAGTGGACGCTGACCGTGGACAGCCAGTTCTCTGACGTTACGTTGCCTTACGACGGTACGTACGTGTTCCATATTTATCCTGCTGGTAGTACAATTGTTCTGGCAACGAGCTACAAAACAGATGGGAACCTGCCTGACCCTGACTCCGCAGCCGGGGAGATTCGCATTGTGGTCGAGCGGTACAACAGCCGCAAGTCGATTGTCAGCTTGCAGAATATGGAGGCATAGTCATGTTGACGCCTAAGGAGATCGGAGGAAGCAGGTATCGTATTCCATATGCGGGGATCGTCACAGCAGTTTCGACCACACAGACCTTGCCAACTCAAGCCACAATTTCGCTCTGGTATCTGGATGCGGGCGAATTGGTTTACGGTCATGTCCATATCCAAAAAGATGGCACAACCGTCACTGTCATTATTGGTGGCACTACTGTCTACAGCTACACCGGCACGATTGGTACAACCTACGCAGACCTAATCAAGAACGTTCTGACAAAATACTTTGGTGAATGGACCAGTGCGTGGGCTGACGTTTTTTGTGTGGAAGGACTGGTTGGAGTCGGCGAGTTTAGCAAGACGACAAGTGGCACCTTTGATGTTGCGCTTGTGGATAACACAACTCAGGCTTTCACTGGGGGAACTCCAAGCGGCACCAATTTCAATGCCTCTTGGCCTCCATTCAGGGCTTTTGATGGTGTTCCTGCTGATGGATCAAATGCTCCGTTATATTATTATTATGCCGGGGATAAGCTCCAGTATGATTTTGGTGCCGGTAATGGAAAAAGACTTACAGCATACAAAATCTATCATGACGGTCAGTATGGTGGTGGCGGTAGTTACTCCCCAAAGAATTGGACTGTTAGTGGCTCCAACGATGGCTCGACTTGGGACTTATTAGATACTGTCACTAATGCAACGATGATGTCATGGAATGATATTTATTATACCATGGATACTCCAGCAACAAAGTCGTATCAATATTATCGCATGTGGACTACTGCCGGGTATGGTAATGAAATCCTTATTGGTGAATGGGAAGGTTACGAGCTTGTCTCCACACCCTACAACAAGCGGAAACCTATCAAGCCGAAGAATACTGTTTTTGGTAACACCGGTTCGTATCTCGATTTTACGCTCGCGGGTACACTCGGCAATGACGTGTCCGGCAATGATAATGACTGGACCATCACCGGCACACAAACCACAACAACGCCCACAAGCTAGGAGGGTGCAGATATGACTATTTGGATAAAAGACGGCAACATCGACCAGCTTGTGATCCCTCCGAAATTTGTTGAAGAGGCACGAGAAGTGGGAGAACAGACGGAAACATTTAGGGTATCAACAGCCGGGTATTCCCGCGAACGATGGGACGCGCTCGGATATAATGAACTGGCCCGGCCAATCGCCCGCGAACCCCACACCGCCTATGAAACGCAGTGGGTGAAGGGTGACGATCTTGTCTATCGTGAGGAGATAATCACGGCCACTGTTGACGAAGCGGCAAGGACAGAGGCCGAAGGTGATGCAATCCGAGCCGAGCGGGACCGGTTGCTGTTGGCCTCGGATTGGACACAATTACTGGACTGCCCCCTTGATGAGGCTGGCAAGACGGCATGGGGAGAGTACCGCCAGGGGTTGCGGGATGTGCCGCAACAAGCGGGATTTCCGGGGGCGGTGGAGTGGCCGGTGGTGGGGTAAAGGAGGGGCCGTGGATCAATACCGTTCGTGTGTCACTCGTGTGTCACTTTGCAGGAAAAGGTGGGTTGATGTGACACAATTGATACACATGGGGAGAAAGCGAGTTGTTGAAATCATTGATTTTATATGATTTTATTAATCTGCGCATAAGCCTGCTAAGCGTGTAACGGGTGTTAAGCTCGTTCGAGAGTTCAAATCTCTCCTTCTCCGCCATGTAAGTAAAATGCCTTGAATCTTGGTAACATACTAGGGTTCAAGGCTTTTATTTTGCCTTTGGTACAAGAAAGTGGTACAGAAAGGACATGGAAACAATGCCCGGTCACACCCGATTATACCGCCGTGGAGCTACTTATTACCATCGTGCGGCAATCCCCACAGATATACAGTCTACCTATCCTAAGACTGAGGAAAAGTTTTCTCTCAAAACCAAGGATTACGACAAGGCTCTGAAGCTGGTTCGTGAAGCTGCCGTAGAGGTAGACAAAAGGTTTGAGGAACATCGGCGTTGGCTCAAGCAGCAGACACAGCCAATACGTACAGAACTTTCTCAGGATGAGATCAGGAAGGTAGGTGAGGTCTACTACGCTCATCTGCTTCAGGAGGATGAGGATACCCGTGACTCTGAGTTTTATGATGTCGAGGACCATCAGGATTTTGAAAGGCCAAGGCAGACCTTTGAGGAGTACGAGGAACTGACTGACGATCTGGATACTGTTGATCGCAAGGCTAATGCCAGAGGGAAGGTGTTACCATTTTATATGGACGAAGCTGAAGAGGTCTTATCATGGTCAGGTATCCGTCTTGAAAAGAAATCTCCAAGCCTCAAGGCAGTAGCCAAAGAACTTCAAGCAGTATCTATCAATGCAACTAAAGCTATCAAGGAAAGGAATACTGGCGAGGTTGTTTTGACTCCTGCTACTCACGCTCTTGAACCTGAATCACTACTGCCATTACTCTCACATGCTAAGGATAAATGGTATAAACTGAAGAAGATTGAAGGAACTTGGAGGCCAAAGACAGAGGATATGTATCGTGTACGTATTGCTCAGTTTATAGAAGTGGTCGGTGATCGTCCTATCAACAAATACTCTAAGGTTGATGGACGGAGATTCAGGGATATCATTCTCAAACTTCCTGCCAACTGGGACAAGGAAAAAGATTTGAGAGGGTTATCACTAGAGAGAGCCGCAAGCAGGGCAGACAAGTTAGGTATCAAGCCTATGAGTATTACCAATGCCAATAAGGTGGTAGGGTTGGTGTTCTCTTTGTGGAAGTGGATTAGCAAGTACTATGATGAATCCCTTGTGAACCCACTGGATATACCGAAGCTGAAGGTCAAAGCCCATGCTCGAACTGAGCGTGATCCCTTTACGGTAGGAGAGTTGAATACGATCTTTATGTCTCCCACTTATATTGGTTGCAAGTCTCCTTCAGGGTGGAGATATCCCGGTGATACTTCTCTAAAGGGCACCGGACGGTACTGGGTTCCCCTGATTGCTCTATTCACAGGAATGCGCCTTGGTGAAATCATCCAACTGTACACTGACGATATACGTGAGGAGGCGGGTGTTCACTACTTCGACATCAATGAGGACGGAGATGATAAGAAGGTGAAAAACTTTAACTCAATACGATTCATACCTGTTCATCAGGAACTCATTGCAATGGGCTTCATGGAGCATGTAAAGCAACGGATGCTAGAAGGGGAGAAACGACTGTTTCCTGATCTAAATATGGGCAAAGATGGTTATTACTCTTCTCCCTTCTCAAAGTACTTTCGCTACTTTCTAGAGGCTGTAGCTGTGAAACATTCTAAGAACGCATTTCATAGTTTTCGCCATTGTTTCGAGGATGCTTGCCGGGACTCTGATATTGCCTATGAACAGATGGATTCCCTTCAAGGCCATAGTGCAGGAGGTATGAAGGATAGGTATGGTAGAGGGTACTTTCTAAGGAAGCTCAGTAAGGCCATGCAGAAACTTCAATACCGTGATTTAGACCTGAGCCACCTACACCTATGACAGTTGCTTGCATTTCCTTTGCAGCGCATCTTGAGTTCGGTTCTAGGGCATACGCCATCTGAGGACAGTAGAATGTCTTACAGGGCGAATATGGAAGCCGTTTCTCAGCCGATATAAAGGGGGTTACACCATCAAGTTAGACAGTTCGTGGAGATCGTAGGGAAGGACAGACTTATTGGTGATCTGACCAAGGCTGGTAAACGCCGTGTCCCTCTCCCATACACGAAAGACTATTCCAGCTGGACAGGGTAATCCTTAGATTCATTAGAGTGGTATAGGGTATGAAGGTATGGAATCTAAACATAGAGTGGAGATAGGGACTATATACATATTATATACATATTATATACATATAACCCTATCTCCACCCTCTGCCCAAGAGATGGGCAGCTAAGATAGCCCTATACTCCTGCATGTGAGGTGTTTTCCATCGGTTCCCCTTTCCACATCGGGAACAGGGTAGGGTAGTGAATCCGCATAAGGGTGGAACCATCATCATAGGTCGGTGTTCGGTTTTCATTCCTGCGGACGATAGCCGCGTATTTCTCTAGCTGACCACAGATGGCAGTGTGAATCATTCGGAGTTCTGTCTGGTCGGCAGCAGGTAGACATTCCCAATTCTCATAGATACTTTCTTTAGGATTCAGATGATCTTCACCAAAGTCATATCGAGCGAAGAAGACAGTATCGCCTTGTGCAAGATCAATCTCGTATCCAAGTTCGCGTGAGAAGATTTCCATTCCAGTAACCTCCGGTGTGATTGTGTATGAGTGTGAGTATGAGTATGAGTAGGCCAGAAACACGAAGGGATTATTATAGCATATTCTCCAATGAAGACAACAGGTAAGTGGCATATCCGCGTTCTGTGAACATGGTGTCCGCGAACCGTGAACATGAGGTCTACTTATCACTGGGAAGAGGTACTTTCTCATACACAATCACACCGATTATCCGCATTCGGTGAATTTGCCAGAGGAGGTATGTTCGCCATTCGGGAGAGTCCATCTTATGTGGTAGCTTTCACACGCTGGATGGTCTTGGTTGAGCAACCCAATTCACGGGATATAGCAGCATGGCTCTTACCTTCAGCTAACATCACTTTGATCTGATCCTTACTGTAGCTGGCCTTACGTCCTTTGTACTTACCCTTGTCCTTGGCCTTCTGGATACCAGCCATCTGTCGTTCTTTACGAAGATTGGTTTCGAACTGAGCGAATACACCGAGCATTTGAAGGAAGGCTTCACCGCTTGCAGTACTAGTGTCTATGTGCTGATCCAGTACTTCCAATGCTGCACCCTTTGCCTTCAGTTCATCCACGATATTGAGAAGGTCCAGCATGTTTCTTGCCAGTCGATCCAGCTTCCAAACTACCAGCTTGTCACCTTCTCTTATCATTTCAAGAATGAGTTCAAGCACAGGTCTACCAACACGTGTGGTAGCACTGGCCTTTTCAGTACGACACACAGCATCTGGGTAGGCTTTCTGAATAGCATCCTGCTGAGACTCTGGGTTCTGATCCACAGTGGATACACGGCAGTAGGCAAAAATCGTAGTAGAGTTTATAGTGCGCTGCGAATCCTAGACAGAAAATGCGCTTGCTTTAAGGTGCATATCTCCGCAAAAATAACCCCAGGAGG
>JAEINO010000003.1 GCA_016342345.1 Pseudodesulfovibrio sp. | reverse complement strand
ACCGCTTCGCCAAGGAAGGTATGGAACACGGTGCCGCCGGTATACAGCGGCTGAAGCTGATTCTGATGTTCCAGGGCGTAGAGCACATCTTCAGAAATCCCAACCGGCAAGGCTGTGGAGTTGGTATAGTAGGGAGTACCGTTGCCCTGCGCCTTGATGTCCGGGTAAAGGGCCTTGTCGATCTTGGCCAGGCGGTAGCTGGTGCCTTCTGCTGGCGTGGCTTCGAGGTTGTAGAGGTTGCCGGTCTCTTCCTGAAAACGGGCAGTGATGCGTTGCAGGTGGTGGAGAACCCGACGCATGAGCCGCACGCCACCTTCGGTCTCGATACCCTTGCCAAGCAGATTCAGACAAGCTTCATGACCACCGAGCAGACCGATGGTCGAGAAATGGGCCTTGTAGCCATTCTTGAGGTATCGTTTGGACCAAGGGAACATGCCGGATTCAAGGTTGTTATTGATGACCTTGCGCTTGTATTCAAGTGAATCCTTGGCCAGTTCGCAATATTCGGTGATCAGTTCAAGAAAATCGTCTTCGCTTTGGGCCAGATAGGCGAGCTTGGGCAGATTCAGAGTGACTACGCCGATGGAGCCAGTCAGATCGCCCGCACCAAATAGGCCGCCGGTCTTTTTCCTGAGTTCACGAAGATCCATTTGGAGACGACAGCACATGGAACGCACGTCTTCTGGTTTGAGGTCTGAACTGATGAAGTTCTGAAAATAGGGGACGCCGTATTTGGCGGTCAGTTGCATGAGCAGTTCACCGATCTCGGATTCCCAGGGAAAGTCCTCGGTGACGTTGTATGTCGGGATGGGGAATGAAAAGATTCGGTCGTGATGATCGCCTTCCAGCATGACTTCAATGTAGGCCTTGTTGATCATGGCCATTTCTTCCTCGAAATCCCCATAGGTCAGCACGTCATCGAGCTTGCCGCCGATGATGATCGGCTCCTTGGCAATGTGTTTGGGTGCCACAAGGTCAAAGGACAGGTTGGTGAACGGAGATTGGCCGCCCCAACGCGAAGTGGTGTTCAGGTTGAACACGAATTTTTGCATGCATTGACGAACCTGCTTGTAGGTCAGGCCGTCGTGACGAACAAAGGGAGCAAGGTAGGTATCAACATTGTTGAACGCCTGCGCACCTGCCCATTCGTTCTGAAGCGTGCCCAGAAAATTGTTCATCTGTCCCAGAGCCGTATCAAAATGCTTGGCAGGTCCGGCGGAAGCTCGTCCTTCCAGATTGAAACCTTCGAGCAGAACATCACGCAGGGACCAGCCCGCACAGTATCCGGCCAGACCGAAAGAAAGATCATGTATATGGAAATAGCCGTGCTCGTGAGACAGACGGATTTCTTCGGGATATTTTTCCAGAGAATACCGTGCCTGAACCGTTCCCGACAGATGGAGCATGAGTCCCTGAAAGGAGTGGGTCATATTGGCATTTTCATTCACGCGCCAATCAGCCTGATCAAGATAGCTGTCGATGACCTGCTTGATGTCGAGGTAGGCATCCTTCTGTGAACGGAGCTGACGACGCTGCTCCCGGTAGAGAATATATTTCTTTGCTATTTCAAACTGCCGAGATTCCATGAGAATTTTCTCAACAGTATTTTGAACATGTTCCTGTTCAGGAATGTCCATGCCATCAAGCCCCTTCTCGACTTTCTTGGCAAGACGTTTGGCTAGGAGCGGATCCTTGATCCCACTGGCACTGAGTGCCTTGAAAATGGCCTGGGCTATGCGATCAGTTGACCACGTTTCCAGCCGGCCGTCTCTCTTCATGATCTGAATGGGCATGCTCGGACTCCCTCCTTGGGGGCACAAATTTCTGAATTTTCAGTTGATACTCTGGTGGCAGATAACCTTGGGCAATTCTGAGATCATTTTCGGTGAGGCCGGGAACTCGTGTGAGGCGAAAATAGAATGCCTCTGGATTGACTTTGGCCATTTCGAATATGCGCTCAAGGTTGGCTTTGGCAGCAATGGCTGAAACAGCGTGACCGGTCAGGGATGGATATTTTTCATAGGGCCCCTTGACGTCCACGGCAAAAGCGTCTGCCAATTTGTAATGAAGGATATCCTCAACGATTTCCGGGCGCATGCCATTGGTGTCCATCTTGATGGGCAGGCCGAATTTTCGGATTTCCCAAAGCAGTTCACTGACACCGGGAACCGTGGTCGGTTCGCCGCCGGTAATAGTGACACCGTCCAGCCATCCTGCACGATCCCGCAAATATGATTTTATGCGCAATGGATCGATAACGGGAACCGAATGCATGTCCCAGGCGAGTTGATAATTATGGCAGGTCGGGCAGCGCAAATTGCAACCACCAAGAAAGAGAATGCACGTGGTTCGCCCCGGCCAGTCACACAGGCTCAGGTTCTCAAAACCTCGTACATATTTCCAGACCCCAGCGGGCTTGTTCATTCTTCTTCTCTACTTTCTTACGCTCCATCGGGGCAAAGCGTTCATTTGATTTAACGGTTGGCAAGAGGGGTTTCCGTGGAATCGTTGATCCCGGCCATGTTTTGGCTTTTTTACATAAAAAAAGCTGCTGAAGCATGCGTACAGTGATATCTCAATAGATTTTTTTTGTACAGGGGGGTGCGAGGTTTTTTTTGGAGACTACGACCATGGAGGGCTATTGTTGGCGTTTAGGGGCATTTATGGGCGGTTGGAAAAAGTTTTACACAGGGGGCTACTACACGTGAATGCGAATATATTTAACTTTTTTCTAGAACTAGTTTAGAAAAAACTTTTTCCGTTTCCAAAGGGGGAGATTCTCGACAGATGGGTGGAGCGATTGCCTGAAAAAGAATTGTGACCTCAAGAGTAAAACGATCTACCATAAGGGTTAAGCGTTGAAAACCATTTTTTGGACGAATTCCACAGGAAAAAGTTTTTTAAATCGTGGATTTTTCCCGGTTTTCCGCTAGGTCCCAAGGCTCTAAGGTGAGAGAAAGTCAAGAGCTGAAACTCCTTTTTTTTCAGTTTTTTCTGGCATGGCTTTTGCCAGACGCAATATCAGTTTTTTTCAGATCGATGAGCATCAAAATACTTTTCTCCTCCTTCTCGACAACATCGGAACCAGATTTAGCAGCATGGTCCGAGAAAGCACGTCAGGCAGTCCTTTTTTTCGAAAATTTGACAATCCGCAAATTGTGGCCCATTTGAGAATATAGAAAACTTGGAGTTAGCCGAGAACATGCATATATGGTTTGCCGTTGTTTTGTCCGTCGCCACCTTGTTGACCCTCTATCTGGGATGGCGGCTTATCGAACCCTCATCCATGGGCCGCAAACAGAAGATTGTAGCCTGGTTGATTGTGGGAGGACTTCTGTTTGGCCAGAGATTGACCCGGTTTTTGCACAGTGAAGGGATTGAAGGGGTACTCTTCAACAGCATGAACTGGGTGGGCTACGTTTTTCTCGGTTTCGTCTCAATTGTGACTGTTCTCATGCTTGTCCGTGATATTCCACTCTGCATCAGGGCAATCATGTCCGGTCTGAACAAGCTGTTTGTCAAACGCAGCAAGCGGCCCTATTTCATCGAGCCAGATCTGGAGCGGCGTCGCTTCCTGCTCAATGCGTCCAATGCCGTCATCCTGGCCGTGTCGCTGCCGTTGGCCGGTTATTCCATGTTCCAGGCCCGCAGCAAGCCTTTGACGGTACATAATACATTACCAATACCAGATTTGCCCGAGGGCCTTGACGGATTCACCATTGCACAGATTTCCGACACTCATATAGGCCCGACTCTCCGGGGTGACTGGATGCGCATGGTGGTCGATGAAGTCAACGCGTTGGGGGCTGACATGATCGTGCACACCGGCGATCTGGTTGACGGATCGGTGGCTGACCTCAACGGCGCGATTCGTCCCATTGCAGACCTCAAGGCTCCGCACGGCACATGGATGTGTACAGGCAATCACGAATATTATTCAGGCGTGAAACAGTGGCTCAAGGAAGCGCAACGACTCAAGATGCACCCATTGGTAAACGAGCACACGCTCATAGATACGGGCAAGGGGACAATTTTGCTGGCAGGTGTTTCGGATTACCGGAGCAGCCGCCTGGAGCCGTCGCATGTGTCTTCGCCTGCGGATGCCATCAAGAACGCGCCGGACCATGATGTTTCCATTCTGCTTGCGCACCAGCCGCGTTCAGTCTTTGATGCCAGCAGGGTAGGTTTTGATGTCCAGTTGTCAGGTCATACCCACGGCGGCCAGTATTTCCCGTGGACCCTAGCCATTCATCTTTTTCAGCCATACGTGCGTGGCCTGCACCTTCACGACAACACATTGATATATGTCAATGTCGGCACCGGTTATTGGGGGCCACCCTTCAGGCTGGGCACGTCACCCGAGATCACGTTGCATACGCTGAAGCGCAGCTAGGGAAGCACTGCATAATTGTCCGCTGGCTTCGTTGCTTTAAAAACCTCAAATCCTAGCGTGCAGGAAGCACTCGTCAGCCTTGACTTTTTTGCGCGCCTTGCCAGTGAATAATTCTACAGCACTTCCTGAAAATTGAATTAATCAGTACTTCCCTGGCAGGCTGAAAAGTCTTTGCCCGCATCATTGCGTGCTGCACTCCAAAATGCTACCCACCTCCCATACCAGAAAGGGAGCCGAAATCGTGACCTATAATGAAGATTTGCAACTCGCCATGAGCCGCACCAAGAAGTGGAGACTGGGTAACTACGCACCCGACAAGACCGTTTCACCACTGGACCAGAATATCCTGAATGAACTGGAGGCCTCCAGCCCGATTCCCTTTGCGGAGCGTGCAACCAAGGGCATGTCCGTCAACTTCGGCATGTTCCACATGCTGGTGAAAAAATTTAATGTTCCAGGCGCACTCATTACAATGGGCAATGTCTCGGTCAACGGAGAAGTGCGCCTGCCGATCACCTCGTCACATTTCAAGAAGATGATCAAGCACAAGAGCGGCGAAGAGAACATGAGTCAGTACCACCTCTGGACAACCTTACCGGGCGGAATGATTCTGGACTCGGTCATCCTGTCGTCACTCAGCCACGATGGTCTGATCGAAGTGGACGACATGATTCCGTCCGAGCGGTACATCTATGATCAGGCCGATGATCTTCCTCATCAGTTGCAGTATATTCCGCTTGTCGTGGGTCTTGAATTTTTTGTGGCATCAGGCACCATTGACCAAGAAGCTATGACTTATCTCATGGGCGATCGCTTTCCAAAACAATACGAATAGCAAACATCGATTATTTAGGAGTGACTTGATTCATCAGGATCATCTGGTGCAGCAAGGGGAGCTCCGCAATGTGGGCAACTCGTCCCGTTTTTCTTCTTTTTTTCCCCGTATTCAACAAATCCGGCACTGAGAATACCGGCAGGCAAGGCAAACATTCCGATGCCGAGAAGGGCAATGATAGAGGCCAGGACCCGGCCCATGGCGGTCACTGGATACGCATCGCCATATCCCACGGTCGTCAGAGTGATGATGGCCCACCACATGGAATGAGGAATGGAGCCGAAAATGGCGGGTTGCACAAGATGCTCGAAGTAATACATCATACTGGCGGCAATGATCAGCAAAATGCCCAGACCGAAACCGGCGACGGCAAGTTGTTCTTTCTTGAGCCGGATAACGCTGAAAAAGACATGTATGGCATCGGAATATCGACCCAACTTGAGCACCCGCAAGAGGCGCATGAGTCTGATTGCCCGCAGGAAAATGAGGTCAGCTGGCAGCAGGAACGGAAGGTAGAACGGCAGGATGGCCAGAAGATCAACCAGCATCAGGGGACGCAATGCGTGCTTGATCCTGCCTATAATTCCGGCATTGCCCATGCCTTCATCACAGACCCACATCCGAGCCGCATACTCTACCGTGAAAATGGCTACGGAAAAATACTCGAAAACCCGAAAGATATGCCGATAGATGGCAGAAATCTCTTCCATGGTTTCCATGATGGCAGCAAGGACATTAAGCAGAATCAGGATGACGAGAAACGCACGAACCAGCCGGGCGCGCGGGTCCAGTCCTTTCTGGTCTTCCAGAAGCAAATACATCTTTTGCTTCAGTGTTTCATTCATGGGTTTGTCATTTTCAACCATATGGCAGTAAACGCCTTTTTGCCCTTTCCTGTCAAATTATCCATTTCCACTTGCCTTTGCTTCCCGGTTTTGCAAAAAAGCAGCAGCCGGTGTACAGATTCTCCTGAACCAGCCCTATACTAATTCGGGACACATGACGATGAAGCTCAAGGAAAAGATAAAAAAGGACGGATATATCCGTTACCGTGGCGCAGTTGATGCCTCGGTGTACGAGTATTTCAACTGCATTAATTCATGGAAGGCCGAATGGTATTTGAAAAACGGTCATTACCAATGTTGCGGATGCAAGGAGAGTTGCGAGACCTCCGACCCTGACGGATTTCAGCTTTTTCTCGATTTGGGATAGCAAACAGGAATCACCATGCGACACATCATGCTCACCATATGCCTGGTCCTTTTCATGGGGCTCTTTGCTGGTTTGGCAGCCGCTTCCGATTTTCAGGATATGGACATATGCTTGGGCAAACAGATTGTCGCCCGCACTCTGTGCAAGGACCCCATCGAGATCAATTACGTATCCAAGGTCCGCGACAATATTTATCTGTTCTCGGTTTTCTATGCCAACAAGGAGACCCATTTTTTTGTGGGTGTCTACAATGACATGATCCGGGTTCAGGGCAAGGAATTCCATACCATCACCCGATCCATTCCCTACCATTTTGACGCCACGGCAAAATGTGGTGTGGTGGATTATTCTCCGCCCGATTGCCTTGTGAACGAAAGAATTGTCTGTTGTTCACAGAAGACTGTTGAAGAAGAACTCGACGAAAAATTCTGGGATCGCCCCATTCCCGATTTGCTTGAAGAAGACATGCGCAACGCACTTCAGAGTGCCAACGCCACACAGCCTTCGACTCCCGGCGATGGGCAGCCGAAAACACCTGCGCAGCAATAGATTCTGCCTGCTCTGCGCAATGAATTCTTACGTTCCTGCATGAGGTCGTTTCCCTGCCACAGCCAGTTGGGCAGGAGGTGGCGAATGAATCAAGTCAAAGATTTAAAAAACCCCAAGGGCAATGGATAGTTCCAGTGTTCTTGGGGGTTTGATTGTTTGCAGTATTCCTGGTGTGCAGGATCGTGCAATCTTGGATATTTGTTACCAATTCAAATGATATGGCAATCGAGTCCGTATCAACAATCGGATCATATTCGCCGAATCCAGGCCATGAGTCCGATTAATCCAACAGCCGGATACAGGGGCCACCACGTTTCCCATATGGCACACATTGTTGCGACCACGGCAAGAACCGCCACATACCCCCAGGCTTCGACCATACGCATGAGCGAGGTCCAGGACCCAGGCGAGACCCCTTGGTGTTTGAATGATTCCAAACATCTGTTTGAAGAATCTGTCAAAGGAATCAAGCACTGACGCGAAGATTGAAGCTTTTTTCCGCATTGTGTGCAGAAGCGTATTTCGTCGGAATTTTTTTCACCGCATTTTGTACAAATGATCACTTCGTTTTTATTGCCTTTTCCTGAAAAGGGGTCAAGAAAAGTCTAAACCCCGAGTTGACGTGGTCCATTTTTTATGGAATTGACCCTTGAAATTCTATACAAAGGTATCACATTTCAATGAAAAAAACGATTCGTCTGCTCATCAAAAAACCTGAAGACATAAACCGGGAAGTCAGAGCTATCATCTCTTCGATGTTTCCCGAATTCGACTTTTCAGTCTATGACAAGGCCTTTGTAGATGCTGGCAAACTCTTTTCCGGCCAAATGCAGTATTTTGAACGATGTGATACCTTGTATCATGACTGGCAACACACTCTTGGTGTACTTCTTGCCACGGCCAGACTTCTGCACGGCGTCCATCTGGATCGTCTGGAACTCTCCGAACGGATCGTGAATCTTGCGCTTGTTGCCGCCCTGTTCCATGATGCTGGTTACATCAGACGATCCAACGAAAGTACGGGTACTGGCGGCCAGTTTACCCAGATTCACGTCCAGCGCGGCATTGACTTGCTGGAAGAATATGCCGACACGCACGACTGGCCCGTCAACGACATCATGGATATGGAATGCATGCTTATGTGTACTGATCCGGCGAGAAACCCGGATGCCATCGTATATACGAACATCGAAGCCATGCTGGCGGCTCACGTACTCGCCACTGCTGACATAATTGCCCAAATGGCTGACGACATCTATCTTGAGAAGCTCCCTTTCCTGTTCCTCGAATTCATGGAAGCCGGGGTCACGGATTTTACCTCGGAATACGACCTGTTCATAAAGACCA
Source organism: Pseudodesulfovibrio sp. (assembly GCA_016342345.1). Classification (GTDB taxonomy): domain Bacteria; phylum Desulfobacterota; class Desulfovibrionia; order Desulfovibrionales; family Desulfovibrionaceae; genus Pseudodesulfovibrio. The sequence continues at coordinate 158,959 of JAEINO010000003.1, read as the reverse complement.
GGGGTTTCCATTCATTTTCACGCGCCAAGATAGAGGGCAGGCTTTCAAATGTCATAGCCTGCATGCCCAGCCATTTCCGGGAACGGCATGGAGTCGAAATGGACTTCTATTCAGAAGCGGTCCAGCGCAACATGAACTATCTGGGCACCATCATGGAAGAACTCGGCAAGCAATATCGTAACGGTCTTCGCCGCAGCCTTGACCGCGATGAATTTCTCTCCGAGGTGGCAGCCTGAGGTTCTGCCAAGGAACCCTGTCAGCCCTGATCCGGTTTTCCCGGAAGCCCTCCGTGCAAGTCTGATTTTCATCAGGGGCACCATCAGGGGCGTATTTCTTGTCCAACATATTTTTTGCAAAAGGTCAGGAGTTGGCATAGGATTTGTTACTAACTTACCAATACACCGGGCAATGTGATCAGCACCATGACAGAACAAGATCAGGGCAACAGCGCGAAACTCAACAAGGAACAGCGTCTCACCGCCTATCAGAATAAGCTGAGTGCCCTGAAAGAGCGTTCAGCCCTGCGTGAAGTCATGGAGCGCGAGTTGCTGTTTGAATTTATCCGAATCAATCACAGCAACATCAATGAATACCCTCTTCTCAAGGCACAGCAGGCCAGCGTTGTGGAGCTGTTGTCAGGACGGGCAGGGCACCCCGGATACGAATTCATCCACTCGCTCGTCGCCAATTTCATCGTTCAGCTTGCCCACTACGGAAAGGCTGTCAGGATCGATGACACTGTTCGTGTTGCGGATTTGCAAACAGGGCTGATCAACACTGAGTCCATTCTCATCAAATGTGTTCAAGGCATCGTCTATGCCATGGCCTTGGTTACGGATAATTTCGAGGAACTCGTCCTGCGTTACTTTGGTCAGGAAGCCCTCCATGAGTATAGTTCACTCATTGAAAAATTTGAGCTGAACGCGAGTTTCTGGAAGGCCTTTGTCAAGCAGTTCATCGCCAGTCGAGTCGAGGAGGCCCACAAGGAAATCATCGACGGCGAAAAATACAATATTTCCAAGGAAAAGAATTTCCTTGTCATTCGATTTCTGTTCGACGACATTCTTGCCAAGCTCAATCCCACTGGGCAGGTAATCGAAAAGACTCGCATCCAGAAAAGCTACGTCAACAGCCGCACCGAATTTGATGGACGTAAGCAGGCCAAGATTGTCCAGACCATGTTGGTTAAAGGATTGGCCGGACTGTCCCAGGTCAAGACCATCTCAGCGAACGAATTTCTCCAGGCCGCACGCATCGCCTGTATCGACCCTGTTGCCGGAAAATTTGAAACTCAATACAAGCAGCGCATCGTTGAGGCTCGAGCCAATCAGGACAATCCGGGTACTGTTGTGCAAAAGGACCCGGTAGCCGCCAAGCAGGGACAGATCGAATTCAAATTTCTACTGGATCAGATAATTGCCCTTGGGGTGGGCGCAGCCATTGCCATCGGCATGACCAGCGACCATCTCTACAAGGCTCTTGAGGAATTTGTCCCTGACCAGATCAAGGGAATCAAACCCCTTGCAAAGGATTTCAGTATCCCGACTCTTGAAAAGATCCTGTACTTTCTTTTGGAAAATCACACCATCCATATTCTCAAGGAAACAGGTCGGGACGAAGGCGGGAAAATTCAGGTCCGTAGCGGTCGGGCCAGACGCGTTCACCTAGACTCCGTGGACGCATTGCCAGGCATATCCAAGATCAGAAAAAAACAGATTTTTGCCAACGATGTCACCCGCGAAAACATGCTGCTCTTCAAGCCCAAGACAGCCAAGCAGATGGCCGAGACCATGTCCATGCTCAATCTGGAACCGGAACTGCAAAAGGAGATTTCCATTTTATGGAAGGACGCCCTGTTCCGAGTGGATATCATGGTCCTGATCAATCTGGAGCTGGTGGCGCGCACTACTACAAATCTCACGGCCAAACTTTCTGAAATACTGGGGAAATATGGTCTGTCAAAACCATCTCCCCCGCCACAGAAACCGGATCGGGGTACAGAAACGCCCTCACTGGCAACAGAAATTCCACAGCAATGAAGAAAAGCCCTCGCGCATGTGAATACGCGAGGGCTTTTCTGTTGTTTTTCCATTCGATTAATGCCGAAACACGATTGTCTTGTTTCCATCTATTATGACCCTGTCTTCCAGGTGCCACGTCACGGCTCTGGCAAGAACATGTCGTTCAATATCCGCTCCCAGCCGCTTGAGATCGTCGAGATCGTGGCTGTGCGTAACCCGAATGACATCCTGCTCGATGATCGGGCCTTCATCCAGCTCGCTGGTAACATAGTGGGCAGTGGCCCCTATGAGTTTGACGCCGCGTTCGTGCGCCCGTCTATACGGATCGGCTCCTACGAATGCGGGCAGGAAGGAATGGTGAATATTGATGATCCTGCGACTGTATCTGGCAACAAAATCCGAGGTAAGAACCTGCATGTATCGAGCGAGGACGATGAGATCGACTTGTTCCCCCATGAGTTCCATCATGGCGTCTTCGGCAGAAACTTTTTCGCGAAGGGTTGGTCCTACAGGCACATGATGAAACGGCACGCCAAAATGCTCCACAGCATCACGTCTGTCCGGGTGATTGCTGATGACCATGGTGATCTCGGCCTCCAGGTCGCCGCGTTTCCAACGCCAAAGGAGTTCCATGAGCGCATGGTCCACCTTTGAACAGAAAAGGACCATTTTCTTGCGTTTCCATACGGGACTGAAGCTCCAGTCCATGATGAATCCGTCAGCGACTTCGGCTGCAAATTCCTGACGGAGCGCATCCAGACCATTGCCATTCAGACCGGCCAGAAAGAATTCGTTGCGCATGAAGAACCGGCCACCTTCCGGGTCTGTTGAGTGCTGATCGGAGTGAATAATGTTCGCATTTTTCCTGTGAAGAAATCCGCTTACAGCAGCCACTATGCCGGGCTGATCCGGGCAGGTTATGAGCAACCTGACTGTGCTTTCCTTGGATTCGGTCATGATTCTATCGTTTGTTGTATGTCCATGCCCATGACAAACTCAAAAGTTTCTGCCAAAGGCGTCGGTTTTGCGCTGTAACGTAAAAAACTGCCGAATAAAAGTCTTTTCCCTGACCCCAACCCGGATTATCCAATCCAGAGACAATTGCACCTTGGGTTGATTTGTTATAATGTTAGGGGCAAATCAAATCACACTAGTCATATTGAGGATATATATGTCTGAAGCCGCTTTGAAAAAAGTGATGAATCACGCTGCCGCCGGACTGGCTGCACGCAAGGCCTTCTTTGATACGAAGTCGGAGCTGATTGTTGAAATATCCCGAGCCATGGCCGTCTGTCTGGCAAGCGGAGGAAAGATTATGTTCTGCGGCAATGGGGGCAGTGCTGCCGACTGCCAGCACCTGGCCGCCGAACTTACCAACCGTTTCAAGTTGGAACGCCCCCCATTGCCGGGATTGGCCCTGACCACTGATACATCGGCCCTGACCGCCATTGCCAATGACTACAGCTTTGACGAAGTGTTCTCAAAGCAATTGCAGGCCTTGGGACGCGCCGGAGATATTTTGGTTGGCCTTTCCACATCAGGCACCAGTTCCAATGTCATCCGGGCGATGCGTGAAGCCAAGCGCATGGGCATCGTTACCATAGGGCTTTCCGGCCAGACCGGTGCCGAAATGACCACAGCTTCGGATTTTCTGGTCACGGTACCGTCAAATGACACCCCGGTCATTCAGGAGATCCACATTGCAGCAGGCCATATGATGTGTCATCTCGTGGATCATTTCCTGTTTGAAGCCGTTTCCGAATTGACCCCGTTCCTGACCGAACAGAAAGAATAGAAAATACGAGAAACAATGCGCACGCTCATCATAGAAGACACTCTTATCAATCAGGAATTCCTCAGGATGATCATGGAGGAAAGGGGGGCGTGCGTAGTTGTCGAATCAGGCGAGGAGGGCATTGAAGCTGTTTCCCTTGCATTGAAGGAATTTACGCCATTCGACATTATATTCATGGATGTCATCCTGCCTGGTATGGATGGATTCAAGGCGCTGGAACAGATCCGTATCATGGAAACCGAACGTGGCATCACTCCCGGCGATGAGGCCAGAGTAATCATCACCACGGCGCTGGATGACAGTTCCAATGCCCAACGCGCTCACCCCTATGGTCAGGCCACCACCTACATAGCCAAACCTGTCCGCCAGGAACGGATCGAGGATGAGTTGAGAAACTTCGGTCTCATCGACTGATTGTCGGCATTTCAGATTGTAGTCTGAAATGAACCCGGCCGGGAGGGCAATTTGAAAATGTGGAAGCCCCGCCGCAGGTGTTGCTAGTTTTTCTTTCTGGTTAAAAAATAATTATTTTAAGTCTTTAAAATCTTCCCGTACTTTTGCCAACCCTTCCCTGTATCCATCAGCATCGCCATACTCGAAAAATTTCCGATACCTGCTATGCACCGCCTTGGCTGGTCTGGCATGACGCACCGGGCACCAATATTGTTCAGTCCTTGCTGCAACCTCACGTATGTATCCCACCAGTCCGTTGAAATAGCCGCAATACATGCAGTTCAGTTTTTCAAGTCCATTCAGATATTGCAGGGTGTGACGGTCAATGACCACGTATTCGTTCCGTTTGACGCACGGGATGCCATATACAGGGAAGCAAATGGCCTGATACATGCTGACAAGGGCATCCAGCAGGAATGCGGGCACAAGGACCGACCAGATTATCGGGATTGTCAGTATCTTTAATATACCTGAATCGTAGACATATTCCGACAGGGTTGCCGCCAGTTTTGCGTGATGGCGGCGGACGTCCTCGCTGAATTCGACAGTTCTCGCTTCAATGGTATATTTCAAATCTTCATGTCGTTGGTATATTTCCGCGAAAAGTTCTTTTTCCAGCACTTCAACTCGTTCTAGAAGATTATTGAGTTTGGTCATGCATGCCTCGCTGGTAGTGGTTCGAACGTCATAAGAATTTGGAATCTACTGTGATTGCAAATTAGCACACCTTGAACAGTGCTGCCAATGTCTTCAAACAGAAAAGGTCGATCAAAGGCCGACGAGTCCTCTTCTGTATGCCAGGATTTGATCTTTTAGCAGCACCGCCGCAATCAGGCTGTTAAATTGTATTTTAATTACAAAAAAGATTTCTTATTCCAGCAGGCTGTTGAGAAGGGTTTGAGTGCAAGGCGCAAAAAAAGATCAAGCCCGACGCGTACTCCCGTACGCTAGGATTTGATCTTTTTGAAGCAACGCCGCAATCAGGCCTTTCTCAACAGCCTGCTAGGGCATCATGGGGGCCATGGGAATCCCCTCATCCATATCCAAACCGCAAATAAGGTTGGCATTTAACAACGCTTGTCCGGACGCGCCTCGGCACAGGTTGTCGATGGCGGACAGAATGATCAGCCTGTTTGTGCGTGGATCGACGACCAGCCCGATATCGCAGAAGACAGTTCCTTTCACGAATCTCGTTTCCGGCAATTGCCCGATGGGGAGCACGCGCACGAGCGGTTTGTCCGCGTAAAAATCGGTGTAGACCTGATGCGCTTCGTCTAGCGAAAGTTCGTTTGTAAGTCGTGTGTAAATGGTCGAGAGAATGCCGCGATCAATGGGCAGGAGATGCGTGTTGAACGAGACTGTAATGTCGGTTTTTGCGATTTTGGATATTTCCTGCTCGATTTCCGGTGTATGGCGATGCGCTGGCAGTGAGTAAGCACGGAAATTGTCGTGGACTTCGCAGAACAGGCTCCCGACATTCTTGCCACGTCCTGCGCCGGATGCACCGGATTTTGCGTCGATGACAATATCGTCTGTTTCTATGAGTCCTGCGGCCAGGGCTGGAGCCAGGCCGAGAATGGAGGATGTCGGATAGCATCCGGGGTTTGCAATGAGGCGGGCCCCCATGATTTTGTCGAGATAGAGTTCCGGCAATCCGTAGACGGCTTCGGCCAGAAGTTCCGGCCTTGTGTGCTCGACGGCGTACCATTCTTCGTAGGTGGCCTTGTCGTTGATGCGGAAATCGGCGGACAGGTCAACGACCTTGACGCCTTGGTCGAGCAGGGAAGAGGCGATCTCCATGGCGGTCTTGTGGGGGACGGCCAGGAAAACCACATCACATTCCTCGGCAAGGTCTGCCGGATCTGGCTGAGTGATGACCAGGTCACCCAGTGGCAACCGGTTCAGGAAAGGATAGATGTCGGCGAGTTTTTTACCGGCTTCGGCTCTTGAAGTGACGCGCACCAACTCCATGGAAGAGTGATGAATCATGAGTCGAGCGAGTTCCATGCCGGTGTATCCGGTCACGCCGACCAGCCCTGCCTTGATGATCTGGGACATTCATGGTCTCCGATTATTTGGATTTGTTTACGTAGGCCATGCGCAAATTGTATACGATGTCGCAAAGCAGTTTTTTTTCATCATCTTTCAGTCCATTGTTGAATTTTTCCTGGAGCATGCCGAGCACATCAATGGTATGCTTGGCAAGCTGCGGTTGAAATTCCACTTGGCCATTGCTCGGGTCAGCAGCTTCGCCCAGGGCGACCATTGCTGAAGAGGACAGGGAATAGATGAAGGTGGTGAAATTGATGCCCAGAGGGACACCTTGCATCGGGTTGTCTTTGCATGTCTTGTCGTCAGCCATCCTCGCCTCCATATTGAGAAAATTGCAGTTGTCCGTTGCGAGTTAAATAAGGTCTGGCATGAATGGAGTCAACCGTGACGTGTGCTGTCATGGTGTTTAAAAAATGAATGAATTATTTATTAGTGATAACTATGCATTATTCTTTTACAATAGTTATATTTCCTATTAGTATCTTGAACGTTGGATAGTGATTTTTTTGAGGGTTACGAAAACATTTAGATATCCCGGTGGTTTGATATGGTGACTGAAAGCGCAAGGATGCAGTTTGTTTATCTCCTTTTCTGTGTTGTTCTTACTCTTGTCCTGGCTGGTTGTTCCGGTGATGGAAAGGATGCGACTCCTGCACAGGTGGCAACGCCCATGGCGGTGATCAAGGCCGAAACAAGGGATATGCCGTATTGGGGCGAATTCGTGGGCCAAGTCAATGCGGTAGAGACTGTTGATGTCCGTGCTCGTGTGGCCGGGTTCCTGCTTGAAAAAAAATTCAAGGAGGGAGCGACTGTCGCAAAGGGTGATTTGCTGTTTGTCATTGATCCCAAGCCTTTTCTTGAAGATCTGAAGCAGGCTCAGTCCGGGTTGGAATATAATGAGGCCTTGCTTGAGAAAGCCAAAAAGGATTTTGAGAGGTTTCAGAAGCTCTTTGATGAAGGCGTGGTCAGCCGTGACGAGTTCGAGGGCTACCAGACTCAGACATCCACCCTCAAGGCCCAGGTCCGCGATAATTCCGCTCAGGTTGAGAACTCCAGAATACAGCTTGGATATACCAAGATATATTCTCCCATTGATGGGGTGATCGGTCGTGTGCAAGTGGATGTAGGCAACCTTGTCGGGCAGGGGGAGAACACGCTTCTGGCAACAATTTCCACAGTTGATCCGGTCTATGTAAACTTTAGTGTCACTGAGAGCGATTATGTTCGTGCCATGCGCAGCAAGGAAAAGGACAGTGCCCGTGGTGGTGAGGTCAAGATGATCCTGGCCGATGGGTCTGAATATTCGTCTCCCGGTAAGTTCGATATGGTGGATCGTGCCATTGATTCCCGTACCGGTACACTCGGTATTCGAGTGATTTTTCCTAATTCTGAAAAGATGTTGAGACCCGGCCAATATGCCAAGGTGCGGGTGCTGATTGATCTTGTGAAAGATGCCGTTGTCATTCCCGCTCGTGGTGTCATGGATGTGCAGGGCATGAAGTCTCTGTATGTTCTGGACGGGGAAGGCAAAGTGGTCAAGCAGCCGGTTACCCTGGGTTTCGAGGTTCAGGAATTGGTGGTTGTGAAAGAGGGATTGAAAGATGGGGACATGGTCATTGTCGATGGCATTCCACGTGTCAAGGCCGGCATGGAGATCAAGCCTACCGTGGTTCCCATGACCAAGCCCAAGGGGGAGCCAGCCTCCATGGGGGGACAAACCACTGACGAGAAGCCTGAAGTGAAAACTGAAGAAAAGGCCGGTTAATCGCATGTTTGTAAGATTCTTCATCGATCGGCCCATTTTTGCGACGGTTGTCGCTGTCATAATTCTTCTGGTCGGCATCCTGAGCCTGTTTGCATTGCCCATTGCCCAGTATCCGCAAATCTCGCCACCATCGGTGCAAGTTTCTGCCAACTATACTGGTGCTGACGCCAAGACTGTGGAGCAGTCCGTTGCCACGCCCATTGAGGAGCAGGTCAACGGTGCTCAGGACATGATGTACATGAAGTCCATTTCGTCCAATGATGGTTCCATGGCTCTCACTGTCACCTTTGAACTGGGTCGTGATCTGGAGTTGGCCACAGTGGACGTGCAGAACCGCGTCAATCTCGCCACATCGCAGTTGCCCCAGGAAGTTCGCAACTCCGGTATTCAGGTCAAGAAACAGTCTCCAGAGTTTGTGCTCATCGTCAGTCTGACCTCTAAATCGCCTGAATATGATTCACTTTTTCTCAATAACTACGGTAAGATAAATATCTATGACGCCCTCAAGCGCATCGAGGGTGTCGGTGATGTCAACATGTTCGGTGATCTTGATTATGGTATGCGAATCTGGCTCAACCCGGATAAGCTCACCACGTATGGGTTGACCGTTTCCGATATTATTTCAGCGGTTCAGGAACAGAACGTTCAGGCTCCGGCTGGTCAGATTGGTTTGCCGCCAAACGCGCCGGATCAGCAGTTTCAGATGACGGTCCGCGTCAAGGGGCGGCTGGCTGAACCGGCTGAATTCGGCAACATCATTCTCAAGGCCAATGAGGACGGGAGCACGGTCAAGATTCGTGATGTGGCCCGTGTGGAATTGGGGTCCAAGAATTACAACACATTTTCGCGTCTCAATGGTCAGCCCAACGCAGCTTTGCTCATCTATCAATTGCCTGGAGCCAATGCCCTGGACGTTGCCACCAACATCAGGGCGACCATGAAGGAACTGTCTGAGTTCTTCCCCGCGGGCATTGAATATTCCATTCCCTATGATACGACTCGATTCGTGGATTCCTCCATTGAGGAGGTCATGATGACTCTGTACGAGGCGTTGATCCTCGTTTTTCTGGTGGTCTTCATTTTTCTGCAAAACTGGCGAACAACGATCATTCCAATGGTCTGCGTGCCGGTTTCGCTGGTGGGAACATTTGCGCTTTTCCCGTTGCTCGATTTTTCCATCAATACACTGACTCTTTTTGGTCTGGTGCTCGCTATCGGTATTGTTGTTGATGATGCCATTGTCGTGGTCGAGGCCACCCAGCGTATTATTGATGACGAAGGGCTTTCTCCCAAGGATGCGACCAAAAAGGCCATGACCGAAGTTACCGGGCCGATCATTGCCAGTACGCTGGTGCTTATCGCGGTCTTTATCCCCGTGGCTTTCATGGGCGGCATTACGGGCCAGCTCTACAAGCAGTTTGCCTTGACCCTGTCCGTGTCCGTGGGCATCTCGTCAATCAACGCCCTGACCCTGTCTCCGGCTTTGAGTGCCTTGCTACTGCGGCCTTACAAGCCTGTTGGCGGGCCGCTTGGCTGGTTCTTCGGCAAATTCAATATGGTTTTTGATGCTGTGACGAAAAAATACAATGCAGCAGTCGCTGCATTGGTCAAGCGTTCGTTCATGGCCATCGCCGTAGTTGCCGTGTTGATTGTGGGCTGTGGCGGGTTGTTTTCCATCCTGCCCTCAAGCTTTGTGCCGGACGAGGATCAGGGGTACATAATCGTCAACTCCATGCTGCCAGAAGGCGCATCACTGGAACGGTCAGACACCGTGGCCAAGCGGATTGAGGAGTACCTCAAGGACGCGCCTGGTATTCATGATTATGTTGCTTTGGGCGGTTTTAGCCTACTGACCGGTGCCTATTCATCATATTCCACCGCCTTTTTTGTTATTCTTGACGATTGGGCAGATCGCAAAACCCCGGAGTTGTCCTCTACAGCGATCATGGGCAGGGCGCAGAAAGCTTTCTGGGGCATTCAGGAGGCCATTGTCATGGGCTTCCAGCCTCCGCCCATTCCCGGTCTGAGTACAACCGGTGGACTTCAGTTCGAGGTGCAGGACCGTTCAGGCGGCACTGTTGACGAGCTGTCCGCAGTGACCAAGACCTTTATGGAGGAAGCGGGCAAACGGCCCGAGGTTTCCAATTTGTTTACAAGCTTCAGTTCCCAGGTTCCGCAGTATTATGTCGAGATCGACCGCGATAAGGTCAAGAAGCTCGGCGTTCCGGTCAGTGACGTTTTTCAGACGCTCCAGACCTATCTCGGCGGATATTATATCAATGATTTCAATAAATACGGTCGTACATACAGGGTCATGGCCCAGGCCGAGTCCCAGTACCGCACGCGGCTTGAGGATTTGTCCAAGTTCTATATGCGGTCTCTTGACGGCGATATGGTTCCGCTGAACACCCTGAGCAGTGCCAGCCGGATCATGGGGCCGGAATACATCCAGCGTTATAACATCTTCCGTACGGTTGAGGTCAATGCGGCCACGCCTCCGGGCTACAGCTCTGGGCAGACCATGAAGGCCATGGAAGAGGTTGCCATGAAAACCATGCCGCAGGGCTATGGTTTTGATTGGACGGCCATTGCTTATCAGGAGAAGTATTCCGGTGGCGAAACAGGTCTTATATTTGGCCTCGCCATTGTCATGGTTTTCCTGGTTCTGGCTGCGCAGTATGAGAGTTGGACCACTCCGTTTGCAGTCATTCTCTGTGTGCCTCTTGGCATCTTCGGAGCCATGTCCGCACAGTGGATTCGCGGGTTGGATGACAATGTCTATGCCCAGGTCGGGTTGATCATGCTCATTGGCCTGGCGGCCAAGAATGCGATCATGATCGTTGAGTTTGCCAAGGAAAAGCACGATCAGGGAATGCCGCTGGTTGAGGCTGCCCTGGCTGCGGCCCATTTGAGGTTCAGGCCCATTCTGATGACGTCTTTTGCCTTTATCCTTGGTGTTATACCTTTGGTAACGGCATCCGGCGCAGGGTCGTCCAGCCGCCATGCGCTCGGTACTTCGGTGTTTGGCGGAATGCTTGCTGCCACGATTCTGGGTGTGCTTGTTGTGCCAGCATTGTATACGTCCATTCAGGGAATGGCGGTGAAGTTCGGTCGTAAAAAGGAGCCAAAGGAATAAGGGCTTCTTGTTTCCGAAGATATAATTCGAACAAATAAAAGGCAGCACTTCGAAAGAGGTGCTGCCTTTTATTTGTTCGACAAGAGAACTGAGAGTCTTTTAAGGTCTTGATAGAGTAATGAGATCGTTAAAAATAGAAATAGCTTGGGATTCCAAAGGGCTTGCCCTTTGGCCGCCGGAGGCGAAATCACGAGACAATCCCACCAAAGGCGGTTCCAAAATTACAGTTTTCTAGTGCGCGTCAGCCCAATTTTTTCCGATGCCGAGATCAACCTTGAGCGGTACATCGAGATTGGCGGTGGTCTGCATGAGATGCTTGAGCCGTTCTCCCGCTGCTTCGATGTTTGCTTCGGGAGCCTCCACGATCAATTCATCGTGTACCTGAAGGATGAGCTGTGCACCAAGTCTGGTCAATTCCTCGTCGCCCTGTGCCTTGAGCATTGCCATCTTGATGATGTCTGCTGCAGATCCCTGAATGACCGTGTTGATGGCCTGGCGTCTGGCTTGTGAAGCCATCTGGTTGTTGCGTGAGTGTAATTCGGGAAGCAATCTCCGCCGTCCGGCCAAAGTGGTCACGAAACCCTGCTGCTGGGCATCCTCGACAATGGTGTCGTAGTAGGCTTTGAGCGTGGCGAGCTTTTCGAAATACCGTTCCGTGAATTCCTTGGCCTGATTGACTGTGATGCTCAGTTCGCGGGCCAGCTTTTGCGGTCCCATTCCGTAGATCAGGCCGAAATTGATGGTCTTGGCGTTGCGCCGTTCATCCGGCAGGATTTCGTCCGTAGACTTGTCGTTGAGCAGAGCCGCTGTGCGGGAGTGAATGTCCTCATTGTTGCGGAATGCATCAAGCAGTGCTGGGTCCTTGGAAAAATGTGCCAGAACTCGAAGTTCGATTTGCGAGTAGTCGGCAGCGGCCAGAAGGTTTCCCGGACCGGCGTTGAAGCAGGCCCTCATGCGCTTGCCGTGCTTGCCGCGAATGGGGATGTTCTGGAGATTGGGCTTGGAACTGGAAAGCCGCCCGGTTGCCGTTGAGAGTTGATTGAAATGAGTATGAAGTCGAGAGTCGGCATCAACGAGTTTTGGCAGTGGCTCAAGGTATGTAGACCGGAGTTTTTCCAGCATGCGGTATTCGAGGATATCCTCTACCAGCGGGTGCTCGGAGCGAATTTTTTCCAATACTTCGTTGGCTGTGGAGCGCAAGCCTGTTGAAGTCTTGCTGCCTGCCTTGATGCCGAGTTTTTCAAAGAGAATCACTGCCAGTTGCTGGCTGGAGCGGATGTTGAAGGTCTCGCCCGCGTGATTGATTATGGATCTGGTCAGTTCGTTCAACTGGCTACTGACTTCATCCAGAAATGATTTGAATGCACTGAGGTCGATGCCGATTCCGGCCTGCTCCATGGAGACAAGCACCGGGATGAGCGGAATTTCCAGATCACGCATGAGCGGTGCCAGTTCTGCAGATTGGATTTGGCCCTTGATGCCCTGCATATAGGCAAGCGCGGCCAACCCTTTGGCGCGCGGGTGCAGGTTCATGGCTGGTTCGGCAAATTCCGGTCTGCCGTCCTGATAGAGAGCCTGACTTAGGCGTGGCCATGTGTAGTTGCGTGCCTCCGGGTCGAGCAGGTAGGCAGCCAGGCTGAGATCGAACCACTGGTAAGGCAGGATAAGATTCCAGGCGCGGTCGCTCCTGAGTAAATCCTGTACGCTTGGCGTGGCAATGACGCTGGCGTTTTCCAGGGCGCGGGCCAATTCGTCTGTTGATCCTTTGTAGCGATATTCTCTGCCTTCCAGTCCAATGAAAAAGGTTTCGTCCTCAAAGACCAGCCCAACGTCTTCACCGGCCAGATTGGGCAAAGCCTCGGATGAGGTGGCTTCGGTGACGGGCAGTGGTGTGTCTGGTGTTTTCTGGACAGGTGTTTCGCCGAAAAGTGAAAGCATACCGGCTTCGGAAGATGCAGTTTTCTTGCTTCTGGTTGTGCTGGACGGTTGGGGTGTGGCCGGAGCATTGGCTGACTTGGGGATGCTTTGTTGCAATCCTCGCAGTTCGTATTCGTCCAGAAATGTGTGAAGGCCTTCAAGGTCCATGGGCTTCATGCGAAAGTCTTCGATGGGGTTGTCGCAGCAGTCGGTTTTCATGCGGGTCAGTTCGCGATACATGAAAATATTTTCGAGTTCAGGTTCTATTTTTTCACGCATCTTGTCAGGAAGTTGCGTGTAGTTGTCGCGCAGTTCTTCCAGCGAAGGACCGGTGGTTGCGAAAATCTTTCTGGCCGTGACCGGTCCAATCTTGGGAATGCCGGGAATGTTGTCTGCGGAATCACCGATTACCGCTTGGAAGTCCGGCCAGGTTTCCGGTTCCATGCCTTCCTTTTCGCGAAAGTTTTCAAGGGTGGTGATGGTTTCTTTTTTGCCGTGTTGACTGACCATGATCACGTTGTCGTCCAAGCATTGCTTGAGATCTTTATCCGAGGCCACGATGACGACAGGGCGGTCTTTTTTGTAGCGGTTTGCCAGGGCGCAGATGCAGTCGTCCGCTTCGACTCCGTCCGAGATGATAAGTTTGAACCCGAGCAGTTCAATTCCCCTGCGAACCGGTTCTATCTGCTCTGCCAGCGGTTCGGGCATGGGCGGACGTTGGGCTTTGTATTTATCAAACATTGTGTGGCGGAAGGTCGGGCCCTTGCCGTCCATCATGAACGCCACATATTTGGGATTTTCGTCCCGGATCATGTTCATCAGGATGCGCATGGTGGTGTTGATGGCATTGGTCGGGAATCCGTCCGAGCGCGAAAGATCGGCGCGGGCGTAGAAGGCACGATAAAACAGTGCGGTTCCGTCGATGAGGTAGACGGGCTCCTTATCGAAGTTCAGGCGGTCTTTGATCGACATAATGTGTGTGGGTGTGAGAGGTTGACAGGCTCGGGAAAATATTGGTCACAACAGGTAACCGGATTCGTACAAGCAACGCGGACCAGAAAGGACGCATTGGTCCTGTTCATGCTGCACTGGTTGCATGCAGCTTATCAGAAGTGTGGGGTCCTGTAAGCTGTAAAATACAAGGGTATTTCATGCGGCGAGGTGTTGGCCCTCCTCGCCGATCCATTATATGCGGCGAATTGATTTTTTCTTGCCTTGGCCCAGTCGTTTGAGCATGAAAATTTCCGGGTCTTCGCCTTCAAGTGCCGTGATTTCCACTTCGGCGCGGGCGGCCTGCTTGTGTCCGCCTGCGCTGCCGAGATCATTCATGAGGTTTTGGGCCATTTTGCCCATGTCGCGCTTCATGCCGTCGCCTCGGAAGATGCAGACCAGTTTGTCTTCGGCCACACCGGAGACCACGACCCATGGCACATTGTGAACGCGGGTGAAGAAATCCGTCACAATGACAAGGATATCAGGATTTTCCACGTTGCCGCAATGAGCGTAGAGTCCCTGGCCGATGCGTCTGAGGTTGTAGAATGCGCGGGAGAAATAGCGCATCCAGTCGAGATGGAATTCGCTTCGGCTGATGCGATTCATCAACTTTGGATCGGCAAATTTACTCAGGTATTTGAAGGCGGAGATGTCCGCGTCGATGAAATCGCGTTCAAAGGTGCGGGTATCGCAGCGGATGCCATACATCAGCGCGGTTGCCAGCAATTTGGCCGGGCGGATTTTCATGTTGTAGAGATATTCGGTCATCATGGTGCAGACCGCGCCATATTTGGGACGAATATCTACGAAATCAGCCTTTGCCGGATAATCCTTGGATATGGGATGGTGATCGATGATGATGGAAAATTCGAATTTTTCAAATTCCGGATTGTGATTGGACTGGGAATCGACAAGGGCAAATTTGTCGTATTGGGCTGCCAGGTTCGGGATGAGTTTCTGGGTGGGGATGCGCAGATAGCGGATCATTGATAGGTTGTCTGGTCGCTTGATTTCGTTGATCTGTGCTATGGCCACGTTGTTGACCCGTCTGGCCATCATGCGTCTCAATGCCATGGCGGAACCCAGGGCATCAGGATCGGCGTTTATGACGATGAGCCAGTTGTCGTCCTTGTTGAACAGCGCGAGAATTTTCTCTACCTGTTCATCCAATTGTCTGAAAAGTGCCACAAACTATCCCTTTTTCAGGGTTAACGGTAGCCCGGCCACGATCAGATATGCCTGATCTGCCGCTTTGGCTGCACTTTGGTTAAGCGCGCCAAGACTCCGAACGAATTCTCGGACAGTGCTGCCACCAGACAGCGGTCCAAGTCCGGTCTCACATGAGACCAATATCAATTCCGAACTGTTCCAATTCTCTATAACTTCAATAAATTCCTGAACTTTTTCTTTCTCGCACCCGGCTTCGTGGCAGGAGAAGAGCCAGTAGTCAAGGCTGTCCACCAACACGACCGGAAATTCCAATTTAGCCTGTCTGAGCGTCTGAGGCAAGTCCTCTGAGACTTCGACAACTTCCATATCCGGCCCGCGTGATTCACGGTGTTTGCTGATCTGTTCTCTGAACTCAAGATCTCGTGCTTTGCCAGTGGCAACAAACAGGGCCGGTTTTGGTCCATTTTTCAGGAAATCGAGTGCAAAGTCGGATTTCCCGGACTTGTTGCCGCCAAGAATCAGGGTGATCATGTGTCATTTCTCCAGCCTGACATCCATTTTGCCAGCAAATCGAGGGATTTGAAGAGATCCTTTTCATTGAATACTTCCATGGTCACTGTGTCACCTCGGAAATGATCAAGCATGGTGCGAAGCAATTTCTGCCCGTTTTTATCCAGATTGGCAAGGCTCATGTGTCGTCCGCTGTTGTCCCGTGCATCTGGTGCATAGACATGGAGCATCCGAACCGTGTCCCAGAGTCCTGGAAGGTCCAGCACTGAATGCTGACCATAGGCGAGGATATGGCCCAGATCCAGGCATGTGGAATAGCCACCTGTGCGGGCATCCTCCCACATGGAAGGCAGATCGCTTTCTTCGACGTTTTCCAGAAGGAAGTCAACCGGGTCAATCTCGGCTTCCCTGAGCCTTTCAGCAAGTGGTACGAGCATGTCGGGAACCGTGGGCGGATGCAGGACGTAAAGGTGGGGAGAAACATGCGCAGCCTTGTCCATAAGACCTGCGAGCTTGGCCCAGACAACATCAAGTCCCTGTTTCCACGGTAAATCAAGGGGAAGGTGGACGTGCCATTTTACTGGCAGATCAGACAGGTCGTGCGGCAGGTCTGATTCTGTGTATTCAAGGCAGGAGTCGGTCTCAAAGAACAGCAGGCATATTTCGGGAAAGTATTTGGACAGGAAACGGCTGTTCTCAGCGGCTCCGGCCGGAATGACAAAGGAGGGTGCGGCCACGTTGAAACCGAATTTCAGGTTCCATTTCTTTTCGATGTCTGCAACGGAAAGGTGACGCACGCGCGCAGATATTTCCCTGTTGCTATGGGTGTCGGAATCAGAACTGGTAATCATTATTGATTTATTGCCTTCAGGCATGTGGCTTGCAGTGCTTTGAACATTAAATGAACCGTTTGGCCGAGGGTGCGATAATGAAAGCGTTTCGCAAGTTTTGTCAGCATGTATTCAACCCGCTTCATGTTTTCTGTCGGCTGCGGCAGGCTGGTTTTACCCACGGAGCCGCCCGCAATGTCTGCCGCGTTTATGAGCGCGGGTTGTATCGTTTTATTCTGTAGCATGCCGGTTGTAAAAAAGCCTTGTTGAGGCGTTGCTGCATACTCTTTAAAATCCTTGTACACAAAAGAGTACACATCGGCCTTGAATTTTTCCTGTCCTTGGTCCGCAAGCTATTCAACAGTCGATTTAGTCCAGAAAGCTTATCTGTTTTTCCTTGGTGACTTTTTTGGCGGCCAGTTTGGAGCGGGTCAGTAACTCTTCTGGAATTTCCCTTAAATATCGTGACGTTGGAAGGTTGAGCGTCTTGCCATACAATTGTCTGCTGTTTGCGTGGCTGATGTACAGGTTTTTCTTTGCCCGAGTCATGCCCACGTACATCAGGCGGCGTTCTTCGTGGAATCGTTGACCTCGTCCGGGTGTGAGTGTGACCTTGGCGGTGAGCAGATCCATGCCCGCAAAGGGCAGGATGCCTTCCTCACAGGCGGGCAAGAACACGGCTTCGAACTCAAGCCCCTTTGAGGCGTGGAGTGTCATGATCTGGACCTTTTCAGCCGAGCGGCGCACCAGTTCCAGTTCGGTCTGGAGGCTGACCCAGTTAATCAGTCCCTGCCAGCCGCCGCGTCTGTCGAATTCCTTTTTCAGGTCATTGAATTGTCTGCTTTCCCAGAAGAACTGATCAAACGGTGGTGTTTCGTTCAGGAAAGCAGCCAGCCCGATCGGGCCTTTGGCCAATATGTGGTCGGGGACTTCGATGATATCCTCGGAATCGTTCAACGTCATTCCGAGGAACCGTTCGGCTGTTCGCAGGATCGTTGCCACCCGTGATTCCTGCCAGAATCCGTCGAGTTCCGGGGTGGAGGTGGGAATACCCGCCCGTTTGAGAGCCTTTTCGAGAATCGGAATAAGTGCCTTGAAGCGGACCAGTACGGCGATATCACCGGGTGCCAGGTCGCCGTGGCCTTCGGCATCGGAAATGGAGTGGCTGGTGGTTCCTATGAGTCCCTTGATCTTGTCGCTGATCCAGGATGCTTCGCGGAGGCCGTCCGGACCTTCAAAAAGATGAATGGTGGCATTGATGTCGAGATTGGCATTGAGTTTAGGCAATTCCGGGAATAGCGAGGCCGCGCAGTCGAGGATATTTTGTCCTGAACGGTAATTTTCGCCTAGGGTGATGGTCTCGATATTGTCCCACAAATCCTTGAGTTTTTCCTCGACACCATCAACTGCGCCACGGAAACCGTAGATGGATTGTTTTGGGTCGCCGATGCAGAAGACGCCGTTGCCGGATGCACCGGCAATGCCCCTGATGACGGCCAGTTGGAGAGGCGTGAGGTCCTGCACTTCATCCACGAGGACATGAGTGTAGGGCATGTGAAAGGTCGGGGCTCCGGCTTGTTCCAGCATGAATTCCAGCAAATCCGTATAGTCCACCAGGTCCCAGTGGTTTTTCTGGTTGCCGTACTTGATGTGGGCTTCTGCCAGATCAGCGGGGGTGTCGGCCAGACGCTCGCGGCCCAGATTGTACTTGTTCCAGTAGTGATTGAGATTCTTGCCAGCGAATTCCGGGTTGACCTCTGCAAAAAGTTTTTTTGCGGAGGCTTCAGGCAGAACAATGGGCGTTTCGCTGTATGCGTGCTTCCAGTAGTCGAAACACAGGGAGTGGAGTGTCCCGGCCTGGGGCCGTTCGGCATCGATGCCGCGCAGGGACTTGAGGCGGTCGCGCATCTCCTGGGCAGCCCGTCGAGTAAAGGTCAGGGCCAGAATTCGTCTGGGTGTTTCTCCTTCATCCAGAAGACGGGTGACGCGGCCAATGAGAGTCTGGGTCTTTCCTGTTCCCGGTCCGGCCAGGACCAGGACGGGACCGGGGCCTGCGTCGATTGCCGTCTGTTGCGCCGGGTTATATGAAATGGGTTCGGTTGTTTCCTTTGTAACGGAGTGAATAGGTGGGCATTCCGATGAGTTTTCCTCGTTTCCTTCGCAGCAGTCTATAACAATTTTCTTTGGGATATCAATCGAGATCAGGGTGCCGCCGTTCTTGATCTGGGCGCGTTCTTTTTCGGAAAAGACCGATATAGTGCCGAACTCGCCGTCGAACCCGGATTTGCGAATAACCTGACCTTCACGCATGCGGGTGATGCCTTCGCCCAGATAGCAGCTGTATTTGTTCAGGTCTTCTGCGGGCACGCGCTGGAGGATGTCCAATTCATTGCCAAACTCCTTGAGCAGGGTCATGTACAAGGCATTGACCTTTTTGGAATTGGGGCCCACTCCCACGATTTCGGACAGGATTTCCTTGAAGGGAATCATGGAAACGAAATTCGGAGCACCTTGTGGCCGGACCGGTTCCAGGCGGTCAGCCAGTTCCAGTATGCGGTTGTAGACACCGACAGTGACTGGCTTGCCGCAGACCGGGCAGATGCCGCCCCGGGCGATGGTTTCATGGGGGTCCATGACCACACCGCATTTGCGATGACCATCCAGATGGTATTTACCCTCTTCCGGGAAGAATTCCACTGTGCCGAGGAATTTGTGTCCGAGGCTTTCGCCGCGCAATGCCCGATAAATACCCTCGTAGGAAATTTCACCCCGGAAAAGGTTGACTTCACGGCCCAGTTTTTCGCCGGAATGGGCGTCTGAATTGGAGATGAGTTTGATGCGATCCAGTTCACTCCAGGTCCAGTTCATTTCCGGGTCTGACGACAGGCCGGTTTCCATGGCAAATATTTCGTCGGCATAGTCGCCGTAGCATTCCTTTATTGAATCAAACCCGGACTTGGAACCGAACAGCGAGAACCAGGGAGTCCAGATATGGGCCGGAACCAGAAATGCCTGAGGGTGAATTTCAAGTACCATGTCCAGGAGATTGCGACTGTCCAGACCAAGAATGGGGCGACCGTCTGATTCGAGGTTGCCAACCTGACCGAGTTTCTCGTTGAATCGTTTTACTGATTCGAGGTCGGGCATGTATACGAGGTTGTGGACTTTGCGAACCTTGCCGCCGCGTTTGTATATGGAACTGATTTCCGTTTGGAGCATGAACCGGGTCCTGCCTGCAATTTCTCCGTCAAAGGTGGGTATTTCCGCTGACAGTCCAGTGGAATCCTTGAGAGTGAAGAGGCCATTTCCGTTGTCCTCCAGATGTTCCTCGATTTCAGCCAGCCACTGGGGGTGGGTGAAATCTCCGGTGCCGAGCACGGATATTCCCTTGAGACTGGACCATGCTGCCAGATTTCGGATAGTGAGTTTTTTGCTTGTGGCTCTGGAGAAACGGGAGTGGATGTGGAGGTCTGCGGTGAATCGTTTCATAGCGGGCAGGATAAGTCCATACTGCCATTAATGCAACCCGCGAGCGCAGGAAAAAGGGGTTGACCCGTTGCTTTGTTGCAGATACAACGATCGCATGGTTGTAGAAAGACTGAAACCAAAAGAATCCTTGGGTTTTTTGACATGGAAAGTATCCAGATTGATGACCAACAGCCTTGCTGCCCGTTTTGTCGAAACAGGGGTCGAGATTACTGTTGAGCAGTGGCGTGCCTTGATTCCATTGTTCAAAATCGACGGGATGACCCAGGGCCATCTGTGTGAAATTCTGTCCCAGGAAAAGACGGGTGTGAGCCGTCTGGTCGCTGCTTTGGAAAAGCGTGGTCTTGTCCGGCGTGAATTCAGTAGGAAAGATCGTCGGGTAAAATATATTTACATTACTGATAAAGGACGTGATCTGCTTGATTTTACCGTGGAAATGGTCCTTGCCAAACGTGATGACCACATCAAGCATATTGACCCTGAAGATCTTGAAATATGTAAGCGCGTGTTGTGGCAGATAATTGAACCGACCCTGGATGGCGAATGTCTGAGCTGTCAAGATGAAAACGATTCGAGAGAGAAAAAATGAAGATTCTTTTCAAATATTTAAGCTATATATTTTTTGTTGTTGGTGTGCTGGCTGCCCCGGTTCATGCCCAGAATCCGGGTGAACGTCCACCATCTCCGGTGGTGACTGCCAAGGTGACAACCGGGGAAATGGCCCCGCAGTCCGAGTTCATCGGCACCATATTTTTCACGGAAATATCCAATGTGGCTTCCGAGGTCATAGGCAAGGTCATTGATATCAGGGTTGATGACGGGCAGCGGGTCAAGAAGGGCGACGTCATGGTTGTCCTGTCTTCTTCGCTGTTGGACAAGAGTATTCGTCGCGCCCGTGCTTTGGCCTTGCAGGCCAAGGCGGAATACGAATTTGCCAGACTGGAGCGGGATCGAATCACCCGATTGTTCAAGAGTCATTCCGTGGCTGAAGGCGAATTTGATTCCAAGCGTTTGACCGCAGAGGGATTGCTTCGCAATTACGAGGCCATGCAGGCCGAGCTTGATCAGCTTCGTGAGGAGGCGAGTCAGAAGACCATTCGTGCTCCGTATGACGGAGTTGTCATTGACATGAAGGTGGCTCGAGGGGAGTGGATGTCTGTCGGGTCTACCGTGGTGGTCACGGCTCGTGATGACGCCTTTGAAGTCGTGGTCAATGCTCCCAAGGCAGCGGTTGGTGTCATCAAGCCCGGATTGAAGGTTGGCATCAAGGTCGGTTCCCACGAGGTTCCCGGCGAGGTTTTTGCGGTCATTCCCAAAGGTGATGTCGCCACACGGACTTTTCCCATCAAGATCCGGGTGGAAAATACCGGCGGTCTGGCTGAGGGAATGGAGGCACGCGTGGTCCTGCCCAAGGGGTTGGGCGGAAAGATTATGATCGTGTCGCGTGATGCAATCATTTCCATGCGTGGTGAGCAGGTGGTCTGGGCCGTTCTGGACGGCAAGGCTGTGCCAGTGCCAGTTTATGTGATTGGTTTCCGAGGGTTGTTCGCGGGTGTCAAGTCCGAGAAGCTCAAGGAAGGCATGGATGTTGTGATCAAGGGCAATGAACGCCTCCGGCCCGGGCAACCCGTGGCTGCAACGCCGCAGAAGTAGTCGGGGGATAGCATGGATATTGTCAGGACCGCTATTGATAAACCTGTCGCCGTTCTGGTCGGCGTGATTCTTGTCGTCATGTTCGGAAGCATTGCGCTGGCGACACTTCCCTATCAGCTTTCGCCCAATGTCACCGAACCGGTCATAACCGTGTCAACGACCTGGTCCGGGGCTACTCCTTACGAGATCGAACGCGATATCGTCGAGGAGCAGGAAAAGACTCTCAAGGGTATTCCCGGCCTGATCGAGATGGAAAGTTCCTGCTACAACGGTTTGGCCGAGTTGTCGCTCAAGTTCAAGATCGGAACAGATACAGACAACGCCCTCCTGCGTGTTTCCAACAAGCTCAACGAGGTGCCGGATTACCCGGATAGCGTGGACAGGCCCGTGGTTTCGGCCACTGGTGCGTCCACTTCGCCGGTTATCTGGATTATTCTGAAGACCTTGCCGGGCAACGAACGTGACGTGCAGACGTATCGTACATATTTCGAAAATGACGTGCGCCAGTATCTGGAACGCGTGCATGGCGTGGCCGATCTCTTTGTGGGCGGCGGGCGCGAAGACGAGATGCAGATCATTGTGGACCCGGTCCGGCTGGCTTCCTACAATATGACCATCCCTCAGCTTGTTGATATCCTCAAGAAAGAGAATGTATCCATTTCCGCAGGCAGCATCGGTGTCGGTCGTCGTGATTACCGCATTCGTACGCCAGCCGAATTCAAGACTCCCGAGGAGATAGAACAGGTTGTCCTTTCGTCATCGGGTGAATTCCGCGTTGTTCTGAGCGATGTGGCCAAGGTTCGTCGTGGGCATGAAAAACCAGTGGTTGCCATGCTCCATAACAACGTGGAAGGTTTGTCGGTTGGCGTGAAGCCAGAACCAGGCACCAATGTCCTGGAAATGACAACCGCGGTACAAAAAGTCGTTGACGAACTCAACCAGGGCAAGCTCAAGGAGCAGGGCATCGAACTTGACTGGGTCTATGACCAGCGGCCCTACATTGATGGTGCCATCAATTTGGTGCAGCGCAATATAATCATTGGTTCCATCCTGTCCATTATCGTGCTGTTTGTCTTTTTGCAGTCATTTTCTTCCACCATCATCGTGGCCGTGTCCATTCCCATTTCCATCATCGGTGCGTTCATCATTTTTGCCGCTGCCGGACGTTCGCTCAATGTCGTGTCCATGGCGGGCATCTCGTTTGCCGTTGGCATGCTTGTGGACAATGCCATTGTGGTGCTTGAGAATATCGACCGTCACAGGCGCATGGGCAAGGGGTCTGTTGCCGCTGCTTATGACGGGACCAGCGAAGTATGGGGCGCGGTGCTTGCCTCGACTCTGACCACTGTGGCAGTATTCCTGCCTGTTGTCTTTATGGAGCAGGAAGCAGGACAGCTTTTCAAGGATATTGCCATCGCCGTTACCTGTGCCATCGTTTTTTCCCTGTTTGTCTCGGTGCTGGTCATTCCCATGCTTGCCAAGCAACTTTACGGAATAGCCGAAAAGCGCACTAAAGTCCCAGGTGAGTTCGATGGTCCGCGTCAGCCTGTAGCCCTGTCGGTGGTTAAAAGGGCTTTTATTCCGGTGACAAAGCTGGGTGGTCGTGCGGCTGATTGGCTCATGTCGTTGCTGGAATGGACCCTTTCCAGTCCGAAGAACCGGATTGTGACCGTTCTCAGCCTGACCATGGCTTCCATCCTTTTGGTTTGGGGCTTTTTCCCCAAGATGGAATATTTGCCGCAAGGCAATCGCAATCTGATTATTTCCATTCTGATACCGCCGCCGGGCCTGTCCTATGAAGAACGGATGGATATCGGTAAATTCGTCTATGAACAGAGTGGGCCTCATTTTGACAAGGAATTGGATGGTTTCCCTGGAATCGCGGACATGTTTTTCGTGTCTGCTCCCACCATCAACCTGTTTGGCGCTGTGTCCAATGACGATCAGCGTGCAGGCGAATTGACATCGCTTTTCACCCGTATTCTCAACTCCATTCCAGGTATGTTCGGTGTTTCCATTCAGGCATCGATCTTTGAGCAGGGATTGGGCAAGGGCCGAGTCATTGATGTGGATATCTCGGGCTCGGATCTGGAACGGATCGTGGCTGCGGCCGGGACCCTGTTCGGCATGACCATGCAGGAGATTGCGGGCTCGCAAGTGCGCCCGGTTCCGTCCCTTGAGTTGTTGTATCCTGAAGTTCGTTTTCTGCCCGAACGTGATCGAGTGCGTGCAGCCGGGCTATCTTCACAGGATTTGGGAATAGCCATTGATGTTATTCTGGACGGTCGCAAGATCGGTGATTTCAAGGAAGAAGGCAAAAAGAAGGTTGACCTGATTCTCAAGGGTTCTCCGCAGGACATTTCAACGCCGGAAGAGTTGTACAGCTCTCTGATTGCAGTGCCCCAAGGCTGGGCCGTTCCAGTCAGTTCTCTGGCGCGTATCCAGCGGACCAATTCCATGAATCAGATTCGTCATCTGGAGAGGCAGAGAACCATTACTCTACAGGTGACGCCGCCTGCGGACATACCGCTTCAACAGGCCATGGAAACCCTACAAAACAAGCTCATACCGAGTGTACGTCAAATGGGATTGCTTGACGGGCTGACCATTCGTCTGTCTGGTGCGGCCGACAAACTGACCGTGACTCGCAATGCTCTTCAGTGGAACTTCTTGCTGGCAATAGTCATTACCTATTTGCTTATGTCCGCCCTGTTTGGCAACTTCATTTATCCGCTCATTATTCTGTTCACGGTTCCACTGGCCGGTGCGGGCGGTTTTCTGGGACTCAAGCTTGAGAATTGGTTTATTGCTCCGCAACCGCTTGATATTCTAACCATGCTTGGTTTTGTTATTCTTATCGGTGTGGTTGTCAATAATGCCATCCTCATTGTGCATCAATCCCTTCGCAATATTCGCGAACAGGGCATGGATCACAAGGAGGCCATCCTTGAGGCTACCCGGACACGTTTGCGACCTATCTACATGTCTGCGGCTACTTCTGTCTTTGGAATGCTGCCTCTGGCTGTGGCTCCGGGGCCCGGTTCGGAACTTTATCGCGGCCTTGGAGCCGTGGTTCTGGGTGGATTGGCATTGTCCACCGTTTTTACGGTGTTTGTCATACCCGCGTTGTTGCTGTTCGTTATAGGCATGGAAAAGGAAGAAGCCTGATTTCAGGGTTTTTCAATTCGGTAAAGCTAAGGAAGTACTGATTAATTCAATTTTCAGGAAGTGCTGTAGAATTATTCGCTGGCAAGGCGCAAGAAAACCTCAAGGCCGACGCGTACTTCCTGTACGCTAGGATTTGAGGTTTTTAAAGCAACGAAGCCAGCGGATAATTATGCAGTGCTTCCCTAATACAATTGAAAACGGCGGCTCTCATTGCGAGAGCCGCCGTTTTTAATTGTTTTGAAAGAGCTCTAGTTGTTGACACGGGTGGGATTGTCCAACACCCGTTCGGTGGCAGCTCGTATTTTGCTTTTGATTTCGTAGTCTGACAGACGGTCCGAGAGGATAATGGAACCGGCCTGTACATACCGCGCCGGAAGCAGGTTGAGCGTCAGTGCGTAAATATCCTGAATGTCCAGATGATCGAAAATATAGTCTTCGTAATACTGGTCCAGGATTTCGGGCACTAGTTTCACTACCCTCTTTTCGTTACGGTTTATGATCTTGTTTACATTCACACCTTTGATTTCCAATAACTTTTGGCTCATATCGTGTTTCCTTTTATCGACGATATTAATCAAATTCCATACCAACCATAACGCTCTTTGGTCCTTCATTGCAATCAGTCTGGTACAGTTTGTGCTTTATATAGAATGGAAGATCAGATTATTTCAAAAGGCGAAGTTTCGTTTATGAGTAAAATTTCATTGTTTATAGCTCGAACTGTCTGGAGCCCTTGATTTTTTTCAATTTCAGTCATGATGAGCGTGTTTGCAGCTCTTGCGTCTGAGAAGGAGGACCCAATGCCAACGCAACCTATTGGGAATAATATACATAGTTATGCGTACAAGCAGTCCAGACGTTCACAGGAGAACGTTGATTTCCCGTTGGCACCGGAGCAGTCAAAAACGCGTCATCAGGAAGTTTCGGAATCAAAGGGAGCCATTCGTGGCCGTATTCAGGTGATTTTGTCCGATATCCCGAAAAGAGCTGGTAGCAGACTTTCGTTTCAAGATGTTGTTGACTATCGCGACAACCTGAAAATTGATTGGGACAGGGGCGTAAGCGATGACCTCAAGGCTCTGGGTGTGAACATGTCAGAAAAATTTCGGCTTATGCATGATCCCGGTACAGGTGATGTTACGGCAAGCAGTGATCATCCTGATAAGGCCAGGATAGACGCATATTTTGCAGCAAATCAGGACCGGGTGGATGATTTCCAGAAAATTATTCAACTTGGCAAGCTCGTGGGTGTGGCAGAAAACAAGCTCGCTCCGCAAGAGATGCAGCAGACTTTACAGACCGAAGCCATGGCATGGTGGTATCAGGCCAACATGGATACGGCATCCCTTTTTTCCGGTGGTGGTGTGGTGTTCGGCATGGAGAGTTCCAGCTACAAAGGTTTGGATATTCGCGTGTAGCAGGTCCCATTTAGTTCATTGTGGTAGGTTTTATGCATCCATGAAAGACTGGAAGTATTTTCCCATTAAACTAATGAAGATTTGGAGGGGTGAATGTCTACGCAACCAATTGGATATTCGGGATATAATTATACAAGTGCTCAGTTGCAGCGTACATCTGACGAAGCTGAGTCCCAAAAGTCCGGGCAAATAAAGAAGGATCAGTCGGAAAATGTGAGTTGGAAAACTCAGATTCGGGATCAGGTGAATGAGTATCTGAGCGATGTTCCGAAAGGTACGGATGGAAAACTTTCCTTCAAGGATATCGAGGATTATCGGAAAAAGTTGGAGACGGAATGGGATGATTCAGTCAAGGCGGATCTCAAAAAGTTGGGTGTTAATACTGAGACGGAATTTCCACTTTCCTACGACCCGGCAACGGGAAAGCTGACGGTAAGCAATACGCACCCGGACAAGGCCAAGATCGAACAGTATTTCGAGTCCAATCCTGACAAGGTCGAGGAATTTCAAAAGATCATACAGCTCGGGAAGATGACGTATATGTCCAAATCAACTCTTTCTCCTTTGGAGATGCAGAAGAATATTCAGCAGGAAGCAATGGCCTGGTGGTATGAGGACAACTCTGATCCGACTTCATGGTTCAAAGGCGGCGGTTTGATGCTGGGGCAGGGACAATCCACTTACAGTGGGTTGAATCTCAAGGTTTAGTTTATTCTGCGAGAGCACACCAAATCAGAAAGGCCGCTTGTTCAAGCGGCCTTTCTTTGTCTTTTGTATTACATTACTCGGAGTGATGTTCTTTCAGATATCTTTCCAATCTGTTCATGCCTTCCTCGATGTTCTCGATGGAATTGGCGTAGGAAAATCGGATGAATCCCTCGGTGTTCTGCCCGAAGTCAATGCCGGGAGTGACGCCTGTCTTTGCCTTTTCCAGTATGTCGAAGGCGAGTTTGAGGGAACTGCCGTCGAATTTGGCAGCGAGATGGCGCATGTTTACCAGCACATAGAAGGCACCGGTGGGGTCATGTTTGATATCAAAGCCCATCTTCCTGAGTCGGTCGAGCATGTAGACGCGACGTTTATTGTAGGTGTTTTTCATGCGGTCAACGTCAGGGCCTGCTTCATTTAGTGCTGCTACGCCGCCCCATTGGGCCATGGTATTGGCAGAAATGAAGAAGTTCTGGCAGACGGTTTGAAGCGTGCGGATGAATTCCTGCGGGGCAATGAGGTATCCCAATCGCCAGCCGGTCATGGCGTAAAGCTTGGAGAATCCGTTGAACACAAAGGCTCGGTCCGTGAATTCCAGGATGGAACGCTCTGTGTCCTCGTAGACCAGACCATGGTAAATTTCGTCGGAGACCACCCAGAGATTCTTTTCCTCGGCCAGCTCGGCGATGGCCTGCATGCGGGCCGGAGTGAGCAGGGTGCCGGTGGGATTGGCCGGTGAGTTTATGAGAATAGCCTTGACCTTTTCGTCCAGGGCTTCGCGGATGGAGGATACGCGGTACTGAAAGGAATCTTCTTCGCTGACCGGGACTCTGACCGGTTCGGCTCCGGCAAAGGTGATGAAATTTTCGTAGCAGGCATAGCAGGGGTCAGAGGTTATGACCTTGTCTCCGGCTTCCAGTATGGTCGAGAAAAGCGCGAGCATGGCAGGGCTGGTTCCCTGGGTGACGACAATATTGGCTGGGTCAACGTCAACATTATACCGCTTTTTGTAATCTTCGCTGATGGCTTGGCGTAGTTCCAGCAGTCCCAGCGAGTGGGTGTAATGGGTGTGCCCGTTGTCCAGGGCCTGGCAGGCGGCTCGTTTGACACACTCAGGCGTGTCAAAGTCGGGTTCGCCTATTTCCAGGTGTATGATGTGTTCGCCAGCTCGTTCCATGACCTGTGCGGCTTCAAGGATTTCCATGACCAGAAATGGAGTCATCGTGCAGCAGCGTTTGGAAATACTCATAGTAGTAATCCTGTGTATATGAACTGAAAACCCCGTCCGGTCGCCTGTAGGCAAGGGGACGGGGGTGTATTCTTTGAATCAATCAATCATTAATTATTCAAGCGACTTCAACAACCTCAATATCAAAGATTAGGGTCTGTCCGGCCAGAGGGTGATTGCCATCCAGAGTTACCATTTCATCTGTGAATTCGGTGACACGGACATAGGACGGGCTGCCGTCTTCGGTGCGGATTTCCAGCATGATGCCTTCTTCCAGTTCGACGTCACCGGGCAGCTGTTCCTTGCGGACCTGAAAGACGAGCTGGTCGTTGGGGGAGCCATATCCTTCTTCCGGTGCAATCTCGACGGTCACGGAATCACCAGGAGATTTGCCCAGGACGGCTTTTTCGAATCCGGCAATGACCATGCCTTCTCCCAATGTGAATTCCAGGGGATCACGTCCTTCGCTGGAATCAAACAGGCTGCCATCCTCTTTGAGGGTGCCGCTGTAGTGGACCTTGACTGTGCTGCCTTTCTTGGCCGTCATATGGAACTCCTTGGATATGGTACTATTTGTATTGATCGACGTTGCCCTGGTTTCGGGTAACAGTTCGTCGGTTAAAAATCAAAATTGAGCAGGGTTCTGATTTCGTCCATTGTCTTGCTCGCAAATTCATGGGCTTTCCTGTTTCCTGCTTCCAGAATTTCCTGTACGCGTTCATCTGTGCAGGCTGCGCGGCGTTCATGGAATGGTGTCAGGAACGCTTCCATGGACTCCATCAGTACTTTTTTGCAATCAACGCAACCCCAGCTGGCTTCGCGGCAACCCTGTTGGATATCAGGGAGTTTTGCAGCATCGGTCATCAGTTTGTGGTAAGGGTATAGGTTGCAGATATCAGGATCGCCCGGATCGGTTTTGCGCAAACGGTTTTCATCGGTCTTCATGCCGCGAATCTTGGGCATGATGTCTTCGATGGGTTCGGAGAGCATGATGGAGTTGCCGTAGCTCTTGGACATCTTGCGTCCATCCAGGCCTGGAAGCTTGGGGTCTTCGGTCAGCAGATCGGCCGGTTCCGGGAAAAGTTGCGTGTCGTGCAGATGGTTGAAACGACGGGCGATTTCGCGGGTAAGTTCAAGATGCGGCAGTTGGTCTATGCCCACTGGCACGGCACAGGGCTTGTACATCAGGATGTCGGAGGCCATGAGAACCGGGTAGCCGAGGAATCCGAATGTGTTCAGATCCTTTTGGACCAGTTGGGTCTTTTGTTCCTTGTATGTAGGACATCTTTCCAGCCACCCGACAGGGGTGATCATGGACAGATGCAGGAAGAGTTCGGCGTGTTCCTTGACCATGGATTGTTGAAAAATGACGCATTTGTCAGGATCAAGACCAGCTGCAATCCAGTCCTTGATCAGGCCGGGGACAAATCCCTTGGTCCGGGTCGGGTCGGCATATTCGGTGGTCAGGGCGTGCCAGTCGGCAACGAAAAAGAAGCAATCGTATTCTTCCTGAAGTTTAAGCCAGTTGGCGATGACGCCGAAGTAGTGACCGAGATGAAGGGGGCCAGTGGGCCGCATGCCGGAGAGAATACGTTTTTTTTCGCTCATGATCTCAATGTGTTGTTGTGGTTACATGGGGACGCCAAGCAAGTTTGCCATGGCGGATACCAACGGGAGTATTATTTCGCCGACCAGACTGAATCCGGTATATCGTCCCAGTACGATGATGCCGATCAGGATGAAAAATCCGTATCTGCCTAGCGACATGTATTTGTACGCCATCTGGGGGGGGAGAAAATACGCCAGAACGTTGCTGCCGTCCAGTGGCGGAATGGGCAGCAGGTTGAACGCTCCCAGAATGAGGTTCACGAACACGCCGTAATAGAACACGGCGAATACTTCGCTATTCATGGGAAATCCGATTGAAGGCAGCATGTGCATGATGAGCGAGAAGAGGGCGGCCAGTGCAAAGTTGACACCTGGACCGGCCATGGCTGTTAACATCATGCCCTGACGGGGATTTTTGAAATATCTGGAGTTGACCGGCACAGGCTTGGCCCAGCCGAACTGTACGAAGAAGAAGGCCAGGGTTCCGATTGGGTCCAGGTGCTTCAAGGGGTTTAGCGTGAGGCGGCCTTGTGACTTTGCGGTGGGATCACCGAGCAGATATGCTACGAATCCGTGGGCCACCTCGTGGCAAACCAGGGCAATAAGAAGGCCTGGTGCCATTATGAGGTAAATCTGGATATCCTGTGCTGTGATGTTGAACATTGAACGCGGCTACCATGTATGGGGTGGGTGGGGCAAGCGGTTTTCGTTGTCAGGATGAGTGGTTTGAAGAGTGCCAGTATGGAATTTCACTCTGTGTTTGCGAATGTAGCAGTGAGTGCTACACCGGCAGTGTGAGCTGATCCAGAAAGGAGTTCGAGATCTTGTTGATTATATATCTGCTTTCATATCCAGAATGACAGCATTGAGCTTGTCAGTGAAACTCCGGGGGGCATCAAGGCTTTTTGAAAAGGCCCCCGCTTGAATTCAAGTAGGGGCCTTTTCAGGGAAAGTACCTGAAAAGTCTAAACGCCAGCCTTGTTGAGAGCCATCCTGACCTTGTCTTTCAATTCCGTGAGATCCACGGATTTGACAACATAATAGTCGGCAGCAATGGATTTCAGATCGTGCTGGAAGGAGTCATACGCAGTGGACAGGATGACCGGTATCTGCTGGTCCTTGGTCCGAATTTCCTGCAACAGATCAAGCCCGGAGCGGTTTACGCCGAGTTTAATGTCCAGAATCACGATAGTCGGTTTTTCCCGACCAATGACATCGAGGATATCCTCCTCTCCATCGGATGTGGTGACCGTGTACCCATCTGCTTCCAGTTCTTCGCGGTAGAGCATCCGTATGTGTTTTTCGTCATCAACAACGAGAATCTTCTGTTGGCTCATTGAATCCTCCTTGGGAATTGGCCCTTGTTGTCACCCTACTCGACATATCACTTTAGGGTCAATACGGGTTTTACGATTTTGGTGAAATTCTAATACTCAGTCCGCAAGCCTTGCAGTTATGCCGTTTCTTGATTTTTTTGGCACACTCTGCCGGACTTGAACTTGCATGGCTTCATGCGTACTGTCCCCTCCAACCCGTTGGTCATCAACACGGCTGGCGGAAAGGAGACCCATATGATCACGGTCAATCTTGAACCGGACGGAGCGGTGATCGAGTTGCACAGGACTCGCTCTGTCATCGCCGCGCTTAACAAATTGAAGCTCCGGTCTACCATGGCTATCGTCGTTCGCGACGGTGAACTACTCACCGCAGACCGTAGCCTGAAACCGGGTGACACCATCATGGTCCGTAAAGTCACATCCGCAGGTTAGGGGGAGACGCCATGAAATGCACACGTTGTAAAAAACTCGCTTGCGTCTCTCTGCCCAGCCATCATTCCGGGTTCTGCAAGGACTGCTATCCGCTGTTCTTTACCCGTCAGGTGGAAACAGCCATTCGCAGGGAAAAGATGTTCACCCATGACGAGCGCATTCTGGTTGCCTTGTCCGGCGGCAAGGATTCCCTTGCCTTGATGCTGGAACTGAAGCTTCAGGGGTACGATGTCACCGGTCTGCATATTGATCTCGGTATTCCGAATTCTTCTGACAAAGCCCGTGCCAAGGTCGAGACTTTTTGCGACTCGCACGAGCTTGAGCTTCAGGTTTTGGAGATGGAGAAGCAGGGGCTTCCCATCCCGGATATCAAAAAGCATATCAACCGCCCGGTCTGTGCCGTTTGTGGCAAGATCAAGCGGCACCATTTCAATCGCATTGCCCGTGAAGGTGGCTTTGATGCCCTGGCTACCGGTCATAATCTTGATGACGAGGTGGCGCGCCTGTTTGCCAACACCCTGCGTTGGGATACTGCGTACCTGTCTGATCAGGGGCCGAACCTGCCTGCTGCGGAAGGCTTTGTGCGCAAGGTCAAGCCCTTGTTTCGTCTGAGTGAATTCGAGACCGCCAACTATGCCTTTCTCAAGGGTATCGAGATTCATTCCGATCCCTGTCCCTATGCATCCGGTGCGAGTTTTACACATCACAAGGAGTTGTGGGGCGAACTGGAATTTCGCAGTCCCGGTCAGAAGTTCCAGTTTTACCACGGGTTTCTGAAGAGGGGAAAACAGGCGTTTGCTGCCATGGAACGAGAGTCTGGCGTGGAACTCTTCCCGTGCGAGGAGTGTGGGTCTCCCACCAGTGCGGGTCTTTGTTCGGTCTGTCGCATCAAGGAGACAGTGCGGGAAAGCAAGGCAAAAGACGAAGCCTCGCAGGGATAGTGGACATGGTCGCACCGAAAATCACCGTGACCATGCCCTGTTATAATTGCGGAGACATGGTTGGTCAGGCTTTCGACAGTCTGCTTGCCCAGACCTGCACGGATTTCGAGGTGGTGGCCGTGGATGACGGGAGCACGGATGATACAGCGGGAGTTCTGGCAGAGTATGCACAGAGGGACTCCCGCATTCGGATTATATCCATTGAACACGGCGGTGTCATTGCCGCAGCCAATGCAGCGATCAATTCGGCCAGAGGGCGGTATATTGCCCGCATGGATGCCGATGACGTTTCGTTGCCAGAACGGTTGGCAGCTCAATCCAGAATGCTGGACACGGATCAGTCCATCGGTCTGGTCGGGTGTCGGGTCCGTTTCGGAGGGTGTCGGGCCAGTTGCGCCGGGTATGCGCATTACGTGGATTGGACCAATACGATTCTTACCGCTGACGACATCAGCCTTAACCGGTTTGTCGAGTTTCCAGTACCTAATCCGTCCATCATGTACCGCCGCGAATGCATTGACGAGTACGGGCCGTATCTGGATGGTGATTTCCCGGAAGATTATGAGTTGCTGTTACGCTGGCTGGAAGCGGGTGTTCGCATGGCCAAGGTGGATGAGGAGTTGATGATCTGGAATGATCCGCCCATGCGCTTGTCGCGTACTCATCCCCGCTATGATGTGGATGCCTTTTATCGTATCAAGACAGAGTACCTGGCTCGTTGGCTGGCTGAAAACAATCCGCATCACCCCACGGTTCATATCCTCGGTTCGGGGCGTACTACTCGGAAACGTGCCGATCTTCTCCTTGATCATGGTATCGAGTTTGCGGCCTATTACGATATTGATCCGCGCAAGATCGGCCATGTGGTCAACGGTGTGATGGTTGTTGACAGAAAAGATATCCCGGCTCCCGGCGAGGCTTTTTGTCTGCCCTATGTTGCCAGTCGCGGTGCGCGTGAGGAGATAGCCCTGTTTCTGAAAGGGCAAGGGTATATTCTTGGACGGGATTATTTGCCGGTTGCCTAGTCTTTGCAGCCGAATGCATGTAACAGGTGCGAATTGAATTGGTTCGCAATGACGGTGTTCAGCATTTTGCGGGGGCGTTTGGTGATCGAAAGATTCGATCATGACACGGTTATCGTGAATCTGTTGTGGCTTACCAGAATTCGGGAGCGGCCAGAAGTCCGTTCGCTTCGTTGATCTTGAGCGGGAATACGGCATCGATATTCAGGGCTTTCATGTAGCCGAGCACCAGAATGAGATTGGTGAGTCGGGTGTTTGCATATTCGCTTTCAAAGGCGTTGTCAGGTTTGTCGGTCCATTCTTCCAATGCCTGTTTCACTTCTGCGCTGGTGTAGGATTCATTGCGTTGTCCCAGAGTCTCCGGGATGGAGAAGTAGTGTACTCCGCCGATGCCTGCCACACGGACGTTGGAATTCCTGATCTGGCTTATAAGTGCTGGGGGGATGTTTATTTCTGCGTAGGATTTGACATAATTCAGAGCCTGCTTCACTTCGTCCCGGCTCATTGGGTTGGGAGTCGTGGTGGTGGTTAGGTCTTTTTTCTGAATGAAATCGATGACCACGTTCTTGAACGACACTGATGCCATGGCGTCAACGTAGAAGGTCAGGCCCCCGTTCATGTCTCGGGATGTTATCTGCATGCCGCTACCGCCGATGTCCCAGACCAGGATATCCTTTGAAATATCGAGTCGTTGGCGGGCTGCATGGTAACTTAGCAATGCGGCCTGTTGTTCTGATATGATGCGACATTGGATGCCGGTTTCGTCCTTTATGCGGACGAAATAGGCGCGCCCGTTTCTGGCAGATCGGAAGGCAGTCCCCCCCACTCCAGAGTATTCGACAACGCGGTGTTTAGTGGCAGCGAGTTTCATTTTTTTGATGATTTCGATGCCTTTGTTCATGATTTTCTTGCTGAAATTTCCGTCATAGGATCTGGCGAGGTCTTCGGCAAAATCAATTTTTTGGGAGAGTTCCTCGAAAGTTTTCATTGTGCGGCCTGTAGCAATGTCTACGTCCGCGATGGTGCATTTGATGGCGGCTGAACCGATATCAAAGGCTGCCCGTCGAACGAGAACAGTGTCCTGAGCAAGGACATTGGCGGGAAATAGAAAACTGAAGAGTAGGCCTGCAAGAATTGGCAGGCAACGAATATGACTCATTCTTCCCCCCAGGAAAGTGTCTGTTTGCAAGCTATAAAGTATAGGATTAGTCGGTGATGCGCAATGGAAATGAGCGATGGGATCACTGACTGGTGGAGCGGTATGTTTCTCGATTGCGTTGGAGTTGGTATTTTTGGACTGCTGCGTTGTGCTCGGACAGGGATGTGCTGAAATAATGAGATCCTTCGCCTTTTGCCACGAAATACAGATAGTTGTGTTTTTCAGGGTGCACGGCAGCCATGAGTGCGTCCAGCCCCGGGGAGCAGATGGGGCCTGGGGGGAGTCCTCGAATGACATAGGTATTGTAAGGGTTGCTCCTGTCCCGCAGGTGGCTTCTTCGGATATTGCCGTCAAAGGAAGGACCGAGACCGTAGATGATGGTCGGGTCGGCCTGGATCAGCATTCTTTTTCTCAGGCGGTTATGAAAGACGCCGGAGATGCGTTTGCGTTCGGATGTGTTGCCGGTTTCCTTTTCCACCAGTGAAGCGAGGATTACGGCTTTGTGTAATTCTTTCCATTCAGGCAGGCCATCGGGCCAGACTTTTTGGGCGTTCCTGAAAAATTCCTTGAGCATGGTCTTGGCCATGTATGCGGATTGATCCCCTGTGGGAGGGGTGATCATGTAGGTCTCCGGGAACAGATATCCTTCGGCATTGTTAGCTTGAATGTCATATTTCGCAAGCAGTACCGGGTCGGATACGGCCTTGGCAAAGGTCTCATGCATGCCGAGTCCGGCTTCCTGGATTTTGTCTGCTGTCTGCCACCATGTCAGGCCTTCTCGAATCGACACCTTCTTCATGATTCCGGCAGAGGAGGTCAGTTCAAGCAGTATCCGGGAGGGAGTCCAGCCTGTGCTGAGTCTGAATTGTCCGGCTCGGATGGATGCTGTTGCACCAGATTTGCGCGCCAGGTTCAGGAAGCGTCTCGTGTCTGTTATCAGGCCGGTTTTCTTGAGATTTGCGGATATGGTCATGAATGGTTGGCCCGGTTCGACACGAAAGATGAGATCGCGTCCGGGAGTTTCGGGCGGTACTGTCAGGAATTTGTGTTCCTGCCACATCTTGTAGCTATGGTAGCCACCTGCGCCGAGTCCTGTCAGAAGAACCAGTGCGGCAAGGATTATTAGGATTGTTTGCTTTCGAGCCATGAGCGTAAAATAATGACGGCGGCCTGGCTATCCAGGGCCATCTTGCGTTTTTTGCCGCGAAGACCGGCGGCATTCAATTCTTCTTCGGCTTCTGCCGAGGTCAGTCGTTCGTCCATCATGTGGATGGGAAGGTCGGTCCTTCGCCCCAGGCTTTCGGCAAAATTCCGCGCCTGGCGGGTGGTCAGGGTGTCCTCGCCGCTCAGGGCCAGAGGTAGTCCGACCACGATGGCTTCGATAGTTTCTGTTTGTATGATTTCGGTGAGTTCCTCGAAGAGGGCGTTGCGACTGGTGCGTTCAATCGTTTTGTACGGTGACACCAGCGTGCCGGTACGGTCGCTTACGGACAGGCCCACCCGCTTGAGGCCGAAATCGATGCCCAGAGCCCGCATCTAGCAGAAGTCTCTGTCAGGGTGTGAAATGATCATGTCTGTCTCCGCTTGAATTCCATGTTGGGAAAAAAGCACGTGAACGCTTCCGGGTCAATATAAAAGTAGGTGAATTTGTGTCAGAAAGAATTGATAGGTAGCGATATCGTCACCCGTGCGCCGTTGTTTGGGGTGTTTTCGATGCTGACGTTTCCCTGATGTTCGTTCACGATGCGCTTGGTTCGCGTCAGTCCCATGCCGGCCCCTACGGTTTTTGTGGTAAAAAATGGATCAAAGGCCATCTTGAGGCCATCAGGAGTGAAGCCCGAGCCGGAGTCGGTGACTGAAATATGTATGTCTTGATTTTCTTCTCTGGCGCATATTCTGATGCTGATTTCTGAGTCGGTGAATTCCACGCTATTCAGGAACAGTTCGGAGAGAGCCTGCGCCATGAGATCCCGGTCAGCCTTGATGTTCATATCTGGACATTCGGTCTTCCATTTGATCTGTTGATCCTTGATTAAGGGATGGTTGCCTATTCGTTTTTTGGCTTCTTCGATAAGTACCCACAGATTTATTGACGAGACTTTTCCCTGGGTGATCTGGCTGTATTCGGATACGGCCCGGACGATGGTTTCGAGTTTTCTGGTTTCTTCGGTGATGGCCTCAAGCGGCTCGCGTGCGATGATATTTGCCTTGCGTTCGAGCAGGCGGGCGAATCCGGCAATGGACATGATCGGATTTCTGATCTGGTGGGCCACGGAACGGGCAAATGCAATCAGGCTGTTGGCTCGCTGATCGGCAAGCTTGTGGTTTTGTTCCAGGATGGTTTTTTCGCGGTCATGCATGCGGTACAGATCTGTCAAATCTTCAATGAGCACAACTATGGCCTTGATTTTTCCGTTTTCCCGCTCGGCCGATGAAATGACCGAGAGGTATCTTTTTGTACCATCTGGAGCCTGATAGGGCGTGATTCGCTTGATCGTTGGTGTTTCCTTCTGGATGGCATCCAGAACCACTCCGTTGAATTCCGAGTTCTGTTCCTGGGACAGGAAGATATCGCCCCAATTGTTGCCCACAAATCCTTCGATTGGGCAGCCTAGAATTCGGCATGCCGAGGGGTTGGCTTCAATTATGGTCCCTTTGGAGTCAAGAATGAACAGCCCCACAGGCAGGTTGGTGAGGATGGTTTCGACTATTTTTTCCATGCACACTCCTTGATAGAGTTATGCCATGGCCGCAGATTCTTGGCAATTGGCGTATCGCAATCATGGCGAGGAAAAGTATTTGTTCGTTATTTTTGCATTGTTTGACGAAATGTCAAAATATCGTGTATAGAATTTAATACTTGTTCTTTGTATGCAATGCCGGAAAAGGGGAGTGGTGACATGAAAAAAATCGTGATTTGTTGTGACGGTACCTGGAACTCGCCGGACGAGACAGTTGATGGTGTGCCGTGTGCCACCAATGTGGTCAAGGTGGCTCAGGCGGTCAAGGCTGCTGATACCAAGGGCGTGGAGCAGGTAATGTTCTATGATCCGGGTGTCGGCTCAAGCGGGGGACCGGGACAGCGTGTTTGGGAAGGGGTAACTGGCACTGGTCTTTCCAGAAATATCCTTGATGCTTATCGGTATCTTATTCGCACATATGAGCCCGGGGATGAGCTTTTTTTATTCGGTTTCAGTCGAGGAGCATTCACGGTTCGCAGCTTGGCAGGACTGATTCGTAATTCCGGACTTCTCAGGCCCGAAGCCATTGATCAGGTGGGCAAGGCATACAAGCTGTATCGTTCGAGGAGGAAGGGAGCAACTCCCAGGGAGTTGGAGGCGACATTATTCCGCAGGACATATGCAGTGGCCGACATTGTGTCTGTCAAATTCATAGGCGTATGGGATACTGTTGGCGCGCTGGGAAATCCCATTTGGGGCAAAAGTCCTTTGAGTCTGCTGAACACATTTCACGATACAGGGTTGAGTTCGACGATTGAAAATGCCTTTCACGCTGTTTCTGTTGATGAAAAACGAAGAAATTTCAAGGAATGCCTCTGGGTTCAGGGGAAATCGGCTCTCAAGACACAGACTTTGGAACAAGCCTGGTTTGCAGGCGTTCATTCCAATATTGGCGGAGGATATCCCGTAACCGGTCTGTCAAATGCTGCCCTGAAGTGGATGGTTGAGAAAGCCAAACAGTGCGGTCTTGCCTTTTCGTCATTCAAACCGGCTCTCAAGGCTGATCCCATGGAGAAGCCCCAGGAGTCGTGGAAGGGCTTTTTCAAGGTTATACCCGCCTATCATCGTCCGGTCATGAAGGGTGAGAATACCAATGAATTCATTCACCCGTCCCTGAAAGATAAATACGAGAATGATCCGAGTTACAAACCGTCTAATTTGAAGGATGTCTTGGGTCCAAAATAAAAGACTGATACATGATTGATATGGAAAAACCGCCTCTTCTGGCGGTTTTTTCGTGTTGTTTATTGTGAAAAGCGGTTTGCTGTTTTTATATGTCAGCTCAATTCTTCTGAATCGGTGAAAATCAGTCCAGGGTTCGGCGCAGGTTTTCCATGTAGCAGTCATAGTCGT
Organism: Pseudodesulfovibrio sp.; assembly: GCA_016342345.1. GTDB lineage: Bacteria > Desulfobacterota > Desulfovibrionia > Desulfovibrionales > Desulfovibrionaceae > Pseudodesulfovibrio. The sequence continues at coordinate 120,063 of JAEINO010000003.1, read as the reverse complement.
CTTTGCAGGTCTCAACGAGATTGCGGATATAGCTGACATTTGCCTCTATGGCCTGGGTGTACAAATCCTTGTCAATATTCCATTTGTGGTTGAAATGGGCTTTTAGGTGGCGATGAATTCCGCCGAAATCCTCGTTCAGCCGTTTTCTTGCGATTTTGGTATAGAAATCCTCGGTCTGTTTGAGCAAGTCCAGTTCCGTGTTAAAGCCGGGTAGTCTGGCTTCGTGGAATTCGGCAAAAAGCAGGTTCAGTTTTTCCAGATAGGTCCTGTCCGCGATTTGGGCTATGAGATCGGCACTGCCAACGATTCTGCCGATCATTTCCGAATACATGTTTGAAAATTTGATTTTGGACGGAGGTGTGTTCAGTTTGGTGCTTTGGATGGCCTCGGAGCACAATCGAATGTCAGTGTCGGAATAACCCTTTGATAGCATATATTTGGTCATGAAATTGATGCTTCGTTGTTCATGTCCGATGGTGTATTTGGCCCCTGTCCCGACAGTGTCCCCTTCCTCTTGTATCATGCCTGTATCGTGGAAATAGGCGGAGATGATGCCAAGGGTGAAGTTGGTTTCATTGATGATCGCAAATTTGTTGACGATGCAGCCGTGCAGCAATCTGGCGGTGGACATTACGACCGAGCAGGTGTGTTCCAGGTTGTGATATTTGGCGTTGGACGCCCTGTATCCCTTGTACTTGCCGTTAAAGAGATTGACGATATCGTTATGTGTCTCGGTGATGGCTTTTATTGCCTTGTTCTTGAATTTGCAGAGGTCCGCAATTTCCAGAAGTTCAGTCAGGATCTTGTCATTGTCCTTTGGATTGACCAGATCATAAAGTTGCACGGAGTTGGGCGACATGGTGTACCTCAAACGTATTCTGTATGGGTTTCCTTGATCCTCTATTTGGGAAATATTCTCACTTGACGGGAGGTGGGAGTATTATAAATCAGAAAAGCCGCCTTTGTAGGCGGCTTTTCTGATTTATAGGTAAATTGAGCCTAGTTATCGGCTCCCTTCCTTTCAACTGCCTTCAGCAGTTCCTTCAATTCTTTTCGCCATTTTTTTCCGCCTATGCACTCAGCCAGGTATTCGACGGTGTGGATGACGCGGTTGGATCGTTTCATCTGAAGCATGGATCTTTTAATGCCGACCTTGCAGGACGGGCACCCGACCACGATGGGTTTGTGCTTGTCCGTGCCGAGATCGGAGGTCAACTGATCCTGCTTGTGATCACGCAGACGGTTGTAGATGGCCGGGCTGGTCAATGCGCCGAGGCCGGACTCGCCACAGCAGCCAGGGGAGAGGGCGATGTTTGCGTTGGTCAGTTTCTCAAGCCCGGAGCGATATATCTCGGCGGCCTTGATTTTCGGGGCGTCCACCCATTCGGCGTGGCAGGCGGCATGATAGAGCACATCCTCTGCCTGATGAGTGGCTGGCAGGCGGTCCATGAGAAATTGGACCACATCCATATGCTTGAGCGGTTCAACGGGTTCGTCCGAGAAATCGTAGGTTTCCAGGGATTCGCGGCAGGTTCCGCAGGCAGTGAGCAGGGTGGTGGCCTTGAGGCCTGCCTTTCCTGTCTTGACCAGCAGGTCCAGGAATTCTTGAATGTTACGGTGGCGGTTGGTTTTGTAGGATTCCTCGCAGCCACTGGAAAGCAGCGGATAACCGCAGCACATGTGGTGGTCTGGCATGACTATGTTCACGTCCGATTTGAGCAGTAGATAGATCGTGGCCATGCCTATGGAGCGCGAAAACAGCGATGCACCGCAACCCGGGAAGTAGAGCACTGTGTCGTTGCGTTTGGCCGTGTGGCTCTTGAAGATTGAGCCTGAATCGAGTTCCAGTTCTTCGGACAGGTTCTTGAAATCAATATGCGGGGTGCGGCTTTTGACCATCGGAGTTTCAATGCGCGATATCCATCGGGCCGGAATCATGCCGAGCGTTTTGGCCTGCACGGTCTGTCCTACGGAGAGAATCTTGGCCGTGATGGGGAGGCTGCTCGCCGGTTTTTTGGCAAGATTTTTCAGAATGATCTGTTTGATCGGATGGCCGGATTTCCCTTTGGAATCCAGGAAGGAACGCATTGAGAGTGCGGCTCCTGCCGAATCGATTTTCACGGGGCAGATGGCAGTGCATTTGCCGCAGGCCGTGCAGTGATCGATGAGTTCCTGAAGCTGCCGCAGGAGGTCTGGTGCTGGTTCGCCAGTCTGGATTTGCGAGTAGTAGAGACCCTCGATGAGTGCGCCCAGGCTGATGTTTTTGTTGCGCGGATGGTACATCAACCCCTTGGCCGGATGATACATGGGGCAGACCTGTTTGCATTTGCCGCAGCGGGTGCAGGTCTGGATGTTGCGCAGCAGGCCCATGAGGGCTTCCTTGTCCCTGAGAGCTGTTTTTTCGAGGTCCTGTATGAGCCGGTTGAACGAGAAGGTGAACGGGATGCTTGGCAGATCGCGTTGCACCAGCTTGCCTGGATTGAGGATGTTGTTCGGGTCCACTTTCTTCTTGTAAGTGGCCAGTGCCTCGATTTTTTCTTTGCCCAGAAAGGCGATCTTGGTGATGCCGATGCCGTGTTCGCCAGAGACTTCACCTTTGAATTCGAGCACCTTTTTCATGACCACTTCGGCGGCTTCGTGGGCTGAGGCAAGCATCTCCGGGTCGTTGGAGTTGACCGGCAGGTTGACGTGGCAGTTGCCATCGCCCGCATGCATGTGGTTGGCAATGACGATGCGCTTGGCCTGCATTTCGTTCCACAAGGCTTTGATCTCGCGGTCGAGTTTGGGATAGGACTCGCGCAGCTTGACGAACAGGAACCGGCATTGGGCTTCCTGTTCCTGGTCGGACATGTCTCGTGCCGTTATTTCACCGTTGATGAGTGAACGGGCGCGTGAGAGAGCTTCGGTTATGTCCGGGTCGTCATAATTGACGATATCCATGTCGCGGACCTTGTGCAGGGTCTTGCGGTATATTTTTGCGAGATAGATGAGATTCAGGTCTTCGAGAAAGTCGGAGAAATCCGGAATGATCTCCAGCGGGATGACCACGTCCTCATTGATCTTGAAGCCTGAGGTGCGTTTGGATATGGCGGACAGCTTGTGGCGATCCTCCCAGAACAGTTCGGCTTCCTTGTCGTCGCGGGCAGTGAATATGTCCACGCCCTCGTAGGGCTGGGCCAGGGCAACGATGGTTTGGCTCGCCGCGTCCAGAGCGTCCTGATTGTCGGAGTCGAGCTGAAGGATGAGCACGGAAATGGGATCGCCTTCATACTGGGTGGACTTGGCCTGATATTCAATGGCCTGCACGTATTTTGGGCCGAACTCCTCAAGTGCGGAAATCTTGACCAGATCGCCTTCATCCCGGATCTTGTCGCGCAATCCGACCACGTCCTTGATGACGTACATGGCGTTTTTCATGGACCGGCCATAGAACTCCAGGCACAGGGTCCGGGAATGCGAAGGGGTGGGATGGCAGATGAAGCTTGTTTCGGTGATGATGCCGTCAACGCCTTCCTTCTGCACGCCGGGCAGTCCGCCCAGATACTTGTTGGAGACGTCTTTGCCCAGTCCTGCACCGCGTATCTCTCCGCCGTCCAGATTCACTGTGTCGATGTGCTTGCCGTTCTCGTCGAATACTTCAAAGGATGCGATTTCATCGGTGTATATCTTGTGGCGCGGGTGATCCTTGCGGCGAACCTCGATGAGGTTTCCATCGGGCATGACCATGCGGTAGCTCAGGATGCAATCGATGGTGGTGCCGTATTCAAAGGCAAAGGGGCCGCCGGAGTTTTCGGAAATGTTGCCGCCCAGAGATGAGGCACTCTTGGAAGCCGGGTCCACGGTGAAGAGCATGTTCTGCTCGGCTGCGGCCTTGATGGCATCAAGGGTGATGACACCGGATTGGGCTGTCAGGGACATGTTCTCGGGATTGATGTCGATGATTTTCTTGAAGCGTGAGAGCGAAAGAATGACGCAGCGGCCCACTGCGGGGATAGCCCCGCCTGTCAGGCCTGTGCCGCCGCCACGCGGGATGATGCCGAATCCCATTTCGTTGCCCAGTCGCACTATGTGGCGAACTTGCTCTTCGGTCTCGGGAAAGAGCACGAGCATGGGCAGTTCCATGCGCAGATCGGTAGCGTCAGTGGCAGATTCTATGCGGCAGTTGGGCATGTCGCCAATGGTTTCCGCAGACATGACGGGGCGCAGTCGGCTGATGAGTCTGTCCCGGAATTTCTGATCCGCGTCAAAACTTTCCCAGAAGAGGTCAATTCCGTTGGAAAGGATTTTTGCGAATTCCCTGGAGAGCAGCGGCTTGGACATGTTCAGTCGCCGTTCCACGGATTTGCGAACCAGATCAGGGTCGATGAATGGATTGTAGCGCACCAGAAAGAGTTCGGCTGCCAGGTTTGATGCGAGTTTTCTTACGTCGTCAGGCCAGTATTCCAACTGCTCCATGTCCACCACGCCCAGGGCACGGGTGATGAGCTGTTCGTCGGATATGGAAATATGGGGACCGAGTTGGGCCATGTCATTATACTCCAGATTAGTTGCGAAGAGGAAGTCAGTATGCGCTTTCCTCGCGAACATCAAGTATAGGAATCTCGAGAGAGGTTGGCAAGGTGCGTGTGAGAATCTTTCTCAGATCGGAATTTTGGCCGAGATGAAGCCGGCAAGGACAAATGGTTTTTGAGACCCCGGTCCGTCTGGACATTGCAAACATCCCATTATATGACCGGGGACGCATCCTGAAATTGTGGTTGAAATTGTTTTTTTAGATACATTCATTGAAAGGTACATGCCATGAGCAAGCCGAATTTTGCACCCTTGAAGCTTTTTATTACTGGCCCCACATATATTCGGGACGACGTGAAGGAAGCGGCCCTCTTGCCCGAGTTCGGGCATCGTGATGCCGAGAACGAACTTCGTTTCGGGCCTATTCGCGAGCATCTTCACACGTTGGCCGGTGCGGGTGACAAGTATGAGTCCGTGCTGTTTCTGGGGTCCGGTTCCACTGCCATGGAAGGGTCCATCCGGTCTCTGGTGGCCGAGGACGAGACGCTCCTGAATGTATCTGTCGGTGCTTTTGGCGATCAGTATTACAACATAGCGATTGCCAATGGCAAAAAAACCGAAAACCTGAAGTTCGATTATGGCCAGGCCATTGATCTGGATGTGCTGGAGAGAAAGCTGGTTGACCTCAAGCCGGATGTTGTTTCCTTTACGCACAACGAGACGTCCACTGGTGTTACCAACGACATGAAGGCGGTCTGTGCCCTGATCCGCAGGCACGGAGCCATGCCTCTTGTGGACGGTGTTTCCATTTTTGGCGGCGCAGACCTTGATCTCGCTAATTCCGGCGCGGCCATGTACGTCACGGCCACCCAGAAATCTCTTGCCCTGCCCGCTGGTTTCGGTATCGGTTTTGTTTCCAGAGAGGCCGAGGAAAAAGCCGGGAAGGTCACCAACAAGGGTTTTTCCAGTGATATTATCAGGCAACTTGAACGCGCTCGCAAGAACCAGACGCTGACCACGCCCAACTGCACCCTTGCCAATCAGATGTACGTGCAACTCGATCGCATCGTGAACGAAGAAGGCATTCAGAACCGTTTCGATCGTCATATTGAGATGCGGACTATGGTCGAGAAATGGGTTGCAGGCCTGGATGGTTTTGAGATGTTTGCCCCCAAGGGCTTTCGTTCGCCAACCATGTCCACGGTGGTCTGTCCCGAAGGCGTGACCCTGACGCAGCTCAAGGTGGGCGTGAAAGAAGCCCTGCGCGCCAAGGGTTATCTCATGGACCCGGGATACGTGAAACTCAATCTGGCCATGGAAAAAGCAGGCCGTCGGCAGGTCTTTCGCATAGGTCATATGGGCGATATCATGCCTGACATGTTGTCCGAATATCTTGTTCAGCTCGAAAATGAATTGAAAAAAATCTAGGTTTTCAATCCTGTTTTTTTCAGTGCAGGATCGTCTTGATTTCTGGAGTGAGATGCTTGTCGAGCCGTTCATACGGGATGGTCACGACCTGTTGTCCTGACGCGTATGGAGCCACCTGATATGGTGCGAAAAAAAAGGCAATCCCTTCGTCGTTCAGGATGAAGTCCGCATAATTTTGTGTTGTTGGTGTGCTGCCGTCCTGAAGCATGGATTCGACGTGCATGTCGCCAAGGCTTTTGCCCAGCATGTCGCGGACCATTCCCGCAATTTCAATGAGGGCATCCTGTCTGTCGACAAAGATGTCATTCAGGGTCAGCACGTGTCCGTCTGTCAGATCAAAGACCCATGTGACAGGCCAGTTGTTCGGGTGCGCTCCGCCGGTATAGACCATCTCCTGAAGCTTGACTGATGCCAGCCTGCCGTGTCCGGCCAGCCAGATCGCGTATTCAGTTATCATCTGATGTTTGTGCGGATAGTCGGAAAGGTCGTGTTCGGGGAATTCCATCTTGAAATCAGACAGGCTCCGGGTCACGTGATCGCGGATGGCCTGGGTGGCTTTTGGTGAGCACAGGACCGGGTATTCGATGTCAATATCGTATCCGGTGGTTTCTTCTGCAATGCGTATGGATGACATCATTGCTGGTGAACATGTCTGGGCAGCCGATTCGGTTGGCGAGCTGGCATGAATCGGTTCTGATGGAATATCCTGTACCTGCTTCGGGGTGCAGGCGGAAATGAGAAGAAGGATGATGCAGATGGAGGTAAAGCGCATGAGGCCTCCCTGTCAGGTGTATTTCGGGAAAATCAAATTCTTTTTGAACAATTCATGGATATGGTATTTGCCAGCACCTGAACATTATTGTTCGAGCAGCAACTTTCTTTGTCCCCAGGCAGCCTGTCCCAGCGAGATGCAGCCATCATTGGGAGATACGTTGCGGTGGACGAGTGGGACCAGCCCTGTTTGCTGAAGGGCCATGGGCAGTTCTGTGGCCAGGGTCAGGTTCTGCATCACGCCTCCTGACAGGGCGATGTGATGGATGTCCAGCAGTGTGGAAAAGGCAAAGGCCATTTCCACCAGTCCGTTGATCAGCCCCAAATGGAAGCGGCGTGCGATAACCGGGGTCGGAACGTTCTTGTTCAGGTCGTCGAGTATGGCGGCGATCAATATATGAGTGTCCAGAGACACAGGGTCATCTGATTTGAGCGGACAGACATAGGCACCGGTTTCGTTCATGTCCTGCGCTTTTTCCAGCCTGATGGCGGCTTGGCCTTCATAGGAAATGGTGTTTGCCAGACCGCACAGCCCGGCCACACAGTCGAACAGGCGACCGCAACTGCTCGTTCTGGGCGTGTTGATATCCTTTTCCAGAATTTGCGGCAGGAATCTGCTTTCCTGTGCAAATTCTTCAAGCCATGGCCATTGGTACGCGCCGGGTTCGGTGATGCCGATATCCCATAGCGCGGCCTGAGCAATGCGCCACGGTTGCCTGACTGCGGCCTCGCCGCCGGGCAGCCTGAGGTGGGCGAAATGGGCCAACCTCTGGTGTTCCAGTTCCTCGGGCATGACCAGGAGGCATTCGCCACCCCATATGGTGCCGTCATCGCCAAGGCCTGTTCCGTCCAGTGCAAGGCCGATGACAGGGGCGGTAAATTTGTTGTCAGCCAGCACGGCATGGATGTGCGCGTAGTGGTGCTGGAGCGTTGCCACGGGAATGTCCAATTCTCTGCCTATTTCGTCGGCCATCACGCTGGTCATGTAGTCCGGGTGCAGGTCTCGCACGATCATTTCCGGTCTGACCTGGAGGATGTCCTGCATGTGGGCCGAGATTTCCTTGTAGAAATTCATGGTTTCCAGGTTGGACATGTTGCCGATGTGTTGACTGGGGAATGCCTGATCGCCTTTGGTCAGGGTCAGGGTGCATTTGAGCTCCGGGCCTGTGCCGAGCACTGTGGGGCCGGATTGCGGAAGAAATATGGGGGACGGAGCAAAGCCACGCGCCCGGCGCATCAGGATGGGGTCGTTGGTCACGGGATTGACCCGAACGACCGAATCATCGGTGCGGATCAGGATGTCGCGGTTGTGGAACAGGAACAGGTCCACCAGGTCGGCCAGTCGTTCAAGGGCTTCACGGTTGCCCAGTGATATTGGTTCTGAACTCATGTTGCCGGAGGTCATGACCAGAGCCGGGACAGCATCCCCGACAGCTTTGCCGAAGTCGGACAAAAGCACGTGATGCAGGGGTGTGTAGGGCAGCATGATTCCGATGAAATCAGTGTCTGGCGCAACCAGTCTGGAAAGAGGGAACACATCGTTTTTTGCAGACAGCACAATGGGACGCCTGATGCCGGTCAGCCATTCTTCTTCGGCAGGCTGGATGTCGGCCAGTTGCCGGGCGGCCTGTATGTCGGGGACCATGATGGCCAGTGGTTTGTCCGGGCGGTGTTTGCGCTTGCGAAGTTCGGCAACAGCCTGGTCGGACGCTCCATTGCAGACCAGATGATATCCACCAAGACCCTTGACTGCCGCAATCTTGCCATCGGCCAGTTCAGCGGCCAGTCTGCGCAGTGACTCGTCACCTTGGGCGATCATTTTGTTTTCGGAGTCGGTCAGCCATATCTTGGGTCCGCAACGAGGGCAGGCATTGGGTTGGGCGTGGAATCGACGATCAAGCGGATCATCATATTCGGCCTGACATTCCGGGCATTGGGTGAAACAGGCCATGGAAGTCTGGGGGCGGTCATAGGGAATCGACTTGGTGATGGTATAGCGCGGCCCGCAGTTGGTGCAGTTGGTGAATGGGTAGCGATAGCGGCGGTTGTTCGCGTCCGCGATGTCGTTCATGCAGTCCGGGCAGGTTGCCACGTCCGTGCTGATGAGAACGGAATGCCCTGCGCTGGCTGTGGACTTGAGAATGGCGAATCCTTCCTCCTCTTCGATGGGGGGAATATCCTTGAAATCCATGGTGATGATTTGCGCCAGAGGTGGAAGCTTCCCGATCAGGTCTTCGCTGAAGGTGTTGATTTGGTCAGGGTTTCCCTGAATCTCGATGATCACGCCTTCAGATGAGTTCTTGACCGTACCGGTGACCATGTTGTCAAGGGCAATACGATAGATGAATGGGCGGAACCCCACCCCTTGCACCTGTCCGGTGATCGTGAAGTGCTGGCGAATGATAAATGCCATGGTGTCTCATACCGTCAGCCCGAAATATTCGCAAGGGTAATTTGAATTATGTTAACTGTTTCAACAGGCTGCGGATGCGACCTGTGATCACGCGCATGGGGTTGAATTGAAGCTCCCGGATTGGTGATAATTCAAAGCCGGTGGCGTTGAAAAGAGAAGGTTTTTCCAGCGGGTAGTCGATTTCGGAAGGATCGCTGCCAGCCAAGTGTCGTTTCAGGGCTTCGCCCCACAGCGGGATCTGATCGGGCATCAGGCCGAGGACCGAGTAGGCCGCAGTATCCATGGCAATGCCGTTGTTCGATGCGGCAAGCCAGCCCAGCTTGAAAGGTTCGCCCTTGATGGGACCGTCTTTGTGCATGGGGTGGATGGCATCCATGAGGTGCACGGTTGTGGGCAGGGCCTGATATACATCCATGATCATGGATCTGAACAGATCGTGACTGTGCCCCAGTTGATTGTGGGCCATGGCCTTGCGGAATCCCACCACGCACCCGAACAGGTTTTTGACTGCGCCTGACATGGTCATCTGGCAGTGAACCTTGAGTTTTGGCACGTTGAGAATGATGTCTGCATCCAGTGCGTCCTGCGAAATGCCGATGGTGCCGCCGTTCGACAATGTGAGGGGAGTGGCCCGTTTGAGACCCTGTACCTTGAGGCCCAGTGTTTTCAGGGTCTTTGCCAGTCCCGAGGCTCGGGCCACATGCGCAGCCGTTCCAAAGGCCGGAGAATCGGCAACCACGACATCGGCCCCGTGGTCGAGCAGGTAGACGCATGCCGCACGGATCACGAGCGGGTTGGTGCAGCAATGGCGTCCGTTTCGGGAATTGACCAGATTGGGCTTGACGAGAACGCGTTGTCCTCTGGTCGGATTTAGTCCGATTTCTTCAAGCAGCAGGGCTGTGGCTGATTCGAGCAGGGTGGATTCGTATTCGAGTATTCTGGCAATGGCGACACGTTCATTCATGTTGGCAAGCATAGGCTGGAACAGGGTGATTTTTCAAGGTGAAAGGGTTGCAAATGAACCGATCAGGGTAGAGAATGCTCCTGATGCATTCACTTATCAAACTTTCAGGCGTTGCGGTAACGCGCGGCAGCACCCGGCTGGTCGGTCCGTTGACATGGCAGCTTGTGCGCGGCGGACATGTGGCCGTGGTCGGTTCCAACGGATCGGGCAAGACCACATTGCTCAGGCTTTTGCGTGGCGAGATATTGCCTGATTCCGGTGGTCAGCGGGTTTATGACTTTGGTGAGGGGCCACAGCACACGGTGCTCGGTTTGCGTCAGCAGATAGGCCTTGTCTCAGCCGACATGCAGGATTTTTATTTTCTTCACGCCGCAAGGACGTTGGGTAGATCCGTTGTCCTGTCCGGTTTTTTCGATACCCCGCTCCTGTATGAGGAAACCACGACTGTTCAGGAAGATGCGGCTGACGAGATCATTGCCCATTTCGGCATCGAAGACCTGGCTGCACGCGCAATGGGAACGTTGTCTACCGGACAAGTGCGCAAACTGCTCATTGCCCGCGCCCTGGTTTCGGGGCCGGCTGTGCTTTTGCTTGATGAGTGTCTTGAGGGGTTGGACAAGGCTTCCCGTATCGAGGTCTTGGCATTGCTGGAAAAGGCGGGAGAGCGATCCACTCTGGTTTGTGCTGCCCATCGCATAGGGGATGTGCCCGATTGCATCACGCAGGCTCTGATTCTGGAAAAGGGTCGCATGAAGGCCGAGGCCGGGTGGGAAGATGCCCTGAGAGAGCTTGGGGAGGCAGCTCCGACCTCGGTCGCTTGCGGCATGCCGGTCGTTAGCAGTCAGTCTGATTTCGAGTATCTCCTTTGCATGGAAAATATTTCGGTGGTGTGCGATGGGACGCGAATCCTGCACTCCATCAACTGGCACGTGTTGCCCGGTGAGAATTGGGTGGTTGTCGGCGAGAACGGGGCTGGGAAGTCCACTCTCCTCAAGCTGATCACGAGCGAGATGGCCCCCTATGCGGACGATGAGCACGGTGCGGGAGTCATCAGGCGGCTGGGCGGAATGACCATGGATGCGGCGCGTCCTCACATAGGTGTGGTGTCGCCGGCACTTCAGGCTCGTTATGGCCGCGAACTCGGCTGGGAAGTGACGGCCCTGGAGACCATACTGTCGGGCTATCGGGGCAGTGTCGGCATGTTGGATGAACCTACCAGCGAAGAACTCATGGGAGCCGGTGAATGGCTGGAGCGTGTTGGTCTGGCGGGTTTGGGGGATCGACTTTTGCGACGCATGTCCTACGGTCAGCAGCGGCGCGTGTTTCTTGCACGGGCCATGGCTCATGGTCCCAAACTGCTTTTGCTAGACGAACCTCTGGTCGGTTTGGATACGGTGTCTCGCGGCAGGGTGCTCGATATCCTGGAGAACTTGGCCAGAGCCGGTACCCCGTTGATTCTGGTGACGCATCACGCCGAGGACCGTATACCGGCCATGAACAGAGTGCTTGTGCTTGACAAGGGACAACAGGTTTTTTGCGGGACCAATGAAGAATATGACCGTTCTATTGGCAGGGAATGACCGGGAAAGGGGTTGCACCCGTTGCAAAGGTGGCCGACTGCGGGTATCATGGCCGCATATTTCTTATTGTAATCGGAGGTTGCCGTGCGACGCGAAGGCGAAGTGACGTGGTTCAACGATCAGAAAGGGTTTGGTTTCATCACCGGAGATGACGGGGTGGATGTTTTTGTCCACTATGTCGAAGTTGTCCGTGATGGTTTTCAGACCCTGGAACCCGGCGAGCGGGTGACCTATACCGTGTCTGATGAGGATGTCGGTCCCAAGGCCATGGATGTTCGACTGATAAAGGACAACTCACAGGCTGCGCCGCAGTAGTCTCCTGCTGCAAGCCCCTTGGAACGCCGCAGATTTGGCAAAATCGGCAATTCTCTCACATGCCGAGGTCTCTCATGTGGGCATCGAGGACGTTGTCTACCGGGATTCTCTTTTCCTCAATCTTGCCGGGTTTGATGGTGTAGCGTGTGACCACCCAGTCCAGATGGTCGATGTATTCCATGTGCCCGTAGCCGTTTTCCGGCAGCAGATCCCTGACTTTTTCTATGAAGTCGTCGATCAGTATGTACTCGCCTTCGTGGTCCACGCGCAAGACATCCCCATCGTATTCAATCTGGTCAAAGGGGATTGAGTCTTTCAGTTGTTCGTATATTTCCGGGCTGATGCGGTGAAAATCACCGTAGATTCTTACGTATTCCATATGTGTTCCCTTTTTATTCCGCACAAGGGCGGGCAGGAAGAACTAAGCACGGGAACCGAGACGGTCAACCAGAAAGGCATGCTTGGTTTCGAGATCGCTCCAGAGGCGTTGCATGTTGTCGCGGCCAAGTGCGGTCAACTCGTCGTCCGTGTATTTGGTGTCGAGCTTGAGCTTGTTGCCCATGACATGGCCGATCTGCCGGGGTGTTTGCGATTTGGCAAGGCTTGAATGCTGCACGTGCCGGATGGCAAGGTCGCCAGCGTAGATGGCTGGCATGCTGGCGAGTGCCGAGCGCAGGTCGCGGTCCAGGTCGTCGAACTGGGAAGGAGTGTAGCGCAGGTCGAAGCCGCCTGCCTTTTCCACGGCCTGCATGCGTATCATGTGGCAGCAGCCTGATACGGACAGGCAGGGACGGGTGTAAGTGAACATGCCGGTGTCCGTGGAACCGGCGCAGTTGTCGAAGACGAGCACCCTGTTGGGCAGTGAGCCCGGTTCTGTTGGTGCAGGAGGAGCCGGGAAAAGATTGTAGTCGGCGGACTGGAGTCCGAAGGGCGGCGTGGCCGCGGTGATCCGGCAGCCCACGGCTCCGATGTTCTGGTGTCCCTGTGCCGCTCCGAGCAGATGAAGCAGCCAGTTTTTCGGCAGAACAATATCGTCGTCCAGAAATGCTGTCCATTTCGAAGCCCGGACCTGAGGCAGGGAGAGCAGCCAGTTGCGGGCAGCGGGTGCCCCCACGTTTATGGGCAGGGTTTCAATATGGAAGCGGTCCGGCCCGAACCGTTCGCGGGCTTTTTTCAGTACATCGGCAGTGTGATCGGTGGAGCCGTTATTCAGGGCAAATATTCGTGCCGTACCCACAGAGCTTTTCGCCAGACTGTCCAGAGTGTCGGCCAGAAGGTCTGCCTTGTTCCATGAATATGCGAGAATGGCGACATCTTCCGTGTCAGTTTCTGTGGCAAGTGGGATCGGGTTGAAAAGGTCGTACAGCTTCAGGGTCAGGTTGACGTGCCAGGGGATGGCTTTCCACAACCCTGCCAGCGCGGCTTTGCCCTTGTTCTTTTGGCCCATGCGCAGAAGTAGTTCTCCTCCGGCATATGCACGCCACAATCCCCATGTGTCAGGGGCCAGTTCCTCGATGTGTTCAAGGGCCTTTTCAGGCGGTTGGCAGTGGAAGGCCCAGTCGGCTTCCATGCGTGCCTTGAGCGGGAGCATTGCCGCGTTCCATGGGATCATGTCCAGAGCGGCACGGGGAATTTCCGGTTTGCCCAGATAGATGAGGTCCTGCCAGCAGTGGTGCAGCCATGCAAGAGCCTTGTTCGGGTCGGCAAGGACCACGGCCAGAAAGCGCAGTATCAGGGAGCGGTCATCCTGTCGGGCCAGAGCGTACCATGTATCCATCAATTCATTGTCGGCTTCGCTCAGTTCGGGCAGTGTTGCCAGTCCGGTCATGATTCGGGTGAGTGCGTTCTCTGTCTGAAGGCCCATTGATTTGGCTTTCAGTGCCCATTGCCCCATGCCCGGAGCAAGGGGATGGGACTGGATGCCCCACAGGCTCATCCCCATGGCTGCGGCTTTGCAGCCGGGCTGCTCATTGCTTAAAATATGAAGGCCATGGAGCAGGCCGGTTATGTTGCTGGCCAGTCCCATGCCGAGATGCCAGCCGGAAAAATGCCGCATGAAGGCGGGCTGGATGCCGGAGCAGGGCGGGAGTGTGTCAGGGAACGTGAATTGGTTCATGTTGTCAGATACCTACCAGAAAAGTCGTGTTGCCGAAAGAGGGGACAGGGTGTGATTTAGACTCTCTTCGCGTTGACATTTTCAGCAACGCCGCATACCTCGGAAGCATGAGTCATTCTTTTGATTTTCTCGCGATGCCAGCCGATCTTCTCCGCTCCCTTCTGCTTGGGTGTTCGGGACGGATTCATTTGCATGCCATGGCAAGTATCGCTCTTGGTCATATGCGCAAGCCGGGTGATCTGTATTCTGTCATTGCCGGAGACCTGTTTCTGGCAGCATGGGCTGAAAACCCCTTTGACGGGCATTGTGCCGCTGTTCTGGCTGCCAATGTGTCAAGCCTGCCACCTCTGGCTTCACCGCTGCTGCCCGTGCTCAAGTCGGTTATGGCCCACTGGCAACCCGATGCCACACCCGAGGCCAGACAAGCCATGGCGGGCGACAAAAACGAGCAACTGGTTTTTTTGACGGAACGGTTGCTTCATGAACCACGAAGCCTGTTCTGGTGGCACCATCTCTACGAATTTTCCCGTATTCACGGCGATTGGTCCGTTTTATCAAGAGCCCTTGCCACGGCAAGACCTCCCGAAGGATTGGCCGGACTTTTTCAGTGGGCATTTGCCAACGCCTTGCTTGCCTCCGGCGATCATCTGGCCGGGGCCGGGAACTATCGTGCTTGTCTGGAATCCTTTCCCGTTCCATGCGTGCAAGAGCGGCTGGCAACGGCTTGGCTGCGTTCCGGGAAGATCGAGAAGAGTTTTGAGCTGTTGCGTCAATGTGTTGAAAAACGGCCATGGAACGTGGGGTTGTGGCTGCGGCTTTTCGAGTTGGCAGCACAAGGCATGACTGATGCCAGACCCGTACCTGGTCGGACCATGGTGCTCGGCTACAGTTACAACAAGGGTAATGATCTGGCTGAAACTCTTGAGAGCCTCATCAATTCGAATCTGGATGATGTGCATGTCCGTATTTTGGACAACGGCAGTTCGGACAATACTGCTGATGTCATTCGCCGGTTTGTGGACAAGTTCGGGTCTGACCATGCGACCATGGTCTCCATGCCTGTCAATATAGGTGCTCCTGCCGCACGAAATTGGCTCATGAATCTGTCCGAGGTTCGGGAGAGTCCTTTTGCGGCCTACATTGACGACGATATTGCCCTTCCAAAGGATTGGCTGCTTCGTCTTGGGGCGGCGGTCAAACGCTACCCTGATGCAGGTGTCTGGGGGTGCAAGGTCGTGGATTATGACGGCCCGGCCCGTGTTCAGTGCGGTGAGCACAACTTGACGCCTTCTCCTGAAGAGCGGCAGGACACGCTTATGTCTACCATCATGCTCCAGGAGGGCGATTTCGGGCAGGCCGACTATATCCGCCCGTGCGCTTCGGTGACAGGGTGCGTCCATCTCTTTCGGACTGAAAGACTGCTTGAAAATGGTTCGTTTGATCTTTGTTTTTCACCAACGCAATACGACGATCTGGAACGCGATTTGCGCATGGTCAAGTCCGGTGGGTATGCAGTGTACCAGGGCTTTTTGGCTATCCCGCACAAACGCAAGTCCGGTGCCATGAGTGACGTCGGGCGGCCCGAGTCTGCCAATGCTTCGGCAAACATGCACAAGTTGATGACCACGTATTTGCCTGATGAATTCGAGACCATGGCATCGAATATGGATGCGATTCTGTTGGCCGATCTGATGGAAAAGATACAGGGTTTGTGTTCGTAGCTTTTGGCTACAGTCCGAGCTCCGCAAGGTCTTCGATGATGATTTTTGCTGCTCTCAGGGCCGCTCCCGGATTACCCACCATGGATCGAAGTTCTACCAGTTCCCGTTTCACTCCGGCATAGGCGGTTTCATCGTCCAGCCATTTCCTGGCGGTTTGCACCAGATGTTCGGCCTTAGCGAGTTCCTGAATGAATTCCGGGTAGACTTCCCTGCCCAAGATCAGGTTGGGCAGGCTTGCGAAATCCACATGGATGAGCATCCTGCCGATGAAGGCACTGAGGGCTGATATCTTGTAGGCGATGATGGCCGGGGTGCCGATGAGCGAGGTTTCAAGCGTGACCGTGCCGGACGCGGCCATGAGGAACTTGCAGGAACGGAACGTCTCGTATCGTTGGCCCGGCTCGACGATTTCCATGGGGATGTCGGCAGGCCACAGGGAAAGCAGTCGTTCCTTTTCCATGCCCGGAGCGCGTACGATGACATATTTGAGGTTCGGGTGGTCCTGTTGCAATATCTGGGCGACTTCGGCAAATTCGGGCAGCAGGGAGGAAACTTCCTTTTTGCGACTACCCGGCAGAAGTCCGATGAGGTTGTGGTCAACCTCGATCCTGTCCAGCTTTTCAAGGGGCAGGACATCCATGAGCGGGTGGCCCACGTAGTCCACATTCATGCCGTATCTTTTGTAGAACGGTTTTTCAAATGGCAGGATACAGATGATCTTGCGGACGTGTTCACGCAGGAAATTGGCGCGGCCTGATCGCCATGCCCATATCTGCGGACTGATATAGTAATAGACTGGAATACCGAGTTTTTTTGCGATTTTTGCGATGCGGAAATTGAACTCCGGGCAGTCGATAAGGATGATTGCCCGTGGTCGTATTTCCTTGAGATCATGTTTGATTCTGCCGAGCAGTTTCAGGATGCGAGGGAGTCCACTCAGGATTTCGGTGAGGCCCACCAGCGAGATGAGTTTCATGGAATATCTGATGTCCATGCCCTCGGCTTTCATGGCAGAACCCCCCATGCCGGTGCATTCGACTGTGGGGTGGACTTGCTTGAGTCGCTTGATGAGTTCCGCGCCGTGCAGGTCGCCGGAAGCTTCACCTACATTCAACCATAAGGGGCCGTGTGGATTTCCTGTTTGCATGGGTGGTTAGTAGCGCATGCGGGATATCTCTGCAAGATAGGGAACGACAATTTGTATTCCGGTCGGGTGCCGGGGTTGCAAAGCTTCCTTTGAACGCGTAGAAATCGGTCGCAACCAAGAACATTCAACGAGGTGGATATATCATGACGAAAGTCGGAGTTGTCGGTTTGGGATGGATGGGGCGTGTCCATTTGCGCAACTATACTGAAATGGCTGACGTTGAAGTTGTCGGCGTCGTGGACGTTGACCCCAAGGCTCGTGAAGAAGTTGCCGCACAGTTCGGCGTGGCAACCTACGCCACGTTGGAAGAACTGCTGGAACACGATCTGGACGCAATGAGCGTCTGTGTTCCCACCAGCCTGCATCATGAAACCGGCCTCAAGATAATTGAAAAGAAAATCAACCTGATCATCGAGAAACCCCTGGCTGCCACTGCTGCCGAAGGGGAAGAGCTTGTCAAGAAAGCCGCTGACATGGGTGTTGCCCTGATGGTCGGACATGTGGAACGTTTCAATCCGGCAGTCGAGCGCGTCAAGGAATTGATCGGTGACGATGTCATCTCCATCCAGATCGAGCGTGTCGGCCCGTATCCGCCGCGCATTCAGGATGTCGGCGTCATCAAGGATCTTGGTTCCCATGACATCGATCTCATCCGGTATCTGACTGGTTCCGAATACAAGTCGGTTTACGCGGTGTCCTCCACCACGCTGGGCAAGCACGAAGATTCAGCCCTTATTACCGCAGAAATGGAAAACGGCGTGCTCGCCAATATTTCCACCAACTGGGTGACACCGTACAAGGGGCGCAAGATCAACGTGGCCTGCGAATCAAAATACATCTCGGCCAACCTGATAACTCAGGAAGTCAAAGAATATTCGGCTTTTTCGACATACGACAAGAGTTATTCCGTGCGCGAATGGCCTCTCATGTTCCGTGAGCCGGTCAAGGAGGAGCTGAAGCAGTTCGTGACCGCGCTGCGAAATGGTACACCGGTTCCCATTACCGGCGAAGATGGTTTGGAAGTGCTCAAGACTTTTGAGCGCATTTTTGATTGCGCTAATTAGCGGATCAGATTCATACAATTTAATTGGCCTGACTGTAACGATTACAGATGATTTGATTTTATGATGCAAGAATATACGAAAAAGCCATAAGCGGGGGTGTTTGTATACTTTTTGTATATTGAAACAAAAAAAGATGAACCGCTCTTTTGACAGAGCGGCTCCAGTTAGTTTGTTGGACGATGATCCAATACACGCTGTGGAATCTCAGAAATTTTGTCTGGACAGATTGCCATCACTTTTGGCTTGATCTTTTCCCAGGTCTCACCAAAAATGATGAAGTATGGTGGAATGGATCGGACATTGGTGTCATGTGTTGAAACCGTCATATCTCCAGCATTGATCGGGAAGATGTCGCCATAATACTTGAGCCTATGCTGTTCGAATTCGATACCGGCATCATCTGTCAGCTCCACTTGGCATAGAATAATATTTCTCCGAGTGTGAGGGTTTCTGTCATAAGGATCAGACACAACCTCAATAAACATCGACTTAACTGAGTTGCATGAAATGTAAAATGGCGCAGGCTCCCCTGCCAACGACGGGCTAGTTGAGACAGCTACGAATACCATCAGAAGGACTATCCACAATGACTTACTATTGTTCATTTTCTCTCGCGATAAATATCACATCTCATAATTAATGACATACCGGATTGTGGTGTTCTCTGCGAATACTTCAAACCAAAAGTCCCAGTTGACATGTGTATCTGTAAGTATGTTGAAATCAAATAGCTGCGGGATTCCTAGTGGAACAAGCCTCTCCTGCATCCCGGCCAGATTGCTTGTAATGCGAACTCCAGGCAATGGCGCCACACCAATATTCGACAACTCTATATCAACATGTCCGAGCCCTGCAAAGCTTACATTTCTACTGCCACTCACGGTTCCGACAATAGTTCTCTTGCCCGGCTTGTATTCATGTTTTCTTATTTCACACTTACAATTAGGATGCGGCCTGTCTGGTTTCTCCTTGAATTTGATCCCTTCCATGGCCTGACACTTGTCACATGCCTTTGCCTTGGGGTGAACAGTCCAGAATACCACGTTCTCCGGAGTGGTTGAATTGTCATTCTCTTTCCGTGTTTTGCTTTTCTTCAAAGACTCATTTGTTGATGATCCCACCATGTGCTTGGGAAGACCATAAACCAATTGGTCATTCCCAGTGTGTTGGAACGTTCTTTTAACCATGTTGTTTCTCCTTTTGCTGACTTTTAGGCAGCTTGTTTATATTGCGAGAAACGATAACACGGGTTTTCAGGCTCGGACGAAAACGGGCGTCAGAGAGATGATAACGGGTGATAATGGCATATAAAAGGCGCTTGACAGGGTTTTGAGCCAGATAAGTTATCAGTCATACAAGTGAACTACTTGTAAACAATAAAAAGCGGCCCGGTTTCGAAAAGAAACCGGGCCGCTTTTTATTGTGTGGCGTAAATTTATTTACGGGCGATTTTATCGCCTGTGGCTGCGGGCGATTCTTTTGGAGTCACGGAGATATAGTCCACTACGTCCTCGATTCCTCCGACCTCCGAGGCGATGGCAACGGCTGCTGTTTTCTGTTCATAATCAGCAGTTTCTCCGATGAGGATGGCGTTGCATTGGATGACTTCCACTCGCAGGTCGGCATTTCTTAGTCGTTTTGTTTCACCAAGTCGCACGACGAGCAGATTGAGAAGGTGGGCATCGGTTCCTGCCTGACGTGCGGTGGTGGCAGGATAGAATTTGCAGGTGATGGTTTTGAGACCTTGAACGGTCCGGGCTGTGTCAACGGCTGTGTCGGCAAAGGCACGGTCAGGGAATTGGCCCACCAGATAGGCATTGGCATCTATGACATGTGCGGACACGATCATGCCTTGCATCCGCAGTCTTTCGCGAAGTCTGCGTTCCAGCATTTTGTCGGAGTTGAGGCTGCGTGCGCCGCCTGCCACATGACCCCGTGGCAGAAAATCATCGGCAATGACCACTGCATCGTAGCCTGACATGGCCCCGCCAGCCATCTGGACAGCCGGATAGAGCGCGCACCCGGAAAGGGCCAGAATTGTCAGGATGGTGAAAAGGGTATGAGGCTGTATATTTTTCATGACTGACCATGGAGTATAGTTGAATGTCTAGATATTGTCTATTCTCTCATTTGCCCAGGGCTGTTTGCGGCTTTGGTCAGTCCTTGACAACGAGCAGGTAGATCATTCCGGCGATGTCCTGACGATCCGTGACCTTGAGGTCTGCCGGATGATCTGGCCATGTTTTCCAGTGTTTTTCGCGGATGACGAGCACGACTTTGTCGTGGGCATCCATTGTGCGGACGATTTCATCGATGTTACCGGTCTCGTTGAGGTCATGCTGGGCATAATATGTGAATATGCCTGAGTATATCTTGTAGGCTAGAGGCGTGTAGCCGTCCTTGATGTACTGTCCGATCTTGAGGGACTGTTGTTTTGGGCTCATGGCGTTGTCCAGGGATGGAGCAACCATCAGGCCGATGGGATGGAGCCAGAGGATCAGGGCCAGCACAGAACAGAGAAGTCCGGCCTTGTTCCCGTGTTTGCGGGCGGTAAAGATTACTGCGCCTCCGATAATGAGTAGGCAGGCCGCGATTCCAAGACCTCTGACCGGAACCGGGAACGGCAGCAGGTCGCCCGCGAGGATGAGGCCCAGTCCGAAGACTCCCCACAACCCGGCAATGAGCGTCCATAGTCGTGTGGTACGCTTTTCATTCATGGTCTGCATGGTGTCGCCGATGAGGATTGCCAGGGGCGGGAACATGGGCAGGATGTAGATGAGCACTTTGCCGCTCAGGCTCGATAAAAAAGCAAATATGGTTATGAACATGATCCATAGGAACGTTCGGGGTCCGGCCATGCGCCTGTTTGTCCACAATTCCTTCAAATATTCTGGGGACAGGATCTTTCTGACTGGTGTCACAGCGATGAAGAGCGTCCATGGCAGCCACGCCAATGGGAAGGCTGCAAAGTAGTAATAGATGGATTCGCGATGGTGAAAGGTTTGGGTGGCCCGTTGGATGACGTGCTTGCCCACGACCGTATTAACGAGAAATGAAGGTCCTTCAACTGCCATGACTCCGGCAACCCAGGCTGTGAGCAGGGCAATCATGGACATGAATCCCAGCAGCATTTGGCGGGTGAAGAGCTTTTTTAGTTCGCTCTTCCACAACAGATAGACGCCGGAGGTGATTAGCGGGAAAATGAAGCCCAGCGGTCCTTTGACCAGAGTGGCGATACCGGCCAGCAGGAAGGCATATAGCGGCCAGTGACCCTGTTGCTCGTCATTGAAGGCCTTGAACAGGCATGCGTGACTCAGGATGATCAGGGCCGTGAACATCAAATCCATGCGCGAATAGTGAAACAGTGCCGTCAGGAAAAAAGTGGAAAGCAGGATCAGAACGGATGCGAGGCTGACGGTCTTGTTAAAGCCGAGCGTTCGGGCCAGAAAATAGGCTGCCCCCAGAAAGAACAGGCCGGACAGTGCTGCCCCCAGAAAGAATACTGTGGGCATGTCTGCCGGGGTGACAGTGTCGATCAGCCACAGAAACCAGAAATAGACCGGCGGTTTGTCGGGGTATGGTTGGCCGTTGAGGGACAAGACCATCCATTTCCCGTGTTGAACGAGATTCTGATAGGCGTTGGCGTAGCGAACTTCGTCGGAGAACCACAGGGCACGGTTGTTCAGGGTGAACCACGTCTGGGCAGACACGGCCACGATCATGGTCAGCCATGGGTGGTTTTCAAGTCTGTTCCATATGCGAGAGATGATTCGGGCCATGTTATTTCCTCTTGGTAAAGAGCGAGGAGGACGCGATGACAGTGGTGGTAAAACCGCTGAAACTGCCGAGTATCCAGGCAAAGAAGACATCGCTAGGATGATGCCATCCGAGATAGATTCTGGAGAATGACACCAATCCGATGAACACGCTGAGGAGCACGGTCAGCCAGGGCAATCTGTACCGTAGTGCGAACGGAAGGGACGAGCCGACGATCTCGGTGGTGTGTCCTGATGGCAGAGAGTGCTGTGCCCCCTTGGTTGTCAGAGGATCGAACCATTGACCCTGGCCTGGCCTCGGGCGACCTATGGTTGCTTTTATGAAATGGACGGTCAGTCCCGCAATCAGGAGTTGGACGGCCAGCAGGATCAGGATGAAACGCTGCTTTTCCCTGTTGCCTGATCTGTAGGCATTGAAGAGCATGACGCCGAATATTCCGTAGAAAAGCGGATTGCTCCAGTCGGTCAGGAATTTCATGAATCCGCTCAGGGCAGGGTGGGTGGTCCGGTGATCCAGAAAATAGATGGCCACGGCGGATTCGGAGGCAAAGCAGAACCAGATGATGGCAAGCATGATCAGAAGAGGGGCGGAAAAGATCGCCCAATGTGTCAGGGATGAAATGCGCATGCGGTTTTATTAAGACATACGGGCCGTAGGGGCAAGCTCGAAGGAGAACGGGCGCATGAGTGGGATTTTGTGGTGGTTGAGAATTTTCTTGCGCCTCAGGTCAATGGCATGTCTGAATGGCCCGTTATTTCTCTGGGCTGGAGTCGTTGTCGCCGTTGGGATATGGTATGTGGGTGTAGTGGGACCAGACTTCTTCGCTGACATCGAGTTCCGTGAGAATGTCGGCTATGGAGTTGCCTTCCTGTTTCCAGTATTTGTACGTGTGGTCCGAACATTCAAAGGGAATGATCAGGGTTCCGTCTTCGGCTAAGTAGGGTTTTTTATCATCCATGGCGTGGCACTATTTCACGTATCATCTGGAAGTTCAAGAGAGAAAATCCCCAGCCGCGGCCGGGGATTTTTAGGCTGTTGATTAAGGTCAGATTGTGGCGTTGCTGCAAAAGTTCAAATCCTAGGAGGCAAGGAGCACTCGTCGATATTGAGCTTTTCTTGTGTCTTGCATCCGAATTGTTTCCCACAGTTTGCCAGAGCGGTTTTATGTGTGGTTTGTGATGGTTCAGAGTTTGACGATCAGGCTGCAGCTTCTTTCCTTTTGGGGACGCAGACCATGCGGTCAACTTTTCTGACTTTCTTGAGGATGCTTTTTGCGATTCGTTTGAATTCCGGGAAATCCCTGATTTCATAGATGTCCTTTGCCCGTGTCAGGCCGGCGAGGTCAATGACCTCGTTGAACAGATAAGGCATGTAAAGCGGGTCCTGCTTTATGAACAGTTCGATGTTTTCCAGGGCCTGGTGGATATCGCCCTGATTGTTTTTGATATTCTTGAACAATTTCCCGAGTCTTTTTTCGGCATTGCGCATGGACGTTGACCACATGGGACTGCGTGGTTCCAGCCTGATGGCAGGCGTGGTTCCCTGGCAGGCCCTGAGGCCGGTCAGAAAACGGTCCACGCTCCCTGGAGCCGAGGCCAGAATTCCTTTTGTGTGCATCTCTGTACTGTCAACAACCTTGGTCCCTGCAATGGGAACGCCGCCTCCGTAAAGGTTGAAGATCGGGAAGGGGGCATTCTTGAGATCGTCTTCAAGTTCGCGTTTGGCAGCCATGTATTGGACCGTGGAGAGGATTTCCTCGCCGTCCATGTTCTTGGTTGGCTGGTGAAATTTTCTTCTTACTATCTTTGTGGACGTGCTGTGATGCCCGGAGGCGTGTGATTTGTCGTTTATCCAGGCATAGTCCTGTCCTGCCAGCAGCAGATGGCTCACGCCGCACCAGCGCAGGAATCGGGAAAGTGTTACCGAGACATTGCCGCCGGCATCAAGGACCAGATCGCGTTCTTTCAGTGTATATGTGCCGATGCCGCCTATGGTCCACAGGGGGAGTGTCGGACCTGGATATCGTTTGACCACTTCCGGGTTGATCTTGGTGGAATAGATGAGCGGGATGTCTTGAACGAAGTCGGGATCGAGCTTGTCGAATATCTGAAGCATGCTCGGGTCGTAGTCGATAGCCGCGCACAGGTGTGGCTTGAGGCCGAGTTTCTGAAGTACGGGAACGGTCTGGAGCGCACATGTGTACAGTACGTGACCGGGGTTTTTCATGAGTTCCGGAGCCATCTGTTCCAGGCTTGGTCCTGCTCCCAGAATGACCGCACCAACGCCTTGGGCGGTTCCTTCCAGTGGTTTGAGGCTGCCGTCGTTCATGGCCTTTCGAAAGTTGTTGAGTTCGTTGCCAACCATCATGTCCTGGCGGTGGCGCAGAGTGGACAGCTCCAATGAAAAGTTTTCCAGTTTGTTTTTGACCAGCTTTGACCATTGGGCGTATTCTGGTCCAAGCTGCTGACTGGGGATGTCACCCTTGAGGTGGATCTGACCGTATATGAATTGAAGATCGAGGTTCCGTATGACTTCGTATACGAAGTTTTCATCGGGAACCATAATGTGAAATTTCTTGGCTTGAAAGAAAGGGCGGTAGTCGGTTTGGCTCAAACAGGCCAGCAGCATTTCAGGACGCGGCTCCAGCAGCATGACTTTG
Organism: Pseudodesulfovibrio sp.; assembly: GCA_016342345.1. Classification (GTDB taxonomy): domain Bacteria; phylum Desulfobacterota; class Desulfovibrionia; order Desulfovibrionales; family Desulfovibrionaceae; genus Pseudodesulfovibrio. The sequence continues at coordinate 95,596 of JAEINO010000003.1, read as the reverse complement.
TGAGTGTCCGGTGTCCCCTGAAGCAGGTGGTTGACGCCGTATCCGAGATTTGCACCCACCACGAAGGTTGCCGATGTCTTGGCTTTTTCCTTGTGAAGCCAGTTGCCATATAACCCTTCTGGCGGCAAACTCTCAAACATTCCCTTGCCGTCGTCCATGCGCCAGTCGTGAAGGCCAAACTGATTGATGAAGATGTTCTTGAGCAGCAGGTCTTCCCTGAAATTTTGGGTGGAAAGCCACTGGAAAGCCGGGTTTCCTGTGTTTTGCAGGTACTCGATGTTGTCTTTCAAGAACGGATACGCGTTCATGCCTGATCCTTTTGTGTTGGTATATGGACGGTGTCAGCAAGGAAATGCATGATGTGTGCCAGTTGCGCCCCATTTGATTTTGCCCTACCTTGCGTGCATTGATTGCTCATTTTCGCAGACTGCTAGAGTGCCTGTCGAGTGCGTTGTTTTAAAAAAACGAATCTTGGCGTAATGGAAGCACTCGTCGATATTGAATATTTTTTTAATAGTCTGAAAAAGGCTGCTGGTTTCCAATGATCTCAGGAATAATATCATGAATAGAGATTTGCTTGCGCTTGTCGGCAACACCCCCTTGGTGGAGATTCGTCATCTCAACTCGAATCCCAATGTCAAGATTTTGGCGAAACTGGAGGCTCAGAATCCCGGCGGTTCCGTCAAGGATCGAGTGGCTGCGGCCATGATTCGGGCTGCCGAGGAATCCGGCGAATTGACACCGGACAAGATCATCATTGAGGCCACCTCGGGTAATACCGGTGTCGGGCTGGCCATGGTTGCGGCCATCAGGGGATATCGCATCAAGTTGCTTATGCCCGAAACGGCCAGCGAGGAACGCAAGATGATCATGGCCGCCTATGGTGCGGAACTGGAACTCACTCCCGGCCATCTGGCTACTGATGGAGCCATCGAGCAAGCTTATCGTTATGCCCGCGAAGAGCCGGAAAAGTACGTGCTCATGGATCAGTACAACAACCTTGCCTCCATCGACGCCCATTACAATGGCACCGGGTTGGAAATATGGGAACAGACGAACGGTGCGGTCACTCATTGCGTCATGACTCTTGGCACTTCTGGCACGGCCATGGGCATTGCCAAGCGTCTGCACGAAATGGGCAACGTGCATGTGGCAGCTGTGGAGCCTTACGCAGGTCACAAGATTCAGGGACTCAAGAACATGCTCGAATCCTATCCGCCGGGCATCTACAACAAGAACTCGCTGGATGAGATTCTGCATGTGGCTGACGAGTCCGCTTTCGAGACGTGCCGCAGGCTTGCACGCGAGGAAGGCATTTTCGCAGGCATGAGTTCCGGTGCGGCCCTGAACGGTGCGCTGCAACTTGCCGAACGACTTGATGAAGGTCTCATTGTTGTCATTTTCCCTGACAGCGGCGAGCGATATCTCAGTACGCATCTTTACCGGCAGCAGGCCGGGAGCGGAATCACTGTTTTTGACATGGCTTCCGCTTCCGATAAAGTCCTGAATATTTCAAATGGGTTGAATGCCTATACAATGGGGCCAAGCCTGGATAATTCCGATGGCCTTGATTCATGGCGCAGATTGGTACTGCTCGATGTTCTTACCCGTCATCTTGCCTTGCGTGGGGTGGAGGTCAACGTTGCTGCCGGACTTGCCGACATGGACGACCGTACATTGGCTGCTGCCCGTGATGCCGGGATGACTCGTGAGGCGTTTGCCGTTGAATGGCACAAGGCAATTGTCAGTCGGGCGCAGGACATGGGCATATCAAACGCCGTGAATTTTCCACTTTCCTCGGACAGCGAGGAGACCGCCTTGAAGCTGTGTCGCAAGCTGCTTGGCAAGGGTCTTGCCTATGAAAAATTGCGTTCCGTTTATTTCGATATTTTCCGTGACAAGCGGTACGGCGAGATCGGGGCCATGGATATGGACAAGGTTTCCGGTGGCCGGACAGTTGATCTGGACGCTTACGTCAAGGATAATCCGCTTGATTTTACGTTGCTCAAGCGGGCCTCGTTGCTTGATCTCAAACGCGGCGATGTGCTTGAGACGGAATGGGGCAATGTGCGTCCGTCCTGGTTTCTGCAACATGCCGCCACTGCACTGGATGCCATGCAGGGAACCGATCTGATGATCGGCAGTGAAACACATCGTTTCCCGCATCTTGAGAATCTGCGTGCCATCTGGTCTGCCACGGGGCGTGAACTTCAGGCGTGGATAGTCAGCCAGCATGCCACCGACTGTGTGGACGAAAATCTTACCACGGTTGCCGAAAAGCTTGGCGGATATCGCGCTGCCCGTTTCTGGCTGTTGTCCGTGGCCTGTCGCAAACCGCTTTGTGCCAGCGATGAAAATCTTTCCATGTGGGCGCGCAATTGGCGCAAGGTGCAGGAAGGGGCTGCCGTGCTGACCCTGGCTCTTGACGGGTCCGGCGGAGATGATGTTTCCAGCGAAGTGGATCAGGCCGTGTTTGATCTCAAGGCCGGGTTCAAGACCGCCATGGACGAAGACCTTGCTCTGCATCATTTCTGGCCGGTGTTGTTTAAATTTACAAAGCAGATCAATGGTTGGGCTGCTGATGGGGTTTTGAATCGGGCTGCTGCCAGTGTGTGTTTTGATGAACTCATGGTCGTGGATGGTGTTCTCGGTATTCTTGATCATGCGCATATGCCGGTACCGTTGTCAGAGCTTCCCGTCCATGTGCAGGGGATGTTGGCGGATCGACAGAAAGCCAGGGAAGCGAAGGATTTTGCGGCTTCGGATGGGTTGAGGGATAGGATTTTTGAAGTCGGGTTCAGATTGGATGATACGGGTGGTGTGCCGAGGGTTTTCAAGGTTTAGCCTTTGGCTGAGTAAGAGAAAGAAGAAGTTAAGAGATAAGGAAAGCCACCTGAAGAGGTGGCTTTTTTATGAGCTTTTGGGGATGGAAGAGAGAGCCAGCAACGCCTGCGGCGTGGCTTCCAAAGTTCGTAATTGCCCTTCCGGCGGAGTTCGTTTCTTTTTCCAAAGCAAAAAAGAAAGAACCAAAGAAAAGTGCTTTTTTCTAGCTTGGCCGCAGGCCGTTCAAGCCGAGAATCTGATCAAAGCGGGTCGGCTCCATCCCACGAAAGGTCTAGGCTATTGCTCCCCGTACCATGCCCGTTCAAAAAAACATATCGGGCCACCTCACCGGAGCCACCTCCTCCGCTTTGTCAGCTTCTAAGCCTTGAAAGGCTTAACGCTGGGGGGGGGTAGGCGGAAGGTTGGGAAGGAGTAAGAAGGAAAAGATGGGATGGAAGATGTAAGAAGGAAGAGAGAGCCAGCAACGCCTGCGGCGTGGCTTCCAAAGTTTGTAATTGCCCTTCCGGCGGAGTTCGTTTCTTTTTCCAAAGCAAAAAAGAAAGAACCAAAGAAAAGTGCTTTTTTCTAGCTTGGCCGCAGGCCGTTCAAGCCGAGAATCTGATCAAAGCGGGTCGGCTCCATCCCACGAAAGGTCTAGGCTATTGCTCCCCGTACCATGCCCGTTCAAAAAAACATATCGGCCCACCCCACCGGAGCCGCCTCCTCCGCTTTGTCAACTTCTAAGCCTTGAAAGGCTTAACGCTGGGGGGAGGGTGGTAAATTTTTGGATGAGATGTTGGAAAGCAGTAAGAAAGAAAAGGGGAGATAAAAAAGGGAAAAGAATGAGCCGGTCGAACCTGCGGTTCTTACTCCATGTTTTGAAATGCCCTTCCGGCGGAGGTACTTTCTTTTAGAGGCCGAAAAGAAAGTACCCAAAGAAACTGCCTTTTCTAGCTTGGCCGCAGGCCGTTCAAGCCGAGAATCTGATCAAAGCGGGTCGGCTCCATCCCACGAAAGGTCTAGGCTATTGCTCCCCGTACCATGCCCGTTCAAAAAAACATATCGGCCCACCCCACCGGAGCCACCTCCTCCGTTTTGTCAGCTTCTAAGCCTTGAAAGGCTTAACGCTGAGGGAAACGAAACGGCATTGATATTTCGAAATCCAAAAGGCTGGAAAAAACAAGCGTTCTTCCAATGTTTTCATATCTAATCCAAGCACACCATATTCAACATTTCTTACAAAGACGACCAATGAGAGCAGGGGCTTAGAGCCGGTTGACACGCGGAGTGTAGCCCGGAAAGCGTTCGGGTCCCGGATATCTTGGAGGGCAGAGAAGCGTGTTAGCGGCTCTTAGCCATCGCGGACAGGATCACAGCGCAAAAAAAGCGACTTTTGCTTACTTTTGGTCGCTTTGGCCCAAAAGTAAGTCGTGCCGGAGGTGCGACAAATCCGCAGGACAGCGGATTTGGACGTTGGTTCCTGCCAACGCCCCGAAGGGGTGAACCCCAGGACGGGGTGAATCAAACTCTTTGTTTATTTTTTATAGCAGCGCAGGCTGCATCCCATATTGTCTTTATTCTTTTGCCCGCGATGAAGATTGATAGGAAAAAGAGGAAGAAAAGCCGGTCGAACCTGCGGTTCTTGCTCCAAGTTTGGAAATGCCCTTCCGGCGGAGGTACTTTCTTTTAGAGGCCGAAAAGAAAGTACCCAAAGAAACTGCCTTTTCTAGCTTGGCCGCAGGCCGTTCAAGCCGAGAATCTGATCAAAGCGGGTCGGCTCCATCCCACGAAAGGTCTAGGCTATTGCTCCCCGTACCATGCCCGTTCAAAAAAACATATCGGGCCACCTCACCGGAGCCACCTCCTCCGCTTTGTCAGCTTCTAAGCCTTGAAAGGCTTAACGCTGGGGGGGGGGTGTTTTAGGCGGAAGGTTAATTGATTTTGAAAATGTTGTTCATTTTGTACTCGATTAAATTTAATCTGTATTTTCAATGACATAATCTTGAATTGAAACAAGTGTTGAAGCAGGGGCATGCTGTCGCTACTGTAAAGCGTCAGTGATCGCGTTTTCCTTTGAAACGTAAAAATTCTTAAGGAGACCGATCATGGACTTACCCGATTTTGTAGTGTTTCTTCGTCTTGTCGTTGCAATTTCAAAAGAGTTTCGGGCGTGGATAAATCGCCGTAACAAATAATTCAAATGCACTATTTATTAATAGAAATGCAGCTTAAATCATCCCTTCCTTGTTAAAGGGACAGTGGTCCGGCACGTTGAAGAACTTAATTCTTCAAAATATTTTTGCTAAAATATCCTTCCCAGCATTAACCGCTCAGTCGGTTTAGAAGCTGACCAAGAGGACGAGTAGGCCGATTGGATCAGATTCTTATGCCAGTGAGCGCAGCGGCCAAGTTTGTGCAAGGCCGTTTCTTTGGGCACTTTTTTTTCGGCCTTTAAAAGAAAGTGCCTCCGCCGGAAGGGCATTTCCAAACTTGGAGCAAGAACCGAAGGCTCGACCGGCTCTTTCTTCTTCTTTCTCTTTCCTCAGAAAGCCCAAAAAAAAGTGCCCGCCTTGCGAGAGCAAGACGGGCACGAAAAGCCGTATTATGGCTTAAAAACAGAACCTACCACCGAGGGCGTTCTTCGCGGGGCTTGGCTTCGTTGACCTTAATGTTGCGGCCGCCGAAATCCTTGCCATCCATGTTGTCGATTGCTTCGCGAGCACCGGCATCATCCATTTCCACGAAACCGAAACCGCGGGGGCGGCCTGTCTCACGATCTTCGATCAGTTTGACAGAGGTGACTTCGCCATAAGCTTCGAAAGCTGCGCGAACTTCATCTTCAGTAGAGGACCAGGACAGGTTACCGACATACAATTTTTTGGACATTCAATTTCTCCTAAAATCAGTGATTAAAATATGACGCCCGTGCGTCAATAAAAAAGGAACAGTGTACAAGATGCACGCTGCTCCTCAATATACTTTGTTTCCTTTTAACCAGCGCCGGCCACATTCTGACTGCGCCTCCACGGGTGCCACTGGTGTATTTAAAAGATTTAATCTGCCAATATTTGTGACTTGTCAAGAGGTTTTTTGCATAAAATCAAATTTATTTTATTTTTTTTATTTAATATTGAGAGCCGCTCTTTAGAGTGGCTCTCCGTATTTATATGGTCATGTTTTCGACTAGTTAGAGGGGACTAGGAAATTACCGTATCCTTCCTTTTTCAGATTTTCCTTGGCTATGAACCTGAGTGAAGCGGAATTTATGCAATATCTGAGTCCGGTCGGTTGCGGGCCATCGTCAAAGACATGTCCCAGGTGCGAGTCTCCCTTTTTGCTTCTGATTTCCGTTCGAACCATGAAAAGACCTTTGTCTTTCTTCTCTACAATATTTTCTGAAACCAGTGGTCGGGTGAAGCTCGGCCAGCCGGTGCCGGATTTGAACTTGTCTGCGGAGGAGAACAGAGGTTCGCCTGAAACGATATCCACATAGATTCCATCCTGCTTGTTGTCCCAGTACTTGTTGCTGAAGGGCTGCTCGGTGCCTTCTTCCTGCGTGACCTTGTATTGCAGTGGCGTGAGCATCTCCTTGAGTGTCTCATCGTCCGGCTTGACGAACTCTTGCATATTGGAACTCGACTTGGTCGTGGGCGTTAACTCGTCTCCCCAGATCTTTTCCACAAAGCTGTCGCGGCCTGATAAATAGCGGTAGGTCTTGTACCTGACCGGATTCTTTTTGTAGTAGTCTTGATGATAGCCTTCGGCCTCGTAGAAGCTGGTGAATTCGATGATGGGGGTGATCATGGGCCTGGTGAATCGGCCTGATTCGTCAAGTGACTTCCGTGATGCCTCGGCTATTTCGCGCTGATTTTCATCGTGATAGAATATACCGGAAGTGTATTGAGATCCTCTGTCACCAAAGGAACCGCCTTCGTCCGTGGGGTCGAAATGCTTCCAGAAATGGTCAAGCACCTGAGCAAAGGAAATTTGTGCAGGGTCGAAATGGACCTGTACAGCTTCCCTATGGCTGGTTGCTCCGCTTGAAACCTGGTCATAAGAAGGGTTTTCCTCCTGGCCGCCAGCATACCCGGACACGGCCTTGATCACGCCCGGCAGCTTTTCCATGTCAGACTCCACGCACCAGAAACAGCCGCCAGCAATCGTGGCTATCTCAATCGTTTTAGTGTCAGTCATTATCTTCTCCTCGGGTGCCGTATTTCCGATCATTGTAAGTCCGACAATCAGCGTCAGAATACCTGCCAGAGTCATTAAGAAGTTTTTTTTTGTCATGATAACCGCCTCCAAATATGAGAATAGATATTATTATCATTTATATTAAATATGCATGAGGACAGTGCGTGTCAATATGAGCGTGTCAAAATAAGAAAGGCCGCTTGATGCGGCCTTTGAGTGGGACAGGTCTGCGGTCTTCTATTGACGGGGGGTGTTGCATCCGCAAACGGACGGAGTCACGATGTTTGTCCATTGCCCGCTCCAGCCGTTGTAGTTTTGGCATGTGTCAGGGCAGATGGTCTGTGCCGCTGCGTTGTCCGGGATAAATCCCCCTTTGGCCGGGATATCGGTATAGCATGTCGGGTCGGCCTTGTAGTCGATTGTAAGCGGTTTCTGCATGATGTTGAACCAGTTGCGTGCATCTGGCCCAGCGTCGAACATGATGGGGCTTGTGGAGTCGACCATGTCGTATATCTTTTGGTACATCGGGTGGTCAGCACTCAAGGCCTGAAAGGCAGAGTTGCGTGCGGGGATGAGATATTGCGGGCCTTTGCCTTCGTAGGGGCCGAGGCACTGGACAAGAATATCGGCAGACGCCATGAGGTTGGCCAGTTTAATGGCAAGTTCGGTGGTGCCCCGTTTCTGTGTGGACGTGTTGACGCCGATGACGTCGGAGTAGAAAAGTGGCGCGGCGATGCCTTCCGTGTTGTTGGCCCAGGGCATAACCTTGACCGAGATGGTGTCGTATTGGTTTTCGGGAATGGTGGACACGGACTCCGAGTAGCCTATGTAGGCACGACCATGTCCCTGGCCGAACCATGTACCGCGTTGGTAGGATATCGGGGCCTCGGTAAGTGCATCTTGAAAGCTGGACATGCCGATGACCTGTTTGATGTAATTAATGATTTTGGTGTCAATTTCGGATTCGTCATAAGGGAGGGAGACTGGCCATTGGTTTTTGTCGCATTGAAGGCTTTGGATGTAATATCCGGCATTTGCGGATTCGTTGGAGAAATCGGCCATAAGCCCCACACTGGCGGGTGGAACTTGTGGATAATAAGTGCAGGTTCCCAATGCCTTGGCTACATCTTCGAGAGTTGTGGCCGCTGCCATGGCCTTGTCGTCTGAGCGATAGAAAAGAACCGTGGTGCAACCGAGTTGTGGAATTCCGAGAACATTGTCTCCGCTACTGACCCCTGCTTTGGCGTAGCTCAGGAAGTCTTCGTAGTTGTTCACCTGATTTTTGGGTATGTTGTAAAGCAATCCTTGTGCGTTGAAATAGGTCAGGTACAGTGTATCAAATACATAGACATCAAGAGTGTCTGCAGGATCGGCTTCATAGCCACCGCCCCATTTTTCGTCCCATGTGATGGCAACATCCGGTTCGATTTTCTTCCATTCGGCTTCAATGACTGATTTGAATTGCTCAATGCGTGGTACGTCAGGATATAGCCCGACAGTCAATGTCTGCTTTGCGCAGGCCGTTGTGATGAAAAGAAAGGTGAAAATGAGGGCAATGATCAGTGGGAATGATTTTTTTGATAGCATGTTTTCTCCATTTGAACTTGCTGTTATTACTGTATAATTTGTTTACTTATATTGACAATGTAAATATGTCATTACAGTATAATCGGAAAAAAAGGTGGATTTTCCCAAAAAAAAATAGCAGATGCCATTGCTACGGTGCGCCTGCCAGTGCATAGTACCCAAAAATAATTCTATAAATGGCAACGGTATTTCGACACCATATCCAAGGAGAATGCATGTCCAAGTTTGAATCCTACACTCTTTTCAGCGGTGGTGCCCAGGGTGCCGAGTCTGAATTTGGCCGTTTGGCTGAACAGTACGGACTGGCTGAAGTCAATTACACATTTGAAGGCCATAAGATTTCCCGTACTCGTGGCGTCCGGTTTCTGACCAACGAGGAGTTGGCCAGAAAAGATGTCAGCCTCACCTACGTTTCCAAATTGCTGGGCCGCAAGTTCACCAATGCGGAGAAGATGCGCAAGGTTCTCCAGACTATCATGTATCAGGTTGAATCAGGTCACGAAGTCTTTGTTGTCGGCACCATTCAGGAAGACGGCACGGTCAAGGGCGGCACTGGCTGGGGCGCAGAGTTTGCCAAGATTTGCAACAAGGCCCTGTATGTTTTCGGCCAGAAGAAAAATGGCTGGTTCAAGTGGGAAAAGGGCGAGTGGATCACTGTCGAGAATCCGGTCATTACCGACAGGCATGTCACTGGAACCGGTACCCGTTTTCTGGAAGAGAATGGCAAGAAAGCTCTTGAGGAGCTGTTTGTCCGATCTTTCAAGTAAGACTGATATCTGTTTGATAATTCAAGACGGCCAGGGAAACCCGGTCGTCTTTTTTTATGGAAAACAGACTTTCAATATTCCGATTTCCCCCGGAAGTGTCTGGTCGAGCCGTGTCCGTTGCGTGTCCTTGGGAGATCGTCTGTAATGAAAAGCCCCCGACCGTGGATTCGGCAGGGGGCTGGTTCTGATTGTCTCAGGCGGGAAACTGGTTTTCCAGTTTTTTCCGTGATTTCTTTTTGGTCTGCGAGAATTTCCTTACGTCAATATTGTACTTCTTCACCTTGTAGTTGACGATTCGGTACGAGACGCGGAGATCTCGTGCTGATTGCAACATGTTGCCACCAGTCTTTTTGAGGGAATCGACCAGCAGTTCCTGTTCAAATTCGGCAACCGCTTCACCAAAGGAGAGGTTCGTTCCTGTGGCGGAACTCTCGGCGGACTGGAGTGTCGGCGGGAGGTGATATGTGCGGATGACCTGTTCTTCGCAGAGCAGTACGGCACGTTCAACGCAGTTCTTGAGTTCGCGCACATTGCCGGGCCAGTGGTACATGACCAGCAGTTCGATGGCTGGTGTGGATATGCGTTTGACCTCTTTTCCGTATTCGGCGGTAAAGTCTGCCAGGAAATGTTCTGCCAATGGCAGGATGTCTTCTCGCCGTTCCGTGAGTGGCGGGATGAAGATCGGGAAAACGTTGATACGGTAATACAGATCTTCGCGGAACAACCCTTTTTCGAGCAGTTCTTCAAGGGGCTGATGGGTGGCGCATATAAGGCGGACATCCACTGTGATGGTTTGTTCGGAGCCAACGCGCGAAATTTCCTTTTCCTGTATGGCTCGAAGCACTTTGGCTTGGGCATCCATGGAGAGTTCGCCAATTTCGTCAAGGAACAGGGTTCCCTGATCCGCGATCTCGAACAACCCTCGTTTGTTCTGGAAGGCCCCGGTGAATGACCCTTTCTGGTGGCCGAAAAGTTCAGACTCGATGAGTTCGGAGGGCAGGGCCGCGCAGTTGAGTTTGATGAGAGGCTTGCTGGCCCGGGGGCTGGCGGAATGGATGGCGTCTGCCAACAGTTCCTTGCCTGTACCGGATTCACCGCGCAACAGAGCTGTGGCCCGACTGGGTGCAACCTGGCGGATCTGTCTGAGGACAATGCGCATGGCCTTGCTGGCGGCCACGAAGTTTTTGGGAGGAGCAGAGTCTGCTGCGTTGGACATCATGCCCTGACTGAGCATGTGGGTATGGGTGGCCATTTCTTCCTGCAACTGGGCAACGTGACCGGCGATGATACCGGCGACAACTTCCAGAAATTGGCAGTGGGCGGCCATGTCCTCGGCCGGAATGAGCGGGACGTCTACGGAAAGTGCGCCAATGACTTCTTCGACATCGGCACGACGGTTGATCACTGGCACGCAGATGAAACCGAGTTTTTTGAGTTCTTCTTCGCTACGGCCAAAGGCCTTGTTCAGGAACTCGTGGTCGTCGGACATGCGTGAAACAGTGATGGACTGGCCGGAATCGAAGACACGTCCGATGATGCCGCGACCGGGCGAGTACGTGACATCGTCGATCTGGGCAGGGCTGTATGTGAGCGAGAGTTTGAGATTCTCGGTCTTGGGGTCCATGATGACCATGAACGCCCTGACATACTCCATGTCTCGAGCCAGTGTTTTCAACAGGGCGTTCAGTGACTCCTCAAGTGGCGTATCGCGCTTCAGCGTTTCCTGAATGGTCTTGAGTGTGACCAGATAGCTGAGATCAGAGGGGTCCTGTGTCGTGTTTGCCATTGTTCCTTCCTATACAGACTATTGAAAAAGGTTCGATTGGTGCGTCCAGTTAACTGTGGGCAAATCCTCGAACGTGTGATCCTGCGCCTTGGTTGTGCTTCAGAAAGCTCAAACCTTTTGGTACCTTGAAGTGTACGTCGGGTTTGAGTTTTTATCGCGCCTTGTGCTCAGATACCATGAACAGTCTGCGGAAGCTGCTTTCCCAAGAGTTCGCTATGCGTTTTGCACGGCGGCAACACCAAGCTCAAGTGCCTTGAGGTTGATGGCTTGAAGTTTTTCCGGCAAATTTGCCTTGATGGTTGCTTCCAGAGCTTCCGGGCCAAAGGGCAGTTTGCCTGATGCACACAATGCGGCGAGCATGGCAACATTGCCGCTCTGCATGGCTCCTGCTTCGATACCTATTGTCTGGTTGGCCATGTAATAGGCATCGTCGGTGCAGGCCGCGATCTGTTTTTTGATATCCTCGATGTCCGGGCATTCCTGCTTGCCCATGGCAACAGACATGGGGGGCATGAATTCGGTACTGGAAAGCACCAGTCCGCCGGGCTTGAGATACGGCAGTGCACGAAGCGTCTCAATGGGTTCGAATCCCAGGAGAAGGTCGGCTTCGCCGTGGTCTATCTTCGGAGATTTGCATCCGATGAGCACAGTTGATTCCACAACGCCGCCACGCTGGGCCATGCCATGAATCTCGCCGGATGTGACGGGCAATCCCTGGCTCAGCACGGTCTTGGCGAGCAGGGTGGTTGCGGTCAGGGTTCCCTGACCTCCGACACCGGTCATGAATATACGGATGGGCTTGATATCATTCATTTAGCTGCCCCTTTTCTTCGCTTTGATGTGTCCACAAATCTGCAAGCAGAGCATGCAGCCGTTACACAGGATTGGATTGACAGCAGCCTTGTTGCCATCTTTGTACATGGCAGGACAGGCCAGCTTTTCCAGACAGTCAAATCGGCCTGTGCAGGATTCGGCCACGTAGGCGACCTGTGGTGCGACCTTCTTGTAGACCCGGCGGGTAAAGAGCGGACAGGGCTCCTTGGCGATGAGCACGCGCACTCCCGTCATTGCCTTGAGTTCCTCAAGAGCGGCTACGGTTTTCTTCTGGTTGAAGGGGTTGACCGTGCGTACTTCCGTGACACCCAGGCCGCGGACAGCACTTTCGATGCTCAGGGGATGGTCGTTATCGCCGATGACTGTCTTGTCCACGCCGGGGTTCGGCTGGTGGCCTGTCATTGCCGTGGTGCGGTTGTCGAGTACAACGAGCAGGACATCATGGCTGTTGAAAACAGCGTTTGCCACACCGCTCAGGCCGGAATGGAAGAAAGTGGAATCGCCGATGAAGGCGACCACGGTCTGGCCGGATGCCTTGGCAACACCGCCACCTGCGGAGATCGATGACCCCATGCAGATAAGGAAATCGGCAGCCTGGAGCGGAGGCAGAATGCCCAGTGTGTAACAGCCGATATCGGACGAATAGACGGCATCCTCGCCAAAGACTTTCTTGGCCGCAAAATAGGTTCCGCGATGCGGGCAACCGGCACAAAGGTTCGGCGGACGCATGGGCAGTTGGGCTGCGGCACAGAGGTCCTGGGCCTTGGCAGGTTCGCCGAGCATTTCGCGGATGACGTTCTCGACCATGGTGACGCTGAATTCGCCGTTGCGAGGCAGTGCGCCCTTTCCGATGATCGTGATGTCGAGATTGTTTTTCTGGGCCAGAACCCGCAGTTCGTTTTCCAGGATAGGCTCAAGTTCTTCAACGACAACGAGAGTGGAAATGGATTTCAGGAAATCAAGGCACATTCTTTCCGGCAGCGGGTTGTTGAATCCGAGTTCAAGGACCTTGCATTTGTCCTTGAGACCGGAAATTTCCAGAGCGTCTGCTACGTAGGCGCGGCTGATGCCACTGCATGCGATGCCGAACTCGCCGGAGCCGGAAACAGTGTTGTAAGGTGAATTTTCTGCTTCTTCACGTAGGGCTTCCAGGCGTTCCAGCAGGGCCACGTGCATGGGCCGGGAAAAAGCCGGGATGGGAACGAATTTGGAAGGATTGCGTTTGAAACCTTCGGCTTTGCCCGGATCAGGAGCTGGCCCATAGACCACGGAACCGCGAAGGTGATTGACGCGGGTGGTGGTGCGCAGCATGAACGGTGCGCCGTGTTTTTTGGACAGAGTGAGACCGTCACGGGTCATGTCCTTGGCTTCCTGAGCCGTTGCAGGCTCCAGCACAGGCATGCCTGCGATGCGGGCGTAGTAGCGGTTGTCCTGTTCGTTCTGGCTGGAATGACAGCCCGGATCGTCGGATGACAGCAGTACAAGACCGCCGGGTGTGCCGGTGTAGCACAAGGTCATCAACGGATCGGCGGCAACGTTGACGCCTACGTGCTTCATGGTGCACAGCGTCATGGCTCCGGCCAGGGTGGCTCCTCCGGCAACTTCAAGGGCGACCTTTTCATTGACGGAGTATTCAAAGTAGTATTTTCCCTCAGGGGAAATTCGAAATAATGTATCGGGTACTTCGGACGACGGTGTACCGGGATAGCAGGTGACGACCTGCACGCCTGCCTCAATGGCTCCCCGGACAATAGCTTCGTTGCCGAGGAGGAGGTGGGTTTCGCCGGGTGTGTCGGCCAGGAGCGGATGTGCCATATTACATCTCCATATAAATGCGTGAAACGCGGTTACTTGGCTTCCAGTTGAGATATTTTGTAATCGATGAAAGGCTTGTCACTGATCTGTTTTTCGCTGAGCGTGCGATATGCATTCAGTGCTTCGTCTGTATTGCCTGTGAGTTCTGCGGTCAGTGCCAGTTGACGATAGACCGGGATAATGAATGATTCCGGGGCAATGCCTGCAAGATCTTTGAGTTCCGTGAAGGCTTCCGTTGTCTTTCCGCCGAGCAAGAGGCTTTTGGCCTTGCCCAGACGTGCGACAATCTGCATGTCATTGTCAGTGTTGCCCACAAGCTGGTTCCAGTAGTCGGCGGCCTTGTCGTATTCGCCAAGGGTCATGCACGATTGGGCAAGCTCAAGCTGCACTGCGGGGGTGACTGAAGACGGAACCATGCCAAGCAGTTCTTCCAGTCTCTTGATCTTTTCCTGGCCGGTGGCCTCGATGAGAATGGTGCCGAGATTGGCCTGAGCCGTGACTTCCGCTTTTGTATTGTAGGCGTTGATACCCGCATAAATAGCGGCTGCGGTGATAATGGCTACGACTGTGATGATGAGCTGCTTTTGGTATTTGAAAGCGGCTTCGAGAATGGGGTGCATGCTCTGCGGAGCTTGTGCCTCTACTTCTTCAAGGACAGCCTGTTGGGGGGTATTGTTTTCAGCCATTGGTTTCGAGTTCCTCCATGAAGGTGAAAAAAAGGGGTGCGTTGTCGGAGAAATGAGGCTCTCCAACGCAATGCGCTTGATAAGCAAAATTGTAAAAAAGGTCAAATCCTATTTTGAAAAGCAGAGGCAAAGTGGACAAAATCAACTATTTTGTTCAAGAACCGCGTTCTGAATTTACAAAAAGATCAAATTGATGGAATTCTGGCTCTGTTGTGTGCGGGGAAAAACCGTGTGCGGTTTGACTTTTCCCTGTGCTCAAGGTTAGCAAATGAACCGGTCAGGCATGAATATTGTTCGGTCTGGCGAATTTTCGACAGTTTCAAGGAGCAGACATGGATATTCGTGAACAAATGGTGGAAATGGGCAAGCGTGCCAAGGTTGCGGCTCGAGGGCTGGCAAAGGCATCCGGCAAAGCCAAGCAGGACGCTCTGCTGATTCTGGCGGATTTGTTGGAGTCGGAAAGCGAGGCCATTGGTATTGCCAACGGCAAGGACCTGGCTGCTGCTGCCGAACGAGGGTTGGACAAGGCTCGCGTTCAGCGACTGACCATCAGCGAAAAGGTGCTGAATTCCATGATTCAGGGCTGCCGCGAGGTCGCGGCCATGGCTGATCCTGTCGGTGAAATCGAATCCATGACCAAGCGGCCAAATGGCATGCTGGTCGGTCGAATGCGTGTTCCACTCGGAGTTGTCGCCATGATTTACGAATCCCGGCCCAACGCCACTGTGGATGCTGGCATTCTCTGTCTCAAGGCTGGTAATGCCGTTATTCTGCGCGGCGGTTCAGAGGCTTTTCATTCCAACGCCTGTCTTGCTGACCTGATGCACAAGGCATTGGAAAAGGCCGGTCTGCCCGTTGCTGCTGTTCAGGTTCCGCCCACTGCGGACCGCGAGGCTGTGACCGAAATGCTCAAGCTGGCCGATTATATTGATGTGGTCATCCCGCGTGGCGGCGAAGGCCTCATTCGTGCCGTTACCGAACAGGCCACCATGCCGGTTCTCAAACATTACAAGGGCGTCTGCCATATATTTGCCGATGCATCCTGCGACATAACCAAGGGCGTTCCCATTATCGAGAATTCCAAGATGCAATACCCCAGCGGGTGCAATGCGCTCGAATGTCTGCTTGTCCACAAGGACGTTGCCGGGGTGCTGCTGCCAAAGGTCGCCCAGGCACTCGGTCCCAAGGGTGTTACGTTCAAGGCGTGCCCCGAATCGTTGCCCTTGTTGGGTGAATACGCAGAAGCAGCCAAGCCGCAGGATTGGGGATATGAATTTCTTGATTTGATTCTGGCCGTGAAGGTCGTGGATGACATGGATGAAGCCGTGGATCATATCGCCGAGCATGGTTCCAACCATACAGAATCGATTCTGAGCGAAGAATACAGGCATTGCATGCGGTTTATTCGCGAGGTCGATGCCTCACTGGTGGTTGCCAATGCCAGCACCCGGTTCAATGATGGCGGGCAGCTCGGGCTTGGTGCCGAGATCGGAATTTCCACGTCCAAGCTTCATGCGTATGGTCCCATGGGGATCAAGGAGTTGACGAGTGCGAAGTTTGTCCTGATGGGTGAAGGGCAGATCAGGGAATGATCGGGGTGAGATTTAGCGGTTGAGTATTTGATGTATATTTAATTGATTATGGAGAAGCATAATGGATGTTAAGGATAGCAACGGCACTGAGTTGAATGACGGCGATGATGTCACGGTCATCAAGGATTTGAAGATCAAGGGTATGTCCAAGACCTTGAAACGGGGTACGGCGGTCAAGAATATTCGTCTGACTTCAAAGCCGGATGCCGTGGAATGCAAGGTCGGTAAGTCGGTGGTGGTTTTGAAGACCTGCTTTTTGAAGAAGGCGTAAGTTTGATTTAGATTTTTTGTTTTTTTGGGGAAGAATATGGTCGGCAGCCCGGATGGGGTGTCGGCCTTTTTTTGTTGGGGGACGGGGACGGGGACGGGGGAATGGGAGAAGATGAGGAAAAGAGGAAGAGAGAGCCGGTCGAACCTGTGGTTCTCGCTCCCGTTTTGAAATTGCCCTTCCGGCGGAGTTCTTTTTTGGCTGAGCCGCCCCAAAAAAGAACCAAAAAAACTCGGCTTTCTAGCTTGGCCGCTGCGCTCACTGGCATAAGAATCTGATCCAATCGGGCTGTTCGCCCTCTTGGTCAGC
Source organism: Pseudodesulfovibrio sp. (assembly GCA_016342345.1). Taxonomy (GTDB): domain Bacteria; phylum Desulfobacterota; class Desulfovibrionia; order Desulfovibrionales; family Desulfovibrionaceae; genus Pseudodesulfovibrio. The sequence goes on along the minus strand of JAEINO010000003.1, from coordinate 78,935 downwards.
TTCTAAACCGACTGAGCGGTTAATGCTTGGGAGGTGTCTTTGATGGTGAGGTTGGAAGAGGGGTGAGGGTTAAGTTGAAAATTATCTGTGATTGATGGGTTCGTGGGAAAAGAGAGAAGAGGAAGAGAGATCCGGTCGAACCTGCGGTTCTTGCTCCCGTTTTGAAATTGCCCTCCCGGCGGGGTTCTTTTTTGGCTGAGCCGCCCCAAAAAAGAACCAAAAAAACTCGGCTTTCTAGCTTGGCCGCTGCGCTCACTGGTATAAGAATCTGATCCAATCGGGCTGTTCGCCCTCTTGGTCAGCTTCTAAACCGACTGAGCGGTTAATGCTTGGGAGGGACTTTTTAGCGAAAGAGTGTTTTGAAGAAATTGGTTCTTCAGAATGCCGAAGTAATGCCTTTGAACACGGAATGGCATCGTGAGGTTTTTTTCTACTGATTGATAAGCAGTTGATGTGAAAAGAAAGAAAGAAGGAAGGTTCCGCAGGCCCGCTTGTGCCCATTGAGGTTCACACTATTGCCCGCTTTAGTCGCGAGCTATCTCAACGATCAAAAGCAATGATTGTAAAATCACCGCAAGGGCGTGGAGGTGGGCCATAAAGGCTCCTTGTTTTTTTAAGAATGTGTGCCAAGGGCACAGGTGCGGAACCCTCCATAGGGTTGAGTTAACAAGAAAGCAGCACAGACATAACGTTTTCAAAATTAGTAGGGACGAAATGCAGTTGTTAGTTGTCTTTTCCTTTCGCTTTAGGGAGACTTTCCTCAGCGGCCTTGCTGTTCTCGCGCGCAATTTCGGCCAAGTCCGTATATACTTTGTCGAAATCAGTTGTGCTCAAATTAGTATCCATGAGCTTAAGAACACTTTGATATGCCGGTGCGAGATAGGCACTAGGCGGAGAGAACTTGCCCTTCCCTTTTGCAACAACAAGGTCGGTATGTACTTTGTATTCCGCAAGGGCCATTTTCAAACCAAGCTCCCTCATATGCCTTTCTTTTGTGGCTTTAAGATTCATCCACCCCATAATGAGGGTTGGGACTGCGCCAATAAACGCACCAAGAACAATAAGCAAAATCTTTTCCATGAGGTGTCTCCTTTTTTGAAGAGGCATAGCAAATTTTATAGAACTCCGCTTTTGATAGTTTCGAGCGGATAAGTCAGAGTGTTTGCAGTCAGTTGTTCCCCCTCCCCAGCGTTAAGCCTTTCAAGGCTTAGAAGCTGACAAAGCGGAGGAGGCGACTCCGGTGGAGTGGCCCGATAAATTTTGATGAACTGGCATTGTGCGGGGAGGAATAGCCTGGACCTTTCATGGGATGGAACCGACCCGCTTTGATCAGATTCTCGGCTTGAACGGCATGCGGCCAAGCTAGAAAAGGCAGTTTCTTTGGGTACTTTCTTTTCGGCCTCTAAAAGAAAGTACCTCCGCCGGAAGGGCATTTCAAAACATGGAGTAAGAACCGCAGGTTCGACCGGCTCATTCTTTTCCCTTTTTTATCTCCCCTTTTCTTTCTTACTGCTTTCCAACATCTCATCCAAAAATTTACCACCCTCCCCCTAGCGTTAAGCCTTTCAAGGCTTAGAAGCTGACAAAGCGGAGGAGGTGGCTCCGGTGAGGTGGCCCGATATGTTTTTTTGAACTGGCATTGTGCGGGGAGGAATAGCCTGGACCTTTCATGGGATGGAACCGACCCGCTTTGATCAGATTCTCGGCTTGAACGGCCTGCGGCCAAGCTAGAAAAGGCAGTTTCTTTGGGTACTTTCTTTTCGGCCTCTAAAAGAAAGTACCTCCGCCGGAAGGGCATTTTAAAACATGGAGTAAGAACCGCAGGTTCGACCGGCTCTTTTTTTCTCTTTTTTATCTCCCCTTTTTTTTCTTACTGCTTTCCAACATCTCATCCAAAAATCCACCACCCTCCCCCCTAGCGTTAAGCCTTTCAAGGCTTAGAAGCTGACAAAGCGGAGGAGGTGGCTCCGGTGGGGCGGCCCGATAAGTTTTGATAAACCGGCATTGTACGGGGAGGAATAGCCTAGACCTTTCATGAGTTGGAGCCGACCCGCTTTGATCAGATTCTCGGCTTGAACGGCATGCGGTCAAGCTAGTAAAGGCAGTTTCTTTGGGTACTTTCTTTTCGGCCTCTAAAAGAAAGTACCTCCGCCGGAAGGGCATTTCAAAACATGGAGTAAGAACCGCAGGTTCGACCGGCTCATTCTTTTCCCTTTTTTATCTCCCCTTTTCTTTCTTACTGCTTTCCAACATCTCATCCAAAAATTTACCACCCTCCCCCTAGCGTTAAGCCTTTCAAGGCTTAGAAGCTGACAAAGCGGAGGAGGTGGCTCCGGTGAGGTGGCCCGATATGTTTTTTTGAACGGGCATGGTACGGGGAGCAATAGCCTAGACCTTTCGTGGGATGGAGCCGACCCGCTTTGATCAGATTCTCGGCTTGAACGGCCTGCGGCCAAGCTAGAAAAAAGCACTTTTCTTTGGTTCTTTCTTTTTTGCTTTGGAAAAAGAAACGAACTCCGCCGGAAGGGCAATTACGAACTTTGGAAGCCACGCCGCAGGCGTTGCTGGCTCTCTCTTCCTGTTTTTCTTTCCCATACCTTCCTTTCTCCACCACCACTTCCCCTTGCTTCCTCCCCTCAACCAGATTATCTTCCTTCCAATCAAGGAGAAACCTCAGTGAAAATAGGCATCCTCGGCGGCAGCTTCAACCCCATCCATTCCGGCCATGTCCGTATGGCCATCGAAACCCTCGAACGACTTTCGCTCGATCGGGTCGAACTCGTCCCTGCCAAGAAGCCTCCGCATAAAGATGGGGCTGACATTCTCCCCTTTGAACTTCGTCTCGAACTCGTCAATCGGGCCATCGAGGGGATGCCCGGACTTGCCTCCAACCCATTGGAAGGCGACCGGCCCGGCCCGTCATTCACCTGCGATACCCTCAACTGTTACCGTATCGAACAGCCTGATTCAGAGATTCATTTCATTGTGGGCGCATCGACTTTTCTGGAACTTCAAAGTTGGCGACGTGGTTTGGAAATCCCGGACATGGCCTCGCTGGTGGTGGTCAATCGATGGAAGGCCGCAGACAAGGTCGCCGGGTTCATCAAGGATCGATGGCCGAGCGCAAAGCAGCAGGAGGCAGGGCTGTGGTTGTTCCCGGACGGCCACACCATCCGGCTTGTTGACATTCCCCGGCTGGATATCAAGGGCGGGCATATTCGCCGCCGCTGGCTGGAACGCCGGAGCCTGAGTCTGCTTGTGCCATCTGGCGTGGAAAGTCTGCTGGAAGAGAAGGCTGCTGAAATCGAACAGTATTGGGGAAAGCGGAAGTAAAGGGCTGTTGCGGGAAGACTCTAGGGAAGCACTGCATAATTGTCCGCTGGCTTCGTTGCTTTAAAAACCTCAAATCCTAGCGTACAGGAAGTACGCGTCGGCCTTGATGTTTTCTTGCGCCTTGCCAACGAATAATTCTACAGCACTTCCTGAAAAATGAATTAATCAGTACTTCCCTAGCAGGGAACCATGTCGTGAACGGTCTTCATGACGTTTTCAGGCGTGATGGCGAGCATGCATTCATACCCTTTTGTGCAGTTTTTGGCTCCGTGCAGTGAGCAGGGACGGCAGTCCATCGGGAGTTCGAGCACGCGATCATCAGGCCCGGCAGGGTAGAATCCCCAGGCTTTGGAGGTCGGGCCGAAAAAGGCCAGCACTGGTGTGTCCACACCGCAACCCAGATGCATGGGGCCGGAGTCTCCGGTTATCAGCAGATCGGCTTTTTCCATGAGTGCACATGTCTCACGCAGGCTGGTCTTGTTGGTCAGATCGCGGTCGTGGTTGGCAAAGATGGGTTTTTCGTTGCGGCCCACTATGAACCAGTCCATGTTTGCACCAGCCAGCAATCCTGTCAGATTCTGCCAATGTTCGCGTGGCCATGTCTTTGCCGGATGGGTGGCATAGGGATGCAGGGCAATGAGCGGCTTGCCGTTGGACATCTTGGAGAGCATGGCCTGTGCCTTGGTCCGTTCCTCGTTGGAAAGAAAGATGCGCGGCAGCAGGGCATCGGCACGGGGTGGCTTGGTGCCAGTGGCCATGGCATATCGCTGCGGCACGTTGGACGCTTCGAGCATGGTGCGGTATCGTTGGGCGTGCGTCTTGTCATAAAGTCTGCGTGCCAGACCGAATTTCGGATAGCGGTGAACCGGTCCCTTCCAGCAGAGTGACAGCAGCCGGGAGCGCAGGGTACAGTGCAGATCGAGAAGGCTGTGATCTTTGTATTTACCGGCCAGACGCCTGCTTTCCTTGAGCCATGCTGCACCTTTGAGCATATCGTCGTCCAAGCCAACGATGTGCTTGATGGCCGGGTGATTGTCGAGTAGGGAAGCGTTTCCGGCCCGAGTGATGAAAATGAAGGTGTCATCACTTTTTTCGTGCCAGTAGGAGAGAACTCCGGTGGTCAGCACCACGTCACCCAGATGCCCGAGGCGGAAGACGACTTTCGGATTTGTTTTGCCGAGCTTTGTCATGTCCGTTCAGTTCGCCTCAATCGTCTTGGAAGTCAAGTGCCTTGCGTATTGCGCCGTTGGTTCTCATCTGCTATATTCAACCTCTCAAACTCCGTGGCTAGCGGACCGTTTTCAGGAAGCGATCAAAAATCTATGTTTGAACTTATTCTCGCTGTTGGCGTGGCTGTCTTTGTTTCCATGTTCTGTTCCGTGGCAGAGGCCGCTCTTTATTCCATGAGCTGGGCCGATATTGAAAAGCTCCGGGTAAGTGGTAGCAAGTCTGCTGCATTGCTGAATAAGCTGCGCTCCAACGTTGACGAACCCATCACCGCTATTCTGACCCTGAACACCTGCGCGCATACTGCCGGAGCAGCCGTGGCAGGCTGGGCTTGGGCAAATGTTTACGGGAAAGAGACCCTGTGGCTCTTTACAGTGGTCTTTACAGTAATTATTCTCATTTTTACCGAGATTCTGCCCAAGACTCTCGGCGTGGTATACAGTAGTCGCATTGCGCCGCCTCTGGCTCGACCACTCAATGGGCTGATCTGGTTGTTCAAGCCGGTAATTGCGGTCATGGGCTTTTTGTCCCAGGCCGTGAGGAAAGAGGATACGGGGCCGGATCATACGGAAGATGACATCAGGGCCATTGTCAGCCTGACCAGACGGTCCGGGTCGATCAAGCCCTATGAGGAGAAGTCGATCCGCAACATCCTCACCCTTGATATGAAGACGGTGGAGCAGATCATGACGCCTCGTACCGTGGTTTTTTCACTTTCGTCGGAGATGACCGTGGCAGAGGCGCGCGAGTTGCATCCCGACTGGCCGCACAGTCGTATTCCGGTTTATGATGATGATCCCGAGGATATTGTTGGCGTGGTGTATCGCAGGCTCGTTCTTGAGGCCCTGGCAGATGATCGGGACGATCTGAAGCTGGCCGATATCATGAGACCGGTCCGATTTGTTCTGGAGTCCATTACATTAGATAAGCTTTTGGTGAAGTTTCTTGGCAGCAGATTGCATCTCTGTGTCGTTCTTGATGAATATGGAGGTGTGGCCGGTGTTGTCACCCTTGAGGATGTGCTGGAGGAAATTCTCGGAAGTGAAATTGTTGACGAGACCGATCAGGTGGTGGACATGCGGCAACTGGCCCGTACGCAGAGAGACGAATTGACCGGCAGTCGTGAAGGTGCTGACGGTAAGGAAGAACTGAAAACGCCCCCCGAGCGTGAGGAATAGTGATGGCGAAAAAATCCAGCAAGGCAGTTTATGCCGTGGCTCTCTTTCTTTTTCTGGGAGGCCTCGGGTATCTCATTTTTTCCGGTTTGACTGAGGATAGTGTCTATTTTCTCAATGTTTCCGAGGCGCTGTCAATGGATCATGCCGAATTGAAGCAGGCCCGTCTGTTTGGCAAGGTTTCACCGCGGAATCTGGAAATAATTGATGGCAAGATTGGTGCGAATTTCGATCTTCTTGACAAAATCGAGTCCGGCAAGAGCTTGCGTGTGGAATTCAAGGGCGCGCTTCCCGATACGTTCAAGGACGATGCCGAGGTTATTGTCGAAGGAACATTCATCAATGACGGCAGGATATTCAAGGCCAGAACCCTGGTGACCAAGTGTCCTTCCAAGTATGAAGAGCAAAGCAAGGAAATGGATAAGAGCAAGGGGTAAGTGTGGAGTAGTGAAAAAATGTTCACATGCTTGCAACTGGGCTTTTTCCGATCTATCGCCTTTTGACTTTCGCCATTGAATTCTTGTTGCGAATTGCGGTATGGCAATTCAATTGAAGCAAAATAATCAACCTCGCTGAAATATTTATTATGCAGACTATTCAGGGTGGTTCGAGTGCGCGGTGCGAAAAAGGATCAAAACCAAAGTGTACCTCCGGTACGCAAGGGAATGATTTTCTTGAGGCACGCAAGAGGCGCACGGTTTCCGGTAGCCCGGAAGTCTCGTTCGCGGTTCGTTTGGAACTGCAGTCGAGTCCTTTCCATCAGTTTGCCAAGGAGCACGTATGCATTTGACCGGGTATATCGGCCTGCTTTTTTCCCTGCTTGCCATGTTGTTCCTTGCCTGCTGGGCCGGGGTTGCGGCCTGGAACGACAAAGACAACGCACTGGCGGCCATTGAGCGCGGTCAGGTGGTTGCCTCGGGAGGTGTGATCTTTTCCACGGTCATCCTGCTCATCGCATTGTCCAGCCGCGACTATTCCTTCCAATACGTTTACGACAACGTGGATAATGCCCTGTCCTTCATCTACACCCTGACCGGACTTTGGGGCGGGCGTGAAGGTTCATTGCTTTTCTGGGAAGTGATCATCGCTGTTTCGGGTATGATATTTGTCTATACACCGGGCTACAAATCGCTTGGTTCGCAGACCAAATTGTATTTCTGGATGTTTTTCCTGACCATTCAGGGCTTTTTCTTGTTGTTGCTGACCGGCTGGAGCAACCCGTTTATCGAGATTATTCCGGCTCCGGCTGATGGTCGCGGTCTCAACCCGTTGCTCAGAAATCCCGGCATGATCTTTCATCCGCCGTTGCTGTTTCTGGGATTCGCTCTGTACACCATTCCCGCGGCCTGCGCCTTGGCAGCATCACTTGCGAGCGAGCAGAAATCCTGGATCAGGGTTACCCGCAACTGGAATATTCTGTCCTGGGTTTTCCTGACCGCAGGCATCGTGCTTGGCGGTTGGTGGTCCTACATGGAACTTGGCTGGGGTGGGTACTGGGCATGGGACCCTGTGGAAAATGCGTCTCTGATTCCCTGGTTCGCGGGAACTGCCGTTTTGCATACATCCATTATTGAGGCCCGGCGTAACGCATTGCAGCGTACCAATGTATTCCTGATGTCCCTGACGTTTCTGCTCTGCATTTTTTCCACTTACTTGACCCGTTCAGGTGTCATTGATTCCCTGCATACGTTTGGTGAATCCCCTGTTGCCATCCCGTTGTTCTGGTCCATGGTGGTCTGGTTGGTCATCACCCTGATGGTAACATTCATGAGCGAACGGATGACCCATCGCTCCCTGTCTGATTTCGTGAGCCGTCAGGGTATGCTGGTCATTGCGGCGTGGTTCCTGTTGGCTCTCGGCATGGTCGTCGCACTGGGCACTCTCTGGCCGGTCATCAGTCAGATATGGACGACCCAGGCCATTGGACTGGATGCTCATTTTTACAATCGCGTCTGCCTGCCGTTTCTGTCTTTGCTGGTGCTTCTGTTCTGCTACTGTCCGTGGATGGGGTGGAAGGGTGGCATTCGCAACATGAAGGGCTTCATCGCTGTCACCGTGGTTCTGGTGGTCAGTTTTGTGGGCTTTTATGCCATGGGCATAACCATGCCACTGGCTACCCTGACTGCCGCTGCTTCCGTGGCTGCCATATTTGGCATTGTCCTGCTGTTTGTTTTTTATCCGGCCATGCGTTCCATGCGACAGTCCTGGGGTGCCTACGGCATCCATCTGGGTTTGGCTCTCATGGCTTTGGGCATCGCTTTTTCCGGTCCCTACCAAATTGAGGAGGAAGTGGTTCTGGCCGAGGGTCAGACCGCCATGGTCGGCGAGTATATGGTCAAGTATACCGGCATGAAGGAAGATAGTGACGGCGCGGACATTCGGGCCAGGGCCACCACCATTCTCGAAGTCTCGAAGGATGGCAGGATTGTCGGGATCATGAATCCTGACAAGCGTATCTACAAGAACTTCGAACAGCAGCAGTTTGCCGAGGTCTCGACCATTCCGAGTTTGGGCGATGAACTGTATTCCACCTTGCTCGGCTTTACCGAGGACGAAAAGGCCAGCTTCAAGATAAGCGTGAATCCTCTGGTCAACTGGATATGGATCGGGGGGACACTCATGTCCCTGCTCGCTTTCCTGCTTCTGCGGCGCATGCCCGGTCCCGGTGAGGAAAAGTAGGTGACTGACGGTGTGAGCAAGTCGATCATGGTCGTGAAGCGGGTTGCCAAGTTCTATGGCAGCAAGCTCGTCTTCAAGGAAGTTTCCTGTGACGTCGGTCCCGGGGAGATCCTGTTGATGGCCGGTCCCAACGGCGCGGGCAAGTCCACACTCATGAATATCATGGTTGGTCTTTCACGGGCTTCTGCCGGTGATGTCAGACTTGATGTCGAGCCAGAGGATGTTGTGTATCTCGGTCATGCGACCTTTATCTATCCCGGTCTGTCCGCTCTGGACAACCTCAGATTCTGGGGTTCCATGTACGGACTCAAGCCGTCCCGCGACGAACTTTCGGTGTTGCTCAAAAGGGTTGGGCTGGAACGTGTGGCCGAGGAAAAGGCCGGATCATTCTCGCGAGGAATGGCCCAACGGCTCAACCTTGCCCGTGTTTATCTCGTGGAGCCGAAACTCATCTTTCTCGATGAACCCGGCACCGGCCTTGATCCCCGTTCCCTTGCACTGCTCAGGCGCGAGATCACGAGTTTTCGCAGCAAGGGGACCAGTGTTGTCTGGATCAGTCACCATGTCTCCGAAGATGTGGCCCTGGCTGACAAGGTGCTTGCCCTGAGTGGCCGCAGGGTTGAATATTTTGGTCCTGCATCGGAATACGTGCTGGAGGTGGAAGCATGTTGAGACGCGCTGCGACCATTACCTGCAAGGATCTGAAATTGTCCGTATCCGGCGGGCAGGGGTTGGTTCAGGCCGTGCTTCTGGGCCTGTTGCTTATATTCCTTTTCAGTTTGTCCAAACCTCTTGGCGGTCAGATTACCGCCCAGGCTGCCGGAGCCATTTTCTGGCTGGCGTCCGCATTCGGTTTGGTGCTCGTTTTCAACGATCTTTTTGCCATAGAAGAGGCCAATGGATCACGCATAGGGATTTTGTCGTCGCCCGCTCCCATTCATTGTGTATGGATCGGTAAGGGCGTTGCCGGATTGTGCCTGCTTCTTGTTTCCCAATTGGTTTTTCTTCCGGCCACCATCGCTTTTCTCGGGCAGACTGTTTATGGCCCGTGGTGGCTTTTGTGGACGACTTTGCTTGGGGCCGATATCGGATTGGTGGTCATTGGCGCATTGCTGGGTGCATTGTCGCAAGGCCAGGCAGCGCGTGAGTCGCTTTTGTCCGTGATCGTGTTTCCACTCCTGCTGCCTGTTCTTTTGTCGGGTATAACGTTGTTCGGCATGTGCTTTTTCCCCGAAGTCGCGGATGGATATGATAGTTGGCTGGGGTTGATTTTCGCGTTTGATGCTCTGTTTGCAGGAGCCGGACTGTTTCTGTTTCCGTTTGTCTATAGCGGAGAAGAGTAAGTCCTTTTTGCGGTGTGATCGCAATAGAAGTTTTGTATGGAGATCAGGATAATCCCCTGAATCGCCGGAGGCAAAAAAATATGAAAGTGAAAGTGTTGGCTGCTTTGGCCGGAATTGCTCTTCTGGTGCAGCAGTATATGATCTGGTTCTATGCACCTGTGGCCCAGTCCGGTCCGGTGCAGAAGATATTCTACCTGCATCTGCCCAATTCCTGGTGGGCACTGGTCAGCTTTTTCGTGGTTTTCGTGTTTTCTATTCTCTATATTTTCAATCGCAATCCCGTATTTGATCGGGTTGCCGGTGCTGCGGCCGAACTGGGTGTCCTGTTTGCCACGCTGGCTTTGGTGACCGGTTCGGTCTGGGCGCGTGCCGAGTGGGGACATTGGTGGGTGTGGGACCCGAAACTGACCACTGCCTTGATCATGTGGTACGTCTATGCGGGGTATCTGGTGCTTCGCTCCACGCCCATGGGGCGGGATCGCAAGGCACTTGTCTGCGCCGTACTCGGCATTGTCGCATTTCTTGATGTTCCGCTGGTGTTCTTTGCCGCAAAACTGTGGGGCAGTGCTCACCCTGATGGATTGGCGCGTCAGGGCTCGGGTATGGCGGCCAGAATGTGGTACACAGTCTTTGCCGGGCTTGTTTCCTTCGGTTTCATGTGGTGCGCCATGCTCCTGGTCAGAGTAAGGCAGCTTGCACATCAGGCCAGGCTTGAAGCTCTGCTCATTTGGGACGAAGAGTAAGAATAAAATAAAGAAGTCGAGGGTATATAATGTCTACAGCCACATATCTTTTCATTGCAAACGGTGCTGTCTGGCTCGGTGTAGCCGGATATCTCGTCTTTCTGGCGGCCAAGTCTTCGGGTTTGGAAAAACGTGTTCAACAGCTTGAACTCCTGGGAGAAGACAATGACGGTTAATTCCGTGAATTTTGGGCGCAAGGCTGTCATCCTGTCCGTTGTCGGGGCCGTTGTTGTCATGTTTGTTGCCAGTTTCGTCTATCGGATGAATCATCCTAATCTGTTTGTCAAAGTGAAGCAGACCCGACAGCAATCCGCTGAACAGGGTGCCACGCCACCTCCGGGCATGGGGGCAGGAATGGGCGGAAACATGGCACAGGTCAAGGAATTCATGGCTCGTGTCGAGACTAATCCCGATGATGTTGAGGCCCTGATCAACCTAGGTAATTCGTTCCTCATGATGCGTGCCTGGGATCGTGCCTTGCCACCGTTGGAAAAGGCCAATGAGCTCAAGCAGGGGAATACCGAGGTGCTCAAGGCAATCGGCATTGCATATTTCAACAAGGAGGATTTCGTCAAAGCCACGGTAGCGTATGATGAAATTCTTGAAATTGATCCCAACGACACATTGGCTCTTTTCAATCTGGGCGTGATTTATAAGCATTATTTCAAGAAGCCCGATCAAGCCAGGGTTTACTTTGAAAAGATTCTGGTACTTGAAAAGGAAGACACGGAAATGCGAAAGCTCGCTAGGCAGGAATTGGAAAACTAAAAAAACTGGAAAAACAACATGTTAGATATGGGTTGATCTGCCCGTATCCTATTGACAATATTTGGAAAATACATACAATGCACCATCCGTGTCGGATTCCATGGGGAGATGGGCTGTGCGGATGTGTTGATTTATGTACATAACAGTGTGTTACTGTTGGAACCTTATACATTTTTAGGAGAGGAAGTATGAGAATCAAATTGAGTCTGATCGTTCTGTGTCTTGCCATGGTGGCCATGCTGGCTGCGTGCGGCGGAGAAGCCGACAAAGCTGAGAAAAAAGCTGAAGCTCCGGAACCGGCAGGTACAATCGTTCTCGGTGTCGCGGGTGCCCATTCCGGCGACCTGGCTTCCTATGGCCTGCCAACGGTCAATGCTGCCAAGCTGGTTGTTGCCAAGTTCAACGCTGCTGGTGGTATTAATGGACGCCAGATTGAAGTTGTTGCGCAGGATGACCAGTGCAAACCGGAGTTGGCTACCAATGCAGCGACCAAGATGGTTTCCGACAATGTGAAGATCGTTCTCGGTCATATTTGCTCCGGTGCCACCAAGGCAGCCTTGCCGATTTATCTTGATTCCGAGATTGTTGTCATATCTCCTTCCGCCACCAACCCGCCTTTGACCCAGTCCGGCGATTATGTGAATTTTTTCCGCACCATCGCTCCTGATGATGCCCAGGCTGCTCTTGAAGTCGCTTTTGCCAAGGGCCTTGGCCTCAAGAATATCGCTGTCATCCACGACAAGGGCGATTACGGAAAGGGCTTTGCCTCTTTCTGCAAGCTGTTTGTCGAAAATGAAGCCGGAATGGAAGTTGCCCTGTTTGAAGGCGTGACCCCCGGTGCTGTCGATTATTCTGCCGTTGTCCAGAAAATCAAGAGTTCCGGTGCTGATGGCGTCATTTTTGGCGGTTATCATCCCGAAGCCTCCAAAATCGTTTCCAGCATGCGCAAAAAGGATATCGATATTCCTTTCATGTCTGATGATGGCGTGAAGGATGAAACCTTCATCAAAGTTGCAGGTAAGTACGCCGAAGGCGTTTACGCCACTGGTCCCATGGACTTTTCCGGCAATCCGCTTTTCCAGGAAGCTCTTGCCGCTCACAAGAAAGAGTTTGGCACTGACCCCGGTCCCTTCTTCCCGGAAGCCTATTCCGCAGCTATTGCTCTGCTGACTGCCGTTCAGAATGCGGGCAGCACAGACTACGCCAAGGTTATCGAAGCTCTGCATAACAACTACGTTGATACCGCAGTCGGCAAGATCAAGTTCGATGCCAAGGGTGATGCCGAAGGCGTTGGCTTCGCCATCTATCAGGTACAAGATGGCAAGTACGTGGAAATTAAGTAGTAGTTGAACTATAATCGCATTTGACCAGGGGACAGGTATATACCTGTCCCCTGGATTTATTTAATGAACAGGAACCATACGCAATGGAATATTTCCTTGAGTTGCTATTGGGTGGTCTCACCCGCGGTAGTATATATGCGCTCATAGCTCTAGGCTACACCATGGTCTACGGCATCATCGAGCTTATCAACTTTGCTCATGGCGAGATATACATGATCGGGGCTTTTACAGGCCTGATCGTGGCAGGATTACTCACCATGCTTGGATTTCCGGGTGCTTCGATTCTGGCTATCGCTCTTGTCTGTGCGATTGTCTGGGCTGCGGCTTACGGTTATACCATCGAGAAAATAGCCTATAAACCCCTCCGTGGTGCACCTCGTCTTTCTCCTCTGATTTCCGCTATCGGCATGTCCATTTTTCTTCAGAATTACGTCATGCTCTCCCAGACCTCGGACTTCCTGCCATTCCCGGAGCTCATCCCCGAGTTCGAATTTCTGAAGGCCAACAACTCCATCATGAGTTCGTCCGAACTGGTAATTGTGATTGTCACGATCCTTTCTTGTGTCGGCTTGTCGCTGTTCATCAAGTTCACCAAGCTGGGCAAGGCCATGCGTGCCACGGCTCAGAATCGCACGATGGCCATGCTGGTCGGCATCAATGTCGACATGGTTATTTCGGCAACCTTTATCATCGGGTCCAGTCTGGCTGCTGTCGGTGGTGTGCTCATTGCTTCGCATGTCGGGCAGATCAACTATTACATCGGCTTCATCGCAGGCATCAAGGCGTTTACCGCTGCAGTGCTTGGCGGTATCGGGTCCATCCCCGGTGCCATGCTTGGTGCCCTGGTTCTCGGTCTGACCGAGGCCTTTGCCACCGGGTATGTCTCTTCGGATTACGAGGACGTGTTTGCGTTCTGCCTGCTTGTACTCATCCTGATATTCAGGCCAGCGGGTATTATGGGCAAGGAAAAGACCCAGAAGGTATAGTGTACCAGAGTACTTGAAAAGTGATTTACACAGACAGTGATCTGATAAGGAATATATCGTGAGCATTCTAACACAAGAATCGAGTCAGCAAAGCTTTCTGAGCGCCTTTCTGACGGCTGGTTGCGACAGTGTCGCCCATGCCCTGCGAAAGTCGTTTTTGGCGGCGATCTGGTTTGTTTTCCTGACTTTCCCGATCATGGTCATCCGGGTCAATACCATCGAGAACACGGTGGTGTGGCGTTGGGAGAACATGGCATATATCGCAATATCCATTTTCTTTGGTTCGTATATTTGGCGGTGGCTTCTGGCCCGCAAGGAAATCAAAAAGGATGAGAGCAAGGAAGAAACCAGGTTTGAGGGTCTGCTGACTCAGGTGCAGACCAAGCCGGTTCTCAAATATGCTGCACTGGGTGTTATTGCGTTGATTGCGATTGCCTTCCCGCAAGTGGTTGATCTGTATCAAACCAACATAATGGTCTCATGTCTTGTCTATGTGGTGCTTGGCCTTGGCCTGAACATCGTTGTCGGATTAGCCGGTCTGCTTGATCTCGGCTATGTTGCTTTCTATGCCGTTGGTGCCTATGCCTATGCCCTGTGCAACATGCATTGGGGGCTGGGCTTCTGGTACGCATTGCCACTGGGAGCCGTACTTGGAACCCTCCTTGGTGTGCTTCTCGGCTTTCCTGTCCTGCGCTTGCGCGGCGATTATCTGGCCATTGTCACACTTGGTTTTGGTGAGATTATCCGTCTGGTGCTGGAAAATTGGGGTGAAGTCACCATGGGACCTTCCGGCATTTCCAGGATTGACCGACCCGAATTCTTCAATATGAAGATGTCCATCGTCGATTCCACCACGTATATGTATTATATCATGATTGGCTTGGTTATATTTACCATATTCTTTGTCAATCGATTGCAGAACTCCCGCATCGGACGGGCATGGTTGGCCTTGCGCGAGGATGAAATTGCCTGTCAGGCCATGGGTATTGACAAGATGAAGACCAAACTGCTTGCCTTTGCCCTTGGGGCGACCTGGGCCGGTATGGCCGGTGTGGTCTTTGCAGCCAAGACATCCTTCATCAATCCGGCTTCATTCACCTTCTGGGAATCGGCCATCATCCTGTCCATTGTTGTCATCGGTGGCATGGGCTCGATTCGTGGTGTCATCGCCGGAGCGATCATTCTTGTTCTGCTGCCGGAATATCTGCGTGATTTCGCCGAGTTCAGGATGCTCCTGTTCGGAGCCATTATGGTTCTGGTCATGGTTTTCAGGCCCCAGGGATTGATTAGTGCCAAACGCAAGATCTACAAATACGAAGCTTCCAACACTGCGAGTGCGGGCAATGAATAATCCAGTTTTGAACGTCAAGAGCGTGAGCAAGGACTTCGGGGGCATTCGTGCCCTGGACGAAGCCGACCTCGTGGTCAATGACAAGGAAATAGTGGCCCTGATCGGGCCAAACGGTGCAGGAAAGACGACGTTTTTCAACTGCATTACCGGTATATACACACCCACCAGCGGCGATGTGCTCATTGACCCCGGAGCAAAAGGCGACGCTCTTCGCATCAATGGCAAGAAGCCCAACATTGTTACCGAATTGGGAATGGCTCGTACATTTCAGAATATTCGGTTGTTTCCATCCATGACCGCTCTCGAGAATGTCATGATAGGTATGCATTGCCGCACCAAGTCAGCCGTATGGGGAGCCATTTCCCGCAACAAGGCGACCCGTGCGGAAGAGCGGGCTGTCGTGGAGCGGAGCTATGAGCTTCTCAAGCTCGTTGGTCTGGATGAATTCGTCAACGAATTGTCTTCCAATATGCCCTACGGCAAGCAGCGCAGGCTGGAAATTGCCAGGGCTCTGGCCACTGATCCGTTTCTTCTTTTGCTGGATGAGCCAGCAGCGGGCATGAACCCGCAGGAGACGCTTGAACTGGAGGAACTGATCAATCAAATTCGGGAGCTGTTCCAGATTTCCATCATGCTCATTGAGCACGACATGAAGATGGTCATGTCCATGTCTGATCGTATCTACGTCCTTGAATACGGACGGATGATCGCGGAAGGCACGCCGCAGGAAATTGCCAACAATCCGGCCGTCATCAAGGCCTACCTTGGGGAGGATGATGATGCCTAGAATAATGGAACTCAAGAGCGTCAATAGTTTTTACGGGAATATCCAGGCCCTGTATGATGTTAATCTCTACATTGATCAGGGCGAGATAATCACTCTTATCGGTGCCAATGGTGCGGGCAAATCCACTACGCTCATGACCGTGTGCGGTGTGGTTCAGGCCCGTGATGGCGATGTGCTGTATCGGGATGAACCCATTACCAGAATGAGTCCCAACAAGATCGTGGCCCAAGGCATCTGCCAGGTTCCGGAAGGGCGATTGATCTTTCCTGAACTGACTGTGCAGGAAAATCTGGACATGGGCGCGTTCTTGCGCAAGGACAAGGACGGCATCAAGCGGGACATGGAATACTGTTATGATTTGTTTCCCATCCTGGCCCAGCGACGTACACAGCAGGGTGGTACTCTTTCTGGTGGCGAGCAGCAGATGCTGGCCATTGGTCGCGCCTTGATGTCCAGACCGAAGCTTTTGCTTCTGGATGAGCCTTCAATGGGGCTGGCTCCTCTGGTCGTGAAGCAGATTTTTGAAATCATCAAGAAAGTCAACGCTGAAAATAACACAACCATTTTTCTTGTGGAACAAAATGCGAATCTGGCTCTCAAGATAGGTGATCGGGGATATGTCATGGAGAACGGGAGGATCGTGCTCACCGGCACTTGTGATAAACTCCTTGCAGACGAACAGGTTAAAAAGGCCTACTTGGGTCTATAATGGATAAACAGTGAGGCCGGGTGTAACATTCGGCCTCAAGCATATATAGCATAACAACGCTCTGGAGGAATGACATGAGCAAAATACTTGATAAGGCCCTGACCTTTGACGATGTCCTGTTGCTACCGGGCTATTCAAATGTATTGCCCGATGCTGTGGACGTATCCACGTATCTGACTCCGGAAATCAAATTGAACATTCCGCTGATTGCCGCAGCCATGGATACCGTCACCGAATCGCGCATGGCCATTTCGATGGCTCGTCACGGCGGTACGGGTGTCATTCACAAGAACATGTCCGTTCGCGAGCAGTCTCGTGAAATCGACCGGGTCAAGAAATCCGAGTCCGGCATGATTTCGGACCCCATCATTGTTCATCCTGATGATGATCTGGGCAAGGTCAAGTCAATCATGGCCGAGTACAGGATTTCCGGCCTGCCCGTGGTCAAGGGTGATCTTCTGGTCGGTATCATTACCAACCGTGACATTCGTTTTGTCAAGGATGACAATGTCCTTGTTTCCGAATTGATGACCAGTCGCGACCTTATTACCGTCCCTGAGGGTATCGACAACGAAGAGGCCAAGCGCAAACTGCATCAGCACCGCATCGAGAAGCTGCTGGTCGTTGACGGAGATAACCGCCTCAAGGGTCTGATTACCATCAAGGATATCAACAAGCACAAGAAATACCCGGATGCCGTCAAGGATTCCAAGGGGCGCCTGCTTGTGGGAGCTGCCATTGGGGTTGGGCGTGACTGCCTGAGTCGTTCCGAAGCTTTGCTTCGCGCTGGTGCCGATTTTCTGGTGCTGGATTCTGCTCATGGCCATTCCGAAAATATTCTGCAATCCACCCGCGACTTGCGTGCGGCGTTTCCGGATCTTCAGCTCGTCGGTGGCAACATCGCCACATACGAGGGAGCCAAGGCTCTCATCGAGGCCGGTGTGGACACCGTCAAGGTCGGTATCGGTCCTGGTTCCATCTGCACCACCCGCGTTGTGGCTGGTGTGGGTGTGCCGCAGATCACGGCTGTCATGGAGGCCGCTCGTGCAGCCCGCGAAGCGGGCAAGTGTGTCATCGCGGACGGTGGAATCAAATATTCCGGTGACGTGGTCAAGGCCCTGGCCGTTGGAGCTCACACCTGCATGATGGGCTCTGTCCTTGCCGGTACTGACGAAAGCCCCGGTGAAACAATTCTGTATCAAGGTCGGACCTATAAGCAGTATCGCGGCATGGGTTCCATTGATGCCATGAAGAAGGGGAGCTCGGACCGTTACTTCCAGGAGAAATCCAAGAAGCTGGTTCCCGAAGGGATTGTCGGTCGGGTCCCGTATCGTGGCAAGGTGGGTGACTCCCTGTACCAGTTCATCGGAGGCCTGCGTTCCGGCATGGGCTACACCGGTTCGGAAAATCTGGAGGCCCTGTTCGAGAAATCGAAAATGGTGCAGATTTCCACGGCAGGTCTCAAGGAATCCCATGTTCATGACGTGACCATTACCAAGCAGTCGCCCAATTATCGCGGTGATAGTTAGATTCTGGTGTAATACTGTTGGTCATTGATTTGATCTTTTCATTTTTCCGGTTGTGAATTAGAGAGAGCAATATGCATAAAGATAGAGTACTCATCCTGGATTTCGGTAGTCAGTTTACCCAGCTCATAGCACGACGCGTGCGTGAGGCCGGTATTTATTCCGAGATTCACCCCTGCAATGTGGACCCTGAACGGGTCAAGGCTTTCAAGCCGTCAGCCCTGATTCTGTCTGGCGGCCCGTCCAGCGTGCTGGAAGGGGGTTGCCCCGATTTGAACAAGGAATATCTCGAAATGGGCATTCCTGTTCTCGGAATTTGCTACGGCATGCAGCTTCTTGCTCACAATATGGGGGGCAAGGTCGTGGCATCGACAGACCGCGAGTACGGTCGCGCCAAATTCACAGCCCAGAATGATTGCATCCTGTTTGATGGGATTGAGGAAAAGGACGATCTGACTGTCTGGATGTCCCACGGCGACCGTGTCGAGGCAATTCCTGATGGGTTCGTTTCCATGGGCAAGACCGATTCCATTGAGTTTGGTGCCATGGGCAACGTGGATAAGAAGATATACGCCCTGCAATTCCATCCCGAGGTGGCTCACACAACGGACGGGGCTATCATCATCCAGAACTTCCTGTTCAAGGTAGCCGGCCTTCAAGCCTCCTGGTCCATGGCCAGCTTCGTGGACACGGCTATCGATGATTTGAAGAAACAGGTAGGGGATTCCAAGGTGGTACTTGGCTTGTCCGGTGGAATCGATTCCACTGTGGCTGCAGTGCTGCTGCACCGAGCCATCGGCAAGAATCTGCACTGCATTTTCGTGGATAACGGACTTTTGCGCATGGGCGAGAAAGAGGAAGTCGTTGGTTTCCTGGCTGAACATTTTGATCTCAACGTCAAGTTTGTTGATGCCACTCGCGAGTTTCTGGACAAGCTTGAGGGTGTGAAAGACCCTGAACAGAAGCGCAAGATCATCGGGTATACTTTTATCGAGATATTTGACCGTGAAGCCAAGGCCATTGAGGGTGTGGAGTTCCTTGGTCAAGGCACCTTGTACCCGGACGTTATCGAGTCCGAGTCCTTCAAGGGACCATCGGCAATTATCAAGAGTCACCACAATGTCGGCGGATTGCCCGATAAAATGAATCTCAAACTGGTTGAGCCACTACGTGAATTGTTCAAGGACGAAGTGCGCCGGGCTGCTTACGAGTTGGGCTTGCCGGAGCATATCATTTGGCGTCAGCCGTTCCCAGGACCGGGCTTGTCCATTCGTATCATTGGTGAAGTGACTGATGAGCGTCTGGAAATTCTGCGCCTTGCAGATCGGATCGTGCAGAACGAGATGGTAGCGTCAGACTGGTATCGCAAGGTCTGGCAGGGATTTGCCGTGCTGTTGCCGCTCAAGACAGTTGGTGTCATGGGCGATGACCGCACTTACGAGAATGTCATAGCCTTGCGTGTCGTGGATTCCCTCGACGCCATGACCGCTGACTGGTCGAGGCTGCCGTCCGAGCTGTTGGCCCGGATATCCAACCGGATCATTAACGAAGTCAAGGGCGTCAACCGGGTGGTGTTGGATATTTCCTCGAAACCCCCGAGCACCATTGAGTGGGAATAGTCTGGATTAACTTCCTTTGAAAAAGGCGAAGATATGTTTGGAATTGGTGGACCTGAACTTTTGATCATCTGTGTGGTTGCGCTTATCGTTATTGGCCCAAAGAAGTTGCCTGAAATGCTGCGTTCCCTAGGCAAGGGAGTGGCTGAGTTCAAGCGTGTGGGCAATGACGTCAAGAGCACTCTTGATAAGGAAGTCAACAAGGCCGAAGCCGATGTCCGCAAACAGGAAGTGGACGAAGAGCTTGCTCGCCGCAAGGCCGATAAGGCCAAGCTGGAGGCCGAGGCTGCCAAGTTAGAGGCTGAAACGGCCAAGGCCGAAGTCGAAACCGCCAAGGCCGAGCTTGAGAAGACCAAGGCTCAGAACAGTACAGACGAGGCCAAGGAGTCCGCATGACCCCCGGCAAGGACGAAGATAAAGACGAAGTAAAAGCCACTGAAACAGAAGGATCGGTGGCTGATTCTCAAGAGAACCCATCGGATGATCCTTCCCTTGAAGACGCGGAAATGCCCGTGGCGTCCAAAGAGGATTTGGCCGAGGCTGAAAGGAAATTGGCAGAAGAGGGTGCAAATCCTGATGCCGAAAGCGCGGATACGTCTGCTGATCCTCATGACCAGGCCGAGGAGCCGGAAGGATTCGATGAATCTGATGAATCCGACGATGAGGGCGACTCTGATGAGGATGGCGATGGCGCACAGATGAGCCTCCTTGATCATCTGGGCGAGCTTCGTATTCGACTGACTCGTGCATTCATTGCCATTGCAGTGGGCATGGTGGCCTGTTACGGCTTTGCCCCGCAGATGTTTGACATCCTCATGGAACCAATGATCACGATTTTTCAGAAGCAGGTGGCAGACAAACCCATGTTGCCTCCGGGCTTTTATGAAGATTTTAGCAGGGTGCTTACCGAGGTGTTGGGCGAGCGGGGGTTCGCGCATATGGACAAGATCGACTTGTTCGTCAATTCGTTGCAGCAATCCCTCTTGCAGGTGGCCCAGGAAGGGCACTTCCAGTACACCTACCCGGCTGAAGCATTTTTTTCGCATATCAAGATATCTGTTGTAGCCGGTCTGTTTCTGGTCAGTCCATATGTTTTCGCTCAGATTTGGGGGTTCATTGCGCCCGGATTGTACTCCAGCGAGCGCAAGTGGATGATTCCC
This sequence comes from Pseudodesulfovibrio sp., assembly GCA_016342345.1. Classification (GTDB taxonomy): domain Bacteria; phylum Desulfobacterota; class Desulfovibrionia; order Desulfovibrionales; family Desulfovibrionaceae; genus Pseudodesulfovibrio. The sequence goes on along the minus strand of JAEINO010000003.1, from coordinate 58,189 downwards.
ATGGCCATCATATCGGCTTTGTTTTTCACATCAGGCGCCTTGTTCGGTTATTTTGTAGTTTTCCCCTATGGTTTTGAGTTCTTTGCGAGTTTTTCGACAGAGGGTATTCAGTTTACTCCGAAGTTGAATGAATATCTGAGTTTCTGCCTGAAGTTGCTTTTTGCATTCGGGTTTGTATTTGAATTGCCATTGTTCATATTCTTCCTTGCTCGCATGGGCATGGTCTCTTCCATGGGGCTGCGGAAGAAACGCAAATATGCCATTCTCGTCGGATTCGTCATTGCAGCCATACTGACTCCGCCAGATCCGTTCACGCAATGCCTGATGGCCGGACCTTTGATCATTTTGTACGAGGTCGGTGTCTGGGTAGCCTATTTCTTCGGCAAGAAGGAAAAGAGGCATCTCAGGAAGCAGGCTGAAGCCGAGGCCGCCGCACAGGCCGAGATGGACGCTGTTGCAGAGGAAGCTGAAAAGGACGCTGAAAAGGAAGCGACAAAAGCATAGATATACTGATCCGGGTAGGGAGAGCCTCAATATGGCGATGCCTACCCGGTTTTCTTTTCTAGAGTTTTCCTATACAGTCACACACAGTACGCTTTACTCTACTGTTGAAAAAGGAGAGCGCATGGGCAAGCGCCAAGCCACCGTGGTTCGGACCACCAATGAAACAGATATCAAGTTGACCCTTACGTTGGAAGGCGAGGGCAAGGTGAACGTTGAAACCGGTATCGGTTTTGCGGATCACATGTTGACCCTGTGCGCTTTCTGGGCCGGGTTTGATCTTGACCTGACCTGCAAGGGCGATCTTGAGATAGACACGCATCACAGTCTGGAAGACATTGGACTCTGCTTAGGGCAGGCATTGTCTGAGGCGCTTGGGGACAAGAGGGGCATTGTGCGTGTGGCATCTGCCAAGGTTCCCATGGATGAGGCTCTGGCCGAGGTCGTCATTGATATTTCCGGCAGACCTTTTATTGTCTACGACGATGCCCTTTTGCCCGATATTATCGCGGGTGACGAGAAAGACGTCTGGCGTGAATTCCTCAAATCTTTTGCCTTCAAGGCTGGCATGAATCTGCATGTCAAATATGAATACGGTCAGAATGGGCACCATCTTTTGGAAGCGGTCTTCAAGGCCATGGGCTTAGCTCTTGCCAAGGCAGTGCAGGTCGGACGAAAGGGTGTTTCCAGTACCAAAGGGAGTCTTGACTAATGAAACGCATTTTCCTGTTTTCCGGATTGGCCGTTCTTTGTCTTTCCCTGTTTTTGGTAGCCGGTTGCGGAACAAAACGTACAGCCGCCGTGCCTCGTCCCGAGGGAAAGCTTGCTGTGGCCGGGTTCACCAATCCTGTTTATAATTGGCAGGTACTGGCTGGATATCTCGAAGAAGAGGGCAATCCTGCTCCTGATGGAGCGTTGACAGCTCTTGATTCCATTCTGCTTGATACTCTGCAGCGGCATCAGGTCTTTGACTACATCACCCCGGCCGCTGTTAAGCAGTGCGAGGAAGTGGTTGTTTTTGAGGAGTCCGGGTTGCCCAAGGTATCCGCATGGAAATACTGGCTCGGTGTTGGCAAATGCATTCAGGCCGACCTTTTGCTTGTCCCTCAGATCACCAATTGGAATGAACGTGTGGGCAGTACCGCCGGAGTGGAATCTCCTGCATCGGTTGCGCTCGATTTCTATCTGATCGATGTGAAAAATGAACGTATGATTCGTTCTCGTTACGAGGAAACCCAGGAAGCACTTATCGACAACCTGCTAACGGCCAGCAAATTTGCGGCACGTGGCGGGAAATGGGTGACTGCAACCCGACTGGCCTCGGACGGTATCGAAGAAAAACTCATGGAACTCGGATTATGATTCTTTTTCCCGCTGTTGATATAAAGAACGGTGAATGCGTGCGACTTGCCCAGGGCAAGGAGGATCAGGTCACCGTGTTTGCCTCTGATCCAGTTGCTCAGGCTCGATCCTGGGCTGATCTTGGTGCTCGGTATTTACATGTTGTTGATCTTGACGGTGCCTTTTCAGGTTTGCCCAAGAATTTTGATCTGATTAAATCCATCTGTTCCGAGATAGACATTCCTGTTCAGCTTGGTGGTGGTATTCGTGACATTGCGACTGCCGAAAAGTATATTGAGGCCGGTGTGCATCGACTGATCATTGGCACCATGGCGCTGGAAAATCCTGAACTTTTTTCCGAATTGTGCAAGGCTCTGCCCGGCAGGATTGGTGTTTCTCTGGATGCGGTGGGCGGCAAGCTCAAGACCAAGGGATGGGTCGCAGATTCCGGTTTGACTATCGATGATGTCCTTCCGCGTTTGGAAAGGGACGGTATTCGTTTTATTGTCTATACGGATATTTCCCGTGACGGAATGCAGACTGGCGTCAACTATGAAGCTTTGGAGTCTTTGTGCTCCAAGACAAGCATCCCGGTCATCGCGGCGGGTGGCGTTCACACCTTGGACGACATCAAGAATCTCTATCCTGTTTCCAAGAAAGGGCTTGAAGGGGCGATATCCGGTCGTGCCATCTACGTCGGGACTCTGGATGTCAAAGAGGCTAACGCCTGGATTGATGCACAGTAACTATTATACTGATTCCAAAAAAAGCCCTTCTCAATATGAGAAGGGCTTTTTTTATGGTCGAAAGGGGACGTGTGCCTACTTGTCCATCTTGTATAAATGAACATCGGTCTGGGGGTATGGGATGGAGATGCCTTCCTGGTCAAAAGCGAGCTTCACCTTTTCGGTTAGTGAGTAGTAGACAGGCCAGTAGTCCGATGCCTTGACCCAGGGGCGAACCACGAAATTGACAGATGAGTCGGCCAGTTCGGAGACGGCTATCAGCGGGGCTGGCTCAGTGAGCACCCGTGAATCTTCCGAGACAATCTTTTCGAGCAATTCCTTGGCCTTGAGCAAGTCGTCGTCGTAGCCGATGCCCATGACGAGGTCCACACGACGTGTTTCGTTGGCCGAGAAATTTATGATGGTGTCGGACAGGATCGAGGCGTTGGGTATAATAATTACCTTGTTGTCAGGCGTGGTCATGAGGGTGTTGAAAATATTGATGGCTGACACTGTCCCTGATTTGCCTGCGGCAGTAATGTAATCACCTTTTTTGAAAAATTTCAGCATGATAAGCATGACGCCTGCCGCGAAATTGGACAAAGAGTCCTTGAGAGCGAGGCCAACGGCCAGACCTGCGGCACCAAGTATTGCCAGGAAGGAAGTGACGTTGATTCCTGCCTGACCGATTGCCGCGATAACCACAGCGGCGAGAAGGACGTAATAGATGAGGTTGCGCAGAAAGGTGCGCAGGGTTTCATCCATGTGTGCCTTGATCATGAGGGTTCGGGAAAGTTCTGCGATTTTTTTCGCGATTAATCGTCCGATGACGAAAATTACGAACGCTATCAGAATCTTGAGTCCGTGGATGGAGAGGTAGGCGATACCTTTTTCAATAAGGGTCTGAATGGTTTGTGGGTCAAATAATTCCATGGGTCCTCCTGAAAACAAGGGCTGATTTGATTGAATTTGGATTTCCATACTGGAGATGCGTGGAAATAACGGGGACGTGAAGGTTATTTTTCTCCCCAATTATGGGTTTCTTCGACCCGGATATACTTTTGGAAGGTGTAGTAGAATCCGGCCATGGCGTTGTAGAATCCGGCCTTGCCATCAAGGAATCCGAGCTTGAGAAGGTAGAGCTTTATGAAGCGCATCTGGGCGTGGAGCAGGGCAATGGTCAAGCCGCCCTTTTTGCCTTTATCTCGTAATGATTTCGCGCCTTCTTCAGCGTAGTAGTTGATTTTTTCCATATGCTGTCGAAAGTTCTCGTAAGGGTAGTGGAGGATGTCTCCAGTCAGCTTGATGGTCTCACCGCGTGGTTTGAAATGGTAATGAGCACCGCTGGCAGTAATTTCCACTTTGCCGTGTCGGAAAATGCGGAAGAGATAGTCCGGGTACCAGCCCGAATGCTTCATGAAACGGTTGAAATAGAACGAACTGCGCGGCACGTAATAGCCAGCTACATGTTCGGATTTGCCAAGTCTGTTCTTTATGGAATCGCTGAGTTCGTCCGTGAGGTATTCATCCTGATCCAGAGAGATGACCCAGGTTGTCTTGACATGCTGGAGTGCAAACTTGAATTGGTCAACCGGTCCGGGCCAGGGTCTGACAAGGACATGTGCGCCGCATGCTTCGGCTATCTCGCGGGTGCGATCCGTGGATTCGGAATCGACCACCAGCAATTGATCGCAGAAGTCGAGCGATTTGAGGCATTTTTCGAGCAACCGTTCGCCGTTAAATGTCAGTACCAGTCCTGTCACGGATTCACGCATGTTTTTCTCCCTTGAAAAGCTGGGACAACATAGCTTTTTCCTTTGAACTGGTCCATTGGAAAACCCCGTCTATCAATGATGAAGCCCCCCTTCATGCGAAGGGGGGCTTGGTTTTTATAAGTCTACAGGTCGGTATGGTGATCCGGTGCGGACGGATTGACTTCATCTGGCAAGGGTTCGTTGCATTCCTTGCATGGCAGGACGAGGTTCATGATTACGCCGATGATACCGGCCAGGCCGATGCCGCCGAGCTTGACGATGAGCAGATCGAAGCTCATGCCGCCAATGCCGAAGACAAGGATGATGGAGACGATGGCGAGGTTGCGCGGAAGCATCAGGTCGTTACCGGCGCGGACCAGGGTATTGATACCGATGACGGTGATGGCACCGAAGAGCAGGATCATGATGCCGCCCATGACCGGGACCGGGATGGTGTTCAGCACGGAACCGAGCTTGCCCACGAAGGCCAGGATGATGGCGGCAATGGCTGCCCAGGTCATGATGGCCGGGTTGAAGGCACGGGTCAGGGCAACTGCGCCGGAAACCTCGGAGTACGTGGTGTTCGGGGGGCCGCCAAGTACGGCTGCAATGGAAGTTGCCACGCCATCACCGAGCAGGGTGTTCTGGATGCCGGGGTCTTTCACATAGTCTTTGCCTGAGATGCTGCCGATGGCCAGAACATCACCAAAATGCTCAATGGCCGGAGCAATGGCAACGGGAACAATGAACAGGATGGCTTCCAGGTTCCATGTGGGGAACACGAAGTTCGGAATGGACAGCAGTGGTGCTTCGGTGATCTTGCCGAAGTTGACCAGACTTGGAGCAGTCCAGTTCTGGAGGGTTCCCGGATCGAAAGCGGCTTGCGTTGCGGCGGTAAAACCGGTTGCGTCAAGGAGGAGTGCGGTCACGTAACCAGCCACAATGCCGAGAAGGATGGGAATCAGTTTGATCCAGCCCTTGCCCAGCAGCGAAGCGAATATGGTGGTCAGGAGTGCAACGCCAGCGAGGATCATGGCCGTCGTGTTGGGCACGAGCCATGCGGAACCGTCGCCGGTACGCCCCATGGCCATATGCACGGCCACAGGGGCCAGTATCAGGCCGATGACCATGATGACAGGTCCGGTGACGATGGGGGGCAGGACGCGGCGAAGCATTTCGACGCCGAAAATGCGAATCAGGAAACTGAGGATGATATACAGTATGCCGGCACCAAACAGGCCGCACATGGTGGACGGTATGCCCCAGGTTTGCACGCCGTAGATGATGGGTGCGATGAATGCGAAGCTCGACGCCAGAAAGACGGGAACCTTGCCTCGGGTGATGACCTGGAAGACCAGTGTTCCCACACCGGCAGTGAACAGGGCCACATTGGCGTCAAGGCCTGTCAACAGCGGCACCAGAACCAGTGCCCCGAAAGCCACGAAAAGCATCTGTGCGCCCAGAAGCGCGTCCTTGGGTCTGAAATTGTACTCTGTGGAATGCAAGTCACTCATCTCTCAACTCCTCCTCGGTTTGTGGAACCGTTGGCGAAACCGTTTGCAGCAGCGAGTGCGAACGTTTGGTTTTGCCCCGGCCTCATGAAATGTTGCCCCCCAAAAAAAAGGCACGCTTTGCAGCGTGCCCAAAATCCTATTTGGTACCGAATATCTTATCTCCCGCATCTCCGAGACCGGGAATGATGTATCCAATGTCATTGAGCCGCTCATCGATTGATGCCACGTAAATGTCTACATCCGGGTGGCTTTTCATGATGCGCTCGACGCCCTCGGGAGCAGCGCACAGGAACAATCCGCGAATGCTTTTGCAGCCGGAATCCTTCAGAAGTTTGATGGTGGCATCCAGAGTACCGCCGGTTGCCAGCATGGGGTCGAGGATCAGGGCCACTCGCTCATCCATCTTGCTGGCGAGTTTGACGTAATACTGGACAGGTTCCAGAGTTTCCTCGTCGCGGTAGAAACCAACGACCGAGGCCTTGGCTCCCGGAATCATGTCAAAGACGCCGTCCATCATGCCGAGACCGGCACGCAGGATGGGGACCACTGTGACTTTCTTGCCCTTGATGGAATCAACCTCGACCTCACCGGCCCACCCTTCGATACTGACCTTTTCGGTCTCGAAGTCCTTCGTGGCTTCATATGTAAGGAGTCTGGTGATTTCGTTTGCCAGCTGACGGAAGCGGCTGGTGCTGATGTCGTGTTTTCTCAAGATACCGACTTTGTGTCGAACAAGCGGGTGGTCAACTACGTGTAGGGCCACAGGCTACCTCTCATGGAATAAAAGTTGTTGGGTATATTAACAGGCTGTTGAAAAAAGTTTGATTGCTGCGTTCTGCGAGTTGCTGTGGTGATTTCTCACGTTTGCATTTCTCAGGCATCAATTGGGTTTTGGAAGTCAGCTTCGCGCAGGTTGGAAGTGCCTGTCGATCCTGATTTCCTTGCGCATGGTTTTTAAACTTTTTTGAACAGTCGGCAGAAATTGTTTTCCAGTGCCCTGTTAACCGATGTTTCAATTGCACAAAACTTTCTATTTCTATTCCGAAGCCCCATCCGGGTCAAGGTCCAATTTCTGGTTCATCGGCTGTTGAAAGCTGTTTGATTCTCGTGTCAAAAAGAAAGCGTCTGGTGTCTACATATGTAACTATGCTTCGGTCCAGCTTTTTTGTGATTCATGTTTGGATTTGTCTTGAGTGGCAAACATGAAAAAATGTAGAGTTTATGCGGTGATATTTGTGCTGAAATTGAAATTTACTTTCCACCTATTACCAGTATATCCTAGATGGCATGGACGAAAAGAAAAAAAAGAGTGTCTGGGAGCGAATTGCGGGACCATCTGATCATGGTATCCGCCTGGATAAATTTTGGGGCCGCGAACTCGAAGACGAGGGTGTATCGCGCGGTCGGGTCAAGGAGTGGATCGAAAGTGGTCTGGCTCTTGTTGATGGCAAGTCTGTCGTCAAGGGCAAGTACAGGCTCATAGGTCTTGAGAGGCTCCTTATTGGTGCGGCGGAGAACGAAGCAGGGGATGACGCGCCTTGTGCCGTTGCCGGTGAACTTGAAGTCCTGTTTGAGGATGAGCATATTCTGGTCGTGGACAAGCCCGCGGGATTGACAACCCACCCCGCTCCGGCTGAGCCCGGTCCGACACTGGTCAATCTTCTTCTGCATCAATGGCCGGATATTGCCGGGGACGTTTCCGGCATGAACGAACAGCGGCCTGGTATCGTGCATCGGCTGGACAAGGACACATCTGGACTTATTGCCGTGGCACGTACTGAGGGCGATCGTCTGAAGCTGTCCACCGATTTTGCCGAGCGGCGGGTGAAAAAGGTCTACCTTGCGATTGTCCATGGCTGCCCTGTTCCAAAGACTGGGAAGATCGGCAAGATTGATGCGCCCATTGGCAGGCATCCTAGTCAGAAGACAAAGATGGCGGTGGTAGAGAAGGGTGGACGTGAGGCCAAAAGCGAATATCGTGTTTTGTGGACCGGTCCCCGAGGATTGGCAAGTCTGGTGGCCGTGCGTATTCATACTGGTCGTACTCATCAGGTCCGCGTTCACATGGCGCATATCGGTCATCCCTTGTTGGGCGACAGGGCTTATGGGCCGCGTGAGAGTTCGGAATGGTCGCGGCGGACTGATAGTTTGGGCAGCCTTGCTCCGCGTCAGATGCTCCATGCATTTTATCTTTCCTTCACCCACCCCGATTCTGAGGAGCGGATTACTCTTTGGCGCAAGCCGCCCGAGGATTTTTGTACACTTCTGGCTGCACTGCCGCGTGAGTGTCTGCGTGTTGGAATCGTGGGCATGCCTGTGTGCGGCAAGTCTTCCGTGCTTGGATTCCTGCGTGAAAAAGGTCTGCCAACATTCAGTGCGGACGATAGCGTGGCTGTTCTGTACGGCCCGGATGGCGATGGCTCGGCAATGATCCGTCAACGTTTTGGTGGTGCGTACTCTCTCGATGATGGCTCGGTGAACAAGCCGGTCCTGTTCAAGGCCATGAAGGAGTCGGAAAATCTGCGTCGCGAAGTCATGGACATGATTCATCCCATGGTACGGCATGAATGCGAGGAATTTTTCAGGTTGCATCGAGACGAACCTGTGGCTTTTGCCGAGATACCGCTTTTGCTTGAGGGCGGTTGGCACAAGGACGGGCAGGTGGACTACGTGGCCGGAGTCAGGTGCCCTGCCGAGAAGCGAACTGGCGCGTTGCGTGAGGCCCGTGGGTTGAGTCATGAAGTTTTGGCGATTTTTGATTCATGGCAATGGCCCGAAGAGGAAAAACTCAAACAGTGCACAGTTGTTCTGGACAACAGTAAGGACCTGGATGCGTTGCAGGGAGAAGCTGATCTGTTGCATGAAAAGACTGTGGAATATTCGAGACAGCGCAATGCCGAGTTTGGCAGTTGGCTTGAAGGGCTTTGGCCTGACCTAGCCGAGGAATTCGGTAGCGAGGGAGACGATGAGTGATCCCGATAAGGGATAATGTGCCACGGGTGACCCCGCCCATTGTCGTGGTGGGGATCATCCTTTTCAATGCATTGGCTTTCCTTTATATCAAGAGCCTGGACCCTCGGGATGTGGTTTATTTGTACCATTTGCTCGGGGTGGTCCCGGCCCGGTTTCTTGAACCGGAATGGGCGTCCTGGGCTGGTTATCCCCAGACTTTTGGATGGCCGCTTGTTTCCTACATGTTTCTGCATGGCGGGTGGCTGCATGTCATTTTGAACATGTGGATGCTGTGGATCTTTGGCGACAACATCGAGGATGTCACTGGGCATTTCGGGTTTTTGGTCTTCTACTTGCTATGCGGACTGGCTGCCGTGGCTGTGCATATGTTTTTTGAGCAGACTTCTCCCACGCCTGTCATAGGAGCTTCCGGGGCCGTGGCCGGGGTCATGGGGGCATATATTGTCTTATACCCTCATGGGAGGGTGCTGACCCTGGTGCCGATAATCATCATCCCCTTGTTTCTGCGGATTCCGTCCTATCTGTTTCTTGGCATCTGGTTTTTGTCGCAAATTGTGTCTGGCATTTTGGCCAAGGCAATGCCGGCGGCCGTAGAGGTCGCCTGGTGGGCACACGTCGGTGGATTCGTGGCTGGAATAGTGCTGATAGGTTGGTTTCGGAAACGGGGAACATGCCGGTATTGTTACAACCCGGAGACCAGGGATTATGACCCGGAAGAGAGTCAGGAAAAGTTTTCAAGTCGTTTCTGAATATCCCACTTCATGATCATGTCGGCTACCGAGGCCGGAACCATGGTCTCCCAGTCGTTGTTTTGACTGATGGCCTGGCGTACATTTGAGCCATTCAATCCTTTTTGTGACAGTGGCTTTTCCCATATGACGTACGTTTGCAGGTCAAGAGATTTCAGCCGCTTCATTTTTTCGTGTCCCCATTCATCATAGATGGTCAGGTAGTAGACTGCGTCTTCCGGGGCGTAGTTTCTGAGTAGTAGCGGGTGGCAGATGGGAAAGGGAACAATGCTGAAATCCTGCGGAGGAACGTCTGCCTCCATGAGTGCGGCTCGAACCATCCTGCACCGTTCGTAGTAGGTCAGTGGGTTGTTTTTCCTGTGCGAACGGTCCGGGGCCGAGTCTTCCGGTGTTGTCGCGGTCGGGTCCGGGTTGGTTATGCCAACCACAAGGTGTTCGCACAGAGCCTTGCCTGCAAGAAGATATTTTAGGTGATCAAGGTGGAGCACCTGGAATCGACCATGAATGATACCGACCGGATGTTTCATATCAGTCTCGTGATTTCGGGGTGATCAGGAGTGGCTCGTAATCACCGGGCCAGAATTCTTGTTGCATGGGTGAATCGTGAATGCCTGCCATCCTTGCCCTGTCCAGATAGTTCAGTATCGTGTGGATCATTTCATCTCCGCGCAAACAGCCGAGCGCACCGCCTGCCACGCTGATCTCATCGAATTGACTGACTGCATCGCGTCGAACGCCGTCTCCCACGAACATGAGGGGTACAGGCTCGCCGGAATGGATCAGGGTACCGCAACTCGGTGTTGAGTGGTCTGCTGCAACTGCCAGGAGCACCTTGTCATTGTTGAGCAACTGGTCGATGGATTCGGCCAGCCCCCTGTCCAGGGATTCGATGGCTTTTATCTTGGCCTTTGGGTTTTTGGAATGGGCTGCCTGATCCGGGGCCTTGGTGTGAACGTGAATGAAATCGAAATCATTTATGGCGTTTGCAGCATAGTCGATGCGTTGGGCCAGATCGCGGCCTGGGTCGCGGCTTTCAGTGGCCTTGTGGAAGTTCATTCCGATATATTGTGCCAACCCTTTGTACATGACGCCGCTGGCGATCAAGAGACCGCACAGGCCGTAGCGGTCGCGCATGGAAACACACTGCCGGAGCCGTCCGGCGCGTTGGGTAACAAGACCGTTGATGGTCGGGAGCTTCTGTTTCTTGCGCAGCATGTTTTGCGGTTCGTCGGTCATTTGATGGAAGGCCCAGTCCAGATAGTGGGTGAGAGCTTGTGCCGTGCGAATGGTGGCCGGATCGTTCCTGTACGCTTCCAACGGAGTGATTTCGGAAATGAATCGCCCGTTTATCATGGGATCGGAATCCGTGATGTAGGGAGAGACATCTCCGCGCATGGTCAAAACGCTGAACATGCCGCCTGTTTTGTGCAGGTCAATGGCAATACCGTCTCTTTCATAGTTTTCCAGTACCGAGTACAAGCCGTCGATTTCAGACGGTGTGCCGCAGATTCGATTGTACTTGATGATGAGCTGGTTTTCCAGAGTCGGCAGGACGCTGGTGAAATGGGCGAGAACAGCCACATCATTTTCTCCCAGGGGGATGTTTGCGCCAAGGGCTTCCAGAGGACCTCGACCCGGGAATTCGGATTCGAGGTTTCCGAACATGGAAAAGTGGGCGTTTTCGCTTGGGAGCGGCTGGCCGATTTTCCCGGCGTGGTAAAGTCCTGTGCCACCCATGGATGCCAGCCGGTCCAGACAGGGTGTGTGGGCTACCTGGAGCGGGGTCTTGTGGTCCAGTTCTGGGTGGGATCGATCTCCCAGGCCGTCGAGCAATATGAGAACGCATGTCTTTGGCATGTTTGACTCCGTTTATCTATGACTGATTCGCTCAGTGTTTCAGGAACAATCAGGCGAATAGATCGTATCTATTAAAAACATGGATTGTATCAATACAAGCTCTTTGCCTTGTGTGACAGGCACAGGCATGATGTTTCCATGCTGATTGATCTTCATGTTCATTCAACCCATTCGTCATGTAGCGAGCTGCTGTCGATGGACATTCTATCCGAGGCCCGATCCAAAGGGCTGGATGGAGTGTGTATTACCGATCACGACTCTACTCAAGTCTTGTCACAAATTTCCGAAGGATTCCAGTCCGACGGTCTTCTTGTCCTCGTAGGTATGGAATACACGACATCGCAAGGTGATTTTCTGGTATTCGGGCACGTTGAGGCTTTGTTGATGGGGCTTGATGCTCCTGAACTGCTGGCATCGGTCAGGCAGATGGGTGGTGCTGCCATAGCGGCGCATCCCTATCGTGGATGGCGTCCTACGGATATTTCCATTTTCGACCAATGCCTGTGTTCGTTGGTTGAAGTGGAAAACGGGCGCAACAGTCGGCGTGAAGATGAATTGGCCTCGGCCCTTGCCTTCAAACGTTCGCTGACTGCCGTGTCCGGTTCCGATGCACACAGTCTGGTCGAACTCGGAAGGTGTCCGACCCGGTTCACTGTTCCCGTTACAAATCGAATTGATCTGGTCCGCGCTCTGAATCAGGGGTGTTGCGAGCCCGCATTCTGTTCCCTTCAAGTTGCCTGACCACTGTATTGGGAAAAAGCCTCTTTTTTTCACTGAGCGGCTGGTGAGCCCCTGCGCATCCCGCTCAGTGAACAGTGGAATAGTATCTTTCCCAACGGATATCTATTGGGGCGGAGTTAGAAATGTTGTCACTTTCCGTACCCCTTCCACGCCTTTGGCAATGTTGATTGCAAGCTCGGCATCAGCCTTGTCTCTGACCATGCCGACCATGATGACTTCACCATTGGCAACTTCGGTTTCAACCTGTGTGGAACTCAAGTTCTTGTCTGCGATGAGCATGGCCCGGACTTTTGTTGCGACCGCAAGGTCAGCCGTCAGTGTGTCGGTCTCACTGACGAAATACTTGATTACCTCTTTTACATCCTTGGTTGTTGTGGCGGTTCCCACGGCAAAGCCCCTGAATGTCGTGTCGTCAATTGCACCGATCAGATAGACGTGGCGCATGAAACAATAGACATGCACCTTGAGGGCCATCTTGGTGTCCCGGTCGGCCAGTTTGCTCTTGATGGATAGTGATATTTGCTTGTCAATGGCCTGATCGCCAACACTTCGTTCGTCTCGAGCACTATCGTAGATCGCTCCCCATGGGGTCCAGGCAACACTTATCATGGCAAAGCTGATGATGGTTAGGCATAGGATCAGTCTGAGGCTCGGTTTCATTATACTCTCCTTGAATTTGCAAGCTGTGGAAAAAACTGTTTAAAAAATGTTATTCCATTTGTTGTCCGTAGCTTGACACGGGACCAAAGCACATTATCTTATTGTCCTGAATCAATAAATGCTTTTTGTTTGCTTAAAGGATTTTTTTGCATGGAATATAAAGATTATTACAAACTCCTCGGGGTTTCCCGGTCTTCGTCCAAAGAAGACATTGCCAAGGCTTTCAAGAAGCTGGCGCGCAAATTTCATCCCGACCTCAATCCCAACGACAAGGGTGCCGAGGACAAGTTCAAGGAAATCAACGAGGCGTATGAAGTTCTCAAGGATGCGAAGAAGCGTAAGCTGTACGATCAGTTTGGCTCAAACTGGGAGCATGGACAGAATTTTCAGCCCCCGCCCGGTTACGAGAATATGCAATTTGGTGGTGGCGGTGGCGGCGGTGGTTTTTCCGACTTTTTCGAGACCGCTTTTGGCGGTGGCCGTGGCGGTTCCTTCCGTGGCGGTTTTGGTGGGGGTGGTTACCAGCAACGCCCGAGGCGGGGTTCTGATTCTGAGGCCACCTATGAGCTGACTCTGGATGAAGCCTTTAAGGGAGGTTCGAAATCCGTCACGCTTCAGGAGCAGACTGCCGGACCGGACGGTTTCCCGCGCATGACCACCAAGACGCTGGAAATCAAGGTACCCGTAGGTATCAAGGATGGTCAAAAAATCCGTTTGGCTGGTCAGGGAAATCCTGGCATGGCCGGTGGTGCAAAGGGCGACCTGTACCTCAAGATCAAGCTTATGCCTCACTCTTTGTTCAAGGTCAGTGATTCGGATATCATTCTTGATTTGCCTTTGGCCCCATGGGAGGCGGCATTGGGTGTGACTTTGCGCATTCCCACTCTGGATGGCGCGGTTGAAATGAAGATTCCGCCCGGTATCGGGTCGGGAAAGAAACTTCGTATCAAAAACAAGGGGCTTGGAAGCGGTGCAAAGCGTGGCGATCAGTTCGTGCGTATCATGATTCAGGCTCCAGATCGTATTTCCAGTGATGAACGGCGGTTGTGGGAGGAGCTTCAGGAAAAATCGGAATTTAACCCGAGAAATTTTTAGGGACAGTGAAGCATGACGACCAAAAGACTCGAAGAAGTGTTGATGCGACTGCCCGGCCTTAATTTGCCGGAACGGTCTGGATGTGTGGCCTGGGCACAGTTGGTGGAATTGACCAGTATTCAACCATCCGAAGTGGCCGAACTGATTGATCTCGGCTGGATATCTCCGGGCAAAACCAATGCCAACGAGTACCTTTTCAATTTTCGGGATGTATATCGCATCCATAAATTGATGCGTCTGTCCAAGGATCTCGATGTTTCGTTCAACAGCGGCAGTATCATTGTTGATCTTTTGGAGCGCGTTGAGGAGCTGGAAACGGAAATCGAAGAATTGAAGCGATTGGTATAGCACTCAATCTCAAATTCACACAGGAGGTTCCCCATGGACCCGAATACATTTACACGCAAAACGCAGGACGCTGTTTCAGAGGCTCAGAATCTCGCCATTCGCAATGGGCAGCAGCAGATAGACTGCGAGCATGTCATGCATGCCCTGATTGCTCAGGAACAAGGACTGGTCCCTCAGATCCTTCGCAAGCTCAATGTGGCACCGGATATTTATATGGGTGCCGTGGATGCTGAAATCAGCAAAATGCCCAAGGTCTCAGGGCCTGGTGCTCGCGCCGATCAGATCATGGTTACCCAGCGGTTGCAAACTGTGCTGGTGGCAGCCGATGACATGAGAAAGCGCATGAAAGACGAGTTCGTTTCAGTGGAACATGTTTTTCTTGCTCTCATGGAAGAGTCCCGGTCAACTGGCGTGGGGCGGGTCAACAAGCAATTTAATCTGGACAAGAACAAGGTCCTTGGGGTGCTGGAAGAGGTGCGTGGCAAGCAGCGTGTGACCTCGGACAATCCTGAAGCCACATATGAATCCCTCCAGAAATATGGTCGTGATCTTGTGGAAGAGGCGCGGTCCGGCAAGCTTGACCCTGTCATCGGGCGGGATTCCGAGATTCGCCGCGTCATTCGCATTCTGTCCCGTCGTACCAAGAACAACCCGGTTCTCATAGGCGAGGCTGGCGTTGGCAAGACGGCCATTGCCGAGGGCCTGGCCCAACGCATCGTCAAGGGTGATGTGCCCGAAGGACTCAAGGACAAGGTAGTTTTCAGTCTGGACATGAGTTCGCTCATTGCCGGTGCAAAATATCGTGGAGAGTTTGAAGAGCGGCTCAAGGCAGTGCTCAAGGAAGTGCAGGAATCCGCCGGACAGATCATCATGTTCATCGATGAATTGCACACTATTGTCGGCGCAGGCAAGAGCGATGGGGCCATGGACGCAGGCAACATTCTCAAACCTCTGCTGGCACGTGGCGAGCTGCATTGCATTGGCGCGACCACCACTGATGAGTATCGCAAGTATATTGAAAAGGACCCGGCCCTGGAACGTCGATTCCAGACTATTGTTGTCGAGGAACCCTCGGTGGAAGATACTATTTCCATCCTGCGTGGTCTGCGAGAGCGGTTCGAAGTCCATCATGGTGTGCGAATTTCCGATGGTGCGGTGGTTGAGGCTGCCGTGCTTTCCAATCGTTATATTTCCGATCGCCAGTTGCCTGACAAGGCCATTGACCTTATCGACGAGGCTGCAGCCCTTATTCGTACCGAAATCGACTCCCAACCGTATGAATTGGATAGGGCCAACCGTCAGGTCATGCAGTTCGAGATAGAACGCGAGGCCCTGAAGCGCGAGTCGGACAAGGCGTCCAAGGAGCGTCTCAAGAAGCTGGAAAAGAAGTTGGCCGAGGTCAAGGAGCTGCAGACGGCACTCCTGGCCCAGTGGGAGAATGAAAAGGGCGGCATCGAGCGGCTGCGTTCTCTCAAGGAAGATATCGAGTCCACCCGTCGGGGAATCGAGGAAGCCAAGCGTGTACATGATTACAACCGTGTTGCGGAACTGGAATACGGCACGCTGGCATCGCTCGAAAAAGAACTGAATGATCGCAACGCATCCCTGGAATCAGGTGACACCCCGCGCATGGTCAAGGAAGAAGTCGGCCCTGATGATGTGGCTCAGGTCATCGCCAAGTGGACCGGGATTCCTGTTTCCAAACTTCTGGAAGGGGAACGCGAAAAGCTTCTCAAGCTTGGCGAGCAATTGCATGAGCGCGTCATAGGCCAGGATCAGGCTGTCCAGGCCGTGGCAGACGCCGTGTTGCGTGCCCGTGCCGGGCTCAAGGACCCGTCGAGACCAATAGGCTCGTTCATTTTTCTTGGCCCTACAGGTGTCGGCAAAACGGAATTGTGCAAAACTCTGGCTTCGGCCCTGTTCGACTCAGAGGGCAATTTGATCCGCATTGACATGTCCGAGTACATGGAAAAGCATACTGTGGCCCGTCTGATAGGCGCGCCTCCCGGCTATATCGGGTATGACGAAGGCGGTCAGCTCACCGAGGCCGTGCGTCGCAAGCCGTATTCCGTGGTCCTGTTCGACGAAATTGAAAAGGCGCACCACGACGTGTTCAACGTGCTCCTTCAGATTCTCGACGATGGACGGCTGACCGATTCCCATGGGCGGACCGTGGATTTCAAGAACAGCATTATCATCATGACCTCCAACCTTGGTGCCGAATTCATGCTTGAAGGCATCGACAAAGATGGCAATTTCAAGGATGGCGTGACCGAGCAGGTCATGGATGTCCTGCGGCGTCATTTCCGTCCCGAGTTCCTTAATCGGGTGGATGAGACCGTATTGTTCAAGCCGTTGCACATTGACCAGCTCATGAAGATTATCGACCTGCTGGTGGCCGGGCTCAGGACTCGCCTGGAAGATCGCAAGATCGGGCTGACGCTCACTGATTCGGCCAAGTCATTTATTGCCGAGGCGGCCTATGATCCGCACTTCGGTGCCCGCCCGCTGCATCGCTACCTTCAGTCCCATCTGGAGACCCCGTTGGCCAAGCTGCTCATCGGTGGCATGCTGGCGGACGGCGCAAATGTGACTGTGGACGAGAAGGACGGCGCGTTGGTTATAGGCTGATTTGACAGATATTCCGTATTGTAACCGGACGTTTTGCATTGTGCTGAGCGTCCGTTTTTGTATGAGGCCAATTGTTTGGTGAGTGGCAGCCTGTTCCCGCAGTGAACACATTGGTCTTTAACCCCTGTGCACACTGGTGATCAGGCTGCTGTTTTACTGGAGATTTTATTCCGGGAACGCCCTTGGGTTGCGTTCACATCTTGCAGGCTTCATTGGACTTGTTTTTGCCAAAGGTGAAAAGTCCGGGGCTGGGATGAATTGTATGCCCATAAACAGTTATAACGCCATTGTCTTTATGTCGCAGAAAAGGCAAATTTGCGTATAACGCATTGTGGCCTTTTAATCGTGAGGTATGATGAATCGTTTCTTTTTGTCCGTGTTCTTCTTGTTGATCGTATGGCCTGTTTCCCTTGCGCAGGTCACAAGGGCCGAGAATGACATTTTTGAGGGGTATCGGGAACGGGGTATCGTTGTGGCTCAGGAATCCGGCATGGCTCCCATGTCCTACAGGGAAGTCAATGGTGACCCCAAGGGATATATCATCGATCTGTGGCGTAAATGGTCGGCTGAAACCGGAGTGCCCGTGACCTTTTACCTTACGGAATGGGCCAATACCTTGAATGCTGTTCGGAGTGGACAGGCCGATGTTCACGGGGGGTTGTTTTTTACTTCTGAACGTGACAAGTATCTTGATCTTACCAATCCGATTTTCCCATCCAAAGGTGGGATGTTTGTCAAGGCCGACTCAGGCATAACCCGTGTGTCTGAGTTGCGGGGACGACCTGTGGGTGTCATAGCCAATAGCTTTTATGAGGATTTGATTAATAGGAAATATCCGGCACTCAAGGCCGTGCCCATGGAGACCGTTGCCGAATTGTTGGAAGCTTTTTTTTGTGGCGAGTTGGATGGGTTTCTGGCCGATTATCCGACACTGATGTTTTCTGTGGGGGCCTTGGGGAAAGCCAAGGACGTCAAGACTATCGAATTTTTTTCGCATCAGAACTTTCGGGCAGCAGTTGTCAAGGGCAATGTCAAATTGCTCGGGATGATTGAGGAAGGTCTGAGTCGTATTGATAAGGATGAGCGAGACAATATTTTTAATCGATGGGTTGTTGGTGACAGCAATCAAATTAGGCAGTGGTTGATTTTGGTTGTCGTAATCGGGTTTACGGGATTGCTCGTGGCGGCATTGTTCCCATTCTTCAGGGGCAGGCGCGAATCCTAGGGAAACGCTGATTAATTCAATCTTCAGGAAGTGCTGTAGAATTGTTCGCTGGCAAGGCGCGCAAAAAAGTCAAGGCTGACGAGTGCTTCCTGCACGCTAGGGTTTGATTTTTTTGCAGCAACGAAGCCAGAGGGCAATTATGCAGTGCTTTCCTAGTCGCTTGGTGGGAGTAACTGTTGCGTCAGGTGTTTTGGGGAGAGTCCAACAGTATGTCTTATTTGCCTGTTTCCAGAAATTTTTTGATTCTGTTTTCCGACCAATAGA
Organism: Pseudodesulfovibrio sp.; assembly: GCA_016342345.1. Lineage (GTDB taxonomy): Bacteria > Desulfobacterota > Desulfovibrionia > Desulfovibrionales > Desulfovibrionaceae > Pseudodesulfovibrio. Next base: position 39,811 of record JAEINO010000003.1, on the reverse strand, counting down.
CATTGTCCCCGTGGTTGAGTACGAAGCCAACGTGTCCACCGTGTTTCGGCATTTCCAGAAACAGATTGGAATTGGTTTCGGCTTCGTCCATGGGGTAGCATTCGTGCGGCAGGAATGGATCATTCTGAGCATTGACGAGCAGGGTGGGTATGCGGATGCTCTTGAGGAACTGTTTGCAGCTTGATCGGGTGTAATACTCTTCTGCGTCCTTGAATCCGTTGAGCGGTGCCGTGAACCGGTCATCGAATTGGCGCAGGCTGTTGATGCCATTTAACTCTGCCGGGTTCACAACGTCCGGGAACATTCTGCCTTTGGCGCGGATCTTCTGGCGCAGGCCAAGCATGAAATATTCGAAATAGATGCGCATGGTCGGCTTGCTGATCAATCGTTCGGTTGCGCCCAGATCGCAAGGTACGGAAAAGGTTGCCGCCGTTGTGATCTCCGCAGGAACCCGGCTCGCATTTTTTCCGAGATACTTGAGAATCTGGTTGCCCCCCATGCTGAATCCGATAAGCATTATTTCGTCGTAGTTCCTGGTTTTCAGGCAGTGGGTGACGACTGCGTGCAGATCATCGGTTTCGCCCGAGTGATAGAATCGTGCATGCCGGTTTATTGCCTTTCCACAGCCCCGTTGCGTCCAGCAGGCTGCGTCATATCCGAGACCGGTGACCATCCGGGCCATTCCCAGTATGTATTTTTTCCGTGAATGACCTTCCAGACCGTGGCTGATGATTGCCAGTCGTCGTGATTTGCCGATTCGACAGGCGTGCCAATCCATGTCCAGAAAGTCATTGTCCGGTGTTTCGATGCGTTCATGGCAAGGATTGGTCCCTGGCGTTGTCCGGAAAACCGGCGGGTAGAGTGTGGCGAGGTTGCCGTTACGAAACGGGAGTGGAGGTGAGTAGTCGGGTGTTGGAAGAATTGGCATCCGATTTGTGTACGGCTAACATCAGAGGAAGTCAAAATGCACATGAGGGTAAAAATTGTTGCGCATGCCCCCCATGTTTTTGTAGTTTACGCAGTATGTCTTGAATTTGAGGCACGTGAAACAATAAAAAGGAATTGCCTTGTCGCTTTTTGAATTCGCGGACCTTGAAAGTTATGCCGATGTCATGCTTTGGGCCTTGAGACAGACGCGCGAAAAGAAGTTCCAGAATCAGGATGTGGTTCTTGTCCGCTACGACATTCCTGGATTGGCCTTGGCTGAAGCGGTTTACTCGCGGCTCATGGAAGCTCATCTGGTACCGGTCCCCATGGCCAGGCCCACGCCGTATATGGAGATGGAGCGGTATCTCAATTCCAGTTACGGTCAGCTCGTTGCTCAGCCGCCTGGATTGGCTGAACTCTATTCCAGATCCGCTGGGGTTATCAATATCCTGGCTCCAGAAAATTTGACCCACCTTCAAACAGTGGACCCGCGCACCATTGCCGAGGCTCGCAAGGCCGATGGTCCCAACAGGCGCATTCTGGAGCTTCGCAAGCAGGCCGGATCATTGGGGTGGACCACCTGCGTGTATCCGACTGAAGCCTTGGCAGCAGCCAGCGGCATGTCCATGGAGGACTATGCCTATGCCTTGCAACGCGCCTGTTGGCTGAATATGCCCGATCCGGTCAAGGAGTGGAAGCGGCTCGGGAGAGAGGTGGGTGAAGTCTGCAATTGGTTGGATTCTCTTGAAATACGAAGTCTGCGAGTGGAATCCGAGAATATTAATCTCAAGGTGCCATTGGGAGAAAATCGATGTTTTGTGGGCGTGAGTGGGACAAATATTCCCGGCTACGAGATTTATTTTGCACCTGATGCGCGCAATGTGAACGGTACATATTATGCCGATCAGCCTACGCTTCGCCATGGTCATTGGGTGGTCGGTGCATCTTTTGATTTTTTTGATGGCATTGCCGTTCGCGTGGAAGCCGATAAGGGACAGGTATTTCTTCAAAATCAGATGTATTCGGATTCCGGTTCGCGCAGGGTGGGTGAGTTTTCGCTTACGGATAAACGGTTTTCCCGTGTGGACAAGTTCATGGCACATACGTTGCTTGATGAAAATCTCGGTGGTGACCACGGGAATTGTCATATTGCGTTAGGCGGGTCTGTGCTGGAAAGTTTTACCGGCCCCGTGGAAATGCTGACCCCTGAGCTTCTCTATGAACTCGGATTCAATTCGTCGGATATGCATTGGGATTTGGTGAACACGGAACCCAAGCGCGTGACTGCGATGCTCAAGACCGGAAAGCCCGTGTTGATTTACGAGAACGGGACATTTAAAATCTGATTGATACAGGCCTTGTCTTGCGTCTTTCTTTTTCATTTTTATATTGTTCATGTTGCTGAACAATGTTTTTTGATTGATATCTTTTAAGAATATTGATTATATAGAATGTTGAAAGGTAAATTGAAATTTCTTGAAATGGGAATTCCTGTAATGGCGAAAAGAGAGCGAAATAGTAAGAGCCTGTACGTTATCAAGGCGTGTGGTTCTGAACTCAAGGATCTTGAGGCAAAAAAGAAATCCGAGACAAAGAATCTGTATGTCGTCAGGACCAATGATGAAATCATCAATAAGTACTGTGATGTAATTTACGATTTTGTTGATGAGCCAGGTGTTTTCATCTTGGTCACGAGGGACAAGGCCTTTTACAAGGTTTTCAAATCCACCATTTCGCACGAATTGGGTATTGAACTCGATTATATTCAAGTTGTTGCAGATCTTGGCCGTGCTGCCGAGGTCCTGCAACATTTTTCTGAAAAAGGTGTCGTGCCTTTTCTTTTCATGGAACACGCTCTCGATTCCGAGCTGACCTTGTCGTTTTTGCGATATGCCAAATCGACGTACAGGAAGATGAAGGTTGCCATTCTTTCCCGTGAATTGAGCAGGGAAAGACTCTTCCAGTTTTATGAAGAAGGAGCTGATTCCTTTTTGAAGAAACCGGCCTGTGCCAATTCCATTATCAAAAAAGCGGCGTTCATGCTGAAACCGCAATGCGAAGCGGATTCTCTTGTTCAGGAAGGGCAGGAGCATGTTTGTAACAATCGTTTTGAAGAGGCTGTCGATTTGGCAGAAAAGGTCTTGCTCAAGTGGCCGAAGAATGCGGCTGCCATGGTTGTGCTGGGGGATGCGAAAAAAGGTCTTGCAATGCGGAGCGAGGCCCTGAGTGCCTATGTCAGGGCAGAGCGTAATTCGGATAATTATCTGGAACCGCTCAAAAAAATTGTTCTTATTCATGCCGAAGACGACAACCAGCGCGAAGCCTTGAAGTATCTGGTCAAATTGGATCGCATGTCGCCGCTCAACTGTCATCGCAAGATAAAGATTGCCGAGATGCATTATGATCAGGGCGATGCACAATCAGCGGAAAAATATTTTGACAACGCCATTGGTTCGGCCAAGGAAGAAGCTATGGCCGTGGTCGGCGAGATGTCCCTCGACATTGCGGAGATGGTCGCGAGCCACGATCCTGAACTTGCGGTGAAGTATTATCGTCAGAGCCTTGAGTTTGTGAAAAATTCCAAGAGTCAGATGGCCATGAATATATATAACCGGCTTGGTATTTCCCTTCGAAAACAGGGGCTGTGGAACGAGGCGGTTGAGGCGTATGGCGAAGCTGCAAAGTATTCTCCCAAGGACGAAAATATTCAGTACAATATGGGCCTTGCCCTGGCAGAAGGCGGCAAGCACGTCGAGAGCGCACAGAAAATGTACCAGGCATTGTGTATCAACCCGGAGATGTATGCAGGCAATCCGGATCTGGCCTACAACATGGGGCATGCATTCGCGAAAGCTCACAAGACGCGAGAGGCCGTGACCTGTCTGATGCATCTTCATGAAATATCGCCGGGTTTTAAGGACTGCGAAGACCTCCTCAGGGAACTGAAAACCAATGGGCTATCAATGGTTACGAGAGTGGGGTGAGTTGCTCGTGCTCCTGTTGTGTCAGTTTGAAGCATGAGTGTTTCATGTGATTTTATTGTCGAAACATCAATGAGAGGGTGCTTGTTGATAATTCTTTGATTCAGTCTGCTGGTTTTTTCGATTTTTTGTTTGGAATTCTTTGGCAGTTGGTTGTTCCGGCTGATTCAAAAGAGAGTGAATTCTTCTTTTCTCAGGCATTGACAAGCTCATCCCTATGATTATTTGTCAAACATGCCTCGCTTGGGCGGGGTTTTTTTATGACCAATCCATTCCCAAGGAAACATAATCAATGGCGAATAAAAAGAATGTGGAAGGCCCTATCAACGGGTTGTACGATGATGAAGGAAAGCTCTTTGGCACCCCGGAAGGCGAGGCTGGAGACGATGAATCTGTTGGTTTTGAAGGCAAAGAGGAAAACGAAGTTTCCCTGAGTTTGGAAGAACTGACCGCACTGTGTCGTGAGTCCGTCTGTCCTGAGTGCGATGTGCATAAGGCGGCCGAGGAAATTCGTTTACGCGCCTTGGCTGATTCCGAAAATGTCAAGAAACGACTGTTGCGGGAAACCGAGGAAATGAAGAAATACGCAGGTGAATCCATCCTGGCTGATCTGCTGCCGGTTTTGGATAATCTTGATCTTGCCCTCGCTTATACCGATGGACTTGATGATGCCTGCAAGAATTTTGTCATTGGCGTTGACATGACTCGCAAGTTGTTTCTCGATGCCGTAAAGAGCCATGGGCTGGAGGCTGTCGAAGCCATACCCGGCGGAGAGTTCAACCCGGAGATCCATGAAGCTGTGGGTACCGTTGAAGATGATGACCTCGGAGATAACCGGATAGCCAAAATTACCCAGCGCGGATACATCCTCAAGGGACGTCTCATCCGGCCAGCCAAGGTGATGGTCAGCAAAGCTTAGTGCAAGTTTTTGCGCTCTGGCTCTTTACAAGCCCGAACGCGTGATTATTGAAGAAAGAACGCAAATCAAACAATGTTACGACATTGCAAATAGAAGATTTTAGGAGGATATACATATGGGTAAGATCATTGGTATCGACCTCGGAACTACCAACTCCTGTGTTTACGTCATGGAGGGAAAGGATCCGAAGTGCATTACTAACCCCGAAGGTGGCCGTACAACGCCATCAGTCGTGGCATTCACCGATAAGGAACGCCTGGTGGGCGACATCGCCAAACGCCAGTCTGTTACCAACCCGGAAAAGACTGTTTTTGCAATCAAACGCCTCATGGGCCGCAACGCCAATGCCCCGGAAGTCAAGAAGTGGCAGAAGCATTGTCCGTATGACATCGTGGCCGGTAATGGCAACGATGCCTGGGTTGAGATTGACGGAAAGAAGTTCAGTCCGCCTGAAGTTTCGGCCATTATCCTTCAGAAATTGAAGAAGGATGCCGAGATATACCTGGGCGAGGACGTTACCGAAGCAGTTATCACTGTTCCGGCCTATTTTAATGATTCCCAGCGTCAGGCCACCAAGGATGCAGGCAAGATCGCCGGCCTTGAGGTCAAGCGCATTATCAACGAGCCCACCGCTGCATCGTTGGCCTACGGTTTTGACAAGAAAGCCAACGAAAAGATCGCGGTTTTCGACCTCGGTGGTGGTACTTTTGATATCTCCATCCTTGAAGTCGGTGACAATGTCGTGGAAGTTCGTGCCACCAACGGCGACACTTTCCTCGGCGGCGAGGACTTCGATCATCGCATCATCGAGTATCTGGTGGATGAATTCAAGAAGGAAAACGGCATTGATCTGGCCCAGGATCGCATGGCCCTGCAGCGTCTTAAGGAAGCTGCTGAAAAGGTCAAGCATGACCTGTCCAGTTCCATGGAATCCGAGGTCAACCTGCCGTTTATCACTGCTGACCAGAATGGTCCCAAGCACATGATGGTCAAGATCAGCCGTGGCAAGCTTGAAAAGCTCGTTGACGATTTGGTGGAGCGGACTGCCGGGCCGTGCAAGAAGGCTCTCAAGGACGCAGGTCTGTCCGCAGCTGATATAGATGAAGTCATTCTTGTCGGTGGCATGACCCGTATGCCTCTGGTTCAGCAAAAGGTGAAGAGTTTCTTCGGCAAGGAGCCTAACCGCTCTGTGAACCCCGATGAAGTTGTTGCCATGGGTGCAGCCATTCAGGGCGGTATCCTCGCCGGTGACGTCAAGGACGTTCTGCTTCTCGATGTGACCCCGCTGTCGCTGGGCATTGAGACCATGGGCGGCGTGATGACGCATCTGATCGAGCGCAACACCACCATCCCGACCAAGAAGTCCCAGGTTTTCACCACTGCAGCTGACAACCAGCCGTCCGTGTCCATCAGGGTCTTCCAGGGTGAGCGGCCCATGTGTGCTGACAACAAGCTGCTGGGTAACTTCGAACTGTCCGGAATTCCGCCGGCATCACGTGGCGTGCCGCAGATTGAGGTCGCTTTTGATATCGATGCCAACGGCATTGTCCACGTCCAGGCCAAGGATATGGGAACCGGTCGTGAGCAGTCCATTCAGATTACTGCATCCTCGGGTCTGAGTGATGACGAGATTGATCAGATGGTCAAGGACGCCGAGGCCCATGCCGATGATGACAAGTTGAAGCAGGAGCTCATTGAGACTCGCAACCAGGCTGACACGCTTGTCTATACATCCGAGAAGTCCATACGCGAACTTGGCGACAAGGTTGATAGTACGCTCAAGGCTGATATCGAGTCCAAGATGGAGACCTTGAAGAAGGCTCTTGAGACTGATGATATCGCCGAAATCAAGGCCAAGACCGAAGAGTTGGCCCAGGCTTCCCACAAGCTGGCTGAACAGCTCTATGCTCAGCAGAATGCAGAACCGGGTGGTTCTGACGCCGGTGCTGCAGGTGGCGAAGCCGGTGCGGCTCCCAAGGATGACGACGATGTGGTCGATGCAGACTACACCGAGGTCAAGTAATCCAACTTGCCTTACGAGGCCAAGCACAGTATAGCATTACCCGGTCCGCATCCCTGCGGACCGGGTTTTTTTATCTAGTTGCTCCAGAGTGCTGCAACGGAACATATCATGCGCCGATTATATATAATGAATACAATACCACAGCTTATGCGATCTATTTTGCTTCTGGCCCTGCTTTCACTGTTTGTTTGGGGATGTGCTCAGAAACAGACCATCAAGAGTGTTGATCTGCTTTCCACGCCCAATCTGCTGGTTGAAGCTGATGCGTCCTGGAAGGCCAAACGGTACGAGGCCTGCGAGCTGTATTACACAGCAGTCCTTGAACGGCAGGATTTGGTCAGGAGCGAGATGCCGACCATCTACGCCCGGTTGGCCGAGTCCGCGTTCCTGAATGGACATCATCATCAGGCCAGGATTGCCTTGGAAAATTGGGCGAACATGGACTCGTCAGCTCTTGATCTTGTCTCATGGGAACGCACATATCTCAACACCATGGCGGCTCTCGGCAAGACCGAGCGGCTCAGGAATCATCTCAAGTGGGTGTTGGAAAACTACAAGCTTTCCTGGGCCACTCGTCTTGACGTGGCTTTGTGGTATTCTTCCTATTTTCAGGAAAACGGCGACTACGAAAGAGCTTTGGACGTGCTGGATGGATTTTACAAACAGGCACCGGATGTGGCGGCCAAGCTCTCTTTCGAGCATGAATTCACACAGAAAATGCAGACTTGGGACAACAAGCTCGTCAAGGATCTTTCCAAAGCGGTGACCACTGCAAACCAGTGGAAGTTCCCGTATGTTCTTGTCGGTTTTGAGCGAGGAGTCCGTGACGCTTCTGACAAGGATTCCTGGTCACTGGTCTGGCGGACCTTGCGGAACTTGTCCTCAAACGCGAATCTTGCTGATGTGAAACCTCTTGAGAACAGACTGGCCGAGCTGGAATCAAGATATGGTCTGCCACAAATTGGATTGGCTCTTGCCCTGCCGCTTACCGGTCCCTATGGCAAGGTGGGCATCAAGATTTTGCGTGGAGCAGGGCTTGCCCAATGGCGTCTGGCTCAGGATGGCGTGGATGTCGACCTGCGGATTATCAATACCGAGGCTCCCGGCTGGGACAAGCGGTTGGCGGAATTGCCCGGACATTATTCCGTGGTGGGTGGTCCTTTAAGAGTGGAAGCCTTCAAGCGGCTTTATGAATTGAATTCCCCTGGCGAAGATGTCTTGAAGAAACGGGCTGTCTTTGCCTTTCTCTCAACCCTGGGGCAACAGGAAGAAGGGCGTGACGCATGGCGGTTCTTCACCAGTCGTAATGACGAGGTCCGAAGCCTTGTGTCCCTGGCCGCAGATGGATTGAACATCAGGGATCTGGCTGTTTTCTACCCGGAAGACAAATTCGGAAGAACCATGGCTCAGACTTTTTACAAGGAAGCCGCTTCTCTTGGTGGCCGGATTAAGGGCATGCAATCCTATCCGTCCAGGGAGCTCAAGGAGTGGGGCAAGCGGGTGGGCAAGCTTCTGAATGTGCCTGACGATTTCAGCGACAACAAGGACGTTCCTCTTGCCTTGCCTGATTTCGGGGCCGTGTTTATCCCGGACGGGTGGAGTCAGGCTCAGACCCTGCTTCCGAATTTCTTTTATTATGAAGGCGACCAGCTTCTTTTCCTCGGTCCCGGCCTGTGGAGTCGCGCTCTGGATTCGGCCAAGGATGTGGACGAGCATTACTATCGATTGGCCGTGTGTCCCGGTGCATGGTGGGAAGGTTCCGAAGGCGGGCGGGCACTCCAGTCATCCCTTGCCGAGGAAGGCCTCGGACAGGCAGACTTCTGGGTGGCACTCGGTTTCGACTTCATTCGTTTTGCCGGAAGGTTTGGTGCCTTGCCATCCAACTGGACTGCCGACGAGGTCAACCGACGTATCATGGTAGCGCAGGGAATGGATTTCAGCATGGCGCGCATGACTTGGGATCAACAGGGCGTTGCCAGTCAGAATCTCTATCTTTTCAGTCCTGTGAGGAATGGCAAGAAATTGGTGGATGTCGAAAAGATGGCTGCTCGCATTGCTCGCGCTAGGATTCGCCGTGAAAAGCGCGTGGAAGCTTATGAAACGCGAATCGAAGAAGACAAGGTCAAGCAGGAAGAGAACATGTTTGCGCCGCAACAATAGCGGACCGTTCGGATATCAAGGAGTTATGGAACATGAAAATCACACCGGAAGAAGTGGCCAAGGTTGCCAAGCTTTCACGGCTTGATCTGCCAAAGGAAAAGCTCGAATTGTTCGCCGGGCAGCTCGGGGACATATTGGGTTACATGGAAAAGCTCGGCGAGCTGGACACGGATAATGTCGACCCCATGTACAGCCCTGTGCAGCACACCACAGTGCTTCGCAAGGATGAATTGAAAAAGGACTACACGCGTGAGGAAGTGCTTTCCAACGCTCCCGAGCAGGACGGAAAGTTTTTCATTGTCCCCAAAATTGTCTGACAGGATGTTTGAAAGCAGTTTTTTTGAACCCGCATTGGAAGAATATCCGACTGTTGGCTTACGCACTACATCTTAGGATTTATAATGTCTGAATTGTATACGAAAACGCTCACCGAAATGGCTGGGCTGCTGCAAAGCAGGGAAGTGACGGTCGCCGAGGCGGTCAAGGACTGCCTGGATCGCATTGAGGCTACCGAACCCACGGTCAAGGCACTTATCACCGTCATGAGTGACGAGGCCCTGAAGCAGGCCGAGGTTATGGATCAGGAAGGTCCGGACGCAAGCAAGCCGCTGTGGGGCGTTCCCATTGTCCTCAAGGATTTGCTTGTTACCAAGGGAACCAGAACTACTTGTGGTTCGAAGATTCTTGAAAATTTTGTTCCTTTTTATGATGGCACCGCTGTGGTCAGGCTGCGTAAAGCCGGGGCCGTGATTATCGGCAAGGCCAATATGGATGAATTCGCCATGGGCTCTTCCACGGAGAATTCCGCATTTTTTCAGACCAGCAATCCATGGGATGCCGATTGCGTTCCCGGCGGATCTTCCGGTGGTTCCGGGGCGACTGTGGCTGCAGGTCAGTGCTTTGCCGCTCTGGGGACCGATACCGGCGGTTCCATCCGTCTGCCCGCTTCCTTCTGTGGCATTGTTGGGCTCAAACCCACTTATGGACGCGTTTCCCGTTTTGGACTCATCGCCTATGGCTCGTCGCTTGATCAGATTGGTCCCATGACTAGGAGTGTCGAGGATTCTGCCCGCATTCTTCAGGTTCTGGCCGGTCATGATCCCAATGATTCGACTTCCGTGGATGTTCCAGTGCCGGATTATCTGGTCGGACTTGGCAGAAATTCACTGGAAGGCACGACTATTGGTCTGCCTGAGGAATACTGGGGCAAAGGGCTGGACAATGAAGTCGAGGCCGCCTGCAAGGCAGCCATAGCCAAGGCCGAAGCCCTTGGAGCCAAGACCGTTCCGGTCAAGATGGCTCTGACTGATTATGCCATTGCCACCTATTACATCATTGCCATGGCTGAAGCATCTTCCAACCTGTCGCGTTTCGATGGTGTGCGCTTCGGGCATCGCAACAAGGATGCCGAAGAACTCATCGACATGTACACTTCAAGCCGTACCGAGGGGTTTGGCGACGAGGTGCAACGCCGTATCATCATGGGTACCTACGTTCTTTCGTCCGGCTATTACGATGCCTATTACAACAAGGCCGCCAAGGTCCGTCGTCTGCTGCGAGAGGATTTTGAAAAGGCGTTCGAGCAGTGTGACATAATTGCCGGACCTGTCTGCCCGACCACGGCTTTCAAGGCGGGTGACAAGGCTGATCCTTTGCAGATGTACCTCATGGATATCTTCACTATTTCCGCTAACCTCGCAGGCTTGCCCGGAATGAGTCTGCCTGTAGGGCTTGGTGGTGATTCCGGCATGCCCGTGGGTCTTCAGTTCATGGGCCCGGCTTTTTCCGAGGCTGAAATGCTCTCGGTTGCCGATTGTCTTGAGAGAAATTTGGAACCGATGCCCATGGCAAAACTGTAGAATCCCGGTTTAAGATAAAAAACAAGGCCGGTTGCGAACACTCGTTCGCAACCGGCTTTTTTTATTGTAGATTGATTGTTTTATTTCATGTCATATGAGGTCGGTCCGTTGTGGTATTCTGTCTCGTTTAACCATGTGGCTGGATAACCCAGGTCTTGGGCTGGACTTCCTGCAATGTTGAGATAACCATCCGAATATTTGGCAAAAAGTTCAAAAGTCAGTTCGCGCCAACGAGTCAGTGCTTTGCCTGCGGTTTTGAAGCTGAACTCGGTGATGAGTTCTTGAGCTTCTTTTGGTGACTTGTTTGCGACCACCATGTCCATGGCGTAGACGCCGGACAGGGCCTTGTTCTCGAGCTCGCGTTGCACGGGCTGGATGTCGACTTTGGTCATGCGTTGGAAGTTGAGGCGCGACCAATTACCCAGCAGGTCAAAATGCCACCATGCCGAGTTGGGGTCGAACTTTTGCGGGTTGCCTGTCTGATAGGGCTTTGGCAATTGCGCCATCTTCGAGAAGAATGGTGTGAAACATGTGGTGTAGGAGACATCCGGGCCGAACCAGAGAACTCCCTTGGTAAAGTCCGGGGCCTTGGGTCTGGTTTGGCAGACAAATGTATATCCCTGATAGAAGACCGATATGGCCCGTTCCCAGGCTCCATAGAATTTTTTATCCGCATCAATATTGTTCTGATTGCCATCATATGGTCCCACAAACCGGTGTGGATCGCCATATGGCCCGGCGGCAACGCCCTTGGTTAGATCGAATTCGGTGCCTTCGTAGTGGTCGCGGTACAGGGCAAAGACGTTCAACGGGGACAAGGGTGTGCGAGGCTTGATGGAGAAGGGATAGTCTTTGGTATACGTGTCCTTGACCCATGGAGAGAGGCCAAGGTCCGGGTTGACGCGGTCCATGGCCCGCCAGACGCGACGCAGTGAATAGTATGGATGGTTGTATTCACCGGGGCTGACCGCACGCAACCAATCCACCGGGCCTTGCTTTTTTTCGTCCCACCACTTGAGCTTTTTCAGACCGGGGATGAGGTTTGCCGAATATTGAAAGTTGTCAGGATCGTTCTTGATTACATCACGAATGCGGAAGGTGTTGGCGGCCACGAAATATTCGCCATTGGGAACACGTTTGGCAACCCAGGCCGAGTGGTAGGTCGCGTCAGGCAGGGCGCACATCTCAAACACCCAGGCCTCGTTTTCATCGGCTACAAGAAGGGTTTCACCTGTGGAGTAATAGCCGTATTTCTCAATGAGTCCACCCATGAGCTTGATGGCATCGCGGGCTGTGGTGCAATTCTCCAGGGCGATTCGGGATAGTTCGGAACTGTAGAAAATGCGTTGTGGTTTGTTTCTGCTCTTTTTGGCGTTGGATTTCGGTTGAAAGTTTGCGCCGTTGGTGCATTCGCCCATCATCAGGTTCTTTTCGTTCATGATGCCGTAGTTTCCGTCGAAATAGGAAAAGGAAGTCTGTTGCTCATGTCCCAGGATTTTCCAGATGGCCTTGTATGGGATTTGGGCGACAGGTTCGGTCTGTGCATATCCTTTGGTATTATAGGCCGGACCACGATCATCGGTGACGAAACGCGGATATGGGTAAGCCTCGTGGAATATTTTTCGTTCGCCTTTCTGAACCTTGGATGGCACGTAGACAAGCCGCTGGTCTGCCAGTTCGTCATCATCGGAATGGGCCACCATCATGGACCCGTCCCTGCTGGCTTTTGGCGTGACGATCATGGTTGTGCAGGCAAAGACCTGAGAAGCGGCCAGGACTGTAATCAGTGCGCTACTAATGAGAATGTACTGAAAATGTTTCATATTCCGTCTCCGGTTTTTTTGAGATATTCCTGTTCTTGTATTTTTGATATCATATCCTCATGAATCGTGTCTTATAAATCCTTTTCTTTCAATTGCCCCTTCTTTAGAATAGGCATCTGCCTGCGCGGGATGTTCTTGCGCCGGTACAATTGTTTTCAAGTTGCCGGAGGCATTTTCATGACAATAGCCGTGGCCGTTAGCGGCGGCATGGACAGTTTGCTCTCACTGGTTCTGCTCAAGGAGCAGGGGCATGATATAATGGCAGTGCACGGGCATTTTCTGCCGCCCAGCCCTGATTCGAAGCGGGTTGCAGATGGCCTGGTGCAAGCCTGCTCGACCCTTGGTGTGACGTTTTACGCGCTGGATCTGCATGAGGCGTTCGATGCATGTGTGGTGTCGCCTTTTGCCAGGGATTACAGGGCGGGCCTGACACCAAATCCGTGCGCCATGTGCAATCTGCATATGAAGTTCGATCTGCTGTTTGAGGCGGCCAGAAAATTGGGTGCGGACCGCATGGCAACAGGTCATTATGTGGGGTTCGAGGAATGTGAGGGCATGGGGTCCATGTTGGTGAGTGCGGCGGATGCGTCAAAGGATCAGAGTTATTTTCTTTGTCTGGTGCCCATTGATATCCTGCGACAGGCCCGGTTCCCATTGGCTGGAGTCCACAAGAAGGACGTGCTGGCCCTGTTGGCGGAGAACGGTCTGAAGCCGCCATTGTCCAAGGAGAGTCAGGAAATCTGTTTTGTTCCCGACGACGATTACCATGCCTTTCTGGAGAATCGGCAACCCATGCCGGGCGGTGGTCAGGCTGTGCTGTCAAACGGCACGGTCGTTGGTAGGCACAAGGGCTTGTGGCGGTACACTCATGGTCAGAGGCGCGGACTGGCTCTTCCCTGGAAGGAAGCACTTTATGTCCTGGACAAGGATGTGGTTGCAAATAGGCTTGTCGTGGGGCCGAAGAGTGAGTTGGAGTCACGAGAATGTGTGGCCGGGCATGTCAATCTGATGGTTGGTATGGACCGTTGGCCGGAAGTGGTGATGCTGCAAACGCGGTATCGCAAGAAGGTCATTCCGAGCCGTGTCGAGATCAGGGACGGCAAGCTCGTTTTTTGTTTTCTGGAACCCAATGAAAAACCCACCCCTGGGCAGGTTGCGGCGGTCTATACCGAAGCTGGCATTGTTCTGGGCGGTGGCATTATCGAAAAGACATCGTAATTACCACTCCCCGGAGAGCCCCCTGCGTTCCCTCGAGTCTCTGTTGTAGGCATCCACACGGTTCTTGTTCATGGTTTCCTGGATTTTGCGAGGTGTCAGTTCCGGTTTTTTCTCCAAATAATCAGCCCACCATTGAACCGCACGGGTCATTCTGTATTGCAGTGGGTCGTGGTATTTTCGCAGAAACGCGAAACCTTCTTTGCGTTTTTTCTGATGGATGAGCGTCAGGCCCAGATAATAGGTTGCATCGGGGTTGTCCGGGTATTGCTCAAGTGTTTTTTCAAACACCTTTTGGGCCGAGGGATACTCTTTGGCAAGGAGTTTTTGCAGGCCGAGCCTGTTGTTGGAGTACGCCGGACCAGGTCCGCTGTACAGGAAGTCTCCGTAAGAACTGAATGAAACTCCCATGCCCCCGGTCGTGCCAATGCCTACACTGGTCTGGGAGACCATGCACCCGCTGCTTGTCAGCAGGAATAGGAGAAATAAAACCATCCTGTTCATTCCATTGACCCTTGTGAGAGAATGGATTAGGCCCCACTAACTGCAGGGCGTTGTTTGTGGCTAATTTCTGCCGGTCTCTGCCTGATGCTCCGCCTGCATGCCATCGTTCCAGGCCTGGAACATCTTTTGGATGAGGTAGTCGTTGGAGTCGTCCGTGTTGTCAGTCAACTGCTTGGACATGCTCCTGACGGACTTGGTAACATGGGATTTGCCAATGTACCGGAACTTGTCGAAAATATCGAATCCGGCCTGCCTGTCTCCTTTGGCGATGGCACACAGGCCCAGGTAGAAGTCAGCGGTGGGGTAGCCATTTTGTACCTGGGTGGCTCCCTTGAAGTTCGTTTCGGCCTTGTCGTATTCACCGAGATTGTAGTACGCACGACCAAGGTTGGTCAGCAGCATTACTGAATCAGGGTCGTCTTTCAGGGCTTTTTCATAGTAGTCGGCTGCCTGCTGGTAATCCTTGACCGTCATGGAGAGATTTCCTGCAAGCTTGGGGGATGGTGCTCCACAACCGGCGAGAAGGACCAAGGCAAGGGTCAGGCTCAGAAATATTTTTGTCATTGAATGCCAATATCCTCTAAAATGTTGAATAGTTCATCAAGGCAACAGGCCCACAATACATGATTACCTTTTATACCGCTACCCTGGGTTGCAAGATCAACCAATATGAAACACGTTCCATTTCCGAGGCTTGGGCCAGGAAGGGAAATGGGCATGAGGCCCATGAGGTTGATTCGCCGGAAAAGGCTGACATCATTCTCGTCAACTCCTGCGCTGTGACAGCCAATGCCGTGGCCGATCTTCGTCAGTCCGTGCGTCGACTGAACCGTGACAATCCAGAGGCTGGAATTATCATCACCGGGTGTGCTGCCCAGGTCATGTCTGAAGAGCTTTGGCAACTGCCGGGAATTATTCGGGTGGTCTCTCAGGAAGACAAGGCATTGTTGCTGGCCGGTCCTGATGCAAAGGCTCTTCCGGGAAATGACAAACCCCGGTTTGCCCCATTTTCCATCAACGGGTACGGGCGATCGCGAGCCGTGGTCAAGGTTCAGGACGGATGTTCCCACTATTGTACATATTGCATTGTTCCCTTGACTCGCGGCAAGTCCGTCAGTCGTCCCATGGACGATGTGGTGGCCGAGGTTTCCCGGTTACTGGCAGGTGGGTTTCGCGAATTTATCCTGAGTGGCATCAATTTGCGTCATTTTGGGCGAGATCTTGAGGGACGGCCCGATTTTTGGGATCTGATCACGAGACTTGAGCGTGAGTTTGGCCTGGATTGGGCCGGTCGGGCACGATTCCGCATTTCCTCTGTTGAACCGGGGCAACTCACTGACAAGGCCGTGGATATTCTGTCTGCCTCCACCATGGTGTGCCCCCAATTTCATATTTCCCTGCAAAGTGGCGACTCGGATATTCTCAAGGCAATGGGGCGTGGGCATTACAGCCCCCAGAGTGCGTTGGATTTCATGGCTCGCATGAAAAAGGTCTGGCCGGTCATGGGGCTTGGTGCTGATATCATTGCCGGATTTCCCGGTGAGACAGAGGCGCAGTTCGAGACTACTCTGGAGTTTTGTCGAAAGCTGCCGTTGACATATGCCCATGTTTTTCCCTATTCCGAGCGTCCCGATACCAGGGCGGCCAATATGGACAATCCGGTGGAAGTTCCTATTCGCAAGCAGCGTGCTGCTCAACTTCGGAAATTGGTAAATGGAAAGAGACAGTGTTTTCAGGAAAGTCTTCTGGAATTGCCGCATCTTGATGTCCTTATTCAGGATGTTCAGGGGCGCGGGGTTAGCGAGTATTACGCCGCGTGCAGGTTTACCGAGTTGCCTGCCGGTGCCAAGCTTCGTTCGCTGATTCGGGCACGGCCTGTCGGTCTTGAAAAGGGCATCGTGCTGGTGGAATCCACGGAGAAGGCATCGTGAGTATGCCGAAGATTCCCGATCCCGGTCTTCTGGTTATTTCCATTCTCAGTGCCCGTTGGGTCGAGTTCTGGCCTGATTTGCTGCAGGAACTGGAAGCGCAGTTCGGTCCTGCCGATGGTGTGTCGAAAGAGTTTTCCTTTGACCAGACCGGCTACTATGACGAGGAGCTTGGTACGCCCATTACCCGGCGGATTCTCGAGTTCAAGTCGTTGCGTCCGTTGGAAGAGTTGGCTGACATCAAATTGTTTACCAACTCCCTTGAAGGCAGGTACGAGTTGAACGGGAAAAGGGTGTTCAATCTTGATCCCGGGTTCATCACCATGCAGAGCCTGGTGCTTGCAACCGGAAAGAATTTTTCTCATCGAATATATTTGAAAGACGGCATATGGGCCGATCTGACTTTGATTTGGCAGAAAAAACAGTGGGTTGATTTTCCATGGACCTTCCCGGACTATGCGGGGGGGGATATGAAATCGCGGCTGACAAAATTGCGTCTGTCGTATAAGACCAAGCTCAATAAACATAAGGAATAATCATATGCCCGTTAGCATGACAGGTTTTGGCCGGTGTGAGACCAATGAAGATTCATGGACTCATGTTTGGGAAATAAAAAGCGTCAATGGACGGTTTCTCGACGTAAAGTGGAGAATGCCCGGATCTCTTCGCGGCCTGGAAAACGGTTGGGAAAAGGTTGTCCGCAAATACGCTTCGCGTGGTCGTGTGGATATTTCCCTGAATCTGGATGTTTTGAATGCTGCGATACTTGGTGTCACATTCAATGAAACAATGGCCAATGCCATGTGCGGGCAGATGGATAAGCTGGCCTTGAGCCAGGGGCGCAGTTTCGAGCCTGATTACAACAGGCTGCTGACAATGTCGTCGTTGTGGCGTGATACCGGTAGTGAACCGGATCCGGGTCTGGCCGCGAGCCTGACCGCCGGCCTGAAAGTTGCGCTCAAGGATTGGGTTGGTTCTCGTTCCGTGGAGGGCGATGCCATGGTTGCCGACATGCTGTCGCGTCTGGACGTTCTTCGTGAAACTGCCGATAAGATCGCCGTGCGTATTCCTGATATCCTGGAAGAAAAGAAGACCAATCTGACGCAGCGTATCGTTGATATGCTTGAGTCTGCTGGTGCTGAATTTTCCGAGGATCGGATGCTTCAGGAAGTGGCACATCTGACCGACAAGCTGGATGTTTCCGAGGAGTTGACCCGGCTGGATGCTCACCTTGAGCGACTTCGTGAGGTTCTCAATTCCAAGGGCGATGTCGGCAAGAAGCTTGATTTTCTCTTGCAGGAAACTTTCCGCGAGATCAATACCTGTGGCAACAAGGCTCAGGACACCACGTGCAGTCGTCTGGTGGTGGATTTCAAGGCTGAATTGGAAAAATGTCGTGAGCAGGTACAGAACATAGAATAATTCTTTGCTGAAATGAACCCGAATGGCGTGCCCGTGACATACAGGCGAGCCATTCGGGATTTTCGAAACCGTCAGGAAAATTTTCATAAACTGATTGGCAGGTAACTATGCAGAAACAGGGATTACTCAACGTTGGTTTTGGTAATTTCGTGGTCCTTGGCCGGGTTGTTTCAATCGTCAATCCCACGAGCGCGCCCATGCGTCGTCTCAGGGAAGACGCTCGTCAGGAAGGACGACTCATTGATGCGACTCAGGGCCGTAAAACCAGGGCAATCATTGTTACGGATTCCAATCATGTCATCCTGTCCGCCATCCAGGCCGAGACCATCGGCCAGCGTTTTAGTGCGGAAGAGGGGGATTAATTGAGCATCCACGATCATACTTTTCGACTGGGGCAGGTTTTGGTTGTTTGTGCACCCAGTGGTACCGGGAAAAGCACACTCATAGAGATGCTTCGCAGGGAATTTCCCAATTTTGCATTTTCCGTATCCTTCACCACTCGCGCTCCACGTGGTGAAGAGAAGGATGGGCGCGAATACAACTTCGTGAGCCGTGATAAATTTGTCGCCATGCGCAGTCGTGGCGATTTTTGTGAATGGGCCGAAGTCCACGGCAATTTTTATGGTACGGCCACCAAGCCGGTGGAGAGGATGCTTGATGCGGGCAAGGACGTCCTTTTTGACATTGATGTTCAGGGCGCGAGACAACTCAAGAAGACCTTTTACAAGGGGACTTTCGTCTTTGTCCTGCCTCCATCTCGTGAGGAACTGGTTCGCAGGCTCAGAGGGCGTGGCATGGATTCCAATGAATCCATTCTCTGTCGTTTGGGGAATGCGCTCGGTGAAATGGAGCAGGCCACGAATTTCGACTATTGGATCATCAATGACGATCTGGAGATGGCGTATCAGGAACTTCGGGCCGTATATTTGGCAGGACGCTGCAAGCCGTCGTTGCGTTCCGGCATTTTAGATAACATAATGGGAACCTGGGAAGACAATGGCACAACTGGTTGTAGCACTTGATTTCAAGGACGCCGCGCGCGCCCTGTCCATGGCTCGCTCCCTCAAGGGGGCTGTCTCGTGGATGAAAGTAGGATTGGAATTGTTCACTGCCGAAGGGCCTGCGGTTGTTTCCGGCCTCAAGGATATGGGGTTCAATGTCTTTTTGGATCTGAAGTTCTTTGATATTCCCAATACCGTTCAGGGCGCTGTTCGTTCGGCTGCACGACTCGGGGCGGACATGGTCAATATCCACGCTCTGGGGGGAGAACGCATGGCGCAAGCCGCCATGGTCGGCTGTGTCGAGGGAGTAATTTCAGGTGCAAAACCGCCGCTTATCCTGGCCGTGACCATGCTGACCAGCATGGCTGCAGGTGATCTCCCGGTGGACGGTGCTCCCGCTCCTTCGGAGATGGCCCTTGACCTAGCTGTGAAAGCCAAGCAATATGGGCTAAATGGAGTGGTCTGTTCTGGTCTTGAGGTTGTGGACATCAAGTCTGCCTGCGGATCTGAATATATTTGCCTCACTCCTGGCATCCGGCCCGCTACATTGAGCGGCGATGACCAGAGACGGGTTGTCACTCCGGCCCAGGCTGTGCATAACGGCTCGGATTTTCTGGTAGTTGGCAGGCCTGTCACAGGAGCATCATCCCCGCGGGATGCGGCTGTCACAATTGTTGAGGAGATGCTGTCGGCTGAGTAAGGAGTTTTCTTGATGTCGGAGCAGGAAGAGAAGGTTGTTGGCGGGCAGGAAATAGTCCGAGATGGCGCGGAGAAGATCAAAGGGATTTTTTCCACGCAGTCTGTTGCCAAAATCGGTACCGGAACGACTCAGCGAAGAACCATCCAAAAAACGTATTGGAGCGGCGAGGAGCTTGACGATGGTCGGGTTTCCGTTCAGCCGCTCAACAAGAATTACGTTCCTTCCGGCCCCAAGCGCAACATAGATCGCGACGATTTTCTCACCAAATTCAATCCCGAACCGGAGTTTTATGTCAGTACCGTGTTTCCCGCCATCAAGGAGATGGATGGAGCCATTGTGCGCGGCGAAAAGCATCGGGGGCGCGGTGCAGCCTACAGTGCTGAATTCGAGTACAAGCAGGCCATGGCCATCGACGAGGAAAATGTTCGTGCCAACTTCGGTCTGGGGTTGACATATCTGGATCGTGGGGATCAGATAAAGGCCAATGACATTTTCGAGCGTCTGGTGGATTTGGAAGCCGCCTTTGAAGAAGAGCACAAGCATCTCTTCAACGATTTTGGCATCAATATGCGTAAGAACAAGATGTATGAACAGGCGTTGCAGTACTATCTTCGTGCCGAGGGGCTGGTCGCCAACGATGAGCACCTTTTTCACAATATTGCGCGGTGTTATTACGAGAAAGGCGATGTCAATGGCTGCAAGAAATACCTGATTAAGAGCTTGCAGGTGAATCCGAATCTCAAGGAAAGCAAACAGTTCTGGGAATTCCTTAAAAATCAAGGACATGTCAGCGAGAATGAAGGTCCGGATATAACCATTGAGTCGAAAGACGGAGCTGAAAAACCGGTTGTGAAAAAGGCTTCCGGGGAACAGCCCTCAGAGGAATCTGCCTCGGATGAGCAGTCTGCAGGACAAACCTCTTCTGGTCCTGTTTTGTTAAATCTGGATTGATCGGCGTGATGCCTTCTGGCGTCGCATGGCCTCGGTTCTGAAAATTGAGGCAGGGAGTCTCCATGAATCAGTCAAGTATTCAGAGTTTTCTTCGGGAGCTTCCCCAGATGCGGGAGGATTTGCCCTTCTCCATGGAAGTTTTGAAGACCTTGTTCGTCCAGACCGGGGGAGGCTCCATGGCGTCCCTTCAAGATGTGGGCGAGACACTTAGCAAGGATCAGGGGCTTACCACGCGCGTTTTGAGCTTGGCTAATTCTGCCTATTATGGCCTTCAGGCTGAAGTGAAATCAGTACCTCGCGCTGCCGCTGTGCTTGGTATGGCCGAGATCAGAAATATTGTGCTCACACTGGGCGTGAACGGTTTGACAGCCAAATACGACATGCCCGGGGATTTTAATCTTGGTGAGTATTGGAAGCACCAGTTTTTCGTTGCCATGATAGGCAAGGAACTTTCCCGCATGACCGAAATAGGCAATCCGGATAATCTCTTTACCGTTGGTCTGTTGCATGATCTCGGCAAGCTGATTACTGCCATGCGGCGTCCTGATGATTGGCAGGCCATGTATAATCTGGCAGAGCGGGAAGAGATGCTCGATGCCGAAGCCGAGGATGAATACTGGGGGCTTGACCATGCAGTGGTCGGCTCTCTGGTGCTCAGGTCCTGGGACCTGCCCGCTGATCTGGTTGAGCCGGTTAATTGGCATCATTCCCCGGCCCTTGCACCCGAGCATTCCAACGAATCCGCAATAATATGCCTTGCCGACTGTGTGGCTCATACCGTGGAAGATCCGGATGGCTTGCATGCAGCCAAGGTCGAATCGTTGTGTGCGGATGTCGAGGTCGAAATGGATGAAATCATGGAAATTGCCGAGGAATTGGCTGAATCCGAAGAAATAGAGCAGTTCGTCAAATTGCTCTCATAACCACATAGGAAGTCTGATTTGCCTTGTATCTGGAAGCCCCGCAACGCGGATTCCACGCCGCCGTCTGTCGTGTCCATGGCCGAGGAGTTGTCAGTCTCTCCGCTTATTGTCGAAATCCTATGGAACAGAGGGCTGACAAGCGTCGAAAGCATGGACAAGTTTCTCAGTCCATTGTTGCGGCACATGGCCAGCCCTGCCGAGATACCAGGACTCACCGATGCTGCCGAAGTCCTTGCCAAAGGCATAGCCGAAGGTCGTACTTTGGCCGTCTGGGGGGATTATGATGTGGACGGCATCACGGCAACGGCTGTGGTCAAACAATTTTTTTCCATGCATGGCATTGAAATCATGTATCATCTGCCAAATCGGATGGAGGAAGGGTACGGCGTGAATATTGCCGGCGTGGAGCAATTGGCTGCCGATGGCGCACAGATTCTCCTGACCGTGGATTGTGGCGTCTCCGACATTGAATCGGTCGCACGAGCTCGTGAACTGGGCATGATGGTGGTGGTTACCGATCATCATACGCCAGGTGACGAGCTTCCTGATGCTCATGCCGTGTGCAATCCTCGTCTGAAGGAAGGCGGCC
Organism: Pseudodesulfovibrio sp.; assembly: GCA_016342345.1. Classification (GTDB taxonomy): domain Bacteria; phylum Desulfobacterota; class Desulfovibrionia; order Desulfovibrionales; family Desulfovibrionaceae; genus Pseudodesulfovibrio. Next base: position 17,886 of record JAEINO010000003.1, on the reverse strand, counting down.
CGTGTGCTGATCTGGCTGGTGTCGGTGTGGCCTTCATGCTCATGATTGCCCTCAACAAGCTGATGCCTGGCGAACCGGTGGACGTCCGGCCCCTCCTTGATCTTGTAGCTCTTGGAACCATTGCCGATGTGGTCAGTCTCACGGAGCAGAATCGTATCCTGGTCAAGAACGGTCTTTTGCTTATCAAGGAGGCCAAACGGCCCGGCATGGCAGCCCTGAAGGTGGTCAGTGATTATGAACGGCAGGCCGAACTTGGGGCCGGGCAGATCGGGTTTAATCTTGCCCCCCGTATCAATGCTGCCGGGCGTATGGGTGATCCGGGCAAGGCTCTTGATCTTTTGCTGACCGATAGTTTTGACACGGCCATGCCCATTGCCGAGGAACTCAATTCCATTAATCTGGAACGCCGCCGTCAGGAGCAGGAAATATCGGAGGAAGCCTTTGCCCAGGCCGAGTCCATGAAGCATATGCCCGGACTGGTGCTTTACGCGGATCATTGGCATCCCGGCATCATTGGCATTGTGGCCTCACGAGTTGCCGAGAAGTATTATCGTCCGACTCTCATCCTTTGCTCGCCAGAGAGTTCTGAAGGAATGCTCAAGGGGTCGGGACGAAGCATTTCAGAGTTTGATTTATATGAGGGATTAAAGGCACTCAGTCCGATTCTCAATGGTTTTGGCGGGCACAGGCAGGCGGCTGGCATGTCGCTTCTGTCGGATAATTTACACGCCCTGCGCGACCAGTTCAATGCTCAGGTCATCAGGCAGTTGGGACCGGATTTGTTGACCCCGACGTTGAAGCTTGACCATGAACTGGCGTTTTCAAATATCAACAATGTCCTGCTCAACGAGCTGGAAATGTTACAGCCTTTCGGCATGGGAAATCCTGAGCCTGTTTTTGCCACCAAGCCGGTGACCGTTGCCGAACATACCACTTTCGGGCGTGATCGAGAGCACGTCAAGCTGGTTCTGGCTGACGAGGAAACCGGTGCGCGATTGCCTGGCAAGGCATGGCGAATGGCTGACAAGCTTCCCCGTTCTCTTCAGGGCAGGGTCATGCGTTTTGCCTTTACCCCGAAAATCGACCGGTTCCGGGGGATTCCCAAGATAGATCTGCGAATCCGGGACTGGAATTTCTAAACGAACTTGTCCGCATTATAGCTTGATCTGACCAGCGGTGCGCTGAACATGTTTCGGATGCCTTTGGCGTGTCCTGCCTCTGCGTATTTATCAAAGATTTCAGGCTCCACATACCGTTTCACCAACGGGTGATGGCGGGTGGGCTGCATGTATTGGCCGATGGTCACTATGTCGCACCCAATGGCCGCGAGATCGTCGAGCACGGTCATGATCTGTTCGTCTGTTTCGCCCAGACCGACCATGAGGCCACTTTTGGTGGGAATGCCCGGTGCCAGCCGTTTGGAGTTTGTCAGCAGGTCCAGGCTTTGTTGGTAGTTTGCCTGGGGGCGGATCGTATCATAGAGGTCCGGGACGGTCTCAAGATTGTGATTGAGAACGTTTGGTTTTGCATCGAGCACGGTTTTCAATGCGTTTTCATTGCCTTGAAAATCTGGAATGAGCACTTCGATGGTGCAGGTTGGCAATTCCGAACGAACGGTCTTGATGATGGATGCAAAATGCTCTGCCCCGCCATCAGGCAGATCGTCGCGGGTTACAGATGTGACGACCACATGCTTCAGTTCGAGTCGTTTTGCGGCCTCGGCAACTCGGGCTGGTTCGCCCGGATCAATGGCTTCGAGATCTCCTGAGGTGATATTGCAATACGCACAATTGCGAGTGCATATTTCGCCCATGACCAGAAAAGTAGCCACGTTTCTTGAATAGCACTCCCACATGTTCGGGCATTTGGCCGAAGAACAGACCGTGCTCAGGTTCAGGTCCTCTATCAGGCCGGAGGTACAGGAAAAATTCCTGCTATTTGGGAGTTTTATCCGAAGCCACGGTGGAATCCGCAAAGGCTTTTCTGAATTCTTGGGCAAAGGCATCCTTGGCATCCTTGAGTGTTACGTCTTGTTCGGCTTCTGCGCTGAGCGATGTGGGTACCGCTCCCTGAATGCCGCACAGGGTTATTTTTTCGAACAGGCTGACGTCGCGTTTCACATTGAGAGACAGGCCATGGTATGTGACCCAGCGACGGACGCCGATGCCCATTGAGCATATTTTCCGTGATTCGTCCACCCACACACCGGGATGTCCGACTCGTCGTTTTGTTGTGACGTCGAAATGTGCGCAGGTGTTCATGACCGCCTCTTCCATGTCGTGGAAGAATTTTTTCATGCCGCCGAGTCGTTTTTCAACCCGCCAGATGGGGTAGGCCACCAGTTGTCCGGGGAAATGACAGGTAATGTTTCCGCCCCTGGATGTCTGGGCGAGTTCTATGCCTTGCGAGGCGAGCCATGTTTCGTCCGCCAGCAGGTTCTCGGCTCCGCCCTGACGCCCCAGTGTGATGACTGCGGGGTGTTCCAGCAGGAAAAGGGTATTTTCCTTTTCGCCGGAAGTAACACCTTTGAGGGTCTCAAGTTGCAGGGCTTCGGCTTGCCTGTAGCTGATCAGTCCAAGATCGATGATGTTCATTGTTTTTTGGCTGGCTGTTCCTTGAATGTGAGGATGAGCGCGCCGGATTTGACATCAACTTTGGGCTTGTCGGGCCAGTCCGGGACAATGGTCTGTCCGGGGTAGAGCGGCCGATGTCTCAGGCCGTAGTCCACCAGGGTGAGCCCTCTGTCGGAACATGCATACTGTGCTTTGCCTCCGTGCAGGTCGAACGGTTCTGAGATGGTACGCACGGCACCCCAGTCCTTGCCCCCCTTGCGCGAAAGATAGAGAAAGTTGAGTGAAACGCCTTCTTTTTGCAGTTCTGCCTCGGCAGACAGCATCTGGAGCCATTTGGGTGCGCCCTTGACCGAGAAATTGAAATGGCACCATGGGGCTCCCTTTCCGGTAGCGGGCATGGGGCATGTTCCAACGTGCGGGCATGGTGCGAGAGGGTTGAATCCCTGTTCAAGCATCTGTGTGCGTACTTCCGAGATAATACGGCCCGACAGCCTGACACCGGTCTCGACGATCAGGATTCGGCCTGATTCCTTGGTGGATTTGATGAGGTGCCGTGTCAGCTTTTCGGCTTGCGGGCGGCTGGTTCTGCCCGACCAGTCCAGTTCGTTGAAGGCATTGGCTGCGATGATCAGGTCGGCTTTGCGCTTGATCTGGTCGGTAAAGGAAGCCTTGGCTGTCTTGATGCGCCATTTCGTATCGTCACCAGCCATGGCCTTGAATAAACTGAGTCCGGCTTGCATGGCTTTGGCTGACAGGTCCATGCAGGTAAAATTGAGTTTGCGTTCGCGCAGGTGGGGCCGTGACATCCACAGGGCGATGACCGCAGTCAGTGGCCCGGAACCGATGTCCACGATCTCTCCGTTGTCCGGGATATCCAGTTCCATGCCCGTGAACAGTCTGGACATGCGGTAGAGATTCCATGGCAGGAAATAGCACAGGTAGGGTGAAAGAAATTTGGCGTCGGTCATGTAATCCAACCGACGTTCTGATCGTTCGGAGGTAAGGCTGCGCGACATGTCCTTGATATCGTATCTGAGGTGATCGCGGTGCTTGGCTTTCATGGGCCAGACTTTTTTCAGAATGTCGCCGAAGCGTTCAAGCTCTGCCGCATTGGCGTCCGTGATGTTGGGGAAAAGCAGATCAATCGACATAGGTGAATCGCATCCTTTCCAGATACCGGGTGCCGAATGTGGTGTCGGCGGCCAGATCCAGAGCGGTTATGGTGTCCGGTAGCGTCTCGGCAAAAGCCCGCGCTCCGGGTTTGGTCAAAATCAGTTCCGTGCCCTTGAGTGACGTGTTGCCGGCTTTGGTCGTTTTCGTCTTGCAGCCGGCTGGGAGAAACCCGAGAGTTTCCAGATCGTCCAGACTGACATGCTCGCCCAGTGCACCTGCAATATGGATTGCGTTCAGCCCTGATGGACCGAATCCGGCTCTGTCCAGTAGTGCAGACATTGCCAGGTTGAATGCAGCCTTGACTTTGAGGATTTCTTCCACATCCGATGCCGGGAAATGCAATCCGTTGGCAATGGCAAGGGTTGGCTCATCGGCAATGGTTGTTAGTTTGGCGGCCAGTTTGGCGGCAAGCGGGGTTTTTCCCTGCCCGAAATGGCCTGTTTCGTCAAGCACGCCGTGCCTGAGCAGAATGGCTGTCAACGACAGGTAGCCAGTGCCGCTTATACCCGGATGACCATTTTGGGAGATGTCGAAATAATTGAATTCAAGCCCTTTGGGCGTCAGGGTGAAGCCGGTAATGGCGCCGGGGCCTGCCGTGCGTCCGAATGAAAGCCCGACGCCTTCCAGAGCCGGTCCCATGGGCACGCTGGCGCAGAGTCGTTTTGTGGGTGACAAGGCCAGAATGAATTCTCCGTTGGTGCCGAGGTCGGCCAGGAGAAAGGGATACATTGGGTTTGTGTCGTATTCTATGGCAGTCAGGCCGGCACTCAAATCCGCGCCCACAAAGGGGGCCAGAAGGGGCGGGATGTAGGCAGGTGGCAGGCTTGGGCTCAACTCCCTTTCATCGCCTCCGACATAGGAGAGCGTGTAGGGTGCGGTGGCCAGATCATCTGGCTTTTTGCCGAGCAGGATATAGATCATGGCAGAGTTGCCGGATACGGCAAGGGCTGTGCATTGTCCGCCAGTCCTGTCTGCTGTCATGGCCGCAAGGTGTGCGAGACGGCTTGTGATCAACTCGCGCAGGACAAAGCGGCCTTCGGCAGTGCCAGTCGCTGCCAGTCGGGTCATGACCTCGCTGCCCATACCCATTTGCGGGTTGAGTTCCTGTCCCGATGCAACGGGGGTGTCATCAATGAGCGCGGTCCAGTGTATTGAAGTGGTGCCAAGGTCCACGGCCAGCCTGAAATTTCCGGTTTTTTCGGTCAGGGTATGTACGGCGTGTTGACTGCGGACCGGCTCGGGCAATTCGATTTCGCAGTCATCTGCGGGGTGAAGGCAGGAAAGCCTCCAGCCGTCAGCCAGACTGTCCTTTCCGAGTTTCTTTAATTCATCGAGGTTGGCCTCGGGAGCTTCCGAGATATAGCGCACGCGACACAGCCCGCATTTGCCCAGCCCGGAACACAGCGGCACATCGTGCCAGAGACGGCTGAGAAAGACCGCCTTGGCAAGGGTGTCGTCCGGGCGGGGTTCAAGGACCACCCGGTCGTTATCGTGTGTGTGTATGACTATGCTCACGCTCTTCTCCGTTGATGTCGGGAGACTATCTCATGGGTGCTGGCCTGTAAATGGTTGCTGGCCGCTATAGAATATCCGAGTGAGGTGTCGTTGTGCGAATTACTGAGAGTATTATCAGAAAATGCGCTGTTTATCATGATTTTATGTCGTGGCAGGATGTGGCTGGCGATTTGATGTGCAGCCTTTGAGCCGGGACGAATTCAAGAGGCGTCTTGATATGGGCAGGAAATCTTTTGATATAGGTCTCAGCATTTGGCCATGCGTTTCATTGCATCGTCCAGATGTTTGAGCCAGATGTCTACCAGTCGGTCGTATTCCCCGGCCCCTTTCAGGATTGCTTCGCATTCGATGCCAGCCTGCTCCAGTCGGCTTTTCCAGCTGGTTTCGTCATCGCCCACCATGTCACGGGCAGCATGCCAACCGGTTCCGAACAGGAAAGGCAGCAGATAGGCTTTTTTGACACCGTCCTTTTGGAACCGTTTAATGATCGTGTCAATGCCCGGTTCAGCCTCCATGGCACCCATATGGATCGTCCTGTCCCGTTTCTGGAAGGCCCGGTGCAGAATCTCGTAATAGATATTGCCATCGTGCTTTGTGCCATGACCCATGAAAAGGACCGCATCATTTGTTTCTTTACCTTCCGGGGTAATGGACAGGATAGTGTCGGCGATCATTTCGACCCCGGCTTCTCCTGCCACGAGGGGGAAACCCACTTCCACGCGGTTGAAGCCGTCATCCTTGAGAGTTTGTTCGTTGGCAAGGCTAAGCAGTTCGTGAAATTCGGTTCCGGGAATGAGATGCAGGGACTGGATTGCAACGTGGGTCACGCCCTCGGCCAGCAGGTTGTCCAATGCCATGGGAACGGAGTCCACTTCCTCGCCTGCCTTTTTCATGTGCCCGCGGATGGTCTTGGATGTATATGCGACGCGCACCGGCACGTCCGGGTATGCTTCCTGGACTCGTTTGGTGATATGCTCAAGCGAATTCATGGCGTTTTCGCGGCGGGAGCCGAATGCGGCGAGGACTATGGCTGTTTTCATTGCTTCCTGTTTTTCGTTACGAGTGCCAGTGAAAAATAGTGTGGCGTTTTGGGTGCGTCCTTGATGTCCATGAGAATGGATTCGCCATCCATGCCAAGCCGGGAGATCAGTACGGTCTTGTCGTCCAGTCGGAGCCGGGTCAGCGTATCGCGAATTTCCTCGAAATTCTTGTATGCCTTCAGAATAACGGCATTGTCAGCCACGTCAAGTTGTGCTTCCAATTTGTCAGGGTCGGTGACGCCGGAAGTGATGAGCAATGATTCCTTTGATTCGGCCATGACCAGTCCGATTTTCGAGGCTGCGGCCTGAAAGGAGGTGATCCCTGGTATAGCCTGGAGTCTGACTGTCGGATCAAGGGCCAGCAGAGTCCGTTGCAGGTAGCCATATGTGGAATAGGTCAGAGGGTCGCCCAAGGTCAGGAAGGCTGCATTTTCGCCGTTCTTGAGGACATTTGCCACGATTTCGGCATTGGCCTGCCACGCTTTCTCCAGTTCGTCCTTATCCTTGGTCATGGGAAAACCGAGTTGTTCCACACGCACGTCATTTTTCAGGTGCGGTTTGGCAATGGAATACGCCGTGGAATAGTCGTTCTTGGTGGAGGCGGCCGCAAAGATCACGCTCACCTCGCCCAGGATGCGGACTGCCTTGAGAGTGAGAAGTTCCGGGTCGCCTGGGCCGACTCCTATGCCGTACAATATGCCAGTTGTGGTCATGTGGTGATTCCTAGTCCTGTATTCAGGGGATAATATTTGATGTTGTTTCGGGTACGCGTCAGCGTGTGATGGTCGGGTGCAGAAGGCCATGCAGGGTATTGATTCCGGTCAGGAGTCGCATGGTCGGTCTTGACACCAGCCGTTCATCCACCAGAAAGACGTTGCCGTCACGGACCGCCTTGATTCGTGATGAAGCAGGTCCGTTCATGATTGTATGTACATCCACTTCGTTCATGGCACCATATTGCGCCAGGTAGACGTCAATGCCAGCGGATTTGGCGAGGAGACGTTCCAGTCCGTAGGATGCGATGTTGGTACCGTTGCGGGACTTTGCATCGGTGGCCACATTGATGCCGCCCGCCATTTTCAGTACGAAAAGAGGCATGGAATCGGGTGAAAAAGTGGAGAGCTTGCGGTGGATGGATTCAAAGAAAACTCCGGGCCGTTCGCTTTTCGGAAAGGCCGTCAGTCGTTGCTCGACTCGTCCCAGTCCGGACTTGAAGTCCGCGACCATGGATTCCGCCTGAACTTCCTGACCTGTCAGTTTGGCGAGAGTCCGCCAGTATTCGTACATTTCTTCGATAGTATTCGGTTGCAGGGAAACCACGGTGATGCCATTGCGTTCCAGTGCGGCCCAGAGTCGGGAATGGCCTTGATTGAGCATGGGGCGGATAATGATGAGGTCCGGCTTGGCTGCAAGGAATCGTTCCACTCCGTCCCGGGCGTTGTACGCAGTTTTTTCTTTGGCGTGCAAAGGATAATCCTCATTCTGGGTGACGCCGATTACCTCGTCATCCAGTCCGAGGTTGAAGAGATTCTCGCTGTGTGCTGCATACAGCGAGATGATGCGGGTGAACGGATGATCGAATGTGATTGTCCGGCCTGAGTCATCGGTGATTGTTTGCGCAAGAACCGGGGTGCAGAGCAGGAGCGTGAAGATGAGTGAGCAGATGAGGCGCATTAAGGTCGTTCCTTTATTCCGTATGAGATGTGTAATCCGGTTGCAGTGTTGATGACATTGGCATGGACCCCGAAGACGTTACTGATGGCTTCGGCAGTGATGGTTTCTGTAGCGTTTCCCCAGGCGTGAATGCGGCCATGTTTGAGCATGACAATCCGGTCGCAAAATCCTGCGGCCAGATTGAGATCGTGAAGAATCGTGACAACTGTGCGTTGTTTTTCTCGTGTCAGTCTTTTTAATTCTGTCATCGACTTGAGGGCGTGGCAGATATCCATGGACGATGTCGGCTCGTCCAGTAACAGGGCCGGTGTGTCTTGGGCCAATGCCCGGGCAAATATGGTTCGTTGTTTTTCTCCGCCTGACAGTTCGGCCAGAATTCGGTCACCAAGAAGGGCGATGTCAGTCATTTTCATGGCCATGTCAACCAAGGCCATGTCGTGTGCCGAGGGGTGTGAAAAGCGGGGAATGTGAGGATGTCGTCCCATGAGCACGGCTTCGCGCACGGTAAAGGGAAAATTGAAGTCGAATTCTTGCGGCACCAAAGCCGTCAAACGGGCAAGTTCGACTGGATTGTAGCTGCTGACAGATTTGCCGCAGATATGGACGGTTCCCGCAGTCGGAGCATGGTGGCCTGACATGAGGTCGAGCAGGGTTGATTTGCCGCTGCCGTTCGGACCGACAATGGCAGTGAGCGTGCCCGGTTCGAACGTCAGGTCAAGGTCGTTGAGGACGCATGTTTCGCTGTAGCCGAAGCTGAGTCCCTTGATGTCATAGGTGACCTTATCCACGATGTCTCCCGGAGCGGGTGCGGCTGAATATCCAACAGAACATGGGACCGCCGATCAGGGCGGTGAGTACGCCGATGGGAACTTCATGCGGGAGTACTGCGCGGGTCAGGGTGTCAGCCAGGAGGAGAAGGATGGCTCCGCCCAGGCCGGATGCGGGCAGGAGCCAGCGGTTATCCGGTCCGACCACAAAGCGCATCAGGTGCGGGATGATCAGGCCGACAAAGCCGATGATGCCTGAAACAGAGACGCACATCGCGCTGATGAGAGAAGCGGTGAGGAGAAGGATGAGGCGCACTCGGCCGGTGTCCACGCCAAGGCTTTTGGCTGAGCGAGAACCCAGGCTCATGATGTTCAGATCGCGGGCAAAGTAGAGGCAGATTGCAAAGCCGGACAGTCCGGTTACGGTGGTGAGCAGGGCATCGTACCATGTTCTGGATACGAAGCTGCCCATGAGCCAGAAGACGATGACGGATACACGATCGTCGGCCAGATATTTGATCAGGCTCAGGCCTGCCGACAGAATGGCAGAGACGATGACCCCTGACAGGATGAGATTGGTGGGTGATAACTCGGAGTCGCGTCCGGACATTGTAATGACCGCAAAAAGTGTGGCAACCGCTCCCATGAATGCCATGGCACAGAGAGTGGGGGGGCCAAGGAATGTCAGGCCGAGAAGGAGGGCCAGGGCCGCGCCAAAGGCTGCCCCGGATGAAACTCCCAGAGTGAATGGGTCGGCCAGTGGATTCAGCAGCAGTCCCTGGAAGACCGTACCTGCCACGGCCAGACCGAATCCAACGGATACCGCTGTCAGGATTCGTGGCAATCGGACTTCGAGAATGATGCTCTGGTGGAGTTGATCAGAAAGATTCGCCGCCCCCCGCAGTCCGTCCCACATGACGCCGAGCGTTTCGCCTGGCGATATGGGGATGAAACCCATGCTGGTGGTGATGACAACCAGCCCGCCCAAAACAAGAGCGAGAAGTGTGATCATCAACCCTGCGCGGGCTGTTCGGATGCGGGGAACGGCGGTCATTATATCGTGATCCGTTACGGGAGCATGTGCGTTTGCGTCATGGCATCATTCAGGTGCTTGACGTAGAGGTCGGCCCAAGTGTCAACCACGCCCAGACCACGCAGGTCGGTTTTGACCTTGAAACCGGCTTTGGTCAGCATGACTTTCCACGAGTCCTCTTCGTCTCCGGCCATGTCGTTGGAGGCGTGATCTCCTGCCACTATCATGAGCGGTTTCATGAGAATGTTTTTCTCTCCGGATTTCTTGAGTCCGGCCAGCAGATCATCAAAGTTCGGAAAGCCTTCCACGCAGCCGATGAAGATCGGGCGTTTGTAGGTCTGCTGCATTTCCCGCTGGAGCTGGGCGTAGATGCCGGTCGAGAAAAAGTCGTTTCCGTGTCCCATGTAGACAAGGGCGGCGTTCATTTTCTTGGCTTCATCCACATCGGCTTTCAATGCCTTGACGCCAGCAGCGATGTCGTCAGTGTATGGATAGACGTCTCCGGGCATGCCCAGAGCCGGGCGTCCCAGACGCAGACGTGTGAACGGGACAGATTTGGCCTTGACCGTGCGTATGGAGCGAAGGCCGATCATCAGTTCTTTGAGGTCTGCGAATTCTTCTCCCGCGAAGACATGCAGGGACTGGACCGAGATGTCGGTAAAACCGTCGTTTTGCAGGCTTGCAATGGTTGCCAGTGGGTTTTTGACAAACAGGATTTCTTTGGGGATGCCGGGATTCTCTTTTATCCAGGCCGGATCATTTTGGCGTTCCTGCCAGATGTCGCGGATGATGCTGGAGGTGAAGGCCAGCTTGACCGGAATGCCGGGGTTGGCCTTTTCCACTTTGTTCTTGATGTTCAAGATGGATTGCAGTGCATCCGGGTAGGATGTGCCGAAAGCGGCAAGCACGATGGCCTGTTTGGCCTGGGCCTTGTCGTGATCTCCGGCCACGGCCGGAGCGGAAGTGAATAGGACGAGTGCACACAGGAGTGCGCCGAAAGCGATGTTGATCCGGGAACGTGTCATGATTCCTCCGTTGCGGAGGGGCTTGTTAACAGGAAATAAAAGTCCCCTTCCTCTACGAATTGTGAGGAAGGGGAACCGTTTTTTCCCTTCGAATACCTACTGATGGCAAGCCCTCGTACCATTGAGGCAAACTTGGTTGCAAGTTGCAGACTTTTCAAAAGGCTGGTGAATTCGTTACGAATACAAACGCAGGTCTTGTATCTTGTGCGCAACAAATAGGTTGGGCCTGTTTTCAGCAGTCTGCAAGGTTTCAGGCAGGTCTTCCGGCTGGTTCTTCCTGTTTTCGCCTTCCCGGGGGTACCCAGTGGCACAATGAAAACAGATCAACAGAACGTCACGGCGGCGGGTCCGCTCCCGATTCACACGAGATTCCCTATCAAGTCCCTCAGGACACCTGAAGTTGCCTTTTATGCTTGCGTCAGACCTTATGTCAAGGAGGCTGTCGATTTGAGGTGGATGCTGTTTTCGAAGTGCTGGAGCATCTTTTCGGTGTCGAGGACCAGCGCATCGGATTCACCCATCATTCCGTAACCGAGGATGGGGATGTGGAATATTTCCTCGACAGGTACAGTGAAGCCGGTAATGACGACCTGTTGCTGTTTGAGGACTTCATCCACCAGAATGGCCGCCTTGTAGTCTCCGACCCGGACTACGATAGTCTGTGCTTTTTCGATGTCTTCCTGCTCTGCGGTGAGACCGAGCAAGTCGGCCAGCCTGAGAAGTGAATGGATCTCTCCTCGAACGTCCACGGTTTCACGACCATCAGGGAGTTGGACCACATCATTGGTTCGCGGCATGTATATTTCCCTGACATCGCGACTGGGAACGATGAACGTGTCGCCGCCCACTTTGCAGACCAGAGCTTCGACGATGCCTTGGTTGGCTGAGCGATCCAGAGGGATGGAGATGGTGAAAGCCGAGCCTTTGCTCACTTCACTCTGAATTTCAATGTCGCCGTCCAGAGTGACGCGGATGGCGTTGACCACGGCGTCCATGCCCACGCCGCGTCCCGAGACATCGGTGATTTGTTCGGCTGTGGAGAATCCCGATTGGAGCACGAACTGGAGAATTTCGCTGGTTTCGTATTTCTTGTCCGGCTCGGCCAGTCCTTTTTCGATGGCCTTGTTGAGGATTCTGTCAGGATGAAGACCCTTGCCATCGTCCCGGACCTGAATGAATGCGCTGTCGCCTTTGCGCCATGCTTCCAGAACCACCTCGCCAGTCTCGACCTTTCCGGCAGTCTTGCGGCCTTCGATGTCCTCCACTCCATGGTCCACGGCGTTTCTTAGCAGGTGGACCAGGGGTTCATTGAGGCATTCGACAATGGTTTTATCCAAGGCCAGATCTTCGCCTTTGACGGTGAAGTTGATCTTTTTGCCTATTTTTTGGCTCAGGCTGTTCACCAGTCTATGCATGGGCAGGAAAATCTGTTTGAGGGGCACAAGGCGAATGGCATTTACTTCTTTCTGAAGGTTGTTGATGACGTGGTCCAGTTCACGCAGGGATGAGGCCACCTGGGTGAGATTCTGTGCACCGCCCTGAGCAATGACTGCGTATGTGACCATGAGTTTGCCTACCAACTCTATGACGCGGTCCAGGCGGTCGGTGGCGACACGGATGGAGGAGATGGCCTGGGGCGCAGCGATACGTTCTGCTTTGGCCTGTGGTTTGGCCTCTGTTTCTTTTGGATCGTCTTTTGTTGCTTCTTCGGGGTGTTCTGATTCGGCTGTTGCCGCTTCATCGAATATCCTGGCGGCTTCGGCTTCGCTTTCCGATTCTTTCCTGACAGGTGCGGTTTTGGTCTTGATTTTGCCGAGGGCTTCACCGCTTCCTTCAAGCAGGCCGCCCAGTGCGAAGAAAAACTTCTTTTGTGCTTCACAGATGCCGAGCATGGCGGAAACAATATCGTTGTTGAGCGGCGTGATTCCTTCCGTGAGCATGTCCAGCAGGGCAATGACACCGGCGGAGGAAAGACGCATGTTGGACAGGCCGAGCGCATCGACAGTTTCCCCGGCCCCAGAGCCGGATGTGTCCATGTCGAGGATTTGTTTTTCCATGTCCTCGATGCATTGAATTATGCTGTCTTGCATGAACTCCCCTTATTGTGCCGTAAAATAGGTGTCTTCGTCAGTGTAAATTGAGATGATGCTGTCAAAACCCCATGAATAGAGGGATTGTTTCGCATCCGAAGTCAGGCCGCAGGCTGCAATCTTGAAGGTTGTACCCATACTGGCCACTGTTCCCCATGCCGAGGAACCGAAAGTCAGAACTTTTGAAAGATCAAGCAGGATTCTGTCACCCGGTTCGATGACGAGAATGGCTGATATGATTGGATTGAACTGGCTGCGAATGTGGACACGAGGGTCATTGACCCGAATGATGGTCACATTGTCCCTTATTTCAACATCAACTCCTGCGCCCGACGTCGTGGTTTCGACCTGATCACTGCTGGAAGCTTCCGTGATGAGAGCAAGGACCTGTTCCTGTTCCGTTACATCAAGGTCGCCCTCCCTGAGTTGTTCGAGAACCTGGAAAATCATGTTGATGCCGCGCGAAAGCAGGGTCAGGTTCTCCGAGGTGGATTCGACTTCGTGGGATTGAACCTTTTTTAGGAAATCCTCTATTTTGTGTGTGAAATGAGACGCTTCCTCGAAACCGGCCATGAATCCGGTCACGCCTTTGATGGTATGCAGCGGGCGAGCGAGGATTTCAATGCCTTCGGCGACATCGTCGCTTTCCAGCATTTCAAGCCCCTCCATTACTTGAGGGTAGTATTTGTCGTTGAGTTCAGAGAAGAACTCTTCGACCATAGGATCTTCGCTCATGGATCGTCCTTGCTTTATTTGTTCAAGAGGCCGAGTTTTTCCAGTTCGTTGTAGAGCTTGTCCTTGGCAACCGGCTTGACGATGTAGGCAGAGGCTTCGCCGTCGTAGAAAGATTTGATGACTGTCTGAGGGTCATCCAGTGCCGTGGTCATGATGGCCTTTACCTTGGGCTTGAGGTTGTCCTTTTCTTCCATGTTGCGGATTTTCTGCAATGCTTCGATGCCATCCACTTCGGGCATCATTATATCCATGAGGATCAGGTCATAAGGGTGTTTTTCTGTATGGGCCAGTCTGAATGCCTCAATTGCCTCGCGTCCGTTGACTACGATGTCTACCTCGAAAAGGGTCATCAGGAATGACCGCAGCACTTTTCTGCTTAAAAATTCGTCTTCGACAATAAGTGCTCGCATCAGGCCCCCCCGTTTGAATTCTGTGTGGAAGTGAGACGTCATCTATTCTTTTCCTATGTAATCGAAAAAAAAGTCAATATGATGATAAAAAATAATAATGCATGGCAGGCTGTTGACAGTGTCTGTTTGCGGCATGTTTTGCACGTGAGTGGTTCTTTGCGTGTAGGAAGCACTCATCAAGTGTTTCTATTCTTAACCATCCTTCTGTGCGGGTTTTAACATACCAGGAAAAAAGAGTTTTTAACAGCTTGTTTGTTGTTGACCTTCGTGTTTGTGGCCTGTGGGCGAAGTCTCGCAGCTATTCTGGTCTTGCTAAATCGGGATTGAATCGTGTACCAAGCCGGGCATGAAGCGAAATATTACCGAAGAGAGAAAGGAACGGATTGATCAGGTTATTGCCAAGCGGCAAAAAGATTTGACTATGGTAATGGATAACATATGGGATCCCCATAATGTTTCGGCTGTCTTGAGAAGTTGCGATGCCTTTGGAATCGCCGAAGTTCATCTCTATTACACAACATCCCAATGGCCTGACCTTGGCAAGAAGAGTTCCGCTTCAGCAAAGAAGTGGATTCGGCAAACTCGTCATATTGATGGGCAGGCAATGGTTGACCAGTTGCGCCAGAATGGAGGGCAGGTCTTGCGAACAGGCTTTTCCGAAACGGCTCGGCCTGCCATGGATTTCGACTTCACTCGCCCCACGGCGATTATCCTGAGCAATGAGCATAGGGGAACATCCGAGGAATTGGCCGAATTGGTGCCCGATGAAATATATATTCCCATGCAGGGTATGGTGCAAAGCTTCAACGTTTCGGTTGCGGCAGCGATCATTCTCTATCAGGCCTTCATCCAGCGGCAAGCTGCTGGCATGTACGACACTCCTTCCTTCAGCCCCGAGGAAATCGAGGCTCTTAAAACAGACTGGTACCAACGCTGACAGGCTGTTGAAAAATGGTCGATTGCGTCGTTGCGGATGAAAATGCAAATCCTTGCGTATGGGAATACGCTTCGGCCTTGCACTTCCAACCGCGCCTAGCACTCCCCCCTTTTTGAACAGCCTGTCGGGAGATGGTCGATTGCGTCGTTGCGGATGAAAATGTAAATCCTTGCGTATGGGAATACGCTTCGGCCTTGCACTTCCAACCGCGCCTGGCACTCCCTCCTTTTTGAACAGCCTGTCAGGATCTGGTCGATTGCGTCGTTGAGATTGGGACAAATGAATTCCGATGTACAAGCAGAATTAGCGGATTATGGCTTTTCGAGAGAATTGCAAAAAAAGGCCCTTTGAGGGCGTGTTGACGTGGGTGTCGGAAGAGTTTTTTATTGAAAGGTGCTTGTTTCAAGTATATAACTCATCCAGAATTTGTAATTTTTGTGGTTTTGGTGTGTTGTACTATGAGGATGGGAGGGACTTTTGCACGATTTGCTTAAAGCCATGGAGGCTGGTGGTGTCGTGGTTTATCCCACGGAAACGCTGTATGCCGTTGGCTGCGATGCCACTAATGAGGCTGCCTGCTGGAAGGTGGCTGAGATAAAGGCTCGATCCGAGAAGAAGCCTCTGCCCCTGATCATCGGGGGAGTTGGCATGTTGGGACTTGTGACCGATGAATCGTCAGAAGTACTGCATAGTCTTGTCAGCTCCTTTTGGCCTGGTCCGCTTTCCATTTTGGTCAAGGCTCTGCCCACTCTTCCCGATCTCCTCTCCGATGACGATGGATATGTCTCTGTCAGATGGAGCGGGCACCCCTTTGCTGCGGAACTTTCCAAGCGGCTTCGAAAACCCATTGTCGCTACCAGTGCCAATGTCAGTGGCAAGTCGCCAGTGGCTCTTCCTGCGGACCTTGATCCTGTTTTGCTGGAGAAGGCCGAAGCTGTTTATTTAGATCCGCCCTGGCCCAAAGGAGGCAATCCGTCAACCGTGGTCCGGGTGCTTGGCCTTAGTCGGCTTGAAATTCTCCGTGAAGGAGCAGTGACCTTGAAGAAGCTGTGCGACAAAGGCTTTTCTGTTACCCTTTTCAACGCATAATACATACCCTTCATCTTCCAAGTCTCCTGTCTTGCGGGCGGGGAATAAGGCTTTACCTTGCCCAAGAGCGTCCGGGATGTGCCAGTCAAGCCCGACTGAATGTTGGCCGGGTGAGATGCCTTGCCTTTCCTGTTGAATCCTTCTCGTAAAAAAAGTTGTACTCCGAACCACCGGGAATGGGGCTTTTTTGATTTCAAGTTAAAATTTTTGTACGAGTTATGGGTCACGGGTTTTTGACTCTTTATGTTGTGCGTTCTTTAAGTGTTTGAATTTATATTCTATTTTTTTATAAATTGGATGAATAAAAGTTTGGCACGCTGGTTGCAATGTTAAATAACATCAGTCTTCCTTTTTTTTGCACACGAGAAACAGAGGCTTCCCCGGATGGTCCGAGGAAGCCTTTCTCGTATGCTTTGCCTTGCAGATATAAAACTTGTAAATTCAAACAGTTGCTAGTCTGGGCGTGGGCGAAGATGACAAAATTGCCACTGTTCATCATGGGCTGGCATTCCGCAATCCATTGGAATACGCTGGTAAAGAAAATGATACAGGTGGAACTGGTATTTGATCTGGCGTGCAGTTTGTTGCGAAATATTCATATGGAAATGAGTCAGCAGGAGTCCTGAATGGAAATGAAAAAGCCGTGTCCGCATTGCGGCAAGGATATTGTCATGTACCGCAACCCCGTGCCCACGGTGGATGTGGTCATATTCGTGCCGGGTGGAGTGTCGGGGAGTGATGGTGTGGTTCTCATAGAGCGGTTGAACCCGCCTTTTGGCTGGGCTCTTCCCGGAGGATTCGTGGATTATGGTGAGTCCTGCGAGCAGGCAGCTGTCCGCGAGATGAAGGAGGAAACCGGGCTGGATGTCTCCCTGACAGGCATGCTTGGTGTCTACTCCGATCCCGGACGCGATCCCAGACATCACACCATGAGTGTTGTCTATACGGGGGTTGCCAGTGATATCAGCCAACTCAAGGCCGGGGATGATGCTGTCAGTGCAAAGGTATATGCTCTGGGAACGTGGCCTGAGCCAGCTTTTGATCATGGCCTCATCTTGAACGATTTTTGTGCTTGTCACGACAGGCTCAATCAAACTTTTGCCAATCGCCAGTCAGATTGACTTTGTCAGTATTTTGAGGCTCAAATGGATGATTGCCGTGATATCGGGGAGTTCGGTTTTTTTGAGCGTCCTTGAAGAGTCGGCAACGTATGCGTTGTGAGTCCTTTGTTGGAATAGTGACGTGTTCATGTCTCGGGCGTATTCGGGATTAAAATTTTCAACTGATAAAATCAAAAGATTCAAGAAGATATGAAATTAAGAACGTTGTGTATAACTCTTGGCGACCCGTGCGGACTCGGGCCGGAATTGGTGGTTCGGTATTTTCAGGATTCACAGCCTGTTAAAGATGAGCGAATTCTTCTCATCGGTCCGGCATTGTCTTTGAAACGTGAGTTGGACCGGTTTGGTGCATTGCCTTTTTATGAGTTGCTCAAGGCCCCGTCAGAGATTCTCGAAAAGGATGCGGGAGTGTACCTGTTTGAACCACCGGAACTTTCCCGTCTTGGATTCCCGGAAGGGGAACCGACTGTGGAGGGTGGCCTGGCTGCCGGAACCAGTCTGGATGTGGCGGTAACCGTGCTCCGTTCCGGGCTGGCCCAGGGGTTGCTGACCTGCCCGCTCAACAAGGCCATGCTTCA
The DNA here is from genome assembly GCA_016342345.1 of Pseudodesulfovibrio sp. GTDB lineage: Bacteria > Desulfobacterota > Desulfovibrionia > Desulfovibrionales > Desulfovibrionaceae > Pseudodesulfovibrio. The sequence goes on along the minus strand of JAEINO010000003.1, from coordinate 126 downwards.
GAAGGCCGGGTTCGATTTTCCAGGGCATACCGAATTTCTTGCAAACAAGCTTGGTGTTGGCGAGGATCAGGTCTGCATGCATCTGTGCGGGCATGATTCCGGCGATACTGTTTCTCCCAAGCTGCA
>JAEINO010000145.1 GCA_016342345.1 Pseudodesulfovibrio sp. | reverse complement strand
ACAATCCATTTCTTGGCCTGAGCAATAGAACTGTGATTAAATATCGTGTATATTTGGCCATTGGCAGTCTGGCGAAACGACCATTGGAAAAGATCCGCCGCTCTCTCCGCCAGTAAGAGTTGATGCTTGCCGCCATTTTTGATAGCAGGGTATATTTAAAAATTGAAATTGTAAAAATCGGGTTATCGGTGATTTGATCGTAAGGGGGATTCGTGACCAAAGACAAACGCAGCCTAAGGGCTATTTTCCTTCGGCACATGATTATTTTGGCTGTGGCGTCGCTTGTGGCCTGGACTTTAGTCCTTGTTCACAATGACTATACGTCTTTTAAGGATGGCTCCATGCTTATACGCCAAAGGCATATCGACGCTCAAAAGGAGCTTTTGGTCAGGCAGGTTCAAGAAGTAACCAAATACATCAATTACATGGAAAATCTTACCGAAAAGCGTCTTAAAAACTCACTCAGGGAAAGGGTTAATGAGGCTCATCAAATTGCATCAGGCATTTATGATAAATATTCCGGAACCGAGGAGCCTGAAAAAGTCCGGAAAATGATTAAGGAGGCTTTAAGGCCCATCCGATTCAACCAAGGGAGAGGCTATTATTTTGCTTTTAACCTTGATGGGATTGAGGAGCTTTTTGCCGACCGCCCGGAGTTGGAAGGCACGAACATGTTGCCCATGCAGAGTGCGGACGGCAAATTTGTGGTCCAGGACATGCTTAGCATATGCCGGGAAAAGGGCGAGGGATTCTATACCTATCTCTGGACCAAGCCGGGGCTCCAGAGCGAAAATTTTCCTAAAATTGCCTATGTGAAGCTCTTTGAGCCATACGGTTGGGTTATTGGCACCGGGGAATATCTGGACGATACCGGAAAAATAATCCAGGATGAAGTCCTTGACCGCATTAAAGATCTCCGATTTGAGCCGGAAGGATATTTTTTTGGCAGCACCTATGAGGGAGAGCCTCTTTTTTCCAATGGAAAAATCACCATGGGAACGGGGAGCATCCAGGATCTTACCGATCCCAATGGCGTGAAAATTATCCGGGAATACCAAAAGGCCGCCATGAGGGACGGAGGGGGCTTTATCAACTATTCCTGGCGCAAGATTGAAGAGGCCGCGCCCTCCCCGAAGATGTCTTATGTCCTGAGCATTCCCAAATGGGAATGGATCATCGGCGCAGGCGTCTATCTGGATACCATCGAAACGATCATCACCCAAAATGAGGAAGCGCTTTTTGCAGAACTAAAGCAAAAGATTCTAAAAAGTGTGGCTGTGCTGATGCTTCTTTTGGGCGTGGTTTTTTTCTGGTCCCGTTATATTTCCAAAAACATCCAGGCCACAGTGGAGTCACTGACCCGGTTTTTCAAGAAAGCCGCCACCGAATCCGTGAGTATTGACGTTGATGAACTGCATTTCGCTGAATTTAAGGATATTGCCAGGCAGATCAATTTCATGCTGGTGGAGCGGAAGCAGGGTGAGGAGGAGTTGCGGGAAAGCGAAATCAAATGGCGCAGCTATGTGGAGAATGCCCCTTATGGCATTTTTGTCGCCAATCGGGAAGGCCGGTATGTGGAAGCCAACCCGGCCGCCAGCCGGATTACCGGGTACGCCAAGGCGGAGTTGCTTGAGAAGATGATTCCGGACTTGATTGCTCCCCAAAGCCGCGAATCCGCATTGAATAATTTTGAAAATCTTGTCAATACGGGAGCTTCTGTTGGAGAATCCGCCTTTCTGCATAAAAGCGGAGAAATCCGTTATTGGACTGTCTGGGCTATCCGTTTGAATGATGATCGTTTCCTGGGTTTTGTTGAGGACATCACTGAGCGAAAGCAGGCCCGGGAGTTGATTTCAAAGACAAACAGCCTGCTGACGGCGGTCATCAATCAGGCGCCCTTTGCCATTCACATCCTGGAAGGGGAGCCAAACAACATGACCATGGTAATTGAGAACAAGGAATCCGCAAGGATAATGGGGGAGGTCATTGAGGGACGCAAAGGCATGGACGCCGATGTGCCGGAAACCCTGGGAACCCGTTTTTTCTCCCTGGATGGAAAGCATGAAATCCCCCTAAACCAAATGCCCAGCCCCAGGGCCTTCAAAGGTGAAGTGGTGACCAACGAGGAGTTTCTATTTCGCCACGCAGACGGAACCGAACTTCTGGTGGAAGCAAGCGCCTCTCTCATTTATGATGCAAACCATCAAATAATTGCAGTATGCGTCACCTTTCAGGACATCACGGAACAAAAAAAGGCGGAAAAGGAA
>JAEINO010000040.1 GCA_016342345.1 Pseudodesulfovibrio sp. | reverse complement strand
GTAGGGCCTTAGCTTGGAAAGCCAACGCTCATGCGGGAATTGAGGGATACCAACGGTTCCTAACCGGACAGCAATGACGATATGTAATTCATTGTCATGTCCTTTTGTCTATGTGTGCATAGTCCATCCAGGAACTACACACGGGCCTCCACGACTGCCCCCTGAGTGAAGTCTGCGACACTATTTTCGCAGTACTCCATAAATCGCCGTGTATTGTTAAAGTGTTATTTCATTATGTACCTATTGAACACCGTCGCTATACCAAAAGTTAAGTCCAAACAATTGATTTTGTTGTCAATGCTGCACAAAATAAAACCGTGGTCAACACAAAAAAAGAAAAACCCCTGGCGACCAGAGGTTTTTCAAATTAGTGACACGAAAATTATCTTTGTGTCACCAGCGTTTTGAGCAGATTAGAGCTGAAACATGGAAGCAAAACCCTTTTTCCCTGCGACATTCACAACTTCTTCTTTTTCGAAGCAATAGTATTTATAGCCGAACAATTCTCTGAAAAATTCATCACGTTTTGCATCGTCAAGATCAGTTGTTTTCTTCAGTACCTGATCGATTCCACGCTTATGAATTTCGCCCATTGACAATTTCCCTTCAGCGCTGCGAGCACGAACCGCCTTCATGATTTTTTCATTGCTATATGCAGCGTTGCCACGGTGAAAATAATGTGGATCACATTCAATGCTGACAGAATCAATACCGTTCACAAGACAAGTTCGTACAATCGCGCCGCTTCCCGCACATGTGTCGAGAATACGGTAGCCGGGCCGAGGATTTGGGTCACTAAACTTTTCAAGGATCTTAATATTCAATTCTGCTGGTTTTTGGGTCGGATGCAGATGGTTTTCTTTGCCTTCCAAGCTTTCGTCATCAACATTTTTAACACGTTCGTTTGCTGTAATACCACCAGCAATAATCGTATTCCACGCCGCTTCTGTTTTTACGTACAGATGCGCAGTTTCTTTAGAATACGCTACGAGAAAATGTTCGATACCATTTGTTATTCCCAATTTTTTTGGGTCTGGATTAGTTTTTGACCACACACAATTCACAGCAATTTTCTTGTTCTTTTCGAACGCTGCTTCGTAACGTGCAAGCTGCAACGAGCTGCCAAACACGACAATTACACCATCGTTTTTTACTACTTTGCAGACGAGATCTATGTAGCGTTCAATGTCCCATGGCGGCAAATCGAATTTGGCGTCTTTTAGAACGTTGTAAGGCGGATCAGCGAGGAGCATATCAAACGAGTCAGGCTCCATCGTTTCGAGCATTTCGAAGGCATCAGCGTGATAAACAGTAGCTGTAGCACCATTCAGTTTAGCTACGAATTTTGTGTCAGATTCATATATGCAATCAGCAACAATCTGATCTATCTGAGCTGTTTTTTCAGCTTTCTTGTCGCAACGTTTTCGTGGATCGGCAGGAGGACGCTGGGTATTGCGGGGTGTGCAGATTGGAGCAGGTTCTTCGGCGGGAGTGTCTTCGGCCTTGGTCTTGGTCGTGACCTTTGTCGTTGTCTTCTTTGTCGTGGTCGTGGTCGTGGTGGTCGGCGTTGTCTTTACTGTAGTCGTGGTCGTTGTGGTCGTAGTCGTGGTCATGAAAAAAATCCCCTGATCTGTAGATAATGCATCGCCTACCGCCAGAGCGGTTCGACTAGATCGTCAGCATCAAAACTATTTATTTTGATCTGATTGAGCATTGAGATCTACGAAGAAGTGGGGATAAGACAGGCTCTGAAAAAGCTGGTCGTATCAAATTGTGTTACATAAATTTCCTTTCTATACTGATGTTTGAACTGTTGATGAAAAATCTGTTAAATCTGGAGGCATCTCCGTCAAAATATGAAATACACACTGGTTAAAGTTTTGTCAACTCTTTTTTGTAAAAAAATTGGCTGGTTTCCATGTCAAATATAAGAAGCGGCCAAAAAATCAGAGGTTTTGCTGTGAACGACTAACCAGTCACAGCAAAAGAAAAAGCCCCTTCATGGGGCTTTCTGCGTTGGCGGTTTGTAAAACACATGGCTCTGAAAGAGAGGCTAATTTCTGACTGCCGATCATCCACAATCCGCACGATGCGGAGGCCAACGCAAAATTTACTTGGATATCGTAAAGGAGGCGCTTGGAAGCACATTCTCGTACATGCGAGAACTGCGTGACGCATTGCAACATGACAACAATGTCATGCAACGTATGCCTCCAAGCTTAACACGAAATATATGGAATATGTAAACAGTATACTACCCCACCAAATCAAAAAGCAAGTTTTCAAGAAAAAAGAGGAAACAGAATAAAAAAGCAAAAAGTGCTGAACAGCAGACGTTTTTGACTGCAAAATACTTTGTCGGAAAATTTGCGAAAATGTTTATTGGCGTGATACTATAGTCACAAACAAGTTATGTTCAGTGTTTTAATAGGGAGGCGCAGGAATGCTCCTCTCTTTTTTTGTGTGCAATGCATTAAAATTAGGAGAGATTATGGGACGTATGAAGCTTATGACCAAAGAGATTGAAAAGAAGTTCAAGAGCATTGGGAGTCAAGAGGATAAAGGCAGAGATGCCCAGATCATTCTCAAGATTTTCAATCCGTATGGAAATGCCACATGGTATTTTACTGAATTTGAGCCTGAGAGCAGACTCCTGTTTGGATTTGCGAGTCTGTTTCAAGACCATAACGATGAATGGGGTTACACAAGCCTTGATGAGCTTGTATCCCTTCAACCAATTCCGGGTTTGTACCTGGAACGAGACGCACATCTCGATCACCCAAAAGTGAGCGAGATGACCTTAATATGTAAGAAAATGGGATGGCAGTTGCCAGACCATCCTCGCTACTAAACAGAAAGCCCCTTATGGGGCTTTTCTTATGCATTAAAAGGGTGGGGGAATTTAAGGCATTTATGTTCTGACTTTTGGAACGGTTTGGGTCTAGGGTTGAAAGATGAGCACCAAAAATATTGAGGTTGAAGCATGAGGAATCGAAAGAAGGAATCACTGGATTCGAGGCAAGCTCTGACGTTGCCTTTTGATGATGAGCAGCAGCCTTCTGCTATGGCTGGCGTTTCTTTTGTTGAATGCACGGATAGGGATGTTGCTAGCAGGAGTGGCAATGATTTGCCCTTTGGTATCCCCGGTATTGGTAAATTGGGTCAGCATGTTAAAGCCCGATCGGAAATAGCCTGGCCCAATAGGCATTCCAGAGGCAATTCTGACATGCCTCTACCTTCCGGTTCCATGCTTCTGCCAGAGAGGGATGATATCTCTGATGACGAGGCCCTTCAAAGAGCTGGCATCACCGTACACGACCTGTGCTCCCCATATATGGATGGATGTTTTCTGCCCTCTGTCGTCCCTCGGATTACACCAGAAAATCTCCCCGTCATTCTTTCAAAAGCGATAAACGAGAAACCGAAGGTCGGAGAGCTTGATCTCAAAGGGTGGGAGCCTAAATGGACTCTTGTAATGCATACTCCCGGGTACTTTCAAGCTGGAATTCGGCAGCTCGGACGGCGTATATTCTCTTTGTATACGGACATCCCGGTCGAGGAGATTCAGCTTATGTCCACACTTATTCAGCCGGATGAAGACGTAAAACGGATGTTGAAGTGGATTGTTGTCAATTCCGTTCGCGACCTCAAGGCCGAGATAGATTTCGAAACGTCCATTCTTGGGTTCGCCGCTGACATGCAGATATGGTCAACGGAGGGTTATCAGTTCATGGCGGTGAAGGATTATGCTGGATATTACATTTATGCTTGGCCCGGAGGGCGTGGTGTCCAACTTGGATCTGAGCGTTCCGAAAGTGTGCTTGGATCCGAAAAAACGCAGTGTACGGAGTATTAGAAGTGGTTCTGATTAGTAATAAAGTAACGAAAAAAATATTTATCGAACATGGAACAGATGCTTTGATTGTGGAGAGCTATGGCCCAGGGTGCCCTGTGTATAGATTGGACTCATGGGATAATGGATTATCTTTGAGCGATACAGGTGGTCCACAGGGCGGTTTAAAAACGGTCGATATGACTATTTTCTCGTCCAAAAGAAAAGACTCGGGGGATACTGGTAATGTGATTGATAGCTTCGCAGCCAGCATCCCGGATGAGGTGATAAAGGTAATCTCACCATTTTCACTTGGACAGTTGCAGGCATTGCAGATCCTCTGCCAAGGCGGTGCTGCAGCTATTGAATTGGCTCGGGAAATACCCATACTCATCTGGTTGCTCGCTACTGCTGTTTTGGCAAATATTATTACTGTCAGGCAGGCCGTGGATCTCGTTTGTGGCAAGCGTATTGAAATCGTCAAAACAGTGTATTCGGAAAGCACGAAGAAGCACTTGAAATTGGTCAGCCGAGTTTTGCCCATCAAATATTCGGTGAAAGAGTTACGCACTCTCAATGGTTTGTTGAGAGATGATCGAGTGCAAGACAATCTGCGGCACTGTTCACCGATTGTTTTGCCGTTGGTTGAGGAGGTTATGGACACCCCAGATTTGCAGGCGATCCCATGTATTCAGCGTGCAATCTCTAATGAAAATGGGTCAAGATATAAAGTTTTGACAGCTAGGACTATGTGCGAGACCTGCTTACGACTTGGCTCGGAGGCGGGGTTGTCAAATGTGCGGCATGTACTTCGAAACTGCAAGACATTGGGGGAACTTACTGCGTTGACGGATAGATGGCATGGCAGGCACAACAAGAAGCTCAATGAGGAAATTGCTAATTTGAAGAAGGTGCGGGAAGCAGCAGCTGAATTTGGTTTGGTTATTCAGGCGGAAAAACAAAGGCGGGCACAGCTGCAGAGAGAACAACAATTGGCTCGGGCTAATCAGCGATTGGAACGCGATAAGCGGAGAGCTACAAAACGTCGGGAAGCGCGAAAGATCGGATTTGGCCAACCACCCATTCCTGGTAACGAGTTTATAGTACCTATTACGAATCATGAAGATCTTGTGCGAGAGGGGAATGTTATGAATAACTGTGTTGCATCATACGAAGATGACATTGTTTTAGGTGGTTCATATATCTACAAAGTTTACTATCCAGAGAGATGCACTTTGGAAGTTGTGAGTAAAAAAGGTGTTCATTCTATAGGTGAACTGAAAGCGAAGAATAATGATAGGCCGCCAAAAGGTGTTAGGCAATATGTCTGGCAATGGATTCAAAGTCATGGGAATCCACGGTCGGACATAGATTAAAGTACGTGGAGGGGTGATGCTTTTTGACTCTGAATATTGTCACTTCGACGGTTTGCATAATGTGTTGGAGATAGACCTGCAGGAGAAAGTAGGACTTCGTTACCAGCTTACAAGTTGGGACTCTGGGTTGGAAGTCCTTTGTAACGAAGGTCAAGGGTGGGAACCTTCGAGTGCTCTGGATGAGTGGACTGTGTCTGATACAGAGTATGACACTTCCCATCCCATATCACTTTTTGGCTCTACCATTGCTCCTGAAGCTCTTAAAATTTGTCAGGGGTTTGATCATTATGCACTCGGCCTGCTTCGGTTGTTGAGGCATGTTCCTGAATCGATGGATTTACTGCAAAGCATTCCAGCCCTAACTTGGCTCATCCCAGAGCAAAGGGTGTTGCATGGAATGAGTTGGGAAGAATTAAGTGCAGTTTGTCGTATGAAGCGCCGGGATATATTGAAGCATTTTTTTGGGTCTGGATCCAAATCGCTTGTGAAGGTTTTTAAATTAATCAAACATAATGGAACGCGGTTTGATTATTCACTCGTACGAGAAATAGCGACTGACCCCAATATTCATAAAATCCTGCGCCATTCATCTCACCGTGATCTTCATAAGGTTGTCTTTTTGGCGAAAGCTCAAGGGATATTACATCATACTTGGTTCCGTAATGCGCTGTTCGATATGAATTTCAATTTATCCCACGGGTACATATCTGACTGTGTCTGCCTAGCGCGAGATATAATCGAAATGGGGAAAGCTCTTCAATATGGCGATGCAGAATTGACGGTCGCTCGATGTCCAGATTTCGGCAGGCTTTACAGATTGCATGAAAGCTGGGTCATGAGATTGAATAGCAAAGAAATGGTTGATGGTGGTACTCTCTTTGATACCCCACCAATTGATGGTGATGCTACGATTGTTCCCATTAAAAGCGAGCAACTTCTATCAATGGAAGGCAAGCTGATGTCGCATTGCGTTGCCAGTTATTTAGACAGAGTGAAGAATCGAGAGTGTTACATCTATAGAGTGCTGAAGCCAGAGCGTGGCACATTGGAAATACGAATGGCCGGAGAGAATCGGAGCCGGCTATCCATTGGACAATTCAAGTTGTATGCAAATAGAAATCCCAGCCAAGAATCTTGGAAGCGGGTTCATGATTGGTTTGATATAATGACAAAAACATCTGCTGACAGCCTTGCTCTGGGAAGGGGGCAAAGCGGGACTGTTGTATAGCTGTTTCCTACGATTAAGTGACATTCAACAAGTGCATTCTGTTTTATCTGGTAGATGTTGCTTTTCCAGTCTTCAAAGGCCGCAGGATCATATGAATCCGTAATTATGATCGCTTTCTGTGTCTTCCCTAAACACGCTCTTTGCATGTGTTGGACTAGCCTTCTGAGTACTTCCTGAAATGATAAATAAGTTCTACCTTTTCTGTGGCGTGGCAATGTCAGAGCGAAGAAAAATACTACATCACTGCAATGAGGGTCGAGAGTCCCAGGGTAGCAAACTACTGGAGTATTTAGTGCTTCTCCATTAAGGAGGGTAGCTCCTGTACAGCGTGAGGGTGTGCCAGAATCCTACCAATAACGTGTTTAACTATTTCGGAGAATTCTCCATGAAGGTAACCTTGTGGGGTCTTTTTCCATTCCATTTTGTCCTCATTTTTTCCTATGTGGCCCCACGTCAATGGTAATCGTATGTAACCATTCCCTATTCGTGCTTTTGAAGCACCAAGTACCATTCGATACGTGAGTAAAACTACTGCGCTATTTTGGTTCTCTTCAAGAAAATATGTGCGCTTATCGAACTGTATTGGAAACCCTTTCAAGAAATGCGTTTTCATTTTCAATAACCTGCTTCATCGAATGCCCCTCAGACACATAGATACCATCAATTATGAAATTTATCTCATTGTCCCCGCTACCATATAATGATGTGGAGTGAGCTTTCTCTATATTACATTCCTCTGAAAGGGGGTAGATCAAGCCGCTTGCCATCAAGACGTTTTGGTAAAATCCGGAATAGGAGTGGATCTGATGGAAATCGCTCCTATCAACATCTCTGCGGTCAAAATTCATTTTTTTGAATTTTGCATCAAAGACCGCCACCTTACCAGTCTCTCGGTGTTTCATCACCAAGTCCGGAAACATACTGCGATGATAAAACTGCTTTTGGTAAGTCGCTATTTGTTCCTGTCCGTTCACTATCCATTCTGGGAATTTTCGGATTAAGAGTTTTTCAAGATAAAGTTCAAATAGCTCTGAAATGTCAAACAGATAGCCCGTTGTAGATAAGTTTTGATGATCACTATCAGGCATCAAATCTTTGTCCTGCAGAATGATTTCGGCATACTCTAACACTCTTTTAAACCCACTATACATCGGGTTTTGTATTGCCTGATGCCTTTTAGCTTTTTGTATCGTTTCATGAGTGACAAAGCGGCCGGAATACTCCTGTTTCAGTAACTGTGTTAATCCAAGCAGGTGACCATTAATATCTTTTCCAAAGACGCTTTCCAGCTTTCTCAAAGCAAGGTGCAAAATATCGATTATTTCCTGAACATACAAGCGCTCCCGGAAACTGCTCGTCAGCTTCCCTTGAAATGGAATGTCTCGATTCAGGTAGTGATTAAAGTCGATCCGACCTTTGACCTTGTGACTTCTCTCCCTATTATTTCGGTATTGTTGCGGTAAACCCAGAACAGCAGCCTTTTCGAGAGTATGAATGAAGAGATAGGCGATTATGAACAGTGCCTGATTCTCTGCATCATCCTTCTTTGCCTGCACCTTTTGGGTATCAACATAAATATCGTTTACAAAGTTGAGCATTCGCTTGAGAAACGCATCCCCATATTTGGGGGCAATATTGAACTTACACCCTTTATGAAATAATACGCCCGCATACAATCCGGTCTGAATGAAATACTCTTTATCCCCCTCTGGCTTCTCTTTGCTGTAGAGCTTCAGAATCAGCCGTTCTTCATCCGGATCGAAGCGTTTACCTTTGAAGTTAATAATTTTCACTTGTTTGAGCTGTGCGGCTACAAGTTTCAGTTCGTAAACGGGTGAAAAAAGCTGCTCCACTTTTTTTGTGGCACTTTTGCGTACCGAAAAAGAATCCCCTAGCTCTAATTCCTGGATGGGGGCTTCCTCATAATAGTTGTGATTAACCGGTACGTTTATTTTCATCTATTTCACGTTTTTCTTAAAACTGACCAATGCCTTACGAAGTTCCGAATCCAGTTTCGTCTCGGCAAATACTGCTCGTAGGTACTCTTTTAGAGTTGGCTGGAGGTAGAGCTTGAACAGTGTTTCCACATTGGATTGCGAAATTTTGGATGCTTTGGAAATATCACTCATCTTCATGAAAAATGAGTGCCCAAACTCATAGGAAGTACCTAACCCAAGTTCCTTTGAAATGTAGTCATTCAGTTTTTCACAGGATTTTACATACTTATCAATGTTTATAAATTCGTCTTTCCCTTTGAATCGCGTTTCTTCCTTGATCACGTCGTAATCACACTCTTTTCTCACCCACTTGAACCGCCGGCGAAGTGCCAAATCAAAAGAGTCGATGCTCTTATCCACATCGTTCATCATTCCAATGAAAAAGAGGTTTTCAGGCACACCGAATTTTACCTCACCAGTTTCTTTATCGAAATGATAAGCTAAATCTTTATTTTTAGTTGGATTTTCTTTGATCAAATCTTCAATAAGTGAAGAGTACTGCGTTTTAATCAGGTTTTTGTCGTTTTTCCCATCGTGACGGTAACTCTTTTCCAAAAGAGTGAGCGTCTCTCCAAAAACCGCAGAGAGGTTCGCCCTATTAATCTCGTCTACTACAAAGTAAAAGGTTTTATGAGGGGTGTTTTTAGCTTTGATACAGAAGTTTTTGAAAACGCCGTTCACCAATTCAAAACGGATATTTCCATCTTTTGAAACGCCTTTTGGTTTAATTCCTTCAATGAAGTCTTCGTATGAAAAAGACGGATGGAACTGGAGAATTTCATAGCATGAGCTATCGCCCTGACTAACAAAATCAAGGCTGTTTACCACAGAATAGGTTTTTCCGGTTCCCGGAGGACCGTACATAATTACATTAGGGCTATCTACATCCGCAATTGCTGAAGAGTTGACATATTTCCACAAAAACCGAGATAACTGAATAAGTTCGGCTGGGGAGCTATCATCCACTTTCAATAGATCCTTTGCAACCATACAAACCTGATGACTGAGTTGTAAGAGATCATCCATATCGGAATCGCCATCGATAAACTCGCCGTGGAGCTTTTCGATGGATTCTGTTGCGTACATTTGGAGGAAATCTTTGGGGTTATCGAGCACCGCCATTTTCATCAGCATCTGCTTTGCACTGTAATTGGCTTTTTTTACTTTTGCACTTTTGACCAATGCATCATCCTCTTCAACAATGCTTTTCAGAAGCCCTTTAACGTGCTCATTGAAATAGACTTCAGCCTCTTCTTTGGATGCGGTCTCTTTGTTCTCGCTTTGTATATAGTAGCTGCTGTTGTCGTCGTCGTTGAGTTTAACCCCGAAATTCTTCGCATTCCCCGGCTTTGATGACCCCAAAATGGTTTTTGTCGTTCTCTCAAGAAAATTGCAGAGATAGCCTCCGGGCATTTCAGCCGGTGAGTTGCTGAGAATATTTGTATAATCATCAAGACTCAATGTGTCGGCGATGATTTTCTCCCGGTATTTCTTCCACTGGCTGATCAGTTTTTTAAACTCCGCCTCATCGGCAAGCTTTGAATTTTCGGAAATTCCAGATTTGAATTTTTCCCAGAGAGCTTTGATTTGAGCCTGTCTTTCAGCGGAGAGCTTTAATGATTCCATAAGTTCATCGATCCCTTTTTTGTTTATTGCGGCCAATATTACTGAAGTAATTCGCTGGTCATTTTCATTTCCCCGCGGTTTCAACTCATACAGAGCAGGAATACGATTAGCAGCTCCATAAGAACAATCGTTAAAATTGAGTTCTAATACGGATAACTCTTCTTCGTTAAGAGTATGTATCAATGTTCTCCGCTGCGCATAACCAGGAGTGCCTTTTTCTTCAAGGTATGCAGCAGGGCTATTGACGATGCCGCAGAGATAGCAGTGCTTATTTCTGTTTGCTCCCTGAGCAACAATGATGACATCACCCTCCTGAATGTCATCATTGAATTTTGGTCCTAATTTTTTCCCGGTGGTATCATCTGGTTCATATCCGATGTAGGCGCACTTTCTTGCAGCGATGACCTCTTTCCATTCCTGTTCAGTGTCATCGTTGTAAACATTTGGTGAAAGTATCCAGAAATTTCTATGCACAGGTCTCTCCCGTTTCTACCGCCAGTTTCTCCAATTCGAATAGTTCGTGTGACATACGGCGGACACTTATATCCATGCCTGTGGTCGTAGGCAAATGAAGTCCTCCATAGTTTTTTGCTTATTTGACTTTGTAATGTCTATCCCAACATGGATAAAAGTTCTACCCCTTGCTGGGTTAGGGTCTGACGATCCATCCGGAAATAACTTGTATTTTCTCTCTGCGTTATCTTTGTTCCGTCTCCATGCTGAAGCTCCATGGCCCATCATGAGGTCTTCATCACTATAAGGATTACTTTTTTATATTGCCCCACCAGCACCGTGATTGGGTAAGATTTCCCCTGCTCTTTCAATGGGAAAAAGGATGCCGAGGATTACGCCGTCTTCTTCCAATTTTCTTAAATTCTCGTACTCCTCATCAGATAAAGATTTGATTCCTATGTCCTCGACAACCTCGCCCTTAAGATCAAGAAGTTCGTCAGAATCTTCATCACGGTATCTTCCATTTTCTTTTGCTCCTTCATCGAATGGTTATGTCCCTCTGTACTTCTCGTGAGTGTAGCGTACCCAAACATCATATGGAGCCTTCAACTCTTCAAGAATCTCATCTATTTTCAGATATGGATTTTTTTTGTTCCGATTTTTGAATTCAGAGTGTTTCCACCATTTGTATTGTTCTGGTAAATTCAGTGGAATTATCAGGTCACCTTGTTCGTTAATATACGGCTTTTCTTCTTCCATGCTGCTTGTTCCTATTTGTATGGCCACAGTTTTTATATAGCTAAATGAATATGTTGGATTATGCTGGAGATTGTGGCACTGTTCCCTGCAAGAATACTCATGCAACGTTCCACAATCTGAAATGTGCTTGCGGGTATCTAAGGCTGGACAGTTCAGATGTATAAAAGGAAGGTTCGTGGCATGAAAATACAGGTCGGATATCATTTTGACGCGGGAAGTTTTCCCGGAGAATTCGGGACGGGTGTGGCAGCGGAAGGCGTGGTTACAACCGGGCCTCTCGGGTTGGTGACTATTCTTGAAACCCGGCTGGGCATTGCTAGTTCTCACTGTGGACAGCCGCTTCGCATAGCGCGCTACCTCGCTGCCATGGATGCTGCCTGTAGCAAGGCAAAGCCGTTTTATAAGAAGTCATTTAAGGCCGATGGCTGGTCATCAGCGAAAAGGCTGCTCGCATTGCGGGATCAGTTGCGCCTGTCCGGTTGGGATGGCAGCGCCCCCGGGGAGTCAGTTCGTTTGGCTGACCTGGCTTTGCTGGAAGGTGAAGCCCAAGTCTTCTCTAGTCTGGCTGAACGCATGGAAGAAGTCCTCGTCGCTCTTTCTTCATATGGAATTACCGGTTTGTCAGAAATTTCTCTTTACGCTCATGAAACTTCGGAGTGGCCGTCCTGCTGGCGTAACCTTTTTGTTGCTCTCGGAGAAAATGGCGTTCTCATCAACACTGTAGTTCCCGATTCATCTGCATTGGCTGACACTGATTTAGGCATGTTGCATGGAAAACTCTGTGCCACCAGCAAGGGCCCACATTCCATTAAGGCCGATGGTTCGATCACCTGTCTCAAGGCTCCCACAGCGCTGGAAGCAGCGGATGCACTCGGTGCATGGCTTGCGGCTGATGAGAATCTGGAAGGTGATATTGTCATTGTGGCTGAGTCCGATAGCGAAGTCCTAGATGCCGCCATGTGTCGGCATGGGCTTCCACGTCCCGGTGCGGCTAGCCGATCTCAATGGCGGGCGGCATTGCAGTTGTTGCCTTTGGGGTTGGGTGTCCACTGGGCTCCATTCGATCCTCAGCGATATCTTGAATTTTTGACCGCGCCCATATGTCCTTTGCATCCAGCTATGGCCTACCGGCTTGTTCGAGCTCTTGAGCAGGAGCCCGGCATAGGCGGTAAGGGGTGGCATCAGGCAGTGTCAGATTGTGAAGAGTGGGCCGGGAAGCAGCCATCCAGTGAGGCTTATTTGGATGATTTGCGATTTTGGACAGAGGTGAAGAGAGCCGCTCCACATACCGGGCTCGACTCGAAGACTGTCCAGAATATCTGCCATCGCCTGAGCGAGTGGGCGGCGAAGGGGACGAAATCCTCGGAAGGCCGTCTCATGGGTGCGGTTTCAGGCATGGCAACGGAAATGGCTGAGGCCGTAGCCGCGACTGGAAGAAAAGCTATCCCCAAACCGCAATTGGACAGAATGCTCGATTCAGTCATTGGGGCCGGTGTTGTTGTTGCAGAAAGAGGGGAGGCTGCTCCGTGGTCGATACTGACACATCCTGGGCAACTCGGCGGCAGCGTAGACACTGTTATCTGGTGGAATTTTACCATGGGCGGGATGCTGTCATGTCGTTCCCCATGGACCCGAGCTGAAGAAGATGCCCTGACCCGTTCTGGTGTGCATATGAATGATATGGAGCTTGAACGAAATCTGGAACTTGCTTCTTGGAAACAGGCAGCATGCAACACTTCGCAGAAGCTGGTGCTGGTGATGCCGGAACAGGATGGCGGGGAGGCACTTTCGGCTCATCCGTTCTGGGAGAATATTGTTGCTGTAATGAATCTTTCTGAAAAAGACGATATTCCCGCCATCACTGTCGATGCCTCGCAACTCCGAAAAGGCGAAAGCGCATTGATGGGCAGGAGGGTTGCTCTTAATGCAGTGAAGGCGAATGCAGCCATTGAATTCCAGAAAAAATGGGCCGCGCCACGCGGTGTCATCGGAAGACGGGAGAAGGAATCGCCGTCAGGCATGTCGCAGTTGATCAAATGCCCCTTGTCATGGGTATTGAGCCATATACTCAAGGTGAAATCAACTGGTAGTCCGAGCCTGCCTGAGGACAATCTACTTCGCGGTTCTTTCAGCCACGCCATCGTCGAGGGTCTAATCAATGAATCTTGTGATTGGAAGCCGAAGGCTGCCGTCAAACGAGCGGAGAAGTTATTTGATTCTCGTATGAAGGGAGCTGCTGCTGCATTTCTTTTGCCCGGTATGGAAACCGAGAGGGAACAGTTCCGGTCGCTATTGCTTCGGGCTGTTTCCGATCTTTTCGAGCGTATTGAAAATACTAAATTATCCGTTCTTGAAAGCGAAAGGCGCGTTGAGCGCACTGATGAGAACGGACAGAAATATCGGGGATATATTGATATCAGCCTTGAAGATTCGAAGGGCAATCCCGTTGTCTGGGACATGAAGTGGGCGTGGAGCAGTAAGCGTCGACGAGAGGAGCTAGAGAAGGGTCTTGCTTTGCAACTTGCGGCCTATTGCTGGTTGCTGGATAGTGACGATAAGTCCTCGTTCGGCGCGTATTACATGCTGGCTCAGACTGAGTTGATATCTACACGAGCCCCGTGGTTGCCGGCCGGGGATATGGTGGATTCGGACTTAAAGGCGACTTGGGATACAGCGCGCAAACGCTACGATGTAATTATCGACCAACTGGCTGCCGGGAAGGTGGAGGCCATTGGACCGGACGAAGAAGATCCGGACGATGACTTCAACCTCGGAACCGGTTGTTTTTTTTGTGAATATGGAATGGTCTGTGGAGTTGGATATGAGTAAGCGTGTTGATTTGATAAGTGCCAGTGCCGGGTCCGGGAAAACGTTTTCCCTGACGGAGATTTTTGTAGAAAGCCTTGATAATGGAGTTCGCCCCGAAGCCGTCGTTGCGACGACATTTACCAAAAAGGCGGCGCAGGAAATAGGCAGTCGATTCCGGTCCAGGCTTTTTGAGAAGGGGCGTACCGAGGAAGCTCAGCGGGTATTTGATGGCTATATAGGTACAGTCAATTCCGTTTGTGGATCTATACTCAAAGATTATGCTTTCGAAGTAGGACAGTCCCCGACATTGGAAGTATTGCCAGACGGCGAAGACGCCGCCATCTTTCGCATGGCTGTTGCGGATGCTCTTGGTCGGCAAGCCAAACAGATTGTGCCGCTTGTTCGCTCGTTGGAGGTTGAAGATTGGGAAGGGATCGTCAAGAACATCATTGATAAAGCGCGGGCTAACTCCATTGACACCAAGGGAATGCTGGCCAGTGGCAAACGGTCTTGGAAGTTGTTCCAAGATTTTTTACCCAAGCCGCTCACCAAGGCTGACGGCGAGAAACTCGATCAAGAAATTGTTTGTGAATTGGACAGGACGATTAATGCCCTGCCTGTGGATGGGGATACGACTGGAGGGACAGAGAATGTCAAGGCAGCCCTTCAGGCCATTCGTCGCAGTATCTATAGAGGCACCATTTCTTGTTGGTCAACATGGGCCAAGTTAGCCAAAATTTCTCCGACGAAAAAGAGTGAGCAGGAAGTGGAAGTGCTCAACGAATTGGCGGAAAAGTTTCTCAAACATCCTCGATTTCATGACGACGTACGCCAATTCATCAAGCGGCTTTTCGACTGCGCTGCCGAATCCGCTAACCTCTATCAGCAATACAAAAAGGAATTGGGGCTTATTGATTTCACGGATCAGGAAGCGCTGACCCTGAAAATGCTTGAAGACGAGGATGTCTCTGCCCAACTGAAAGAACGGTTGGACATGGTTATGGTCGACGAATTTCAGGACACAAGCCCCATTCAGTTGGCTCTTTTCATTAAGTTGTCAAAGCTTGTCGACCACTCCGTTTGGGTGGGTGATCAGAAACAGTCCATTTATGCTTTTCGCGGCGCGGACCCGGCCTTGATGGACGCTGTCATCGAGTCCTTGGGCGAGCCGCGGAATCTGCCAAACAGTTGGAGATCTCAGCCCGCGCTGGTCAAATTCGCTAGCGAGTATTTTTCGGCCGCATTCGGTGGTTTTGGGTTCCCGGAAGAGCGGGTTCGGTTAACCTCGAAGGTTAGGGCGACAAAGCCGAAGAAGCCACATCTAAAATGTTGGAGACTGAATTCGAAAAACAAGGGAGATGACACCCTTTCCATAGTGAGCGGTATTGAAACCATGCTCGACAATGCTGCGGAGTATGTGATTCTTGATAAGACCAGCAAAGAAGAACGCCCTCTGCGAGCCGGAGATATAGCTGTTCTTTGTATGACAAATGCAACATGTGATGGTGTCGCGGCTGCGCTTGAAGAAAATGGAATCCGGGCCGCAATCCCGCGCGCGGGGCTCATGGCTCGTCACGAAGTGGTTCTTGTTATGGCTGCCTACAGATATCTTCTCAGCCCCGATGACACCTTGGCTGTCGCTGAATTGGCGAAGGTCTTTGGCGTGAAGAAGTGGTTCCGCAATGCTCTTGAGAAGGGAATGGACTCCGTAAAAGAGAAGCTTCCCCTTTTCGCTCGCCTGGATGCATCTCGTCCGAGATTGGCAGCCCTGACTCCATCTGAAGTTTTGGACCTTGCCATTGATCTTTCTGACGCTGGACGCATGGCTTTGGGTTGGGACAATCCCGTCCTCAGAAAGGCGAATTTGGATGCTATTAGAGGCCACGCTTTGGGTTATGAAGGCACCTGCAAAGCGCGTCGATGCGCATGCACGCCATCTGGTCTCATTTCATATCTCCAACAGTTGCAAGGAGATGATGCGGATGCACAGGCCGTTGGCGTTGGTGAAGATGCTGTGCAGGTCCTGACCTACCACAGGTCCAAGGGGCTTGAATGGCCGGTTGTTATAATGACTGGTCTCGATTCAAGCGAGCGGGGCAACCCGTTTGGACTGAGTGTACAATCGTCTGATGCACCACTTGACCTCGATGATCCCTTGGCTGGACGTTGGTTGCGTTACTGGCCTTGGCCCTTTGGCGCACAAAAGGTGATTCCCGATTTCTCTGACTCGGTGGCTGACAGCGATGCGACCGAACAGGCGTACGAGCAAGAGAAACGTGAGCGCTTGCGGCTTCTTTATGTTGGTATGACCCGCGCAAGGGATTACCTCATTCTTTCGGCCAGAGTGGTAAAAAAGAAATCAACGACCGCTTGGCTCGACAGTTATACGGATGTCGACGGTGAGCAGATCCTGTTCTTGCCGGAGAATGAAGGCGTGTCAAAAATAAAGATGGGCAAAAAGTCATTCCCTATCGAGACCGTCTGCTTTGCTCCTGTTGAAGCGTCTGAAAATGAGCCTGTTTCTCAGAACTATGCTCCGGTTTTGCCCAAGAAGGTTCAAGAGTATCCGCCAGCTCGATTCGTGCCAAGCGGCGATACCATAGCTGAGGACCAGGTATCTGTGGAGTTCTTCGAAATGGGCTCGCCCCTGCTGTCAAAAACAACTGATGCCCGCGTAGATCTAGGAAATGCAGTTCACGCATTTCTTGCCATAGCTACTCCGGATCAGGACGACTCCGTTTTGAAAGTCCGCGCAAAAAAGATAGTGACCGACCTCGGCCTGACTGATCTCAATGCCGAGATGCTCCTCGAAATACATCATAGGTTGCGGACCTTCATCTCGACTACGATTGATTCTTCCGGTGCAGGACAAGTCCTCACGGAGTGGCCTATCCATCTCAAACGAGGACTGCAAAAAGGAAGCGGCTGGATTGACATGCTTTCTCGCCAACCGGACGGAGATGTTATCATTGACCATAAGACGAGCTTGGGTGACAGGGCTGTGCTGGAGAAAAAGGCGATGGGGTACGCTGGGCAATTGGCTACGTATGGTGAGGCTTTGGAAAAGGCTACTGGAAAAGAAAGCCAAGGGCTGTGGTTACATTTTGCATTAGCAGGATTGATGGTCAAGATTTTGTGAAAAAAACTTCGTCAGATTTGGGAGTTAGTTATATGACTGTTATTACCAGTAGTGATGTTACTTATGACAATGTGGACAGGCTCAATGAGTTGTTTTTAGCGGCTGATATGGAATCAACTCCTGTTAGTGACGGCCGTTCAAACGATCGAGTTGACGTTTTCTTCTCATCAACCGAGGAAGATGCCAACTTGAATGCCGTTGTGATGGTTTGGGTTCAAGGTGGGGTGCAAGAAGATGGGCATGAAATTCTGAGATTCAGAGTACAATTATTCGACAAAAAGGAAATGACCACTTTCCAGAAAAATAGTGAGCTGTGGGATGATATCAACAGAGAAATAGAGATGGTAAACCAGTCAGCATATGGGTTTGTCGCAACGTCTAGTCTTTTCGGTATTACGTTGGACTACACTCTTACGATGGCTGGCGGAGTGTTAGACGCAACGGTTATTAACTCTGCTAAAAATATGGCGAGCAAGGCCCAAAGCGTGAAATCGATTATTCTGGATGAAGTTGCGTTTGTAGATTAGCAGTCTCCCATAAACTCCAAATAAGAAAGAGCGAGTGTGGAAAGCCTTGCTGTTACTTTGTATGCGTCCAAACAGCCCCACCTTCTCAGGAGGGCTTTCATCAGGTAAGAAGTGGAAGTCTGGCTCAGACTGAATCGTTCTTTGACATAGCTTGGGGCAACAAGTCCTTGAAATCGTCTTTGCTGCGAACATAGGGCATCTGTTCAAAGACGTGCAGGAGATACTCGTAGGGATTGAGACCGCAGGCCTTGGCGGTCTCGATGAGTGAATAGATGGCGGCACTGGCCCTAGCGCCTCGAGGGGAGCCGGAGAACAGCCAGTTTTTCCGGCCTACGGCAAAGGGCCTGATGGCATTTTCGGCCGCATTGTTGTCCGGTTGCAAACGGCCGTCCTCAAGGTAGAGCATGACTCTTTCCCATTGACCGAGGGCGTATGAAATGGCCCGGCCTAGAAGGCTCTTTGGCGGAGTGGTTTTCACGCGGGCGTCGAGCAGGACCTTGATCTTATCCATGATAGGCCGAGCCCGCTCCTGACGCATGGCGTAGATGGCCTCGGGTTCAAGCTTTTGCTCCCGCGCCTGTTTCTCCAGTTTGTAAAGCTTGCCGATGAGGTCCAACACTGTCTGTGCAGTGCCGGATTTCTTCTTGGCTCCGGACTTGACCACATCGTGAAACTTGCGCCGTACATGGGCCATGCAGCCGACATGTCGGATATCTACGCGTTCACCCAGGGCGTTGTAACCGGCGTACCCATCGGTCTGCAGAAAACCACGGAAGTTCCCGACAATTTCCTCGGCCACTTTGGCACCCCGACCGGGATCGTAGTGAAAGAGCACGACTGGTCGTGCGATTTCTCCGCCTCGAGCCACCCACATATAAGACTTGCTGGTGTTTTTTCTTCCGGGTTCCTTCAAGACCTGAACCGTGGTCTCGTCCAGGTTGATGATCGGCCCTGATCGAATCTGCTCGTGAAACAAGACCAACAGCGGCTCGCAGGCCTCGGCTGCACGCAGCGCCCAGCCGGACATGGTTGCTCGGGAGATATCCACCCCAAGCCGATCGAACATGGTCGACTGTCGATAAAACGGCAAACCGTCCGCGAATTTGTTGACCAGAATGTAGGCCAACAGCCCCGGGCTGACGATGCCCTGCGGGATCAGTTGCGGCGGCATGGGAGCTGTCTTGACTGTGGGACCGTCATCCTCCACGCCCTCACAGACACGACAAGCGTACTTCGGTCGGACATGACGGATGACCTGGATCTTTTGCGGGATGATATCCAGCTTTTCGCTGACCTCTTCCCCGATACGAGAAAGATCGCAACCACAGGGACAGACCTTGTCCTCTTCAGAAATGTCGTGGATGACTTCAACCCGAGGATAGTCTTCGGAGATGGGGCGACGCCCCTTCTTGCGCCGGGAGTGACCGGCCACCTCAGTGGCATCAGCTTCTTCCTCGTCGGTCTCGGGGGTGGCATCAGCCTGTATGGCAACGAGCTCCGCCTCGTCGAAAAGCGAATACTGGTCCTCGCCCTGAGGACCTTTGGCCTTCTCGGATCTGGCAGCGAAACGCCAAGCCTTGAACAGCCTAACCTGTTCTTCCAAGTGGGAGATGTACTGATCCTTGTCGGCGGCTGCAGCCTCGTGATTTGCAATGACAGAATCACGCTCGGCAATAACGGAATCACGCTCGGCGGCTGCAGCCTCATGGTCTGCAATGATGCGTTTGAGAGACGCAATGTCGTCAGGAAGAAGCGTTGCTTTCATGTCAACTTTATACAATCAAATTACTGAAATATCAACACTTTTATAGATTAAAATAATGTAGAATACCCCAGTTTCTGGTGCCCGTGAGCTTGGAGCGGGTCGAGACCGTCAAGTAGCCAATTCAGCTCCCGAACACCCATTTCCATTACTTCGCCCTCAGACTCCGGCCAGGTAAAACGATGTTTTTCCAGTCTCTTCTGCCAAAGGCAAAACCCGTTGCGGTCCCAGTAGAGGATCTTGATGATGGTGCGTCCCCGGTTACAGAAGGTAAACAGGTGACCGGAAAACGCATCGTGGCCAAGGCGGTCGGCGACCATCAAGGAGAGGCCGTTGATCGCCTTGCGCATGTCGGTGGCACCAAGCACCAGCCAGACCTGAGTCTGTGAGCCCAGGAGGTTCATGTCAACCGCCCCAGCACAAGAAAGATTTTCTCCAGCGCCTCTGGGCGGAAGTTGTCAGGAATCTCCATGCGCACGCCATGCCAGGCATGAACAATGATTGGCTTGTGCGGGATTTCTGGCTCGGTTGGCTGGGGTATGGGAACTGCCACGATGGCCGGGCTCGGTCTCCGGTCCGCCAAGGAGTCCCTTTCTAACCGACGCTTCCAGTAGCCAAAGGACTTGATGGAAACCCCGGCCTGCCTGCTGAACTCGGCCTGGCTCAATCCGCTGGCACGCCATTTGGACACCTGCTTACGCCAATAGGACTCCTTCTTCGAATTGATTCTGCAACTTGACGACATACTTGATCCTCCTTGGTTTGAGGAGGAATTATGCCGGAGTTCGGATGCGAGTGGTAGAAGCGTCTGTTTTGACGGTTACGTTACTTTTTAAGTGGTTTTTGATTTCTATACGTTTTCGTATTTTCTGACAGGAGAAAAATCAGGAGCTGACCTGGCAAGTTCTTCCGCAACGGATTCATCCTCCTTCCGCAGGAGGCGCGGTGGCAATATGTCTCCGTGCAATTGTGCGCGCAGATCATCCCACCTTTCCTGTAGAATTTTCCAATTATACTGGTCGTACGTGCCTTTGAATATGACGGGATATATGTTGATTTTTGGAAGTGCATCCGTAGGGTCTGTGCTGTTTGCTTCATAATCTTCAAGAAGCTTTGCCCACATGCTTCCGTACCGGTCCACCCTGCCTACTTGTTGCTCGACAACTCCGGGGTTCCATTCAGGGTGAAACAGGACCACGTTTCTGCATGCCTTGTGTAAATTGAGCCCTTCTCTTCCTACCATTGATTGTGCGACAAGCACCATGGGATAGCTGCGATGTCGGTTGAAGGCGAGTTGCATCATCCGTCGTGAAGATTGACTAGTCTCTCCATACATGAGCCGCGCAAAGTCTCCTGTCCGTTTAGAATGCTCCTCTCTCAAACGATCTTCCAGAACAGGCCATAGAGAACAGGCTTCATGCGCATCTAATTCCCCGTCGTTGTTCTCATCTCCTTCATTTCTGTCACTCAGAGCATTGAGTATCTTGACGAATGCATCGGCTAGATCTTGATCGTTAGGCTGACTACGGTTCTGAAAATATTCAAACAGGGCCTTTCCGACAAGATTTCTGGGAGTATCTTCGGAATCATTGTCCCATTCGACTTCAACCCGCCCCTTGAAAGCGAGAAACAGGTTATTTATGCGCTGATCAGTAGTGTATTTCAGGCCGTTGCTGAGCCTCGGAATGAGGTTTTTTCGAAAGGTTTCTCTTTGTTGCTGAAGTTTCGAGTATTGCAATTTTAACATGGCATCTATTTCGTCGAGGCTCCATGCAATTTTCTCTTGTTTGCATGCGGCGACTACTGCTTCGGTTTCTGATTCCGAGACCTTGGAGCGGGACCAGAATTGGTCCTCCTTGAGACAGCGCATCATTTGGCGTGCGTTTAGCAACGAAACCAACGCGCGCATCGGTGCCGTGAAGCGTCCGAACACAAGAACTTTTTCGTTGTTGGCGGTCATGTCTTCGACGTGTCTGACTGTGGCTGTTATGGCCGGGTGCTCATACAGCGCGCTGTCCCCTGATTTGTGGGGAGCCGCGAGTATTTTGCACCAGAAATCGACCCGCTCAAGACGTTTGGCCTCATGTCCTGATTTCGATTCTGGGAGATGCTGTTCAATGACAGGTCTCTCCGAAGACTCAGGGTGCGCTATCCCTGAATCATCTTTGACCTGATCCATTATAGCACTTAACCCGTGTCCGCTTCCCATGGTGAGGCGAAAACGTTTTGCCACGGAGTTGTCTTTTTGTCGGGCTGTGAACGACAGAGCTTCGGCGGCGCATAATGCTTCACGCCAAGGCCGCTCAAGGCGGTTCGTCTCGATGGCAATTTCCTTGTGGTCGCGATAGCTGTTTTTTTGACCTTGGGTTTTTTCCCCATAAAGTAAGACCGTGGGGTCCTCTTTCTTGTTTCGCCTGATAATATAAGGCGACAGGAGTTTGTGGAACTGTTTTGCAACTACTTTGAAATGTTCTCTGTTCTCGGCGATGTCCGGCCTTTCCCGAACGCGATGGACAGCACTCCTGTACTCCTCAATAGGGCCGTCCAGAAGCTCGAGATCCTTACCGCCGATTCGTCTTAGACTCTGTTTCCACTGGCTCACATCCAATTCCACAGGGGTCGCTGTCATTCCGACCCGTCTCGCATCTGCGGATTCGCAAAGCATGTTGAGGAGTCGTGATAATCCAGACTGCTCTCCTTTCGCCTTATGGGATTCATCGATGATGACGAGATCAAAGATGCCAAGACCGAGGCCGATGACGTCATGAAGAGGCTCTCTGTAGGGGCCGGAATTCATGTATCCTGTGTTGGACTCGGCAATCTCGGGCCAGTTTAGGTGGCCTGCGATGGCTTCCCATCGGCGGACCTCCTGTAGACGGGGGTCGTGCAGGGTCTGATCGAATACGTATTGTGCGGCAGCTCGGACCTGAGCACTTCGTTGCTCGTCTTTATAGTCCATTTTTTTCCAATACTTTCGTGGCCTTCTCTTGCGTTCTTTTTCACGGTACAGCGCATAGAGTTCCGGCAGGATGGCTCTTTTCCAAATGGGAGAGCCTTCCCGAATTCGCCAGTTAGCGAAAATATGTGATAAGACAACTGTTTGCTTGGTCGGCCAGGGGGCTTCATCCGTCCATGCCGTATAGTATTGTTCAAGACTTCGTAACATCAAGGGAGCCTCTACGTCGCCTTCCCTCAATTCGTCCTGCCACTGGTAGGCAAGGCCGGGTGGAACAACTATTGCGACACGGCCTCCATTATTGATGACGCATTTGGCCAGGGCTACGGACGTACGGGTTTTTCCCATTCCGACTTCATCAGCGATAATGATGCCGTTGTCGGCGATCCTATCGGCAATCGCCCACAGGCAGGCCCGCTGTCCGGTATTTAGCCATGGTTGCCCGACGTTGGAGTCGGCAATTCTTTTTTCACTTTTCGCTCGATCCCGGAGGCTGTCGGCAACCCCTTCCCAGTTGATAGTTGATGGCGTCATCGAATTTCTCCAATTCCTGTTACTCGCACCATGTTCCACCTCTTTTTTATTTTGCGAAGGATGGCTTCATAGCGTTTGCCTTCGAGGGTATCGGCTGTTTCCGCATACTCAGGTCGGAAGGATGGGTACGCTAGGGGGCTAAGGGGATCGACTTCCAGTTTTTTGAACAAGCTCACAGTTGTGGTCTCGCCCACCTGCGTGAGACATTGTTCCAGCCGGTTGCACCACGCTGACCAGTCTGGTTGGTCTATGGCCGTCTGCTTTTCAGCGATGCTTTCAACTAGCTGCATCATTTTTCTGACAGGGTAATCTGCTCCGTAGCCTGCGTCTTGCGGTGATGCGTCGCAAGAATTGGCGGTTGTCTCTTCCGATTGAGGCTGATCCTGCAAATCCTCTGGTTCCAATCCATCCGGTGGCATGGGGAAGTTTGCTAATATGCTCCATGCTTCCGACAAGCCCAATTGAGGAAGGGCAGTGGCCGCCAGCCGTCCAAACTCATCTACGAGGGGGATGTCCGACTGGCAGGGATTGTCTTCATCAGGCCATGAAAGAGTGACCATTCGGGGGCGTTCGTGCAGCCATTGAAAGGTATGGGCATCCGCTTTCGGGCATGGTTCGCCGTCGCGATCAAGGACCTCCATGTTGCGCAAAAGAGATTGTCTCAAATGCTTCCTGAACTCTTTGGGGATCGTTATTTGATTCCCGCCGTCCGTCTCTTCCCAGATTAGCCAACTCACGGGAGGGGCGGTGTAAATGGTCTCCCTTTCGGGAAAGCCTTCTCCGGGGTGTAGAGGACACTTCTCTGTTAACCGCAGATGGTCGTCCCAATCGATGGGGAGCAGGTTCCTAATATTTCTTTGGGGGGGGCACTCGTTTGACTCCCCCCAGTACACATCTCCAGGAGAGAAGACGACACCCGTTTCCAGGTTGCCGCGGCCGATTGAGGCCTTGGACGTAAAGCCAGGTTTTGTCAGGTTGCCGGAGCCCAAGTATACCCAAGGGCTTCCGCAATAGTCTGAATCGCTTCTGTCATTGGCACTGAAAATGAATTTTGCATGCAGAAATTTGTCCTGCACACGCATATACTGCGGTATTGCGGCGCGATATATGGAGTAACCATTTCGAAGCATGGCCTCTCTGGAATCTGCTATGGCTTGGCACTCCTCTGGATTTACGAATACGTTTTTATCGGCGGAGGCGGTAAGCAGGCCGTCCTCGACAAGGGAGTCCGTTATGCTCTGAAGCACCGAAGGAACCGCATTGTTGGTCGCCTTTTCGTAGAATCCAGACCCCATGGCTATGTAGTTGCGCCGCACTGGCGATGTTTTTCTGACCAGTCTTGGTAATTGCGCGAGCAGGCTTTCATTCCTGTTATCGAAAAAGCGGGAGCGTTTTTTGGCTCCTTTGCCTGCCAGGTTCACTATGCGTTCAAAAAAACGGTCGGGATTTTCCTCTAGATCGTCTCTGAAAACCGAGAGTAGAGCCTTGTCGAAATGGCTTGATGTCCAGTTCAAAAAGTCCCAAGCAGCCCATATGTCTCCACGGTTTTCAGAACTACCCCCCTCAATGTCTTCACTGGCCATATCGATCCGCCAGGCTAAGTCGAGGCTGTCTTCCAATGATTGCCGTGTCCAATTGCCGGTGGAGACGATGAGACGGATACACCAGCGTGTTCTGTCTGTCCCATGCCGAAAAGCGAGAATCGCGACTTTTGCGTGGAGCAGATTGCACGGGAGTAACTTACTGCTAATAACAGGTAGATGGGCCAAACCGGGAACTGCGACCATGGTCAACTGGGGGGCTCCTGGATCAAGCATCATGGCCATGCATATGCGCCCCTCGTAAGCTCTTTGCGCATGGGTCTTTCCCGAGAACAGTCCGAGGGCTTCATCCAGGAACCATGCATCTGCCGAATAGCCACAGAGCCAGCCGAAAACCCCTGTGTATTCATCAGGAGATTCAAAGTGCCTGAGTAGGGAAGGGGGACGAAAGTCTTTACACATTGAACTCTCCCGTTTGAGATTCCATGTCTCCCAGCCAATCTCCGATTTTCCCATGCAGGTCGGCGTTTAGTAGAAAGAGGTTCCTGACACGATAGGAAATGTTGTCTGGCCAATGTATCTCGTTTCCTTCTTCGGACCTGTCAGATGGCAGATCCTGAATAGATTCATCGTCTGTCGGTCGGGCGTCTTTTCTGAAGGCAGGGCCGGGCAGGATAGCCCCTTCTCGGAATTTAAGAACAAGCTCGTCTCGACGAACCAGGTTGGCCAGTATCTTTTGAGTGTTGCCTTCAGCCATTCCCCTACAGAAAGCGGCCCCAGCTTCATCCTTCGGTCCTCGGTCGAGGAATTCTTGTGATGCCTTCTTCAAGCGTTGCAGGGATTTCTGTACTGCGAGGGGGACACCCAGTTTCGGTTCCATTCTTCGTTTTTTAAGTGAGAAAAGATGATCCTCAATTTTATCCAGCGTTTCGATCGCCCTGTCCCGTGCGGCAAAAAGTAGAGATCCTGTTCTTAAGTCCTGCCAATGATCATCAGAAATGACAGACGGCTTGTTATCCCAATGGATGATCTGTTCGGGATTTTCCCGAAGCAACTCCATCCAGGCGAGGGCGTTCTTTCGCCTGGCGACATCTTCCCCGTCTTCGCATCGTCCTCCTCGTTCAAGGAGCAGGCGTAGATAACTTGAGGCTCCTTGGTGTAATGGCTCAAGTGGTAATAGCCCTTCTTGAATTACCTGCTTTTTAGGAGAAAATGTTTTTTCGACCACCCACTGTATCAAGCAATCGCGAAGGTCGCTCGAGTAGTAGCGTACATATTCGCGACAAAATTCGTTGACGAATCGATCCCCTTCATCCGAACACTTGAACGAATTGAAACGGCTACCTGAATCCTCGCGGACCAGTCCCAGCGCGGACAAGGGCTGCACGGTAGACATGCGCATGGGCTGGGTGACGTAAAAATCGGGGCGACTGATTATGGCGAAGCTGTAGTCTCCGGTATGTCGGGATGCCATTTTGGTGCTTCCCCTCAGACGAGGATCGGACTTCCAACCGTTGCTTTCCAAAGCCAATAGGCAGGCCAATGCTTCAATGGCGTTTGCCGTCCTGATGTTGTTGAAGGATTTTCCGTGGCGTTCCCGCGCTTCCTGCGCAACGGAAACACCCAGCATGGCCAAGAAAAGCTGCTTCCCGAACCAGATTCCTCCGAGTCCAGGTACTGCAAGGTTGTTGTAAAACCTTATTGACGAGCCTATGTCCAACGTTCTGGTTCTTCTTTGGCTCGGAATGGCATCGGGACCTAGCAGGCCCCATATAGGGTCACTCACAAATCTCTCGCTTTGATTGTTGGTAAAAGACGTCTACACCATGAAATTGACACATCCGGCCAGGTTGGAAGCGCAATCTTTTGCTTCCCGTTCCGTTTCGAAGCAAAATGAGCACACCTGTCCGTGCTGTTCTGGAACCAGTCTATTTACATCGAAGACTTCAACCCAGTAGCATTGATTTTCAGTCTGCTCGTCCAGAACTTAGACGACTATGGCCAGAACTCTGCTAGGCAAATCCAACTGCGTCACAGAGATGAATCTGCTGTCTGTTTCAGCTTTTACGATGATGGTTTTCATGTTCATCGCTTCCTTAATAATATCCTAAGCTCCTTTCAATCTCGGATTGGACAGCCTCTCGGAGGGCATGGGGCCTGAGAATTTCAATATTCGCCCCGAACCCCAGCACCCAGGACAACACTTCCGTTTCGCTTTGTGCGGTAAATGCAAGCTCACACCTCCCATCGTCCAAGTCAGTTGCAGTTTGATCAGAACTCCACCTGCGTTCCTTCACATATGTACCGGCTTCAGGGGAGAGGCGAACTTTTACCCGGAAGGGATCACTTTCAGGGAATCCGAAATAGTGGGGTGTTTCCTCTTCTTTGATCAAATGTTTTTTCCTAACCGGTTCAGCAGCCGTAAAGCGGTGGATAGGCAAGTGCATTTCATAGAGAGGTTCGGCTTCCTTCGAACGGATGTCCACAGTCCACCCGGTGACATACAACGCTTCCCTGTATGATTTTATTTTGAGAGGGGCGAAGTAATGCAGTCTCTCTTCTTCTCGTCCCAAGGCTCTGTACTTGATTTCGCACACGTCCTTGGCGGCGATGGCATTGAGCAATGCCGTGATGATTTTTTCCTGGGGGGTGTAATCAATGCTTCCTTTCAGGATCACACCGGCCAGAGACTCGAAAGCTTCAGCCCTGTTGTCGAGGGCCGGCAGCAGAGCCGCTGTCTTGTGGATGGTTTCGTTAACCTCTTGAGACAGTCCATCTGGCAATAAGTGGTGCACCATTTCCTTGCAGAGCAGAAGGTGGCTGATTTCTGTTTCTGATAAAGCTACCTTTGGCGTGGTTTGGGGAGTGCGCACCTGATACCAGACTCGCTTCCCATCTTTGCCCTTGTCCAACTTGACCGAATAGCTTCGGTCAATGTCCTGCACCATTCGCATGATGGTCTGCTTTGAACAGTCTAATTCCCGGGCCAGGTCGATCAGATAATGGCGTTTGCCTGTGTACATGAGCTGGCAGAAGAGGGCCACAGCCTTCTGAGTTGGGCTTGCATGTTGATTTTTCTTGTGAGGCACGACAGTCTCCTGAGTACAATAATGGTGTATCAAAGGCTGCACCTTTTTCTGGTGCAGCCTTTGATACCAAATATTCTAACTGGTAGGAAACCCATTATTTTATATAACTTTGGATAGCGTTGATAGCACCCAATGCTATGCGAACCCGATGGTCTTCCGCTTGCCGCGCGCTTCCTTGATTTCAGACTCCTTAACGAGCCCGGCTATCAGCTCCGCATGCTTGACCTTGCTTTTGGGGTAGAAAGCGAATCTGTCTCGGATTATTTTGAAATCGCCGGGCGTTAGATTGTCCATGCTTCGGAGAGGAAGCAGGTCCTCGTCGGTTGGCCGTTTGCTGGAAAGAGGGCAGAGCATTCGATCATAGAATGAGAGATTACCTTCCCCTGCCAGGAAATCGAAATGGATCTTGTGATTGAATCGACGCAAAGATGCGGAATCAAGCTCTTCCAAGCGATTCGTGGTACAAATGAGTAACCCTCGAAAATGTTCCATCTGGGTAAGGAACTCGTTGACCATGGATGTCTCCCATGAGCGTGTGGCCTTGTCGCGGCTGAAGAGCAGGCTGTCAGCTTCGTCGATGACCAGAACGGCTTGCTGTTTTTCAGCCTCATGGAAGGCCCTGGCAATTTGCTGTTCGCTTTCTCCCACCCATTTGCTTAAGAGGTCGCTCGTCCTTTTCACGATCAGTTCACGCTTAAGGTGTCTGGAGAGATATCGGGACATTTCTGTTTTCCCTGTGCCGGGAGGTCCGTAGAAGAGCATGTTCATATTAACTCGCAAGTCGCTATTGTCATTCTTGAGATAGTTGTTGAATGCATCAAGCTGTGTTGTCAGCGAGGTCATGTCTACATCCAAATTTAGGCCATCCAGAGAATATTCGCGCTCTATAACATCGTCATTCCGTAATGACGAACCACCATTGAGAAGTTGCTGGCTGGCTTCCAAGGATTTCTCCACGGCGCGAGCGAATATTGCTTTCTTCCTGCCTGCGATGTCCTTGGCTTTCTTTACTGCAAGATCAATAGAGCCCGCTGAGAGCGGATATCTGGTTGCAAGTCGTTTGATGTCGTTCTGTGTGACCATCGATTTTACCCGGTTTTTAGTAATGACTCTCTCCCAGACATTCATTCGCTGATCTTTACTCAGCTTTGTAAAGTTCACACTGTATGCGAAGCGGCGCATGATCGAATCCGGGATGCCATAGATATCGTTTGTTATCCAAATAGTGCGAACTCCTTTTCTTTCAAGGAATTCATTGAGCCAGCCCTTGTCCTGTCGCTCTCCAGTGAAGATATATGCGAATGCGGTATTGAGAAGATTGTCAGCCTCGTCAATAACTACAAGACCATCTTGACCATTGTCGGTCATGTTGAGGCATGCTTCAAGTGACTTTTTACGGGAGTTGGAATCCCCATCGTTTGGACTGCTGACTCCATATGCTTCCTGGTTCAGAATTTTAGCGGCAGTGGTAGCAAAGCTGCTTTTGCCGGATCCAGGTTCTCCGTACAAAAGGATGTGAGCGGGCGTATCCCCTTTAGCTTCGAGGAGCGAAAGGATATGCTCTGCAACCCCATCTTCAAGGGCGTAGTAATTCAGTGGGAGGAATTCTTTTTCCGATTTCTTGTAAAAGAGTTCTGCGGTCTTTTCATGTGGGGTCGAAAAAATGGTTTCGACCATTCTGTCCACGGTCAGAGTCCCAATTTTATCAATCAATTCCAGCTTGGCTACTTTGCCTGACATGGCAGTATGGAATTCGCGCAGAGAGAGATCAAGCATTGTCGAAAGCAGTTTTGACTTGCTTACATCACGGCAATTTACGTGTGAGTCGAAGTAGTCGTCGAGGATGTCCCAGTTTTCAAGAATGTGGATGGCAATCACTAATGCCGTTTCATCCTCATTAAGACGGAAATACGTTTTGAGTGCAGCCTTACCTTTTTCAAAGCTTGATGGGGTGATGTTTTCAAAGTCCTTGAGCCTGCCCTTGAGCGCTTCTTTTATTTCTTGAACAAGCGGACGGGTCATCGGTTCTTTGCACTTTTTAACGAGCGTCTTGAAGTTGCCGGCCATAGCCGAAATGCTGTCTGATTCTTCGTTGAAGAGTCGAATGCAATCGGTACGCTCAGAAGAGGAAAGCTTGTCTGTCCCGATTAGAGCGGTCAGTTCTTTGGCTTTTTCGATTAAGGGTTCAGCTCTGTCATTCAGCGCCATCAGACAGAACTCAAACATCTCTTCGTCAAGTGGAATGCCTTGTTCCAAAAGCCTCATGAGCCAAGTAATGCCTGTCTTGATGACAAATTTATCGTCATCACTCATGAATTGGTCAGGAATGCGCTCTATTGTTCGATAACCCATAAGCCCTCTCTCTCATTTCCTTAGATTTCAATATTGACTGGCTCCAGTTGTAAGACTTTTTTATTCCACAAAGTGGAACGATGTCTGGGAGAAGTTACGGTAAGAGGGCCGCATCTAGGGCTATGTTGTGCAGATAGCGTAAGTCTTGATTGGAGCTTTAGATAAAAGCTTCATCAAGCTGAAGATGGTGTTGATGCCTTTGTTCTGAAAAGATGACCAATATAGAAATGCTTTAGTGTCAGAGGGGTTTGAAAAAGAAAAAATAGGAGGGAAAAGGAAAGGATCGGCCTGTCGGCCGGGAAGAAAAAGGATCACCTGCGGTGGGCAAGACCCCCTTCACTCTATTTCAAAGTTCCCCTTACTTTGGGGGTCTGCGGGGGAAACAAGGAACTCGAAGAATATTTTGCCCCCTTCATTTCTTGTCTGTGTTCCCTTGATCACTGGGGGGCGATGGGGGAAACCCGTCATCGTCATCTACGGTTTCAAAGATTGGTGGCGCAGCTGACTGTTGATTGGCAGAAAGGGTGGCAACAACCCTCGTCACCATCCGCTCTTCACGCAAGGGGTGAAGGGTGACCTGGTCAATACGTCTGTCCGGATTGCCAGTAAAAAAGGAAATGATGATTGCAAGAATATCCCTCATACTTACACATTCGCTCGACTGGGTTATTTCTGTATTGCCGGCAAGGTGAGGAAAAAGGAACCAAGGAAAGAAGAAAGGAAATCTCTGCCCCCCTTCATTTCTATTTTCCTATTCACCCATCCCTGAGGGCGAGGGGGGAAACAAGGGTTTTGGGCGTGATTTTCACTTTAATACCGTTTTGCGTGTTTTGGTCTTTTTTGATCAAAAACGACTATTTTGAAAAAACGAAAAACGGGGGAAGTAAATACAGCATCCCCACAAGTAAAGGATCAAAGAGAGTTGTCAGCAAGTGCTCCGGCACTTACGTGAAAAGTGGTGTTGCGTGGAACCGCAAAACCCAGGCCACACAAGACCTGACAACTCTCTTCTTTAGTCGTCAGACTGGTGACCCATCTCCTCAAGCTCTTCCCGACTATAATATTGAGCGTATTCGTATGGACAACTGACCCATTTCGAAGACATGGAAAGAGCGGTGTCCATATCCATTTCGACATCGTCGGACTGGACCGGGCGCAGCTCCGGGTCGTGAACACCGTCGGGGTCAGCGTAGAGGTAACTCATACGCCAAAGATTACGGTCAACTCGTGTCAGCATATTGTCGATGAGACGATTAGCGTGGCATGGAGTGCAACCAGCCCAATCCTGAACCATGGCGTGTGCGCCATCCCGGCGGGTTCCATCTTCACGTTCAGGGTACATACGGATACAGTCGGCCGACAGGAAAAGGTCCAGGACCTTTCTGTACCGCCAGTCCATATCCATGGAAATGGCCTCTTCAATGTCGTTACGTGCGTTGATACGGTCTGACACATCGGGACCGAACGCATCACCGTCCGGGGTCAAACCCAGTTCGCCATCGGCGGCGGCACGACCCGACACTGAACCAACTGAACCTTCCAGTTCTTTTACTGCGACGAGATATCGCAGTGCTTCCTCTGCCTTTTGAAATCGAATATTGTTGTCGTTCATACGTACATATTCGCTCTGGAGGGTTTTTTCTGAAAAAATAACAAGGCCCGAAGGGCCAACCTTTCCTCCCACCCGAGAGGGTGGAGGGGCCGGACCCCCGGTCCGCCTCTTGCCCCGTACCGAAGGGCGGGATTTCCCCCGCATGAGAATGCGGGTTCAGGCGGTATCGAGATACCGCTTCTTGTGACACGGAACGGTCACTTCCAGAGGGGGGGGCGCACGAAGTGCGAAAAAGCCACCATAAAGGTGGCCCATCCAGCATTCATGCTGGTTTCTTGGTCGGGCATTCATGCCCGTGCACCTTGGATAGAAGAAAAAAGAAGCAAAGGAAGAAAGCCGCCCAAGGGCGGAAAAGAAGAAGCGGGAAAAAGAGAAAAAAGCTCTGGGCTCTTTGGTAAAACGGAGCGATATTAGAAGCGGAAAGGAGAGGCAAAAGACCATAGGAGCAGATATGCTTTGGTTTATTATCTTTTTCGTAGTAGTCGGGATTTGTGTTGTTAATAGTAACAGTGAAACAACCACTTTTACAGGCAATCCGAGTGACCATTTCGTTTTCAGTTCATCTTTTGATGATGATGACGATAGTTCATCAAGCATATCCATGTTCGATGATTCATCAACGTCTATGTTTGATGATGATGACATGCTCACAAGTCCTGTTTATTCGCATTTAGCATGTAACATTTGGCATGATAGTTTTGCAGATGATGATATTAGCTCATCGTTTGATGACAGTTCGTCAATGTTTGACGATGATAGTAGCTCATCAATGTTTGATGATGATTCAACGTCAATGTTTGACGATGACAGTTTTAGTTCATGTTCATTTGACGATGATTCATTCAGTTCATGCTCATTCGATGATGATTTTGGATGCGGGTGCGGGAGCATGTGGGATGATTAGAGACTGCTAGTAAAATGGGAAATAATAAGAGAAAATAGGACAGATGCGAAGCACCGTGCAACCTTTGGTTGTGCGGAAGGAATAAGATGGAAGAAGAAAGAAGGAAGCCCCCATGCGGGGGCTTTCTTGTTTACTTGGCTTGTCTGGCTTCGTCCCATGCTAATACTGTAGCGGGGTCGATGCTGTATTCTTTGCATCTTTCTAGGAATGCGTCCTCACCTATAAATTCTTTAGTCTGAATGGCCCTCTTGTAACATTTACGTAGACTGTCTGTTAGACTGTCGCCACGTTCTTCGTCTGCTACAGTTGCGAGACCCTTTGAATTGGCGAGGTAGGTGAGGAACTTTGCAAATCCGTGCTTCTGATTTTTCTTAACGTATTCAATCACTGTGATTGCGTCCGCTTCGTTTCTGTCTGTTATCAGCTGAGCAATTTTACTGATGATAGATTTGTCATTCCGGTTTTCTGCTGGAATTGTTGATGAGACGGATTCTGACAGTGTAGCGGGAGCTTGGACTGGGGTGGGGGCTAGTGCAGGGGATGTAGTTGAATTGTCGCCAACAACCGTGGTTTCCCGCTTTTTAGGTTCACTCACCTGGGTTTTATCCCGTTGCTTTTTAGCCGCTTTTGCGACTTCAAATGCGTTGGGAACCCTATCTTCCGACTTTTCGATATTGTCCCGACGAATTTCAGCTGTCCAAAATGTCACTTTTACATCCTCACCCCGACCGATTTTTTCAGAACCGATAACCCACCCGGTCTTTTCGGCTATTTCAGCAAGGGCGTTGGTGATATATGGTGCATAAAATCGGCTTGTCGGAAGTTTTTCTTTGTCACCACCGCGCTCTTCTCCAAATATTTTACGGGCCAGGGTTCTTGCCGCAATGCGATATTCGTTGTTGGCCCTGGCGTGACCCAGTTGCTCTGCGAGAATGCTATATAACTGCGATGCAGTGCCAGTCAGTCGAACGACATGGTCAAGTGCGAGATATCGGATTTCTTTATTATCCAGTCCATTTAATACATTTAAGTATGTCTCTGTGAACGAAACATCTACCGATGTGTTTCCGTATTCTGCTATGGCGATCATTGCAAACTTGTAGCGAAGAGGCTTCTTGTTTTTCCGTCTCGCCTTTTTTGCATCACCCAGATATTTGATTTCGATAGTAGTGTCGGAGTAACGATCAAGCGACTTAATGACCGCTTTTCGAGCGTTCGTTTGTATGTTGCGATCCAGAGCAACAAGAATTTCGTCGGTAGTAATATTAATGGTCATATGCAAACGGGGATCAAAATCGACTCCAGTTTTTTCGGCAATATCCCTGGCTATGTCCTGTTGTTTCTGTAGTGCTTCTAATGCAAACATGAAGACTGGAACATCTGTTGGGCGTGGGAGGCCTTTTTTCTTGGCGCAAGCGACAAATACTTTGTCCGCTGTCTCATAACGAACCTCATCTACCCGGCCTTGCGTTTTTGTGCAGACCGGATTTGTTGTTAAATCCTGCATTTGTCGAATGACAGGAAGGTTTAAAAGTTCTTTTTGGGCTTTCATTTCAAATTTTCTCCTGGTTAAAAGTTAGCCTCATAAACAAATTTTATCCTCGCAGGTATAGCAATGTCAAGGAGCCAGACTTCAATAAGTGATAACATTTTAAAATTTTTTAGATTGAAGTAGGGGGTATTTAGATTGAAGTAGGGGTTATTTAGATTGAAATGTGGGTTATTTAGATTGAACTTTTTCGGCGCAAACCATTGTGGGGCGGGACTTTCTGGCACCTTTATAAACTCTTTATAAACTAAATTATAAACTCTCTATAACAACAACAGAGCCGTTGTCGTATTTTTTTTGATTTGTAATTTTTAAGAATTTAGGAATTGCTAATAAATGGAAAACCCAAGGGCTGCTATCTGACCATCCAGAATTCAGATTCAAAACACCGTCTAATTTCGTCTCTGCTGAAATTTAAGACAGAATCAAGGGAAGGGTAAGGGAATACCATAGCGAACCCAGTAGGATCGAAGCCAGACGTGTTTCTATGAATAATTCAGAGCAATGTTACCATCCTCTTTTATCAGGCATCTCAAAAAGAAGGCTTATCCGGCCCAAGCGTAATTTATGGGTCTAGATCAGCGCAAACTGCTTTATCGCTAACTTGTTCCTGAATCTTTGCTATTCAGTGATTATGAGATATGATGCTAATCAGTGCCATTAAAGTTGATGAATTTACATTGAACATTCTAGGAGACCCAATGACCAAAGCGGAATTGATTGCTCAGATTGCAGACAAAAGTGAAAGCTCCAAAACTATGGCTGGAGAGACTCTCGATATATTGCTAGATATCATCAAGTCTGAACTGGCTGCAGGCAACAAACTGACCCTGACCGGATTTGGTACATTCTCCGTCAGTGAACGAAACGAACGAACGGGACGCAACCCACAGACCGGTGCTGAGATCAAAATAGCTGCATGCAAGGTGGCCAAATTCAAGCCAGGTAAAGATCTTAAAAATGCGGTAAAATAAGAATTTTAGAACACCCCTCATAAAAGGGTTCATCCGTATATGGCCCCACCCCTCACAATTGCGAAAAGAGAACACTATGCCCAAAAAGAAACGCCGATGTGATGAAGCACAGCTTAAATGGTTTGAAGAAGCTCTGGAACGTATCAAAAAAGCAACGGGTGCTCGGACCCAGGTTCAATTGGCTGAGGTTTTAGACGTGAGGCAGTCAAGTATAAGCGACGCCAAACGTCGCTGTTCCATTCCAGCAGAATGGTTCTTGAAACTCTATCGCAGCCACGGGCTGAACCCGGACTGGATGTCCGAGGGAGTGGAGCCTGTATATATCAATGCCAACAAGGCTAAAATTCCGGCAGATACGTTGCTGCGTGAAACTCCTACCCCTTATGGCCGGATGAACTCCCGCGGTCGTGTTGTACCTGTTTCCACCATGTCCGGCATCGACAAGGAAGCCGCCCAGTGGGAGCCCAAGCCCGTTGAGGAACTGTCCGTTCCCGAATCCTTCTGCCGCCCGAAACTTCAGGTGGTGAAGATTGATTCCGCTGGCATGGAGCCTGTTATTGGTCGCGGTGCGTTCGTGGGGATCGATCGCGACCAGAAAGAGCATCCTGACGGTGACCTGTGCGCTGTGCACTTTCCGCATCAGGGATTGACCATCCGCCGTGTCTACATGCAGGGAGATGCCTTCCTGCTCAAGGCCGAGAATGAGAAATACTCCGATCTGACCATCCCCGCTGCCGAAATGGATAAACGCACCGTGGGCCGGGTCCTCTGGGTGTTGCAGAACATGACTCCCATGTAGAGTGAACCAATCGATAATTAAAAGGCCAGGCAGAAATATCTGTCCGGCCTTTTTTAATGTTCTTCCAGTTAAATAGTCCTTCCATTCATTTTGGCCAAAGTACTCTCAACCCGGATGAACCAAAAGAAAAGGATCACTGCTGTGGGCAAGGATCAAGAAAAGGATCGCCACCAGTCGGTGGCGTTTAAATAATTAATAATGAAAATGAATAGTAAAATATAAAAACTTTGGGCTCGTCAGGATCGGGAGTGTCTGTCGACACAAGAAAAGGCAATGGAGTTTTGACAATATTTGTCAGTTTTTAGAAAAAAATAATCCAGATTGCATTGGATGAAAGTGACTATTGAAACAAGTAAATGTGGCCTTTGATGTGGCCGCTGCTCACTTCATTTCTCCGAAAAAAGAAGAGGAAAAATAAAGAGTTGACGGCTGTTTTGAGACTGAGCACGTTGTAAATACAGGAGGCGCACGAAAATAAAAAAGTCGGAGACAAAAATGAAGAAAGTCGTCTTGTTGGCATTGCTATTAATGGTATGTGCTTGTTCTAAAAACCCTCAAATAACAGTCCCAGAAACTAACCCCTGTCTTGAATATTATCAGAGTGCATATGGGGATAATCAAACGCTTCTTAACCCTATTTT
>JAEINO010000039.1 GCA_016342345.1 Pseudodesulfovibrio sp. | reverse complement strand
GGGGACACCCCTGGAAGTTTCTGCTGACGCCAAGTACGATTATTTTTACAGGAACTACGGGCATACCGGCCATCGCTTCCGCGTGCAGCCAACGGTCAAGCTCCCCATGAAAAACGACTTTTTCTCGTTCATACCTTCATTGGGCGTGGACCATACTTCCTATGATCTTACCCGACATGAGGGGACAGGTAATTCCACTTTTGTTGATTATGACGGTCGTAGTGATACTCTTGATACCAATGCCACCAAGAACGGGTTTCAGGCTCGAACCACCTGGACCGCAGGTTTTACGGCCTTTTCGGAAATGACCCGCGTGTTTACCCTGTCTGAGGAGGTCAAGGCTGAGCCAAGTCTGGCCGGGACTTCCGAGTGGACACGGCTCAAGCATTCCATCATACCTCGTGTGAAATATTCGTACACTCCGACTATAACCGGACAGGACGAGTTACCGTATTTTGACAAATATGACCGGATAACTGGTCAAAATCGTGTTACATATTCATTGACTAACGTACTCGACAGACGGCGGGATAGTGTGATTCTTTCACCTGGCAGCGGTGGGGAGCCACAGGCTTCTGTTGCTTCGGATTATCTTGATTTTCTCATATTCAGACTGGAACAGTCCTATGACCAGAATGAGGCTGACCGGAAGGATGAGTTGGTCACATTCAAGCGTCGTCCGTTTTCGGATGTCATGGCCGAATTGCGCATCAAGCCGGAAACGTTCATCGATATCCTGACACGAACCTGGTTTTCTCCCTATCTGGGTGACATGACCCAGAGCGAAAACACGATCCGTTTGTACAAGGATGGGTTGGGTGAGATTTCCGTAGGCTATGACTTCCAGGAAAAAATAAATGAATACAAGCGGTCGCGCACTGAACGTTTGTCCATCGTTAGCCTGGGTGGCAAGTGGGAACTGAACGATGAGTTCACGATTGGGGCCAAGTTCCGCCATGATTTCAACAAGGAGAAAGACTTGGAGCGTACTGTAAAACTGGATTGGGCCGGGGAGTGCTACACCTTGCACTTTGCATTTACTCAGAAGACCAACGACAGTCGCTTTGAGGTCGGTTTCGACCTGTTCAATTTCTAGTCATGCCAGTAACTTCTGTCATACGCATCCTGCCTTCGGGCCTCAAGAACCAGATCGCTGCGGGTGAGGTGGTTGAGCGTCCGGCCAGTGTGGTCAAGGAACTGGTGGAAAACAGTCTGGATGCTGGCGGTTCCCGCGTGGATGTCACCATAGAGAAGGGAGGACGTTCGCTCATAGTGGTTCAGGATAATGGGAGCGGAATAGCCGCCGATCAACTTGAACTGGCTGTTACGCGACATGCAACCAGCAAGATTCAGAGTTTCGCGGACTTGTCCGCCATCAGTTCTTTTGGCTTTCGTGGTGAAGCTCTTCCCAGTATTGCTTCGGTTTCGCGGTTTACCATGACATCCTGTGCCCAAGATACGGGCGATGCTTCCTTTATCGAGATTCGAGCCGGCGAAGTGGTGGATCAGGGACCGGCAGCCCTTGCTTCTGGAACCCGTGTTGAAATTCGTGATCTTTTTTCCAACACTCCTGCTCGGCTCAAGTTTCTCAAGGCCGAATCCACAGAGAACCGACGATGCCAGGACACGCTCATGCGTATCAGTCTGGCCCACCTCAAGTCCGGTTTTTCCCTGACCATGGGCGGGCGCGAGACATTTAGGCTGCCAGCCAATCAGGATTTGCCAGCCCGACTTCGTGGTTTTTGGCCCCCGACCGTGTGCGACGGGTTGAGTCCTTTTGATTTTGAGCGTGACGGGTATCGTGTTCATGGGGCGGCTGGATCGCCTGCCACGGCGCAGGGGCGGGCTGGGCGTATTCTGCTCTTCGTCAATGGTCGTCCCGTGCAGGATAAGCTTATGATGGGGGCGGTGCGACAGGCATACAAGGGTATGCTTATTTCCCGTGAATATCCGCAAATAGTCCTGTTTCTGGAAGTCCCCACCGAAGATGTGGACGTGAATGTCCATCCTGCCAAACTGGAAGTCCGGTTCATAGATGAAAGCCGTGTCTTTTCGGTCATTCGCAGTGGCATCATGCAGGCCGTGACACAGATGCAGGAGAGCGACAATTTTTCTGGTGCGGAAGCGTTTGGCTCGTCCTGCGAACCTGTCGAGAACACCGGGTTTCCCGGTGGTGGTCATGTCGATCATCATTCCAGGTCCGGGCACAGGTCTGCTTCCATGGATTTTGAAGAACCGAAATTTTCATCCTATCGCGAGTTCAAGGCCGACTACAACCGGCCTCGGAGTTTGGATTTGTCCATGCCTCCCACCATGGGAGACAGTGGTTCGACCATGTCGGCTCCCGGTCCGGGTGCAACCAGTGCCACTCCTCTGGCGGGGACTGATTTTACGTATATGGGTCAGGTTGCGGACACCTATCTGGTGCTCAGACAGGGCCAGTCACTGGTGCTTATCGATCAGCATGCGGCTCATGAGCGGGTGTTGCTCGCTGCCATGCGGGAGCAACGGACCAAGGGAGATTCCCAGCCTTTGGCTCTGCCCCTGGAAATGGCGGTTCATCCAAGCGAAGCCGAAGTCTTGGAGAATCTCTGGGTTGACCTTCGGGGCATGGGATTCATGCTTGAAATGGATGGTCCGGCAAAAGTTCTGCTGCGCGGCATTCCCCCGACCCTGGACACGGGAAAGGCAAAGGAATATCTCGGAGACGCTTTGGCGGAAAAAGCGAAAAACCTGGACGATTTGTGGACCATGATGGCCTGCAAGACTGCTATCAAGGCAAACCAGCCTTTGGCAGTGGATGAGGCCCTTGCGCTTCTGGAGGTTTGGCTCCAGACCCCGGAGCGCGACTATTGCCCGCACGGAAGACCCATTGCCATGCGATGGAATCCGTCTGATCTGGAAAAGCTGTTTAAACGGAAGTAATTTGAATGACTATTGATTACAATAAATTGAAGGTTCTCATTAATTTGCCGAACCTGTGTCATAATTTTCAGGTTTTCAGGAAGCGGTTTGATCGGGTGATTCCGGTCATCAAGTCGGACGCCTATGGACATGGCCTGGCCGAAGTCAGTCGTGCACTCAATGGTGAGGGCGTGGATACCTTTGCCGTGGGATTCGTGTCCGAAGCGGTTCATCTCCGTCAGTCCGGCTGTGACAAGCGCATTCTTGCCCTGTTGGGACCGGTGGACGAGAGTGATGTTCAGGCCCTTTGGCAGCACCGTATCCTGACGGCCATTTCTCACAAGGATCAGTTGAGCAAGGTGGCCCGAGCTGCCCAAGACAACGGACCGCTCGATATCTGCCTCAAGTTCGATACCGGGATGCGGCGGCTCGGATTTCGACTCGAATCCCTGCCTGAACTGATTGCATTCCTGAAGGAGTCAAAGCTCACTCCTGTCATGGCCACTTCGCACCTTGTTTCGGCAGACGAACCGGACAGCAAGATGAATGTGGAAGCGCAGGCTGCAAAATTTCGCGGCATGATCGCGGGACTCAGGGAGGCCGGTTATGATGTGGAGGCAAATCTCGCCAATTCAGCCGGATCTCTGGCTCATGAACTCTGCCACATGGACAGCCTGCGACTGGGCATTGCCCTGTACGGAGGCAATCCCTTCCACGGAACCAAATGGGAGGATGTCGGCCGCGAGCTGAAGCCTGCCATGGATGTTTCGGCTCCTGTTATGCAGGTTCATTCATTGGCAAAGGGTGAGGGGATCAGTTACGGCTGGACCTACACGGCTGAGCGCGATTCCGTGGTTGCCATTATCGGGACCGGGTATGCTGACGGGTACAGCCGATCTTTGTCCAATTCCGGTTTCATGAATATCAAGGGGTATCGGGTTCCCATTCGTGGGCGCGTCTGCATGCAGATGACTGCGGTTGACGTCACCGAACTTATGAGCGAAGGATTGGGCGTTGTTGCCGGAGATGAGGCATTCCTGCTGGGAGGCCCCGGACCGGGAGCAATTTCACCTGAGGATTTGGCCGGGTGGTGGGATACGATAACCTATGAGGTCTTCTGTCTGCTCGGCATGAACCGGCGAGAATACATACGATAAGAATTCAAGGAGTTTTGATATGCCTATAGTAGAGGATAATGAATGGGTCGTTGCCGAAAGTTGTTCCGTTTTCGATCTCGAAAAAGAGGGAGTGTCCTCCAAGTGGCTTGAGTCCAAATGGATGAACGTTGCCGAGGACATGGCTCTTATCCCGGAGAACAATGTCCGTGTCGTGGAAGAGGACGGCGTTGTTCGTATTGAAGTCTCGGTGTATCTCATGGAGTGCATGCGCGGATTTTAACGGATTTTTGAAAAGGTTTGATGACCGCGCCATGTGAATGGCCGCCAGGTTTTCAGGTCTGCACTGATTTGCTTCCTGTGTAGTTCAAAAAGATCAACCCTGTGTGTACGGAATGTGCTCACGGGGTCTGGTCTTTTTTTACGCCTGACGGGTTTCAGGGCGAGATTGTTCAGGACGGGTAGAATTCATGTAACTCAGGGATAATGGAGATTGTAATTGAGAATGAACCCGGGAAATGACGGATGCTGATTTCATTATGGTCTCGGATTATTGAATAGGGCTTCTTGAATGATCCAGATTAAAGGCGGTTTTGCAGTCGGTCTTTTTTTGAAGTTCGACAAAAGAGTCATGGCTGTAGTATGCTGATATTATTAATATAATTTTATTGTCACAAAACCGTAACAATTGGTGATATTACATTCAGATGCCGATTGTGTTACAGAGCGCACGCACTTGGCAAAACATGTTTTCCTGATTGGTGTTCAACTCCAATTGCTGCCACACAAACAGGGGTGGGGAAATGAGACTGCGTTCTTTTCAGATGCGTATCCTTTTATGGACATGGGCACTCCTGCTTGTGGCTCTTGGCGTGATCTTTTTTTATTCCACGGACATTGTTGGCGAGGAACTTGTTGCGGATACCGAGGCTCGTTCCTGGCGTGTGTTGGATTCCATCCAATGGCTGGTTGATGACCATTCTCCCTTTGCAGGTGAGCAGGAATTGGACACATGGCTTGAAGGTTTGGGTCTCAAGCTCGGCCAGCGCATCAGTTACATTTCAGAAGGTCGTGTTCTCGCTGATTCCGCAGTTGCCTATTCAAGCCTGTCCTCTCTCGATGATCATAGTGGTCGCCCCGAGATTCTGGATGCTCTGGCGAAAGGCAGGGGCGTCAATCAGCGATACAGTGCCACCCTCAAGACAGAGATGATCTATGTGGCCTGTCGCATGGAGGGCGTCAACCGTCTTCCTGCCGGAGTTCTGCGTTTGGCCGTGCCTTTTTCCAGAGTCAGCGGACGTCTTGATGCTCTTCGTCAAAATTTCATATGGGTTTTCCTGGTCACCCTGGCCTTTGCCGCCATTGTCAGTGCGCTCATGTCCCGGAACATGAGTCAGTCCATACGTGCTTTTTCAGACCTGGCCAGTACCATCGGAGAAGGCAACTACACGCAGCGGCTTCGGGTGCTCCCTGGAGGCGAATTCAAGCCCCTGGCCGAATCTGTCAACACCATGGCTAAAAAAATCGAAC
The DNA here is from genome assembly GCA_016342345.1 of Pseudodesulfovibrio sp. Taxonomy (GTDB): domain Bacteria; phylum Desulfobacterota; class Desulfovibrionia; order Desulfovibrionales; family Desulfovibrionaceae; genus Pseudodesulfovibrio. The sequence continues at coordinate 31,112 of JAEINO010000039.1, read as the reverse complement.
GGACCGTGCAAACCATGGAAGACCAGAAGGGGCAGCTTCAGGCCATTTTCGAGGGTATGCACGAAGGTGTCATGACTCTTGATTCCAATGGCCGCATTGAATCCTTCAATTCCGCCTTGGATGATATGTTCAATTTGCCTGAATCCACGGTGGGGCTTTCTCCCATCGAGGCTGTCCGTCGGTTCGAGCTTCAGGAGCTGGTGGACAGACTTCGCAAGGACCCGGATCTGGGCAATGACACGACTCAATTTGATCTCATGGATTCCCGGACCGTTGAAGTCAGTGGTGTGCCATTCTTTGATCAGAAAGGCGTGCGCAAAGTCATTCTGGTTTTTCACGATATAACCTCCATGAAGCGTAGCGAAAAGGGGCTCAAGGATTTTGTGGCCAATGTGTCGCATCAATTGCGAACACCGCTTACCAGCATCAAGGGATATTCTGAAACCTTGCTGGACAACCCGCCGGTCAAAGCCGAAGATGCGCAATTCTTTCTTGAGACAATTCTCAAGAATGCCGACCATATGGACAAGGTCATTTCCAGCATGCTCGCCCTTGCCAAGTCTGAGCAGTTGGGCAAGGAACTGGATCTGGTCGTTGTCTCTGGTCGTGAAATACTTGTTCGAGCCGTCAATGATGTTATCCCTTGGGCTGCAGCGCGTCAGATCAACCTGCAGACCAGGACGCCGGACGATGACATGCCGATCATGGCCGAACCGGATGGATTGCTGCATGTATTTCATAATTTGCTCAATAACGCAGTGAAATATAGCCCGGACAGTGGTACTATTACCGTGAGTGCGGAGGACGATGGCGAATCCATTGTCTTTTGTATTGAGGACCAGGGAACGGGTATCTCGAGAGAATACAGTACCAAGGTTTTTGAGCGGTTCTACCGTGTGGATGAAAATACAATCGAGGGCTCTGGCAGCGCAGGACTTGGCCTTGCCATATGTCGTCGCATAGTGAAAAATTTTGATGGGGAAATATGGCACGACGGCTACGGTGAGGACACTCGCGGAGCTCGTTTCTGTTTCCGTTTGAATAAACCGGCTTGACCTAATCGTGACGAACATCTAACCAACGCCCTCGAAAGAGGGGTAATGAAATGGATATATACGATCTATTCTTTTATATGTCTCTGGGTGCAGGCTTTCTCATGGCCTTCAACCTCGGAGCCAATGATGTTGCCAATTCCATGGCTTCGGCTGTCGGGGCGCGGGCCATTACCGTGCGTCAGGCGGTGTTCATAGCCAGTATCCTGAATTTTGTTGGTGCGGTCGTTCTGGGCTCGCACGTCACTGCAACCATCAGCAAGGGTATTATCAACCCGGCGGCCATCAATGATCCCAAGCTGATCATGATAGGCATGTTCGGATCTTTGCTGGCTGCTGGAGTATGGGTCCTTGTTGCCACGCTAACATCGCTACCGGTCTCGTCGACACACTCGATAGTTGGCGCGATAACCGGCTTCGGTCTGGTGGCAGGCGGCCCGGATGTGGTCAACTGGCTCAAGATGGGCGGCATTGTCATGTCCTGGGTCATATCGCCGTTTCTTGCTGCCGGTATCGCGTTTTTCATTTTTACTCATATTCGCAAGCATATACTCTATAAACGACAATTTATACGACAGGCCAAGCGATGGGCTCCCATCTGGGTTGCTGTCACGATTTTCATGATTGCCCTGTCGTTTCTCTACAAGACACCGGTTGGAAAATCGATGAACCTGCATTGGTCCCTGTCTCTGGGCATTGCCGGTGTTCTTTCTGTCCTAGCCTGGATGATAGGTAAGGTTTTTGTCAATCGTATCGTCATCAACGAGGAAGAGGGCGCAGAAGGTGTGGAGAAGATTTTTCGCAAGATGCAGGTTGGCACATCCTGTTACGTTGCCCTTTCCCAGGGTGCAAACGATGTTGCCAATGCCATCGGTCCTGTTGCCGCCATCTATTTGATCGCCAAGGAACATGCTCTTCTGGAAAAGGCCGATGTGCCGCTTTTCATGCTGGTCATGGGCGGTTTCGGCATTGCTTTGGGCATCGGTCTTCTTGGGCACAAGGTCATGGCGACCGTGGGCGGGAAAATTACCACATTGACCAACACGCGTGGATTCGCTGTTGATATAGGAGCGGCTTCCACTGTGCTTGTCGCTTCCAATCTCGGTTTGCCGGTTTCCACCACACATGCTGCTGTCGGTGGAGTTGTGGGAGTCGGTTTGGCTCGAGGTTTCTCGGCTGTGGATTTTAGAGTTCTGTTTCGCATTGTTGCCTATTGGGTGGCCACAGTTCCCATTTCGGCATTGACCAGCATCATTTTCTTTGTGCTGTTGAAATGGTTATGTTATAGTTAGGTCATTAATATTACAGCAACCCTTATGTGCAAGAGGTTTTAATATGTCTTTGAGAATTCCTTTTTTCGGCTTGATTGCAAGCCATTGCCCCATGGAAGGTCTTGTTGAACATTATGACAAGATAGCCGAGTGCGTCGCCACTATCGACGACTCTCTGGAATGCTATGTTTCCGGTGGTGTGTGTCGTGAATTTGATGATTTGACTCGGACCATAGACGACATTGAAAACCATGCGGATGTGATCAAGCGGAACCTTCGCAATCATTTGCCCAAGGGCCTTTTCATGTCGGTGGAGAAGCCGCTGTTTCTGAATTACACACGGAGTCAGGATAATATTCTTGACGCTGCTCAGGACGCCTTGCATTGGCTTGCCATGCGCAAAGTCGTGATCCCAGAGGATATTCAGAAGGACCTCATTTATTTGCTTGATGCCGTTGCCCGTGTCACCGTGCTGCTTGGCCCGGCACTCAAGGCAACCATTGCCCTGGTGCATGGTCATTCCCTTGACCGCGATGGCACAAAGGAGTGCTTTCGCAAGGTTCGTCAGGAACGGGACAATGTTCGCAAGCTCAAGAATAATCTGCACAAGAAAGTGTATGAGAAAGATGTCGATTTTAAGGATATCTACCAGCTTCTTCATTTTATCGACTGCCTTGATGACATGGGTCACAACACCGAGAATTGTGCTGATATACTGCGCTCAATGATAGCGCGTTAATCCATTTGAAAAAACATGACACACAGTGCGTTGCCCGACATTTCGGGCAACGCACTTTTTGTTGAGCACAGTCTGTTTCAGGCAGGAAGTGTGACCGGTTTTCTCCTCTGAGTGTAGAAAAGCAAGAAAGTTCTTGATATTGATTTTCAATATCAATATAGTGCATGTCGTGCTGATGATGACTGATGCATATGAACAAAAGAGGGACAAGGATATCATGATGAATATGGAACAAAAGTCGATCTCGTGGGAAGCGGCTCGAATTTATTGGGATTTGTGTACGGATATTTTTTTTCTGGAAGGGCGATGTAGTGGCCGGTCCTCGCAGGGGCGATGGGCCGGACTGAACAGTACCAGAAAAGGAGTAACCCATGAGTCTTTTGAAAAAACTCGGGCTGTTGAATCGTGAAGGAATGAAGGCTTGCAATGCAGGCAGGAATGATGACGCACTGTTTCAATTGACCCAGGCAGGGCAGTTGGCCAGTAGTATGAAATCACCGCTGCACGAGGCCAAGGTCCGCAATAATATTGGTTTGGTGCATCAGATATCCGGCAATATGGACGAGGCTCTGATTTGTTTTCGTCTGGCTGAAAAATCTGCTGTTGAAGGGGCCGGAACCGGTACCAGTCTGCACGCGACCATTGTCCGTAATCTGTCAAGGCTGAAGAATGCCGCAAGGGATCGGGCAGCCTAGCATGAATTGTGTACACCAGACTTCGGCAGCGGTTATTCCGTTGTCGGAGAATAAAATTCAATGTCCTGATTCCGCACGTTTTGTCACCACGATTTTGCATCAATTTGCCGAATCCCTGGGAAATGCCATTGATGCCAAGGACGCTCATACAAGCATGCATTCCGACGAGGTGGCTCAGATATCCCATGCCCTTGCTCTCACAATGGGTATGGCTCCTCGCGAGGCGGATATTATACATGTCGCCGGTCATCTGCATGATATAGGCAAGATCGGGGTGCCGGATATGGTCCTGCGAAAACAGGAACCGTTGAATACGGTGGAGTGGCAGGCCATTCGGAAACACCCCGAGGCTGGAGCCGATATTATCCGACCTGTGAAGGCTCTCAAGAGCCTTGGGGTTGTGGATATGGTCCTTCATCATCATGAGCGGTACGACGGCAAGGGATATCCCTCCAAGCTCGCAGGAGTGCAGATTCCCGTGGGCGCACGGATCATAGCCCTTGCGGACAGCCTCTCGGCCATGTTGCAGAATCGTCCGTATAGAAAGGCTCGAACTTTTGAATCAGCTCATGCGGAGATCATTCGTTGTTCCGGGACACAATTTGATCCGCGTGTGGTTGAGGCCTTCAGGAAATCTTCCGCGACTATCGAAATGATTATCGCGACCCTGTCCGGTCCCGGAACCGAGGCTTGAGATAACGAGGTTTTTATTTTTTATTTAGAATACGTTGTCGTGATTTGGTACATGTACGGATGACGTCATAAAAAAATGAGAATAATGAAAAGATAGGCAATAAAGAAAAGGCCGGACATCAGTCCGGCCTTTGTTTTTTATGGTGTGGTTACGCTTTCTAGGCGTTGTCCAGGGCGAGCATGGGAGCGATGATTTCTTTCATTGCATTCCCGGTGGGGGTGTCGCGATGGACTTTCATGAAGGGAAAGCCTTCGTCGCCGGAATGGGCCACTTCGGGGTCGAGGGGAATACGACCAAGGAATTGGACACCTGCTTCCTTGGCGAGATCTTCGCCGCCGCCGGTACTGAAGATGTTATGAACGGAACCGCAGTCCGGGCAGACAAAGCCGGACATGTTTTCGATGATGCCGAGCACGCGATTGCCGACATCGCCGACAAAGGATACGGACCGGCGGACATCGTCAATGGCCACGCCCTGGGGGGTGGTGACAATGACGGCAATGGCTGTTGGTCCGAGCATTTGAAGGGTGGACAGGGGCTCATCTCCGGTTCCTGGAGGGCAGTCGACGATAAGATAATCGAGATCGCCCCACATGACATCCTCGACAAATTGTTTGATGAGCGTGACCTTGATGGGGCCGCGCCAGATAACGGCCTGGCGGTCGTTCTCAAGGAGAAAGCCGATGGACATGACCGAGAGGTTCTTGCTCCAGGATACTGGTTCCATGATCTGGTCACCCATGTGGGGCTTTTTGCCCTTGAGGGAGAGAAGACGCGGCACGCTGGGACCATGCACATCCACATCGAGCAGGCCGACTTTTTTCCCGGCCAGGGATAGTGCCACGGCAACGTTGGTGGCAACGGTGGATTTGCCCACGCCGCCCTTGCCGGACATGACTACAATTTTGTGTTTGATGCGGTTCAGGGTCTTGTTCATTTTGTCGTCAGCGGCTTTGTCGCAGCCAGTGGTACTGGAACAGCCGCCGTCGGGTGTTGCAGAGTCGCAGCCTGTACAATCGGTCATGGTATTCTCCAAAAAAATGGCGGCCTGAGACCGCTTTTATCGGTGTTACATGGACTCCGTCCGAATCCGAATTGCGGACGGTCAATCACAAATAATCATGGTCTTGAAAAAGTCAAATTGCAGAGTCTGGTGGTAGGGTTTTGTCAGGATGCTGGTTGTTTTTACGGCACCTGTTTTGTCCTTTGCCGGCTCTGTGTTGCTTGTTTCCGTGGGCGCGACATCCGGGCATACGCAAGGACTCAAAGGAGTTGGTGGTAAATGCCTTCAGAATTTCTTCGGTGGAGCCGGTCAGCCAGGGGATGACGTTTATGCCACCTGTTTCGAGTAGGATTTGCGTGTGGGCGCAGATTGCGCCGCAGAGTAAAAAAGGTACCCCGCAGGCCAATATGGCGGATGTCCTGTCCATAGGGTCCTTTGAGGGAAGGGATAGGAGGCCTGCGGGGTAAATTTTTTCATCACGTATTTCAAAAAGCTTATATTCGTCTGCGTTTTCACAGACAGACGCCAGTCGGTCCTTGTAACACGCCAAACATACAAGCGTGGTGGGATCAGAGTTCATTCTTCAGCTCCAGTCCGGCAGAACCTCAACCGGTTACAATGATTAAGCATGGAACGTGCCAAAAAAATAACCCTTTATGTGCAGGTGTTTACGGTATCAGTCCAGGCATGATGGGCTAATTATTAGCCCAAAAAAATTGTTGGAAGGCTAATTAATCGCCCTCCCCCGAGCCTCGATTAAGCATTTTGCGAAGAGTGTCCTTGGAAATTCCAAGCTCGCGGCACGTGGCCATTTTTTTGCCGTTGTTGCGCTGGAGGGCATGATGGGCAGCGCGGCATTTGATTTGCTCCATGGTGCCACGCAGGGCGTCAGTCCCGGTTCGTTTGTAGCCGCCCGAGGGGTGGAGATACTCTGGAAGATTCTCGGCCTGGATGAAGCCGGACGGGCAGAGAATGAAGGCATATTCAAGAATGTTTTCCAGCTCTCGGATATTGCCCGGAAATTCATGGTGCATGAGGATGTGAAGGACGTCTTCACTGACGCCTTCGATTGTCTTGCCCTGGATTGCGTTGAACTCTTTTACGAAATGATCGATCAGGAGCGGGATGTCTTCGCGTCGTTCGGTCAGGGATGGCAGTAGGAGGGTAACCACGTTGAGGCGGTAGAAGAGGTCCTGTCGGAAGAATCCATCTGCCACGTGTTGTTTAAGGTCTCGATTTGTGGCGGCCACGATGCGAACATCCGCTTGGATTTCTTCCACCCCGCCGAGAGGTTCGTATGTCTTTTCCTGAAGGAAGCGCAGAAGCTTGACCTGGAGTTTCGTGGGCAGGTCGCCGATTTCGTCGAGAAAGACCGTGCCGCCATCTGCCAATAGGAACCGGCCCGGTTTGTCGGTTCGGGCATCAGTAAATGCTCCGGCCTTGTAACCGAAGAGTTCTGATTCCAGCAGGTTGTCGGGGAGTGCTCCGCAATTGACAGCAATGAATGGTTTGTTTTTGCGCGGACTCAGATTGTGGATTGCGCGGGCAAAAAGTTCCTTGCCAGTTCCTGTCTGGCCGAGCAGGAGGGTGGTCGCCTCGCTTTGGCTGATCTGTGGCAGTATCCGAAAGATTTTGTCCAATGCCGGACTGCGACCAACGATATCCTCGAAGCGACAAAGATTTTCGACTTTCTTGCGCATGATGTGGATTTCGCTCAGGTCCCGGAATGTTTCGACACCTCCCACCACTTTGCCGTTGCTGTTCATGAGCGGCGAGGCTGAGATGGAAATGGGCAGTTTGGTGCCATCCGAACGGACGATGAAGATGGACTTGTTGACAATTCGTTCACTTTTTTCAACGCACTGCCGGATGGCACAATGACCATCACACAGGCTGGAGCGGAACACATCCCAGCATTTGCAGCCAAGTGCCTCGTCAGCCGGGATTCCGGTTATGCGTTGGGCGGCCTCGTTGAAATAGGTGACGTTCCAGTTGGCATCCACGGTGAACAGGCCATCAGCGATTGATGCGAATACGTCTTCAAGTGGCAGGTTCTTGGGAAATGACATGAAGCGACCTTACTCCGGACGTGTGTGCATGCCAATGGGATAAAGTCCCTTTGTTTTGAAAATGATTGTTTGATAATGAAAAGCCCCCTCTTGCCTGTGGCTTGAGGGGGCTGCGAATTCTTGAGGTGTGATGCCTAGGGAATCACTGCATACTTGCCCTCTGGCTTCGTTGCTGCAAAAAAAATCAAACCCTAGCGTGCAGGAAGCACTCGTCAGCCTTGACTTTTTTGCGTGCCTTGCCAGCGAACAATTCTACAGCACCTCCTGAAGATTGAATTAATCAGCGTTTCCCTAGAGTTTGGCAGCGCGTTTTTCGCGCAACCATTTGTACCAATCTTCCATGTTTTCGCCAGTGCGGGCGGAGATGGGGAATATCTCAATGTCCGCATTAAGCTTCTTGGCATGGCCGGTGGCTTTTTTCATGTCAAAGTCCACGTAAGGCAGCAGGTCTGTCTTGTTGAGCAGCATGACCGAGGAGATATGGAACATGAAGGGATATTTTTCAGGTTTGTCGTCACCTTCGGCAACGGACAGCAACGTGACCTTGTAGTCTTCGCCGACATCAAATTCTGCCGGGCAGACCAGATTGCCGACGTTTTCGACGAACAGAATGTCCAGGCCTTCAGTATCAATGGATTTGAGGGCATCGAGAACCATGCCGGAATCGAGATGACAGCCGCCCTCGGTGTTGATTTGTACAGCCTGTGCACCGGTTGCCGCCACGCGCTGAGCATCGTTGTCGGTCTGGAGGTCGCCTTCAATGACGGCCATCTTGAACTCGTCCTTGAGGTCGGTCAGGGTACGTTCAAGCAGGGTCGTCTTGCCCGCGCCCGGAGAGCTCATCAGGTTCAGGCACAGGATTTTCTTGACTCTGAATTTGTTTTTCAATTCTTCGGCGAGTCGGTCATTCGCTTCAAGAACCTTTCGTACAATAGTGATTTCTTTGGACATACTGACTCCTTGTATTTTACTCAGCGTCATCAATCTCAATGGAGTCGATGAGCATTTCCTTTCCTTGAAGAACGGTGTGGCCGAGCAGGGCTTCGCATTTTGGGCAGGGCATGCACTTGGTATGCTCCGGCCAAAATTCTTCGCCGCATTCGCCGCAGGCCACTTTTATGGGGATTTCGATGACTTCAAGCTCTGCCCCCTCAAAAGGACCGCCGGGAATAAGTGCTTCCCATGAGAACGTGAGGGATTCGGTTACAAGGCCGGCCAGTGCGCCGTTCTTGATAACCACTTTTTTGAGCTTATGGCCATCGTGTTTGACCATTTCCTCTTTGAGGATGCCTAGGATAGATTGTACTATGGACATTTCGTGCATGGGGAATTGGCTTACCCCATAAATTTCAGTGGGGCAAGTGGGATGGGTGACTCTTGAAAAAGCTCTTGGTGTTTGGTGGTTGCTATTCGAGCCCGTCATTGCGTGGGAAAAACAGTATTGATCAGGTTTATGATGCTGTATTTTTATTTAAATTTTTTTGAAAAATTCGAAAATGACACGCGGATTCAGTTGGACATGTCAGGAAAATGAACGGAAAAAGTTGACAACGGTTTGAATATGCATAACTAGTTGCTCACTTGTTCTCAGGGCGGGGTGGAAGTCCCCACCGGCGGTAAATCTGGTCTTTCCAGAAAGCCCGCGAGCGCTTCTCCATGTGGAGAGGGTCAGCAGACCCGGTGTGATTCCGGGGCCGACGGTAATAGTCCGGATGGAAGAGAATAGGACAGTCTGCATTTGTCACTGCACGTTTTCGTGCTTCGTGAGCGTGTGCAACAGCATGTATTTTTTGCATGCGACTGTCTGTCTTTGCGCCCTGATTCATTCATACTCTTCAAGGAGATTCATGATGAATCAGTCTCTACTCAATCAGTTCGGAGATCCCATTTCGCGGGTCGAGAAAGCACTTGCGGCCCTTCGTGAAGGCCAGGGCATCCTGGTCACTGACAACGAAGACCGTGAAAACGAAGGTGATCTCATCTTTGCTGCAGAAACCCTCACCGACGAGCAGATGGCGATGCTTATTCGCGAGTGCAGCGGCATTGTCTGCCTGTGTTTGACGGAAGAGAAGGTTCGTTCTCTCGGATTGCCCATGATGGTCGAGGAAAATTCCAGCCAATATCAAACGGCTTTTACCATCACCATTGAAGCTGCCGAGGGAGTGACCACCGGTGTGTCGGCTGCCGATCGGGTTGCCACAGTCAAGGCCGCGATTGCCACGGGAGCCAAACCTTCCGATCTCGCCAGTCCTGGTCATGTCTTCCCGTTGCGTGCTTGTTCCGGCGGTGTTCTTGATCGCGGTGGGCATACCGAAGCCTCCGTGGACATGGCCCGCATGGCCGGTTTTGAGCCGTGTGGAGTCTTGTGCGAGGTGACCAATTCCGATGGCACAATGGCACGCTTGCCCGAGATTGTGGCCTTGGCCAAGAAGCATGGTATGCCCGTGTGTACGGTGGATGATATTATTGCCTACAGAAAAGAGAAAGAGCAGGTTGCTGCCTAGTTCTGGTGACAACTGACAATCGACAGAACTGACATGTCTTTTTCAAGGCCCCTACCCATATAAACGGGTAGGGGCTTTTTTTCGCCGGTGGAATTATTTCAGCGGTGTCGCTGCCACGCGTTCTTCCTGAGTCATTGCAGCGAGTTTTGCGACTTTTCTGATGTCGAGTCCGAGACCTTGGGCAACTCTGGTGCCGTAGTCTTGGTCAGCCAGATGGAAGAGGGCACATTGCCGGAGCTGGATTGGTTCGGGCACGCCGTGCATGTGGCCGACGATGTTGCTGATCAGATTGGTCCGGTCCTGTTCGGTCATGACATGGCGGTACAGGTTGCCTGGTTGTACAAAATCATCGTTCTTGTGCCCGTAAGGATGGGGTCCGCCTTTGCCTTTGAGTGGAATTTCCGGTTCCACGGACACGCCATCCGGCTGAGGGCCGCCCACGCTGTTGGGCCAGTAGTTCGGGCCATTGCCGCCATTGGCATCCACACGCATGGCTCCATCGCGTTGATAGCTGTTTTCCGGTGCATGTTTGGCCTGATTGACCGGGATGAGGTGGTAGTTCGGTCCAAGACGGTGCAAATGTGTGTCATGGTATGAGAACAGTCGGCCCTGAAGCATCTTGTCGGGTGAAACACCGATTCCAGGCACCAGATTGCTGGGGTTGAAGGCGGCTTGCTCGACCTCGGCAAAGTAGTTATCCGGGTTCCTGTTCAGCACGAGCTTGCCCACGGTGATGGGTGGCACTTCTGAATGCGGCCAGACCTTGGTGATGTCGAAGATGTCCCATCCGAAGCTCTGGGCCTGTTCCGGGCTGAGAATCTGCATTTCAAGTGTCCATGACGGGTAATCGTCTTTTTTGATGGCATCATGGAGGTCGCTGGTAGCATGGTCCGGGTTGGTGCCACACATTTTGGCGGCTTCCGGGCCGGTCAGGTTCTTGATGCCCTGATCGGTCTTGAAGTGATACTGCACCCAGAAATAGTCATCCTTGGCATTATACCATTTATAGGTGTGGCTGGAATAGCCGTTCATGTTCCGATAGGTGGCCGGGGTGCCGCGATCCGAAAAGAGTATGGTCACCTGATGGATGGATTCCGGTGTGAGCGACCAGAAATCCCAGGCCATGGTGGCACTTTTCAGGTTGGTGGCCGGGTCGCGTTTCTGGGTGTGGATGAAATCCGGGAATTTGAGCGGATCACGGATGAAGAAAACCGGGGTGTTGTTGCCGGTCATGTCGTAATTGCCTTCTTCCGTGTAGAATTTGAGGGCAAATCCGCGTGGATCGCGTTCGGCATCGGCACTGCCTTTTTCGCCGCCAACCGTCGAAAAACGGGCAAATACATCGGTTTTCTTGCCAATGCTGGAGAGGAAGGCCGCTTTGGTGTACATGGTCACGTCTGCCGTGACCTGGAAATACCCGTAGGCACCTGCGCCCTTGGCATGGACCACCCGTTCCGGGATGCGTTCACGATCAAAATGGGAGAGTTTTTCAAGAAGATGCACATCCTGCATGAGAGCCGGGCCGCGTGGCCCTGCGGTGATGGAATCAAGGTCATTGCCCACAGGGCAGCCAAAGGCGGTCGTCAATTTTTTCTTGTCATTGGTCATACGTTTTCTCCTGCGAATGATTGATGTGTCCGGTGGTGTTGCGAGCACAATCAAGCGGTTGCCCTTCGGAATGATTTGCTGGGAGCATATCAGTTTTGAAGAGAATTTGTATTAGAATGTTTTGATGAAAAGAATGGCGGGAAAAACTTTTCGAATCGTCATTTGTTTTTCCTGGGTTTGGATGCCCTTCTTCACCCCTTCCTCCAAATGAGTTGACAGCCACCCCCATTCCGGTTTGAACTGTGTGCCCCGAATTTCGTTCACAAGGAGTATCTCGATGCGAAGCAAGAAAATGACTGGTGGCTTGGAAAGGGCCCCGCACCGTTCGCTGTTGTATGCAACGGGCATGACCAAGGAAGAAATGGATCGGCCCCTGATCGGCGTATGTAACGCCGCCAACGAAATCATCCCCGGTCATGTTCATCTGGATACCATTGCCAAGGCGGTTAAGGACGGCATCCGTCTTGCCGGTGGCGTGCCCATGGAATTCCCGGCCATTGGCGTGTGCGATGGTCTTGCCATGAGTCATGAGGGCATGAAAATGTCATTGCCCAGTCGTGAGATCATTGCCGATTCCGTGGAGATCATGGCTTCGGCCCATCCTTTTGATGCCATCGTCTGCATTCCCAATTGCGACAAGATCGTGCCCGGCATGCTCATGGCCATCCTGCGCCTGAACATCCCGGCCGTGGTCGTGTCTGGCGGTCCCATGCTGGCCGGACGCAAGAAGACCGCTGACCTGATTAATGTTTTCGAGGGCGTGGGGCGCGTCAAGGCCGGCTCCATGACCGAAGACGAACTGACGGATCTCGAACAGTCTGCCTGTCCGACCTGTGGTTCCTGTGCTGGCATGTTCACTGCCAATTCCATGAACTGTCTGTCCGAATCCATTGGTCTGGCCCTGCCCGGCAATGGTACCATACCGGCGGTCATGTCCGCCCGCATTCGTCTTGCAAAACAGGCGGGTATGCAGGTCATGGAAATGCTCGCGAAGAATATCAGGCCACGCGATATCGTGACCGAAAAATCCGTACACAATGCTGTGACCATGGACATGGCTTTGGGGTGCTCGACCAATACTACTCTGCATTTGCCTGCCCTGTTCGGTGAGGCTGGTTTGGATCTTACTCTTGAAATGTTCAATGAAATCAGCGCGAAGACCCCGAACTTGTGCAAGCTTTCCCCTGCGGGTCCGCATTTTATGGAGGACCTGAATGAATCCGGTGGTATCCCTGGTGTCATGAGTGAACTGGTCAAGCGCGATCTGTTACATCTCGATGTCATGACTGTCACGGGCAAGACCTTGGGTGAAAATCTGAAGGATCTGGACGCGCATGTTACCAACCATGACGTTGTTCGCCCCATTGATAACCCCTATTCCGAAGAAGGCGGCATTGCCATCCTGTACGGTAACATCGCACCAGAAGGGTGTTGCGTGAAGCAATCCGCCGTGGCCCCGGAAATGATGAAAAAAACCGGAACGGCCAAGGTTTATAACTCGGAAGAGGACTGTGTCGCTGCCATTCTTGGCGGAAAGATTGAACATGGTGACGTTGTGGTCGTGCTCTATGAAGGCCCCAAGGGTGGTCCAGGCATGCGCGAGATGCTGACACCGACCTCGTCCATTGCGGGCATGGGACTTGGCGAATCCGTGGCTCTTATCACCGACGGTCGTTTTTCCGGAGGTACACGCGGAGCGGCTATCGGCCATATCTCTCCCGAAGCGGCAGCCGGGGGGCCGTGTGGTCTGATCAGGGACGGTGACAGGATTGAGATAGATATCCCGGCTCGGAGCATCAAACTGTTGGTGGACGACACCGAATTGGAAGCTCGCCGCAAGGTCTTCAAGCCCGTGGTAAAGGAAATCAAATCTCCATTTTTGCGTCGGTATGCCAAACTCGTCACTTCGGCATCCACCGGAGCTGTTCTGGAAAAGTAGTCGTTGAATCATATCTCACTATGGAACCGGATGGGACTTGCATGAGTCCCATCCGGTTTCCTTTTGCTTGTTGGCGGGACAATCTAATGAAATGGCTGGACATAATCAGGTAAACGGTATTTATTATATGAGGTTGTTTTGTTCGTGCTTGGGGAGGTGCGAGTTGACGATAACTTTTTTTGGGGGAAAACAGGGTGATTCGAAAGTTTTTATTGGCGTCTGTTTTCATTCTGCTTTTGGCTGTGAATGCACAGGGCGTTGAACTTCGGGTGGTGACTGAAGATTGGCCGCCCTATACGTTCAGTCAGCGTGGCGAGGTCAAGGGCCTGGTCACCGAAATCATGCGGGCCACGCTTGATCGTGTTGGTATGGAATATACCATCGGAGTTTACCCATGGGCGAGGGCTTATGAAATGGCCCAGGCAGAGGAAAACGTCCTTATCTATTCCATTTTCAAATTGCCCGCTCGGGCTGACAAGTTCAAGTGGATCAATATCGAAGGTCTGTCCGTGAACATGTCTCTTTTCAAACCCAAGCATCGTGATGATATCAAGTTGAATTCACTTGATGACGCCAGAAAGTACCGAGTCGGCGTGACTCGTGAGACTTCAACCCATCATTTTCTGCTCTCCAGAGGGTTTACCGAGGGAATCAATATCTTTCCGGTCAACTGTGAAGAGCAGAACGCCCTCAAGTCACAACCGAATACCGGGCGTATTGACCTGACCACGGGCGATAGGCTTTCGCTGGCCTGTTCTCTCAAACTTTGGGGTATTGCTTCGGACTATTGGGTGGAGCAGGTGCCTCTTTTTCAGCAAGATCTGTACATGGCCTTTGGCCTGAAGACGTCCGACGAGGTTGTTGATAAGGTTCGCAACGGTTTTTATCAGATCAAGAACGAAGGTAAATTGGATGCCATTGTTGAAAGGTACTACAATATGCTTGAATGATTGATCGACAGGATTGGTTTGCGAGATGATTTTTCAGAGATCGAAAACGAGAAAGCCCCTTGCGGGGGCTTGTTTTTTTCTCGGTGCAAAAAGGAAGATACTTTTTTAAAGCATATGCCGTGCCAAACTTTTTCAAAAGCGAGTAAAAAATAAAAGCCGTTTTATTCAGGTATGTTATGAACTGAAGAGTTTAGATCCCTATGGTGTGTCATGCTAGGCAAAGGTACAAAATATTTTACTTTGTCGGAAGCCAGCCGGTTCGGGACAAAAAAATTGAACCGCAATTCTGTGTCTTGAGAAAAGGACTCAATCTGAACGATTCGGTCAGACAATGACCATAGAATATTCAAGCCCTGGCCAATCAGAGTGAAGCAATCTTTTTTTCATCAAGACATTTCTTTGGGAAAAATGGTATGATTCGATTCCATCGTACAGGCTGATTATTTTCATGGTTTGTGAAACTTTTTTTGATGTGAAAGCATCTTGTCAAATATGAAGGGTATTTTGAAAACCGTATGGAAGGGGGTTTGTCATGACTTTAAGCAAAAAGACTGATGCATTGACGAAAGGCCCGGATGAACAGATGTCCGAGCAGGAATTGCAAGATTTGGCTGCTGCCGGAACTGGCACCGTGCATGGCTCGGATGGGAAGGATACACTCTTTGGCACTTCCGGTGGTGATACCATCTATGGGGATAGCTCCGATTCCTATTCTTCTTCTCAGGGTTCTGATGATCTTATTCTGGGCGGAAGTGGCAACGACAGTTTGGAGGGTCAGGCTGGTGACGACACCCTCTTTGGCGGAAGTGGAAACGATTTTGTGGGAGGCGGGCAAGGCAACGACCTGGTTGACGGAGGCGAAGGGAACGATACGCTTTACGGAGACAAGGGTGACGATACTGTGCTTGGAGGCGGGGGTGATGATGTAATTGGTTACATAGGACAGAGTGGTGATGATTTGCTGGATGGTGGCGAGGGGAATGATACGGTCAGGGGCGGTAAGGGTGATGATGTCATTATAGGTGGCGAAGGTGACGACCTCCTGTCTGGCGGAGGCGGGGCCGATGTGTTCGTGTTTGGTGACGATCATGGAAATGACGTTATCCGTGATTTTAATCCGGGACAGGATCGTCTTTTGTTCCAGACCCAGGATTCAGCGAGTCTTTCAGTCACCACGGACGAGAGTGGGAACACGCTTATTTCTTTTGGCGATACCACAATCACGATGCCGGGAGTCTCACTGACCTTTGAACAGGTGCTGGCACTCAGCGATTTTGAGTAACATGGTGCTTTCAGGGTATGGGCATATCTGGATGACCCGACCAAAAAGGGCTGCCACATGGCAGCCCTCAGGCTGTTGACAAAGGACCAACTGCTGCGTTGCTGCAAAAAATCCAAATCCTCGCGTATAGGAATACGCGTCGGCCTTGGATTTTTTTTGCGTCTTGCACTTGAACCTTTCTCAATAGCCTGTCAGATTGAAGGTTGTAATCAATCTGAGGGCTGCCAAATGGCAGCCCTTTTTGATGTCTGTTGATACGGGCGGTTAACTGGCGTTTTTCATGGCCCGGACAAAGCCGTCCTTGGCCCGCATGATGACATTTTCCCCTACGCAGAACGCGAGGCGGAAGTAGCCGGGGCAGCCGAAGCCGGAGCCGGGTACGGCCAGGATTTTTTCTTTTTGCAGGGTGGCGCAGAATTTGACGTCATCGCCGCCCGGAGCCTTGGGGAAGAAGTAGAACGCGCCTTTGGGCATGGTGTATTCGAAGCCCGCGTTGTCAAGAACACTGGCCATGGCTTTGCGGCGATCGTCATAGATGGAGATGTCCACCGAACTGCCAAGGGCCTTGGCCAGCAGCTTTTGGGCCAGGGCCGGGGCGTTGACGAATCCGAGGATGCGATTGGACATGATCACCGCGCCCATGAGAGTCTCTTTGCCTTCAATGGCCGGGTTGATGAGCGCGTAGCCCACCCGTCCGCCTGCCATGCTCAGGTTTTTCGAGAACGAGGAGCAGACCACCGAGTACGTGTAGATGTCGAGCAGGCTCGGTACTTCGACTCCGTCAAAAGCCAGGAAGCGGTACGGCTCGTCGGACAGGATGTAGATGGGCTTGTCGCGCCCCTCGTTGTGCTTGGTCAGGATGGCGGCCAGTCCTTCGAGTTCCTTGCGGGTGTAGACAGCACCGGTGGGGTTGTTGGGCGAATTGATGAGCACCACGCGGGTGTTATCCGTGATGGCCGCGTCAATGGCGTCGAGGTCCAGCTCGAAAGTCAGTGGCTTGGACGGCACGGTCACCAGCTTGGCACCGTGATTCTCGGCATAGAAGCCGTATTCCACGAAGAACGGGGCCGGGGACAGAACTTCATCACCCGGTCCGAGTACGGCGCGGAAAAAGGAGTTCAGTGCACCGGCTGCACCACAGGTGATGACCAGACAGTCAGCAGGCACGTCCACGCCCTGTTCTTTGGAGACTTCCTCGGCCAATCTTTCGCGTACAGCCGGATAGCCGAAGTTGGGCATGTATCCCAGAAAGAAAGGCTGGTCAGCCTGATCGGCCAGCTCGGCGAGGGTTTCCTTGATGATGGCCGGCGGTGGAAGGTCGGGATTGCCCAGGCTGAAGTCGCAGACAGCGTCTTCTCCAAACTCTTTCTTGAGCTTGATTCCTTCCTCGAACATCTTGCGAATCCATGAACCTTGTTCCATATATCCGGTCATTTGTGACGAAATCAATTGCATGTAAAACTCCTTGTATTGCGAATTGGAATTGCCACTGTAAGGCAAACCGAAATGCCCCGCAACCAGACGATTGCAGGGCATTGATTGTTTTTGCTGCCGGAAATTCTACTCTCCCACGCCGGGCGACCAGACGTAATAGAAACCGGCCTTGGGCGGCATGATGTAGCTTGCGTCAATGCCGAGCAGGTTGAATTTGGCCGGATCAACGGAATTCATGCTGTTGTATGGATTGTCGTTGGGATAGGTGTCGCGCCGGTAAGCCACGACCTTGGCGTTTGTCGCCAGACCGGACAGAGTGCGGGCTTTGCCAAAGGCGTCCTGAATGTATCCGACCTGATCTATCAGGCCGATGGCCTTGGCCTGGTTGGCTGTGAACACGCGGGCAGTCTTGACTGTTATCATGTTGGCCTCGGACAGATTGCGGTGCTTGGCGACCAGCATGTGGAAGCGGGCGGCATAGTCATCGATGATGGCCTGGAACAGGGCAACTTCTTCCGGGGTGGTGGCCCTGAACGGTGATCCCATGTCTTTGTCCGTTCCGGATTTGCTTATCTCGACATCCACGCCAACCTTGTTGAGCAGCCCGTGGAGCTTGGGCCGCATGAAAATGACGCCTACCGAACCGGTGATGGTGGTGGGATGGGCCAGAATCCAATCCGCTGGCAGGGCTGCGTAATATCCGCCGGATGCGGCCACGTCGAACATGGCAACAACGACCTTTTTGCCGGTGCGCCGCTTGAAGTCGGAAATTTCGTGATACAGGATATCGGATGCCGTTGTGGTGCCGCCTGGTGAATCAATGGCGATGACCACTGCCCGGACTTCCTCGTCCGTTTCGGCCAATCTCAGGTTGCTGACGAGTTCCTGTACCTGGCTTGGTCTGGCCCGCAACAACCCCTGGCGCGGCTGTGAAACCAGAAACCCTTTCAGGTGAATAAGCGCGATCTTGCCATCTCCATCACCCTCAACCACAAATTCCTTGAGTGGTTCGGTAGCCTGAGAGGCAAATATCTTTATTTTGGGAGCACAGCCGGTGAGGATCAGTGTGAACAGCAGAAGTGCAGCGATTGTTTTTAGTTTCATGGTCTCTCCGTATGATTCGAGGTGCGTTTGCAAACACCCATTCGCGTTTCGGGATTGATCTACATATCATAAGAGATGGCTTGCTGACAAAAACAAACTGCGGATGCCATTCCCAAAGGTATTACAGGAAAAGAACGATCCCCAGTCCGGCGGCCAATTCGCCCAGCAGAACCGAGCAGCCAAGGAAATCTCCGTTGGCTCCATTGACGTGAACGGCCAGTCGATAGAGCGGGATGAGCGTGGCCGTTGCGATGGCGATGGTCGTGATGGTGGCAATGGGACCGATCAGGAGTATCCCGATGGCAAAGGTTGCCACAGCCGTGGCCAGGGCAACGCCGAGGGTGGCTCCGTCGATGTAGAGTTTTCCCAGGCCTGGTCTGGTGAGATGGCGCACATAAAAGCCGAGCCAGACGCAGGTGGCGCGTCCGAGAATGAAGGTCCAGAGGATGGCTATATATGCCCCTGCAGCGAGTATCTCATGAAAAAGGAGTATCTGGCCGCCCAGAGCCATGATCAGCCCTATGATGCCGAATGCGCCGGAGCGGCTGTCCTTGATGACTTCCCAGAATCGATCCGGGTCGGTGTGTGTGGTGACTGCATCGCAGACATCTGCCAGCCCGTCATAATGCAGACCGCGTGTAAGATAGATGTTCAGGACGACCATGAGCCATGCCTGGACCCAGGGCGAGGAGGAGAACAGGCCCAGCGCAAAGGGCAGGACTATGATTGCGCCGAGAGTTATGCCCACGGCGATCATGTATCTCATGCACTGGTTCATTTCCTCTTCCGGGATGACACGGGCCGGGGCCAGTCTGGTCAGGAATCCGAGGGTGTCGAGAAATCTGCGGAGTATTTTCATTCACGCCTTCCATTTCAGTTCGATTGCATCGCCCATAGACAGACCGAATTTCTTGGCTGCCGAGCGTTGGTTGACGGCAATTTCCAG
This sequence comes from Pseudodesulfovibrio sp., assembly GCA_016342345.1. GTDB lineage: Bacteria > Desulfobacterota > Desulfovibrionia > Desulfovibrionales > Desulfovibrionaceae > Pseudodesulfovibrio. Next base: position 11,822 of record JAEINO010000039.1, on the reverse strand, counting down.
AAAGCCCTGGCTTCCTTCAAGCAAGCCGGGTGTGCCTTCGGGCATGGCTGCATATGTCAGCACATAGGCCAGTTCGCCTCGGGAGGGCGAGGTCATGTGCAATTCCGAAGGGATGCCGAGACTCCCTGCCTCCAGATTGAGAACGCAATTGCCAAAACGATCGATGTGCAGGACATGGCCTGTTGCCCGCCCCGGTGTCACTGTTGGCTGACTCCATTCATGAGTGACGAGATCGTCGGGGTGCATCTCTTTGCCAAACTCGTCGGGCTTGCCTCCAAGGGCCAGTGATGCGGCAAGAGGCGCGAACACATCGCGACCATGAAAGGTATGCGAGATTTTTCTTGGGGCGTCCATGGCTGCGCTCAGGTCGAAAACCTGAACCTCGGCGGCCCAGGCATTTTTCAGGGCCAGACCGAGCAAGCCGTTGTCCGGTGCTATCAGAATCCTTTCATCAAGCTTGAGACAGACAATTTTGCGTGCCGCCCCAACGCCCGGATCGACTACGCACAGAATAACCGCATCCTTGGGGAAATGCTCGTAGCTTGAGGCCAGGAAAAAACCGGCCTGTGCCACGTTGAATGGGGTCACGTCATGGGAGATGTCCACCACGCGACAGTTGGGTGCTTTTCTTGCCAGCACACCCTTGATTTGGCCGACATACGGGTCGGACAGGCCGAAGTCCGTGATCAGGGCTATTGTTCTGGGTGGTGTGTCTTTTTTTTTCGGAGACGTAAGCATCAGTATATCTTCCGTGATGAAAAGCCTTGGCCCAGCACATGGAAACCGGACCCCATGATGGTGAACGCCTCGGGATCAATGCCGTAGACCAGTTCTTCAAGGCGTTTGAGCTGGATGGAGGAAACCATGGTCAGAATGACTTCTTTCGGGTCTCCGGTCCAGCCTCCCGTCCCCTTGAGGAGTGTGACGCCGCGGTCGAGCTTGGTGAGGATGGCATCACGGACTTTCTCTGGATTTTTGGTGATGACCAGAACCATTTTCCGCTCGCTGAACATGCTTATGACGTATTCAATGGCCAGTGCGATGATGAAGGTCATGGCAAGGGAATAGAGCACTATATGCAGTTCAAGGAAAATGAAGCCACCCACAAAACCAATGAGGTTGAACCAGAATTCAAAGCTCCCCATGGACATGTTGAATTTCTCTTTGCAGATCACGGCCAGGATGTCCGCACCGCCCGTTGAACCCAGTGATCGTAATGCCACGCCCACGCCTGCGCCAAGGATGCCGCCGCATGTGAAGACCGCCAGCCATATGTCGGTGACGGGCAAGGTGTAGTCGATGATATCGATGAAAAAAGCGACTGCAAACATTCCGTACAGGCTGTAAAAAAAGAACCGCTTGCTGACAAAGACCCATCCGAGCACGAAAACCGGAAGGTTGAGCAGCAGGTACCATTGGCCGGTGCTCAGTCCCCCGAAGGCATAATAGCAGAGCAGGGCAATGCCGGACATGCCTCCGGTCAGCAGCCCGTGGGGCATTGCAACGCTCTTGACCGCAAAGGCGGTGAGGAATGACCCGAAGGTTAACAGCATCAGGTTCCACGGTATGCCGAAAGTCAGCGTGCGGAATCGTGCTTTGAAGTCGATGCTTTCCATATGTGTTCTCCAATCCCTTTCCTAGCCGGTTTTGCGGGGAGAGAAAACCAAAAAATCAGTCCATTGTCTTCTGGCGAACTCTTGCGCTTCCAATTAAATGAGAGTAATTCGAATTTTCTTCTGGCGTTCCTGGCGGAAAGCGCAGTGAGGTTTTGGGATTATATCAAATTTGAGGGAGGGGTTGCTATGAAATTGACTGATTACAAACCGTTGGAGTGGTGGGTATCCTTGCAGAACGAACTGCACGAGCGGTACGGACTCAACGCTGATGTCATGGATAGGGAAGGCAAGCGAATTGCCGGTAATACCTGGGGCAACAAGTTGTGCAAGGCCATTCGGAATGATGCCAAGGGGCTTGGAGCCATTTGCGCTCCGGCAGGACAGATGTTTCTTCACATGATGCAGACTGAGAAAAAGCCTCTTGCCGAAGAGTGTGATGCCGGGATGCTGAGGGTGAGCGTTCCGATTTTCAAGGATGGTGAATTTCTCGGTGCTGTCGGCGGGTGCGGCTTGATGCCCAGTGATGGGGAAATCGAGGAGTACATGGTCGAGATGTCCACTGATCTGGATGAGGGCAAGATTGCTGCACTTGCTCAGGGCGTTGTGGTTGCCAATGAAGCAAAAGTTGCAGAAATTCTGGAGTTCATTGGCGGAAAAGTGGCGGAAGCGCTTGGATAGATGGATCTTTTGTTGCAGAAGTGAAGGGTTGAGAAAAAGGTTTTTCCATCAGGGCGACAGGCCTCCTGGTTTTGTTTCAGGTGTTTGGATAAGTATTGAAGATCCTGTTCCTGGCGCGGATACTTGGAGTCTGCTGTAGCCGGAAGCGGAGTGGCAGAAAAAAGATCACCTCGGTCTTCCTGCTGCAGCATACTAAGGAAGCACTGCATAATTGTCCGCTGGCTTCGTTGCTTTAAAAACCTCAAATCCTAGCGTACAAGAAGTACGCGTCGGCCTTGAGGTTTTCTTGCGCCTTGCCAGCGAATAATTCTACAGCACTTCCTGAAAATTGAATTAATCAGTACTTCCCTAAGTATTCGCTGTGGGTTGACCTGCCTTTTTTTGAAAACCACTTGACATTTTTTCTATATTGACAAAGTGTTTAATCAAATATGCCAGTGGCACCCGTTAGAGGCGCGGTCTGAATGTTGGCCGGGGCTGGTTGGAATCGAACAGGTTTTTCGAGAGGCAGCGTACGCATCTTGTACAGTGTCTCTCTTTTTTTGGTTGGCGCGTGGGCGTCATGGTATCATCATTTTATTTTTCAGGAGAGCTTTTCAATGTCCAAAAACATCTATGTCGGCAATCTGCCCTGGTCCGTTACTGAAGACGAAGTTCGTGCTGCTTTCGAAGCTTTCGGCGAAGTGACCTCCGTTAAACTGATTGAGGACCGTGAGACGGGTCGTCCCCGTGGTTTCGGTTTCGTTGAAATGGAAGACTCTGGTGCTCTTGAAGCCATCGAGAGCCTGGATGGCAAGGATTTCGGTGGCCGTAATATCAAGGTCAACGAAGCCAAACCCCGCACGGAACGCCCCCGCTGGTAGTTTTCGTATTCAAGCTTTAATTCGGTTTTCTGTGCCCGTCTCTCAAAACAGAGGCGGGCACTTCAGTCTGTTGATAAAGGCCCGATTGCGGCGTTGCTGCAAAAAGTTCAAATCCTAGCGTACAAGGTGTACGAGTCGGTCTTGAACTTTTTTTGCTCCTTGCACTCGAACCTTTCTCAACAGACTGCAAGGTCGATTTCGTCAGTGCTTTGCTGTGCCCGTCTCTCAAAGGAGAGGCGAGTTTTTTTTTGAAAGTGTAGAAGGAATTTATTCCGACTGGATGATGTTCAGAGTGTTTTTTGTGGTTCTTTTTATCCGCCGTTTCTGAAAAACAGGCTTGCCTGCGTGCAGCAGCCGCTGAAGCCGAGGGCCTTGTAGACTTTTTCCATGCAGATTGCCTCGCGGACAACGCTTGCCAGATGATCAAGGGCGTCTTCCAGATCAAAGGTCACCTGCACTGTTTCCAAGGGCTTGAGTCCCTTGTCCATTCTTAATTGATCGATGAACCAGCGGCGGAATTCGTCGGCGTCGAACAATCCGTGGAGGTACGTTCCCCATACTCGTTTGTCGGCACGCGAAAATCCGAGCGGTTCCCCTGCGTTGTCACGCAAGGCCACATGCAGGTTCTCGGCCAGTGGCCGGGTCTGTCCGTGATGTATTTCATATCCGTGAACTCCATGACCTGAGTCGGCATGTGTCCCCCATGTGCGGGTCAGGGTTTTCTCGGGTACCAGTGAAGTCTGTACCGGCAGCAGGCCGAAACCGTCCACGCGGGTGGATTCGGATTCCAGCCCATAGGGATCGTCCACCAGTTGACCAAGCATTTGGAAACCGCCGCAGATGCCGATTATCCGGGTCTTGTGACCGTTGTTGGCAAGAGCCCGGATGGCCGCAGCCATGCCTGCGCCGCGCAGGGCCTTCATGTCCGGTACTGTTGATTTGGAGCCGGGTATGATGACCGCATCGGGTGTGCCGAGTTCGTGGGCATCGGAGACTATGCGGATGCGGACATCGGGTTCGGCAAAGAGTGGGTCGATGTCGTTGAAATTCGAGATGCGTGGCAGGTCGATGACCGCGATATCAACGCACTGGTCTGCCGGGAATTTCTTGTTGTCTGGCCGGAATCCTTCTTTGAAGGAGACCGAGTCTTCTTCGGGCAGGCCAAGGGAATGAATATACGGGATCGTGCCCATGACCGGTTTGCCGGTGTGTTCGAACATCTGGCCGAAGGCAGGGTCGAGCAGGCTGGCATCGCCTCTGAACCGGTTGATTATGAACCCTTCCACCAGACTTCGTTCCGATGGTGTGAGCAGGCTCATGGTGCCGACCATGGATGCGAACACGCCGCCACGGTCGATGTCTCCGGCAAGCAGCACTCGTGCATTGGCGTATTTTGCCATGGCCATGTTGACGATGTCATGATGCTTGAGATTGACTTCCGCCGGACTGCCTGCGCCTTCCAGCACCATGATGTCGTGCTCGTTTGCGAGCGAATCGTAAGCGGTTTTCACGGCTTCCCATGCCCGGGGCTTGTACTGCAAATATTCGCTGACAACCATGTTGCCCACTGGGCGACCCATGACGATTACCTGCGAACCGATGTCGGAGCCGGGCTTGAGAAGGACCGGATTCATGCGCACGTCAGGTTTTTGGCGGCAGGCCATGGCCTGTGTCACCTGAGCGCGACCCATTTCGCAGCCCTGGTCGGTGACATAGGAATTGAGCGACATGTTCTGGGCCTTGAACGGGGCGACCGAATAACCGTCCTGAAGAAAGATTCTGCAAAATGCGGCGGCCAGTACGGATTTTCCAGCGTTGGAGCTGGTGCCCTGAATCATGAGAGCCGGTGTGTGTCTGGTGCGTTTGATGATCGGACTGCGTGCAGTTCCGGTGATCATCTCCATGGCCTTGATAAGTCGTTCGTTGTCGTCCTGATTGCGAACGGCCACGCGGAACCAGTTGTTGTCCAGTCCTTCGTAGTTGCCACACAGGCGAATGGCGATGCGGTGTTCCATGAGCAATCGTTCCTGCAACGGTGTGGCGTCCTGGCCGACGCGTTCCATCCGGCATAGCAGGTAGTTTGCCTCGCCAGGATAGACCTTGATGCCCGGAATCTGTCTGAGGCCGGAGGCAAGACTCTTGCGCAGCAGTCCTGTTTGTTCGCGGGTGTGGGCGGCGTACTGGCGATCCCGAAGGCATCGTGCGCCGACTTTCTGGGCCATGGTGTTGACCGACCATGCTGGCATGCACTGTTTGAGCTTGAGGATGATGTCCGGGTCGGCAAATGCCAATCCGAGGCGGATTCCGGGGATGGCATAAAATTTGGTCATGGACAGTACCGTGATCACGTTCGATGGCCTGTTGCGGATCAGACGGTCCGAATTAACAGGCAGGAATTCGGCAAAGGATTCATCCACGATAAAGCGCGACTGGGGGAACATGCTGGCTACTTCGCGCAGGTCGGCGGAGGAAAATGTTGTGCCGGTGGGGTTGTTTGGGCTGCACAGGTATACCAGTGACGGTGTGGTCAGCAGGGAGCCCATGGCCGGGAAATTCACCTGAAAATTTTCGTCCATGGGAACTTCCAGAGTCGTGAGGCGATGGGTTTTGCAGGCCCGGGCATAATCTACATACGTGGGCGAGGGGATGATTGCCTGTCGGTACCCGCCCATGGCGGCGATGGCAAAGAGCAGCTCGGATGCGCCATTGCCTGCTATGACCTGGGTGGGCCATATCTTGTAGGTTTCGGCTGCGGCCATGAGCAGATCGTGAGCGTCTGGATCAGGATAGGAATCGATGGATTGCAGGGTTTGTCCGACTTCCTGTCCCAGCCACGGCGGAGGACCAAGTGGATTGACGTTTGCTGAGAAATCAATGATTTCGTCAGTCGAACATCCGGCCAGTTCGGCCATGCGGCGCAGATTGCCGCCGTGAGCGAATTTCTGCTCGTCCGCAATGTCGGGAATTCCCGCAAGAATGCGTTGCTTCAACGTTCCTCCACCAGTCACTTTCTTTCTTGTTGCCTGAGTTTGAAAACCAGAAAATGTCACGAGAGTCTAGATTTTCTCATGACTATAGCCGTTTCTACGCCGAAAGCGGGCTGTAGACAAGGGGGAAATGATTGATGCCTGGGCAAAAAAGGTTTTGATACAGTCTCCCTGATTGGAAGCTGCTCCTTCTTGGTGGAGTTGTGTGACGAACGGTCAACGTGTGAATCAAACTCTGAAATGAGCCTCGGACAGCGTGTGTTTCCGGTTTTCAAATAAACTTGAACAACATCTGCTTTTTAACCATTTGTTCAATATGTGAGCGTATGTATGCCATGAGATCGTGATTTGCGGGATTCATATTTCCAATTTAAATTCTATTTTTTCTTTCAAAAAAAGCATGTTAGGCGTTAGTTGGTGTCAAACCTCGACTAAGTGTAATCCTATTGTGTTGTCTTCGTCTTCCCCATAGTGGTTCATTATGCCTGATTGGACATAATGACTCTTACTGGAAGTACAATGCATCAAAATATAGTTGAAAATTCAGAAACAGCCACGGTCGTTGAGGATCAGACGTTCTCTTTTGACGAATTCATCGAACTTGCCATCTGGTTTCATAATTATCCGGCTCCGGGGCTGCTGCTCGGCGGATATATGGTTGATATAGCCAAGAGCCACATGCCTGAGGGCGTGCTCTATGATGCCGTGAGCGAAACCGCGTGGTGTTTGCCTGATGCCATTCAGATGCTGACTCCCTGCACCATTGGCAATGGCTGGCTTCGTGTCACCAGCATGGGCGTATACGCGCTCAGTCTGTTTGATAAGTTCACGGGCGAAGGCGTCCGTGTCAGTTTGGACCCGGCCAAGACCGTCAAATGGGAAAATACGCATATCTGGTTGATGAAAACCAAGACCAAGCCGGATCAGAACTCGGAGATCCTGCGTCAGGAAATCCGTGAACACGGCCCGGAAATGCTCACAATTGAAAAGATTCAGATCAAGCCGGAAGTTCTCAACAAGCGGAACAAGGGTGTCATTGGATTGTGTCCGATCTGTGGCGACGCCTATCCTGTCGCTCATGGCGGAATCTGTCGCGGATGCAGCGGTGATTCACCCTATCTTGATCGAGTCGTGAAACGCAGGGATGTTGTCCCGGCGGTTGGGGCAAAATCCACTCCCATTGAAGAGAGCGTTGGCAAGCCTGTGCTTCACGACATGACCCGCGTGGTTCCGGGAAAATCAAAGGGTGTCGCTTTTACACGAGGCCATGTGGTTACTGCTGGTGATGTCTGTCGTCTGCAACAGATGGGGCGCTTCAATCTTTATGTGGAGCAGGACGCGCCGGAAGGATTCATCCACGAAGACGATGCGGCCGAGGCTTTTGCCGGAGCAATGGCGGGGATTGGTGTCACGCCTGAGGCAAAGCCTCGCGAAGGCCGTGTGAACATGGTCGCCGATACGGATGGTATTGTTGTTGTCAATGAACGTCTTCTTGAGGCGTTCAACTCCTTGCCGAATGTCATGGCTGCCAGTCGTCATGGATACAGTCTTGTCCGGGAAGGTCGCAGGGTGGCAGCCACACGGGCTATCCCGCTTTTCCTCGATCAATCCACTTTTGAACTGGCATTCGGTATGATCGCCAGCGAGCCTCTCTTTTCGGTTCGCCCCTTACGCAGAGCGAAAATAGGTCTGCTTATCACTGGAAATGAGGTCTTCAAGGGGCTTGTGGAAGAAAAGTTTGCCGAGGTCATTGAAGCCAAGGTCAAGCAATACGGTTGTTCCATAGTGGAAACATTGGTTCGTCCTGACAATGCAACAAAAATAGCCGAGGCCATCAGGCAGTTGGTTGATAAGGGTTGCGATCTCGTGATTACCACTGCTGGTCTTTCCGTGGACCCGGACGATGTGACGCGGCAGGGGCTTCTGGATGCCGGCTTGCAGGATATGCAGTACGGCATACCTGTTTTGCCGGGGGCCATGACCCTTGTCGGGAAAATCGGTTCGGTGCGAGTGCTCGGAGTACCCGCCTGTGCCTTGTACCATAAGACGACCAGCCTGGATTTGCTGTTGCCACGCCTTCTTGCTGATTTACCCATAGAGCGTGCGGACCTTGCAAAGTTCGGCAACGGAGGAATGTGCATGGAATGTACCACCTGCACATATCCCAAATGCCCATTCGGGAGATAAGCCATGCACAAAAACATCACGATCAAGTGTCAGGATTTAGGTCTGTCATCGGACAGCCCGACCATGAGAATGCATTTGTGGTTCGAGACCGAGGAGGGCGTTCTTTTCGGTCTTGGCAGGCTGCAACTGCTTCGCCAGATCGAGAACTGCGGTTCACTGAAAGCAGCCGCGGAAAAGCTTGGAATGTCATACCGCGGAGCGTGGGGAAAGATCAAAACCACCGAAGAGTTGATCGGTCGGAAACTGATCGAAAAGGCCGGATGCAGACGTGCTGGATATCAATTGACACCATTTGGAAGTGTCGTTGCCAATAGCTTTGATACATGGTTCCGGGAAGTCGAATCGTTTGCTCTTGTCAAAAGCCATGAATTACTACCTTTTTCTCTTGAAAAATATGAGTGATCCTTTTTTTGCGGGTTCCATTGTGTTATATTTAACATGTTGAAATAAAAGGATTTTAATGTATTGTGGGGGTGCTCAAATCTTTTGTTTCAGGAAACCATTGCCGGCCCTTGAGCAGCACGGCACAGACTAAGGAGGCCACTAGTATGAAATTTGACCGCCGAAGCTTTATGAAGCTCGCAGGCTCTGGAGCGGCGTGTCTCACCCTTGGCCAGATCGGAGTGAGTCTCACCCCGGTTAAGGCATATGCGGAGGATCTGAAAATATCCGGCGCAAAAGAGGTTGTGACTGTCTGCCCGTTCTGCTCAGTCAGTTGTCATGTCATCGGTTACGTGAAGGGCGGCAAGCTCGTCAGTACCGAAGGCGACCCGGATTATCCGATCAACGAGGGATCTCTGTGTGCAAAGGGTGCGGCCATGCTGAGCATGACCAACTGTCACCATCGTGTTCAGAAGCCCCTTTATCGGGCACCGTACAGCGAAAAATGGGAAGAAAAGAGCTGGGATTGGATGTACGACCGCATTGCGCGTCGCATCAAGGACACCCGCGACAAGGATCTCATCCTCAAGAACAAGAAGGGCGAGACCGTCAACAGACTCGAATCCATGTTCCTGCTGGGTACTTCCCATGCAGGCAACGAAGAATGTGCTCTCGCCCATCAGGCGATGCGCGGCCTCGGTGTCGTCCATATGGACCACCAGGCAAGGATCTGACACAGCGCAACAGTAGCGGCTCTGGGAGAGTCGTTTGGACGCGGTGCGATGACCAACCACTGGATCGACATCAAGAATGCCGATTCAATCCTTATAATGGGCAGTAACGCTGCCGAACATCATCCGATATCATTCAAGTGGGTTTTGGAGGCCAAGGACAAGGGCGCCAGTGTTATGCATGTGGACCCGAAATTCTCGCGCACTTCCGCTCGTTCGGATTTCCATGTCCCCCTTCGTTCCGGTACAGACATTGCCTTCCTCGGAGGCATGATCAAGTACATCCTCGACAATGAAGCCTATTTCAAGGAATACGTTGCCGAGTATACCAATGCGTCGCTTGTCGTGGGCAAGGATTACGGATTCAATGACGGGTTGTTTTCCGGCTATGATCCGAAAACCCGTAAATACGACAAGAGCAAGTGGAAATTCGAACTGGATTCCAATGGGGTTCCCAAGCGCGACAAGAGCTTGAAGAATCCCCGCTGTGTTTTCCAGCTCCTGAAAGAACATTACTCGCGTTACACTCTGGACAAGGCTTCCGCCACCACAGGTGTTTCCGAGGAAAACCTGTTGAAGGTTTACAAGACCTTTGCGGCTACAGGTCGCAAGGACAAGGCCGGAACCGTCATGTACGCCCTTGGCTGGACTCAGCATACCGTTGGCGTGCAGAATATTCGTTCCGCCGGTATCATTCAGCTTCTGCTGGGTAACATAGGTATAGCCGGTGGCGGCATCAATGCCCTGCGCGGCGAACCTAACGTACAGGGATCGACTGACCACACGCTCTTGTATCACATCATTCCCGGTTACATGGCCATGCCGCAAAGCGGTTGGCAGACCTTTGATGAATACAACAAGGCCAACACACCGGTCAGCAATGATCCGCAGTCGGCCAACTGGTGGCAGCACAAACCCAAGTACTTCGCCAGTCTGCTCAAGGCATGGTTCGGCGAAAATGCCACCAAGGAAAACGGGTTCCGTTACGACCTGCTTCCAAAGATCGAGAAGGGCGAGGATTATTCCTACATGTTCCTTTTTGATCGCATGTATCAGAATAAGATTCGTGGCGGTATCATCATCGGTTTGAACCCCATGAACAGTATCCCCAATTCCAATAAGGTCAGGAAGTCTCTGGACAATCTGGACTGGTTGGTGACCTCTGAACTGCATCATACGGAAACCACGGACAACTGGAAACGTCCTGGTGTTGATTCCAAGAAGGTCAAGACCGAGGTCTTCCTGCTTCCTTCCGCCCACAGGCTTGAGAAGGAAGGAACCGTGACCAACTCCGGTCGTTGGGTGCTCTGGCATTATCAGGCCGTCAAGCCAGCCTTTGAGGCAAAGCCGTTTGGCGACATGTTTGTCGGTATCATGAAGAGCCTTCAGAAGAAGTACAACAAGGAAGGTGGCACTCTTCCCGAAGCAGTGACCCTGCTCAATTACCCGGACAAGTATGATCCCGAAGATCTGTGCGCTCGTATCAATGGTCACTTTACCCGTGACACCACGATCAAGGGCAAGCTCTACAAGAAGGGCCAGCAAGTGCCTTCCTTCACCGCTCTCGGTGATGACGGCTCGACCAGTTCCCTGAACTGGCTCTACGCTGGCAGTTATACCGAGAAGGATGGAAACAAGGCCAAGCGCAGAAGTACAAAACAAACGGAAATGCAGAAGAAGATAGGCCTGTTCCCCAATTGGGCCTGGTGTTGGCCGGTTAATCGCCGGATCTTGTATAACCGTGCGTCCGTTGATTTGAACGGCAAGCCGTACAACCCGGCAAAGGCCGTCATCGAATGGAAGGACAGCAAGTGGGTGGGTGATATACCTGATGGCGGATGGCCTCCCATGTCCACCGGCAAGGGTCGTCTCCCGTTTATCATGCACACGAACGGCGTTGGTCAAATATTCGGTCCTGGTCGCCAGGATGGACCGTTCTCCGAGCATTACGAGCCGGTCGAGACGCCTGTGGATATCAATGTGTTCTCCACTCAACTTAGCAGCCCTTGCTACAAGTTCGTGTCCAGTGACATGGACAAGCTGGCCAAGCCTGCCGATCCAAAATACCCCGTTGTTCTGACGACATACAGTCTGACAGAACATTGGTGTGGAGGCGGCGAGACAAGGAACATCCCCAATTTGCTTGAGGCCGAGCCTCAGTTGTATGTGGAGATGAGTCCTGAGTTGGCAAAAGAAAAGGGAATCAAAAACGGCGATGGCGTCATTGTCGAAAGCATTCGTGGTCGTGTTGAAGCCATTGCAATGGTTACGATTCGCATGCGTCCCCTCAAGATTCACGGTAGAATCATTCACGAAATAGGTATGCCGTTCTGCTTCGGTTGGACAACTCCGGGTTCCGGTGACGCCACCAACAGGCTT
>JAEINO010000144.1 GCA_016342345.1 Pseudodesulfovibrio sp. | reverse complement strand
ACGCTGGACGCAAGCAACACGGTTGTGGAAAAGAGTCTGGGTGCAACGAATATGGTTCAGGTTCCGGGGGGGTCAGGCTATTACATCAATGGGAATTTTGAGACGCTTGGCGCTGGCGGGGCCGATGTTTTTGCGGGGTGGTATGAAATTGCTGGTGATGGCGCAATTGCCTCGGATACAGGTCATTACGGGACATATTCAGTAAAATTGACCGCCGGGGCAGCTGGGAACGCACAGGTTAGCAAGTCCAACCTTGCTGTTACTGGTGGAACGTCTTATTATATTTCTTTTTGGACCAAGGGCGATGGAACAAATGCCGGTGGGTGGTATGTTTATTTTGCCGCAGGAGGCCAAAACACGGGTACTATTTCTACTGGTGCTACTGGCGCAGATTGGGTTAAAAAGCAGATAGTTTTAAAGGCTACCGTCAATACGACATTAAGTTTTGGTGCCCAAAGCCCCGCCACAGAAGGTGGCATCGCCTACTTCGATGACGTGGAACTCCGCGAGGTCCTGGACGGGGCGGAACTGCTTGACGATCCGGGGTTTGACGATGCGGGGGCGTGGACGGCTGGAACCGGGTGGAGTGTGGCGGATGGGGTAGCGGCGTTTGATGGAAGTGGTATTGGCACCATCACTACTTCGGTGTCTGGAAGAAGTGACGTTATTTACAGATTGAACTCAAGCCTTGCGTCAACGACTGGGAAGGGATTGTACTTCCCAAGCGGTAGTACTAATATTATACACGGAAGGTATCTCACTCCGGCAGCGGCGGGTTCATACACAGTGTTTGCTCCGCCACGAGGAACTCAATATTACCAGCTGTATGGCTTCAATGGATTTGCCGTAAGCGCTGACTATGTTTCGGCTGCCATGCTGTATCAATCTTCGTGTTTTTCAACTGCCCGCCTCCCTGGGGCAAGCAAAGTCCGCACAACCCCAGTTGTTGCCGGTTCCGAGTTGGCCGGTGCTGTCATGTGTCTGGACGACCGGGACAGCCCAGCTAATTTTGTTGTAGCTTATATTGATCCATCGTGGAATTATTCGACAAACCGACTATTGCTGTGGAAATGTGTGGCCGGTGTGTGGACACTCCTCACCGAGACCAACATCACTTACAGCGCAGGTGCCCCCCTGGAACTCCGGCGCGTCAACGATGTTTTTAGCGTTTATTATAACGGCTCCCAGGTGGGGGCCAGCCAGACCGTCGCTGGGATGACCGGCAATTACCACGGGATTTTTGCAACGGGATCGACAAGCACATTCGGAGAACTTAAAATCCAATAACCAACGAAAGGGCAGGCCATGACAACAGCAGAGAATCACCAGATGGCTAAAGAGTGCAGAGAGATGTTTACGGCAGTTGACCGGAGGCTTGCCCAGGGGGATGTTAAGCTGGCCTTGCAGGATCAGGCCATATCGTCGATATCGTCCCAAGTTGCGGATATCCACAAGGTGGTGGTGTCTGGAAATGGCAGGCCGCCGATTGTGGAGCGAATGACCATCCTGGAAGAGCTGGTGAAAAAGCAGTGGTGGGTTATTTCCATCATTGCAGCGGGCGTTATCACGGTTGGCATTAAAGGCATTTGGGGATGGCCGTAAAATGAGACATTTTGACTTGTCAGAATTTGAATGCCCATGTTGCGGGTCTTGCATCATGCAGGATGATTTTTTGCAACGCCTGGACCGCGCCCGTGGTATTGCCGAGGTCCCGTTCGTCATTAACTCGGGATACCGATGCCGCAGCCGTAACAAGGCCGTGGGCGGATCAAAAGGCTCAAGCCACATGATAGGGTGGGCCGCAGACATTAAAGCCACAGACGACAAATCACGCGGCCACATCCTGCATGGTCTTTACATGGCCGGGTTTACCAGGATCGGGATTCGGAAGGACTTCATCCACGTGGACGCGGACCCGGCAAAGAACGAAAAAAGAACCTGGCTTTATTGAAAGGAGCGCGAACCATGTCTATCGTTGGTAAAATAGCAAGCCTCGGGATTGGGGAAATCGCCTCCGGAATTGGCAACCTGGCAAGGGATATCAGGGCAGCCATTACCGGGAAAGAGGTGCTTTCGGCTGAGGCAGTCCAGGCCATTGAAAGCAAGCTCCTGGATTTACAGGCCCAGGCGCAGGACGCTTCAACCAAACTGGTGGAGGCCCAGGCGTCAATCATTGTGGCAGAGGCCCAGGGAGAAAGCTGGCTTCAAAGGAATTGGCGTCCCGTGCTCATGATGTCCATTGTGGCAATTGTGGTGAACAATTACCTGCTGGTCCCTTACGGGGAACTGTTTTTTCCCGGAAGCGTGAAGGTCCTGGAACTTCCCGAAGCCCT
>JAEINO010000143.1 GCA_016342345.1 Pseudodesulfovibrio sp. | reverse complement strand
GTTCGCATAGGTGGCCGGATATTCTCTCTGGATGACGTCCCGGAACTTGAAAAAAACAAGAAGCACACTCTTGATCTGGTGGTGGATCGTCTTGTCATCAAGGACGGCATCAAGAAACGGCTGGCCGATTCCGTGGAACTGGCCCTTGAACGCGGCGACGAGCGGATTATCATATCCGTGGTTGGCGGCGACAATCCGGGCGACACCTTTATGTCCACCCTGTCCACCTGCCCGGACTGCAAGGTCTCCATGCCGCATCTGACCCCGCAACTCTTTTCCTTCAACTCGCCACAGGGGGCCTGTCAGACTTGCAATGGCATCGGTTCCGTGGATTATTTCGAGCCGGATCTGGTCTCGCCCAACAAGGGACTCTCCCTTAACGAAGGCGGTGTTATCCCGTGGAAATCAGCTTATCGCCAGGAGCAGTTCGGACCGCAACTGGACAAACTCGGCAAGGAACACGGCTTCACTTTGGACACGCCTTTAGAACAGTATTCCAAAGCCGCCTGGGATGCTCTTTTCTATGGATGCGCCAAAACCCATTGGCAGGGCGTGGTACCCATTCTCGAATATGGTCAGCAGCAATCAGGTGTATGGGATCACTGGTCTGCGCGTTTTCAACAGAGTCGTCCGTGCCCGGATTGCCTTGGTGCACGACTGCGCCCGGAATCCCTGGCAGTGCGCGTGGCCGACAAGAACATGTTCGACTTTGCATCGATGTCCATTCTGCGCGCTCTGGAATGGCTCGAAAATCTCGAATTTTCAGGCCACGACACACTCATTTCCGAGCCGTTGCTCAAGGAACTTATCCACCGCCTCGGATTCATGGTCAACGTTGGTCTGGAGTACATCAGTCTGGGGCGCAACATGGGAACCCTGTCCGGCGGCGAGGCTCAGCGCATTCGATTGGCTTCCCAGCTCGGCTCCGGGCTGGTGGGCGTTACCTATGTGCTCGATGAACCTTCCATCGGCCTGCATCCTCGTGACAACCAACGCCTTCTTGATACACTTCGTTCACTTCAGGCCCGAGGCAACACCGTGCTGGTGGTCGAACACGATGAACCGACCATTCGTCACGCTGATCATGTCATCGAGATCGGTCCCAGTTCCGGCTGGCTTGGCGGGGAAATTGTCTTTCAGGGACCTGTGAGCAAACTTCTCAAGGCTGATACCCTGACCGGCAAGTATCTGCGCGGCGACATGTTTATCAAGCCGCCCGAAAAACGGCGCAAGGCCACGGATTTCATTCGCCTGAAAAATGTTCAGACCAATAATCTCAAGAATCTCGATGTGGACATCCCGCTTGGGGTCATGACCTGCGTCACAGGTGTATCCGGTTCTGGAAAAAGTTCTTTGATCATGGATTCTCTTTACAAGCATTTGTTGTTGAATCGCGGGCAAAAAGCGAACAATCCCGGAAAGATCGGCGGTATCGAAGGGCTGGAAAAAATCGAAAAGGTCGTTTCCATAGACCAGACGCCTATCGGTCGGACTCCGCGCTCCAATCCTGCCACCTACACCAAGATTTTCGACGAAATCCGCAAGATATTTACGGGTGCCAAGGAATCACGCAAACGAGGATATCAGCCCGGTCGCTTTTCCTTTAATGTCAAAGGCGGCCGTTGCGAGGCCTGCAAGGGCGATGGGCAGATTCGCGTGGAAATGCACTTTCTACCCGATGTTTATGTCACCTGCGAAACCTGCAAGGGCAAGCGGTACAACGCCCAGACCCTTGAGGTCGAATATAGGGGAAAAAACATTGCCGACGTACTTGCCATGACCGTGCGTCAGGCCCGTGATTTTTTTGCCAATCACCCGGCCCTCATGCGGCGACTTGACGTGCTCGCCGAGGTCGGTCTGGAATATCTCCAACTCGGTCAGCCAGCCACGACCCTGTCCGGCGGTGAAGCCCAGCGCATCAAGATATCTCGCGAACTTGGCAAACGGAATCTCCCCGGAGCACTGTATATTCTCGACGAACCAACCACTGGCTTGCACATGCATGAGGTAGGCAAGCTTATTCGAGTTTTGCACGCTCTGGTTGAAAAAGGGGCGACCGTCATTGTCATCGAGCACAATACCGATGTCATCATGGCGTCTGATCATGTTATTGATCTTGGTCCTGGCGGCGGGGAGAACGGAGGTCAAATCGTGGGGCAAGGGACCCCGGAAGAGATCATTGATAATCCTGACTCGGCAACGGGGCAATTCCTTTAGGTTTGCAGGGAGTTTTTTCTGATGGAATTGCAGGATAAAGGCAGAATGTAATGCAGCCCGTTGGCTGCGATGAAGAATGTAAGATATTTAAAGATAGCCCTCCCGGCGGGCGTCTTTTTTGGCTGAGCCGCCCCAAAAAAGAAGCAAAAAAGTGCGGCTTTGCGCTGTGA
>JAEINO010000038.1 GCA_016342345.1 Pseudodesulfovibrio sp. | reverse complement strand
CCTGCTTTTCCTTACTCAGACGACTTTTTCGCATTGCCATACTGATAACCCAGAGGAGTTATCTGGTACAGCCCCTTATATTATTATGTATATACTATGTGATAGCTGTACGCAGCAAAAAGAAAGGAACCGACCATGAGCGTCATCATTGATTTCACCATTTTCCCAACGGACAAGGGATGCCAAGGCCTGAGCCCCTATGTGGCCCGCGCCCTTGATGTCGTCAAAAAATCCGGATTGCCCTACATTCTCGGCCCCATGGGAACCAGTATCGAAGGTGAATGGGATGAAGTCATGGCCGTGGTGGATGCATGCTATCGTGAACTGGATACTGATTCCGACCGAATCTACCTGACCATCAAGGCAGACAGCCGAAAAGGACAAAAAGACAGGCTTTCGGAAAAAGTGCAAAGCGTTGTTGATCAACAGAGCTGACCAGACAGTCAAATGCTAATATTACACAGAAATATCAACCGGCACCTTTTTGCATTGCTGCTGATAGCATCAATGCTTTTCCCCTATTTTTCCGCACACGGCGAAAGTGGCAAGGCTCAACTTCAAACCACGGCAAAATCGATCATAGTGGTCACGAGCAACTGGCCGCCCTATGCCATAGAACACTCGACAACCGAACAGCGAGGTATGGATGTCGATGTTGTCGCAGCCGCCTTCAAGCGAGCGGGCATCACCGCCGAGTTCCGTTTCTACACGTGGTTGCGCTGTTTCGAGGAAATGGAAAAAGAACGGGCTGCTGCAATGTTGGTCATAATCAACGCTCCGGGCCATGCAAAAGAACTCTTTCTCTCACAACCCCTCAGCACTTCAACCGGCATATTTCTTGTCAGTAAAGAGTATGCCGGACCGCCTCTGTCCACACTCCGCGACCTGACAGGCCTGAATATCGCGGTTGTCGATGGGTATGCCGTATCCGATGCGTTGACCAAACTCAATATGGCCTATGACGTATCCCACGATGAGGAAACAGCCATACGCAAAGTGGCTGACAAAAGGCTTGACGTAGCCTTGCTTGAGTTGCGGAACGCACGATACACCCTTTTCAAGCTTGACTTAACTGATAAATTCAAATGGCATGTTGCACCGGACACGTATATCATGAGACTCCGTGTCAATCAAAAATTACCCGATGCCACCCAATTGCTCGAAGCATTCAATTCCGGGCTGAACGCCATAATCAAAGACGGTACTTATGACGCAATCCGTGCACAATACGAATAAATCCACCCACTCCGAAAGGACAGGAAAGACCCTCAATCCGCGAAGACGGGTCCAAAACTCCATTAACGCCAAATTCCTGGCCATCACCCTGCCTCTGGTTATTGTAACGACCTTGATATTAACGATATTTTTTGCATATCGAGCGCAAAAAACAATGCAAAAAGAGCTTGACCTGGAAATCCGGGCCTTTGCCCAATCCTTTGGCAACACCGTGGACAATCTGGTGTGGAACTATCAGATCAAGGAACTGAACAGTGCCCTGATTGTTGTTTCCAGCAATCCAGATATCATACGTGCAGAAATTTTTACTCAAGACGGAAATTTGTTGTTGGCTGATGGCGTCTCCCCGGAACTGCTCGGAAAAGATTCGCTTTCGGTCCACCAGAAAATATTTCACATGCAGCCAGCAGGAAGCCGCTTTGAACTCGGTGAACTCGTACTACACTACAGCTATGCAAACACGGAAAAACTATTCCTTCAACGGACAATGGCAGAGGGCTTGCGCTTGCTTCTGGTCGCTGCCATCATAACAATCAGTGCCATCTTTGCCTATCGTCGCACCATCGGCATTCCCCTTTCCAGACTCCTTTCCGCCATCCAAACGACTCATGAAAGCGGGAAATGGACAATGGCGGATTGGGACAGCAGCGATGAAATCGGAAAAGTCATTTCCGCCCACAACAGCCTGATCGGTGATATTGCCAAAAAGGAAAAGGATTTATCCGAAAGCGAACACAAATACCGCCAACTCTTCGACAACGCCCGGGCCGGGATCATGAGTACACGCCCAGATGGCACCGTGCTGGTTGCCAACCAAACCAGTGCCGACATTCTGGGCTTTGACTCCATCGAAAAATTGATGGCCGAAAACGCCACCCAATTCTATGCAAGTTCAAAAGACAGACAAAGACTCTGGGGATTACTGAAAAAGAACCGCGAAGTATCCAATTTCAGGGCCAGAATCAAACGCAAGGACGGGAGCAACGTTTGGGTCGAGTTCTCCGGCAAGTTGGATTCGGACAATTGCCTGAACGGCATCATGGTGGACATTTCAAAACGAATGAAGGCGGACCAGGTCCTCAAGGAACGTGACGAACTGCATAGAGCTTTTTTTGACGAAAACAAGGCAGCCATGCTGCTCCATGACCCCAAGGACTCGACCATCCAATTCGCCAACTCGGCAGCCTGCAAATACTACGGCTACAACAAGCACGAACTGACTTCAATGAGCACGAGCGAGTTGTGCCGCATGAGCGACGAGGAAATCTTCGCCGAAATGCATCAGGCAAGCATGAAACGACAGGGGTATTTCAATTTCATCCATGCCATTAAAGACGGCTCCCTTCGCGATGTAGAGGTCTATACCGGCCCCATTTCGCTGGGCAACCGCCAGTTGCATTATTCCATCATCCACGATGTCACCGAAAAACGACGACTGGAACGCAAGCTGGAACGAATGGCCACCACTGATCAACTCACAGGATCACTCAACAGACATGCCTTGTTCTCACTGGTCAAGGAGGAGCTCGTTCGGACGCGCCGATACGGCCACCCCCTGGCAGTACTCATGTTCGACCTCGATCATTTCAAACAGGTCAATGACACCTATGGGCATGGGGTGGGCGACAAGGCACTCAGGTTATTCGCGCTCACCTGCCGGGCAGAACTACGGGACACGGACGTGTTCGGACGTCTGGGGGGGGAAGAATTCGCGGCAATGCTCGTAGAGACCAACGAAGAACAGGCGATGGCAGTTGCCGAGCGACTTCTCGCCGCCATTTCGGCAAAACCCATACCAACAGATGAAGGAACCATGATAACAATCACAGCCAGTATCGGAGTCACCATGCTCCGGGACAACGACACCATGGAGGACATGCTCAGACGCGCTGACCGCGGCCTCTACAATGCCAAGGAAACAGGCCGCAACAAGGTAATCAAAACATGATGGTGATTCTAAATATCCTTGTAACCCGTCGAGATTCTGCTAACACTATTAATACTTAAGCGAATCCAATTCCAAACCAGGAGCAGCCAGGTGACCATCGTTCAACAGCAAACCTTACAAATGAAGCAGGTTTCCCGCGGGAACTACCTGATGCGCAACGTGCTCAAACACAATGTGGTCTTCAACGAAGGGACCAGAGGCGATGCAGCATATATCCTGACTGAAGGGAAAATAGAAATTTCCGGTATCATCGAAGACCACAAGAAGGTCTTTGCCATTCTCAAACCCATTTCCATCTTCGGAGAAATGGCTCTTTTCCTGGACGAAGGCATGCGCACAGCCACGGCCATCGCCCTGGAAGACTCCAAGGTCATCGTGGTCACCAAGGATGATCTGGAAGAATTCATGCGCGAGTCGCCCAAGGTCATTGCCTCCATCATCACCGTATTGGTCAGCCGCCTCAAGTCCACAACCAAAAAAGCCATGAAAGTCCCAAGCACCGGCATGGGCGTGGTCCGCATCCTCGATCTATTCGCAGCCAACGGAAAGCTGGAACTCAAGTATGAACAGACGGTCAAGACCCTTGCTGACACGTTTGTGACCACCCCGGACAAAATTGAGCAATACATCCACGGACTGGCACAACAGGAACTCGTGGCCGTGGGACGAGACGCCAATGATCGCCGCATCATCCGAATCCGGGAACGCGACATACTCAGTGCCGTGATGCAATCCAGATCTGAGTAACCCCCCCCTTGAAAATACCATGTCTCCCAAGACAGTCCTGAAAACCCCCCATGGAGGATGTGCAGGCCCGCACGGCAAGAATCGGCTAGCTGGCTGGGTGAGGATTACTGGGGACACGGGATGGCCTCTGAAATCCTCGAAGCACTTGTTGATTTCATGGACACTCAAACAGACATAGAACAACTCACGGCCACTGTTTATGCTTGAAACCCAGCCTCTGTCAGAGTGGTTGAGAAAAACGGCTTCCGAAAAAAAGGGTGCGAATACGGACTACGAAAAAATGAGGCAAGTATACCGACCTCTGGATTTTTGGCCGACTCCTAAAGCAGGCATGACACCTGACTCAGGAATAGTACGACAACATTTTTTGCCACAACCTAGTCCAGAGCCACCAGCTCCAACTCGCCCCAGGCAGCTATCTTCTGATCACACTGAACAAATACGCCTTCAAGACCGAACTCTGCCAATTCCCTGGCCCGTTTCAGGACACGATCAATATCAGCTTCGGATTTGAGCAGGTTGCACAGGGCTGTTGCTGCGGCATCTGCCATTCGCGCATCCTCTGCCCTGACTGCAACGAGATCCCCGGCACCAAGGCTGAGGGAATGGCCAATGGTTCCACTGGACGCACAAATGGCAACCGGAAATGAACCAGCCTCGATTCTGAGGCCGACTCTGGCCCCGGAATCCGGCTCGGCCAACAAGGCCACCACGCGCTCCCGAGTGGAATGAAGGTACGTATCGCCACCATTTTCAACGAGAATATTCGGACTTTGCCCGACAAACCGATCTCCCACGGCCTGGGCCACGGCACCGGCCACGGCAGCCATGGGTCCGACATCACAAACGCCACCGGCCCGAGCCATGGCCCGGACAACCTCCGGCGCAGTATCCGGCACATCCACAGGAGACAGGCTCACTGCGAACTCGGGATGAAACATGATCCAATTCTTGATTTCACCCCGAATCATGGACACGTAAGACGCAATCTCGACCTGCAAATCCTTCTCTGCCACGATCAAAAGATCAGTCTGTTCCACCGCCACCTGAAAGCGGACTTCACCGTCCTGCGGACGCACCGAATCACGATACGAACGCTCTGTGGAAAGATGAAACTTGTTCACTGACAACGACTCCAGCCAATTACGAACACTCGAGAACAGCTAACGAACATGATTGGGAACACCTTTTCCACAGGACCTACAATCCCATGTCTTCGTTGATCAATACGACCTTGATGCGACCCACCGGAAAACTTTTTTCGGTAATAGTCCAGACATTGCAGATACGTTGCGGGGATTCACAGTCCATGCAGTAACCTGTCTTGACGCACGGGGTCTTCATGTCCAGGCGCATGGCGTTGACCGGAGCCACATATTCCTTGATGCGCTCCATGGCACGACCGACATCCGGCACCAACTTGTTGCGGCCCACGAGTATGACGACATTCCTGGGTCCGAACGCAATGGCACCAACTCGATTGCCAATCATGTCCAGATTGACCAGATGACCGTCTTCGGTAATGGCGTTGGTTCCGGCGAAAAAACAGTCCACGAGCATGGCCTGACGACGAAGTTCATATTTGTCCTCATTGGAAAGGCTCTTGTCCCAGGTATCCAGGGAATCGTATTCTTCACTGTCCCTCAAATATTCGTACAAGCCGGTCGCGGCCAAAGTGCCCGACCCACCCCAGGACACGGTTTTCGGAGTCAGCGCGGGCAGGATTTCGTTCAGGACAATGTCTTTAGCATCCGCGGCAGAATCAGCCAGATAAACATCAAAACCGTTTTTTTGCAATTTCTGTTCGAGTTCCCGAAGATTAAGGGTCCAAAATACATTTATGGGCTTGTCCATACGGCCTCCAGAGTATATATAATGATATTGGTTAGGTCTGACTCAGTTCAATTTTAGGAGAAATGGCATTTTTCGCTCGCCATCCGATGCAAAAACTTGTAGCAGATTTCGCGGTGGCCTGAAAGAGAAGCATGCGCAGACTCTTCCGGGATTGCCCAAACTTTGACCTTGACGACCATCAGGTCAGCGGTTATATGCTTCCGTTCAACAGAACTTTTTCAATGAAATTCTACTCTCAGGAGATATTGATATGAAACGTACTTATCAGCCCAGCAAATGTCGTCGTAAAAGAACCCATGGTTTCCTGGTGCGTTCCCGCACAAAAAACGGTCGCGCAGTACTTCGCCGTCGTCGCGCCAGAGGACGTAAGAGATTAGCCGTTTAGCTTGGAACAAGGAGCGCCGGCTGCTCAAAAGCCCCGAATTCAATGCATGTTACGAGCGTGGCAGGAAACATTTCACACGAAGTTTCATCCTGTTCGTCTCATGCCGCACGGACAACCAAGGCACTATGAGCCTTGGTCTTACCGTTAGCAAAAAAATGGGGAATGCAGTGGCGCGCAACCGTATTAAAAGGGTGGTGCGCGAGTATTTCAGGCTGCATCAATATGAATTTGAATTGCCTCTGGACATTGTCGTCGTTCCCAAGCGGAACCTTGAGGCCAAGCAGCTGACCCTCGCCCTCGCCACAGAAGAGTTCACCCCGCTTTTAACCCGCATCAAGGCGGAAGCGGCGGCCTCTTAGAGAGGAAATGATGCGCTCAATACTTCTAGCGCTCATTTGGTTTTACCAAAAACTCATCTCCCCCTTGCTGCCCTCGGTATGCAGGTTTACTCCGTCGTGTTCCGATTACGCGAAGGAGGCTGTCATCCGATTTGGTGCGTTCAAGGGTGGCCTTCTTGCGCTTTGGCGTCTCCTTCGTTGCCAGCCTTTATGCTACGGGGGTCATGACCCCGTCCCGGCCATTTGGCCCTATTTCCAACCCAAAGCGAGATTCATCCAATGGAAAAGAAGGAGCAAATCCGTCTTGTAATTGCCTTGGTTCTGAGTTTTCTCGTCATCTTCGGATGGCAGTACTTCACAGCTCCATCAGCTGAACAACAGGCCGAAATGGCCCGCAAGACGGTCCAGGCCGAAATGAAGGCAACCGCTCTCTCGGAAAAGGTACTCCCCTCAACCGAGGCAGCACCTGTTGCAGACTTCAAGCCCACCGCCGGGACCCCGGTCACGGTGGACACTCCACTGTACACTGCCGTATTCAATTCCCAGGGTGGAATCCTTGAAAAGTTCATTCTCAAAAACTACAAGGACACCATTGAAGCCGACTCTCCCAATGTCGATCTGATCGGCAGGAAAGCCTTTTCCAAAGGCCCCATGGGTCTGATCCTCTCCCGCGGCGGGGACGATGAGCTGCATACATGGAAATATGGAGAATGGGCCTTCACCGGCACAGATCTCGTTATGGGTGAACACGACGAGACCAAGACCCTGACCTTCACGGGCCAGGCTGGCGGTTTCCAGATCGTGCGAACCTTGACCTTCCATCCCGACACATATCTCATCGAAGAAACTTCCACCGTCACCAACCTGACCGCCACCGGCGTCGAGGGTTCCCTGTCGTTTACTTCTGCAGCCAAATCCATGTCTGCAGAGGATGATCGCTACAACCCGACACGGATCGCCTACCTGACGGATAACGGTCGCGAGGAAGAAAGTGACCGTGAAGATCTGCAGGAAAAAGGGATAGCCGTCACCGGCAAACTGGAATGGGGTGCCATCGAATCAAACTATTTCCTTTTTGCAATCATTCCCTCTGCTGA
Organism: Pseudodesulfovibrio sp.; assembly: GCA_016342345.1. Classification (GTDB taxonomy): domain Bacteria; phylum Desulfobacterota; class Desulfovibrionia; order Desulfovibrionales; family Desulfovibrionaceae; genus Pseudodesulfovibrio. The sequence goes on along the minus strand of JAEINO010000038.1, from coordinate 29,789 downwards.
TGACGCCATGCTGTCCGGCGGCATGAGCGATGATATCTTCCGCATGGCAGTAACGGAAGAGGCTACCTTCATGCCCAACGTTGCCAAAACCCTCAAGGCATCCTACTTCATCGGCTCCACGGATCGCCAGATGCTGAACAAAATGCCCAACGAGTTGTCCGATGCCGTCAATTTCGGCTGGTTCGACTTTCTGGCCAAGCCGCTGTTGATCGGGCTGAACTTCTTCTACGGATACGTACACAACTACGGTATCGCCATCATCCTTCTGACCATCATCATCAAGCTGCTCTTCTGGCCGCTGTCTCAACGCAGCTACGGCTCCATGGAACAGATGAAGAAACTCCAGCCCATGGTGGCAAAGCTTCGCGAAAAGTATGGCGACGACAAGCAACGCCTCAACCAGGAAACCATGGCTCTCTACAAGACCTACAAGGTCAATCCCATGGGAGGCTGTCTGCCGATGGTCGTACAAATTCCGGTCTTCTTCGGACTGTACAAGGCCCTGCTCGGTGCGGTCGAACTTCGTCACGCCCCGTTTATTGCAAATGTACCGTTCACCGACCTCCCTTGGCTGGCCGACCTTTCCGCCAAGGACCCGTATTACATCACGCCTGTCATCATGGGCGTTACCATGTTCCTGCAACAGAAGATGACCCCCAGTGCGGGCGACCCGACTCAGCAAAAAATCATGCTGCTGATGCCCCTCATCTTCACATTCATGTTCCTTCAGTTCCCGTCCGGGCTTGTGGTATACTGGCTTCTCAACAACGTCCTCTCCATCGGACAGCAGCTCATGATCGCCAGAGCTTCAAAAACCAAGGTAGCCACAAACGCGTAACGGGCCAAAAATTGATCTTCGCAGACGGTTCAAAAGGGATTCGAAAGCAGAACGCAAAGAAGCTGGAAATCAAACGTATTCTTAGTACGATCAGATCCGGCTTTTCAAAAGCGACATGGCAATCGGTCCTGCATGATCAGTCTGCCCACACTGCCACCGGGGGGCTTAATTCCCCGGCTAGACAAGGAATGACCAATGAATGACTTCAAAGAATTCCAGGGCAAGGACCTGGACGGAGCCATCGAAAGTGCCTGTGATTATTTCAATCTGAAACGCGACCGCCTGGAAATTGAAATCCTTGGCGGCGGTTCCTCCGGCATCTTTGGCATCATGGGTGTCAAGAAAGCCAAGGTCAAAGCACGGCCCCGCGCTTCTGTCAGCACCACAGACATTCTGAATGGTGAAGCTGCAACAGACAAGCCTGCGGTCGAGCCCCAAAAGACCGCACCCAAGCCAAAGGCCCCGAAAGCAGCCCCTAAAAAAGCTGCTGCCCCTGCGCCCATGCCTGAAGAAGATGATGACTCTGAAGACGATGTCAACGGAAACGTTATCACCCCCCCTCAGCCTGTACGCAAACCACGCGAATACAAACCACGGGAAAACAAGCCACGCGAAGAGAAACCGCATCGCGAACACAAGCCCAGACCGGAAGCCAGACCCAGCGGAGAAAAGCAGGCTGACGACCGTCCCCGGTCCAGCATGTCCGATTTCGACCCCGTCATTCTGGAAAAAACAACGCATGAGGTCATGGCCAAGCTCCTGCAGCCCATTGTCGGTGATACCACGATAGTAATCACGCTGGACACCGACCGGGTCAGGATATTCATTGACGACGAAGAGAACAGCGGCCTGATCATCGGGCGCGAAGGACAGACCCTGTCCTCCCTGCAATACCTGGTCAATCGCCTCGTCTCCCGCAAAATGGAAGCCTCTGTCCGCATTCAGGTGGACACCGGCGATTACCGCGAACGTCAGGACGACAAGCTCAGGCAAGTCGCATGGCATCTGGCCGAAAAAGCCGACAGCATGGGACGCACCCAATCCACCAAGCCCCTGTCCTCCTATCACAGACGCGTCGTGCATCTGGCCCTACAAGACAACGAAACAGTCTTCACCCGATCCAAGGGCGATGGCCCCATGAAGCGTGTGCTCATCGTGCCCAAAAGCCGCAAGAACGGCAATCGCCCCCCGCGGGACTAAGCAATTCAAGGCCGGGTGGATATTCCTCCCGGCCTTTTTTTTACATACGCTTCACGGCTTGTATGAATGGGTACTGAAGAATCTTGAATTCTTTGATTGGAGTCGGCATGCTTGATCCCAGACTTTCAAAAGACACCATCGCCGCCATTGCCACCCCGCCCGGAGACGGTGGAGTGGGCATCGTCCGCATCAGCGGAACCGATTGCCGAAGCATTGCCTCGGCCATATTCCGCCCTTCCAATCCCACTTTTTCAAATTTCACGCCATACACGCTGCACTATGGGCATATCGTTGGCTCCGACAATCGCAAACTGGATGACGTATTGTGTGCCTTCATGCCCGGCCCAAGGTCCTACACTGGCGAAGATGTGGTGGAAATCAACTGCCACGGAGGGCGAGCCATACTGGGCGCTGTGCTGGAAGAGATTCTGACCCGAGGCGCACGTCTGGCCGAACGGGGCGAGTTCACCTACCGGGCCTTCATGAACGGACGCATGGACCTGACCCAGGCCGAAGCCGTTGCCGAAATGATCCACGCCCCCACCAAGGCGGCCATGCATCTGGCCCAGTTGAAACTCTCGGGACTGCTCGGAGAAAAAATCAGCTCACTGCGACTGGAGCTGGAACACCTGCGTGCCGAACTGGTTGTGGCCGTGGATTTCCCTGATGACGAGGTCGAATGCCTCTCCCCGGACAGGCTCATATCCACATCAGCACATGTCCGTGCCGAGATCGAAACCCTGCTTTCGGCTGTCAACCGCACCAAAGCCTGGCGTGAGGGAGCACTGGTAGTCCTTGCAGGCCAAGTCAATGCTGGCAAATCAAGCCTGATGAACGCCCTGCTTGGCCGCAATCGAGCCATTGTCACGGACCAACCCGGCACCACTCGCGACTATCTTGAAGAGACCATCAATCTGGAAGGACTGAATATCCGACTGGCTGACACTGCCGGTATCAGGCAGACAGACGATGCCATTGAAGTCGCTGGACTTGAAAAGGGACGCGAACTCATGGACCAGGCAGACCTTGTCCTGCTCCTGACCGACGGGACCGCGCCCATGAACGACGACACCCTGTCCACGGCCAAAATTCTGGATACGGACAAAACCCTCGTCGTACTCAACAAGAGTGACCTTGAAGGCTTTGCTTCCACCAATGGAGCATCCCTTGCGGACCTCGGCTTCGAGTTCCTCGACATTTCCGCCAAGACCGGTCACAATATCACTACCTTGTGTGCTCGCATTCGTGACCGAGTGCTCCAGGGCGCGGGCCAACCAGACCCGGATGAGCTGGCTCCCAATGCGCGACAGGCCCAGGCTCTCCGCGATTCCGCCGACGAGCTGCTGTCCATGGAAAAGGATACAGAGACCGGCATCCCCTACGACCTTCTGAGCGTCCGCCTGGAAACGGCCTGCAATGTTCTATCCGAAATAACCGGAACAATAACGTCCAACGAAGTACTCAACTCCATCTTCGACTCGTTCTGCATAGGAAAATAAGCATGAGCAATACAACCGATTCCCCCGAAATCATCGACATCCAGCACGTTACCTGCGGACTGGTTCCTCTCATGGAAACCCACCTGAGCGGATCAGAGCCAGAAGTGGAAATCGTCAAATTCAAAATTCGCCAGGGCATAGAAACCGAACTGTGGAACGCGTTCGGCACAGGCGGGCAATGGAGAATGATCGAAATCAAAAGCGACCTTTTCTTCGACATCGCCAGTTTCGTCCGAGTGGAACAGGACAAACTCGACCCCTTGGGCCTCATGACATTCTAGGGAGAACAGGGCATGGACGCACTCTCCATCACCAGAGTCGGACCGGAAAAACTGGATGACATCCAGCCTCTTTGGGAAAGGCTCAATCTTCATCACTCCAAGATTTCACAGCATTTCAGTGACCGATTCAAATGCTACACCTTTTCCGACCGCAAGGCGGAACTGCTCACCAAGTCCCACGCCACTGGACTGGCCGTATTCATCGCCAGACAGGATGCTCAGACTGCGGGATACGTGATTGCCACTCTCACACTCGAAAAGGAAGGCGAGATCGATTCCCTTTTCGTGGCCGAAGAATTCAGGGGCAAAAGAATAGGCGACTCGCTGATGCAAGCCGCCTTGAAATGGCTGGATGACACTTGTGCAAAATCCAAAACAATAGCCGTGGTCCACGGCAACGAACAGGCCCATTCATTCTATGCGCGGTACGGATTCCAACCACACATCACATGGCTGGGCCAACCCGAAAGCTAATCCGTTCCGCCCTTCCCTGACACATCCGGCGCAAAGAACCTGAGAACAAGGTATCCCCAAAGTCCGGCCAGAAGTGAGGCAAACAGGATAGCGATCTTGGACAGTTCCACCAATCGAGTTGCGTCCACATAGGCAAGATTCGCAATGAATATGGACATGGTGAACCCCACCCCGGCAAGACAACTCGCGCCATAAATATGCATGAACGTGGTTCGGTCCGGGTATGGGGCAAGACCCAGCTTGTTCACCACCCAGCACACAGCGGCAACACCCACCTGCTTGCCGACAATCAGTCCGAGAAATATGCCCAAGGCAACCGGAGTCATGAGCTCCTGAAAGACATCACCCTCCAAGGCCACGCCAGCGTTGGCAAGGGCAAAAACAGGCATGATGCAAAAAGAAACCCAAGGGTGCAGGGCATGCTCGATATTCTGCAACGGCGTGGTAACGGCCTCGTAGGCATCCTCGATGGAATGCAGGGCCACCTGCTGCTCCTTGTTGGTGAGCACGGACTTGCCGGGCGTTATCGCCATTTCGAAAACACCCGCTGCACTACGCAGTTTTTCAACAAAATTGGTGCAATCCATATTGGTACTGGCCGGAATGGTCATGGCTGCCAATACGCCTGCAATGGTGGCATGGATGCCGGACTTGAGGAATGCAAACCAGACGATGATTCCAAGCACGAGATATGGAATGGAATGACGTATGCCCCAACGCAGGTTGAGAAGAGCCATCAGCCCGAGCATGGCAACACCAATGCCCAGTGCCGTCAGATCAAGAGACGTGGTATAGAAGATAGCGATGACCAGAATGGCCCCGATATCATCCACTATGGCCAGGGCGGTGAGAAAAATCTTGAGGCCAATGGGAACCCGACTGCCCAGCAGGGAAAGAATGCCCAGGGCAAACGCGATATCCGTTGCCATGGGAATGCCCCAACCGGCCATTGATTCCTCGCCAGCATTGAAGGCAAAAAAGAACAAGGCAGGAACGACCATGCCACCCAGAGCCGCAGCCACAGGCATTATGGTCTGACTCGGCGTGGACAATCCGCCCACCAGAATCTCACGTTTTATCTCAAGGCCGACAACAAAAAAGAAAATGGCCATCAAGCCATCGTTGATCCACAGAATGGCAGCCTTGGATAGGACCCAACTTCCAATCCCCACCGTGATCTTGGTCTGCCAGAGCGCGTGATAGGATTGGGCCCAGGGAGAATTGGCCCATATCAAGGCAACCACGGTGCAGACCATCAACGCGATACCGCCAGCTGCCTCCATCCTGAAAAACGCATCAAAAGAATTCAACAGGGTATGCATGGGAAACTGTTTTCCAGCGGATTGACTCATCAATATGCTCCTGTATTATGGTTATGGATGAAGTCTACCACCATTTCCCGGCAGGGCAACCGCCTATTCAGGCATGATCCGCAAAAGCCCGTTCACGTCCTGCTATTTCAACACATATTCGGCCAAGGTCTTCTGGATTCCGACAACATCCGTCCCTTTCTTCAATTCCTTGACCATGGGTTCGCGCAAACCGGAAATCCACAGCTTGAGTTCGGCATCCATATCAAAATGACCGGAAGTCTCCACGGCAAAATGGGTGATCGATTTGTAGGGTAGGGAATGGTAATCGACCTTCTTGCCCGTCAAGCCCTGCTTGTCCACAAGCACGAGACGTTTGTTCGTGAACACGAAAAGATCGCGCACAACCTGATAGGCCATGATCACGCTTTCTCCACCAGCCAGAATCGGCAGGAATTCACTTTGAATTTCATCAACGCTCACTTCGGATGCATTGCCGAGAAGCCCGTCAAGAAGTCCCATACATATTCTCCATCATTTATAGATACCAGTTACATTCCAATCAATTTCTTCGCCATCTCCAGGGACTTGCCCTTGAGCGGGCCAATCAACCCCAGAACGGCCAGGGTCTCGACATCCTCAAAGGTGTCCATGTCATCGAGTCGTTCGAGTTGCACCAACTCTATATCCGATCCTTCAAACCGGTCGACAGTACGCTGAAGCACATCCTCCATGCCCCATTCCATTTTATGGAATATCTCAGGGACAAAACTCTTGCGATTAAATCCAACGAGATAATAGCCACCATCCTCTGCCGGACCAATGCACGCCTTTCCAGGCTCAAGAGAAGCAAGGGCCGAGTTGAGGATATCCGGGGTCAGTCCGGGAATGTCACTGCCCACGAGAATGACACGATCATGCCCCATGAAAAAAGCTTCCCGAAAGGCATTTTCCATACGACGACCAAGCTCGACGCCCTTTTGTGCAACAAAACGATACTCCGGACCAAGCCAGTCAGCCATGGCCCTGCCTTTGACCTCCGGGGTATAGAAAACCATCAACTCACCATCGGTTGCACCTTTCAACTCGACCAGTTTTTCTTCCACGAATACCCTGTAGAATTCCGCCGCCCCTTCGGACGTGGATTCCTCGGCCAAACGTGTCTTGACCTCGCCCGGTTCAGGATATTTCACGAAAAACATGATGCAACCGCTCATATGTCGTCCACCTCTCCGCCATGAGGGCGATATTGCCGCTTCAACTTTTCAGGAGAGACCCCGAACCGATAGCGGATACGAAGCCACCAATTGGTCAAGGTACGCCGCAGAATGCCTTCCGCTTCCCATCGACGCGGTGACGTCAACACCATATCGTGCAATATGACAATGGGCAATCCCATCCTGCGAATTCTACGAAACAATTCCACATCTTCCATGATCGGGATTTCGGCAAAACCGCCCACCTCACGAAAAAGGTCAGCGGTCATGAACTGCCCCTGATCACCATAAGGGACACGCTCGATACGAGTTCGCACATTGGCAAAACAGGCAATGACAGCAAGGGACCACCTGGCCGAATCAATGGACAGCGAAAAAGCTCCGGCCCGTACTGATCCAGAGAGAGAGCGCCGGATAGCACTCAGTGCGCCCTGAGGCAGACGGGTATCCGCATGAAGAAAGACCAAAATGTCCCCGGAGGCCATGGCAGCACCAGAATTCATCTGCGTGCCGCGCCCTGGAAGACTTTTAACCCTGACAACGCAAGGATCATCGATAACAGCCAAAGTCTTGTGACCGGGGCCTCCGTCCACCACGATTATTTCAACAGGCCCTTCTTTGGAAAAACCTTTGACGTGCCCAACGAGATCATTAATTATTTCTCCCTCGTTGAAAACCGGGACAATAATCGAGATCAGAACGGTTGTTTTATTGTGCGCCCGAACGGTTGAATTCTGTGCCATGGATGATTACTAAACGTTTTGTTCGTTTTTTTAAAGGACCGGAGGAAACCATGCGCAAAGGCGTGTCCAACAACCTTGATCTGATTCAGGATATCCTCGCCAAAGCAGACGTACTCTGGTTGGCCTTCGCGGACAGCAAAGGTCCATACAGCGTTCCCGTGAACTTTGCCGAAAAAAATGGTAAAATATACCTTCATTCCGGGAAGAAGGGTCGCAAAGCGGCCGCTCTGAAATCCGGTACAAAACTGGCTTTTTCAGCAGCAGTGGACATCGAACCAAAAACCGGAGACATGGCCTGCAATTACGGATACAAATTCCGCTCGGTCATGGGTCGAGGAACCCCCTGCCTAGCCGAAGGCAACGACATCAAAAAGGCCCTGAATATAATTACCATGAAATACGCGGGCAAACTGCTGCCCTACAACGAAAAAATACTGGAAGCGACCGAAGTATACATCATAGAAATTGAAAGCGCACATGCGCGGATCAAGGAGTAGATCATGATTCTCTGCTTCATTGGCGATTCCCTGACATTGGGTCTCGGAGACACGGCCGGACTTGGCTGGACTGGCCGCATTGCCAACAAACTGCTCGAAAAGGGCATGGGCATCACCAGCTACAACCTAGGCGTTCGCAAGGACTCATCTGTCCAGATGCAACACAGATGGCGAAACGAAGTCATGCTACGCAAACTGCCGGACGTTCCCTTCAAGCTCGTGTTCAGCTTTGGCGTCGCCGATATCATGAACGGAGTCGGCGGCGAGGAATCTCTGGCCGCTGGAATCTCCATGCTGTTGCAGGCCAAATCCCTGGGTGACGTCATGATGATAGGCCCGACCCCGGTCAATGACGCGACCAAGCACGAAAAAATTGCCACCCTGTCACGCATGTTCGCATCCATGTGCAAACGACTGCAAATCCCGTTCATTCCAACCGTTGACGACATGCATAAATCCTTTGTCTATGGACAGGCCCTTAACGATGGCGATGGCGTCCACCCCACAGCAGACGGCTATGCCGACCTTGCCGACCATATTTTGAAAAATGCCGTGGCCCGCAATTTTTTCGGACTGGAATAAATCTTTCCTCAATTCATGCAACACAAACCAATGACTGTTTAAAATGGTACGACTACACGGCGCACAATAAAAAAACCGAACCAAAACGGTTGACACCAGACACACATCGTGAACCTGTGACGCCAGCCGGACACGCAGGATTTTGCAGACTCGGAGCGTGCTCGCAACAAACTCGTGCCGCAATCAAACCATTTTCAACAGCCCACAAGGACATACAATGCGTTCATTCGCCAGCGACAACAATTCCGGGGCGCACCAGGCCGTCATGGAAGCCATTGTTCGTGCCAATGCCGGACACGTCAAATCCTACGGTGATGACGAGATTTCCATTCACACAGATGAAATCTTCAAGCAATTCTTCGGCTCCCAAGCCCGGATTCATTACGTGACAACCGGAACCGCAGCCAATGTGCTCGGCATCCGATCCGTGACACACACCTACAACTCCGTGATCTGCGCCGCACAGGCTCACATCAACAACGACGAGTGCGGTGCGCCAGAGGCTTTTGGCGGCATCAAGCTGGTCCCTATCCCATCCAAGGACGGCAAGCTCACACCGGGTGCCATTGTCCCGTATCTGGGCCACATCGGATTTGTCCACGCCAGCCAGCCCAAGGTCATTTCCATCACCCAACCCACGGAACTGGGCAAACTCTACTCACTCAAGGAAATCGAAGACATCGTGGAGTTCGCCCATGACCGCGACCTGCTGGTGCATCTGGACGGCGCACGCATAGCCAATGCCTGCGCTGCACTGGACTGCTCATTCTTCGACATGACCACTGCTCTCGACGTGGACCTGATCTCGTTCGGCGGCACCAAAAACGGCTGCCTCATGGGTGAGGCCGTAATATTCCTGAACCCGGACATTGGCGAAGGATTCCCCTACCTGCGCAAACAGGCCATGCAACTGGTGTCCAAGATGCGGTTCGTGTCCGCACAATTGGAAAGCTATCTGGCGGACGATCTCTGGCTCAAGAACGCACGCCAGGCAAATGCCATGGCCAAACGGTTGGCAGACAAAGCCGAAGCCATTGACAGGGTCACGATCAAGGGGACCGTGGATTGCAACGCAATATTCGCCCACATTCCTCCCGAAGCAGCTGAAATATTATTGGAAAAATACTACTTCTACATCTGGGATGAGCACGACCACACCGTACGATGGATGACCTCTTGGGCCACCACTGAAGAGATGGTTGACGAATTCGTCGAGGACATCAAAAAAGCTATCGAGACCATTTCATGAAGAGAATCTGCGTCTATCTCGGCTCCAATTCCGGCTTTGACCCGGCCTATGCAGAAACAACCGAAGCCCTGGCCCTGGAACTCGGAAAGAGGGACATTGGCCTGGTCTACGGCGGCTCCAATGTCGGCCTCATGGGCCGCATTGCCAACACCTGCCTTGCTGCGGGCGGCGAAATCATCGGGGTCATCCACAAACTTCTCGAAAAAAAAGAACTCGCCCACACCGGATTGACCAAAAGCTACACGGTCAAATCCATGCACGAACGCAAGCAGATCATGGCAGACCTGTCTGATGGATTCATCGCCCTGCCCGGCGGTCTCGGCACACTAGGGAAACGCTGATTAATTCAATCTTCAGGAAGTGCTGTAGAATTGTTCGCTGGCAAGGCGCGCAAAAAAGTCAAGACTGACGCGTGCTTCCTGCACGCTAGGGTTTGATTTTTTTGCAGCAACGAAGCCAGAGGGCAATTATGCAGTGCTTCCCTAGAGGAATTCTTCGAAGCGCTGACATGAAACCAGCTCGGTTACCACGCCAAGCCTTGCGGCCTGCTGGATGTAAAAGGCTACTACGCCTGCCTGTCCGACCACATGGACCGCATGGTCAACGAGGGCTTTCTGGTCAAGGAACACCGAAAAATGGTCATGACAGCCTGCACACCAAGCGACCTGCTCGACCAATTTGCGACCTATGATCCGCCAGTGGTGGATAAGTGGATTGAGAAGAAGAAGGGGCTGTAATCACTGGTAGAAGCGAGTCTCTCTAGCCCCCGCCTCTATGCCGGAACAAAGTCAGACGGTTTGAGGATGTAATCACAGAGGTGCGGGAAGGGTGAACGGGAGTTGACTCTGTCTCTAATTCGAGACATTTGTACACTACAAGTCATAGCTGATTGAGTTTCGCTATGCTTCGACTTGAAGAATCGTGAATGAGAAGGACTCGCCATGAAGCAGGATAAAGAAAAAGCGTTATTCATCGCCAAGAAAGTCTTTGCCGAACTCGTCTTTGACGTGCAGCGACTTGAAGGGATGCCGTTCACGATGCCTGAGGTGCAGACCTACCTTCAGGGTGTAACAATTGGCGGCCATAAGATCTCGGATGTCGAAAAACTCAAGCAGCAGAAGCTCGGCTGGGAGACGTTAATTGATTTGGTCAAGACTAATTCGTTCAGCCTCACCAAAGAGACGGCTTGCTCTATTCAAAAAGTCATAGGCAAGGATGAAGCCCTGGAGCCTGGACAATTCAGGTCAGGCCAAGTGGGTATAGCTGGCACCGAGCACAAGCCCCCTCAGGCGGGCGAACTTGACGAAATTTTCGGACGGGTGATCAAGAAAATACTGGAGATTAAGGACATCTGTGAACAAGCGTACCGTCTCCACCTCGACTTTGCCCGCAACCAGTTCTTCTGGGACGGCAACAAACGCACTGGCCTCCTCATGCTGAACGGTCACTTGATGAGCAACGGCTATTCACCGCTTTCTGTTCCCGCCAAACGGTTGACCGAGTACAACGCTGGCATGATCGATTTCTACGAGAACGGCGACTACACCCAGATGTTAACTTTCCTGAAAGAATGCCACGAAGCCATGTACGGGCGGTTCGAGTAGTTCTCTTCTTTCTTGATGAGCGGCGATTCTCGTCAGCCTATCACTTGTAATCCAAATCAAAAGTGTCGAGAGGCGCCCTAAACGGCGACGACCATAGCACCGAGTGGGCTACATCCGCTTGGCTGATTTTGTGGCCGACATTGCAAAAAAACAAAGAGGCTTCATGAAACGCATCTGTGTTTATCTCGGCTCCAATCCTGGCTTTGACGAAGCATACGGCAATGCAGCCGACGCTTTAGCCATTGAATTAGCTACGCGCAAAATAGGTCTGGTGTACGGTGGCTCCAATTCAGGCCTCATGGGACGTCTCGCCAACACCTGCCTGGAAGCAGGCGGCGAGGTTGTTGGAGTTATTCCTGAACTGCTGGTTGAAAAAGAGGTCGCCCATACCAATTTAACCGAGCAACACGTGGTCAACTCCATGCATGAACGCAAGCAGCTCATGGCCGACCTTTCGGACGGTTTCATCGCCTTACCCGGCGGCATAGGTACTCTGGAGGAATTTTTTGAGGCCCTAACGTGGAACCAACTAGGATATCACGCCAAGCCGTGCGGCCTTCTTGATGTGAAAGGATACTATACCTGCCTCGCCGAGCACATGGACCGCATGGTGCTGAACGGGTTCCTCGTGCAGGAGCACCGGGGCATGGTGTTGACTGATTCCACGCCCGACGGATTGCTCGACCAGTTCGAGACGTATGACCCGCCTCAGGTGGACAAGTGGATTGATAAGAAGAAAGGGTTGTAGCCTGCGGTACTGTGTCTATTCTGAGTTGAACTCCAAATAAACAGAGTGACGATTTAAGAGGTATTAGACCCCAGATTGATATTTAGCCTGCCAAGATTGTCCTGATGGGTAATACCCATCAGGACATGCCCATTTTAAAATGGCTCATCCGGCCCAAGCGTTCTTTTGACAAGATAAAGGGACATGGCGTCCTATCGATAATCATACCACTAATGAACGAAAGGAGTATCCGCCATGTCCACGAGCTTCATTTATCACGCCTTCGGCCTGCAATGCTCTGACTACGTTCGTCAGGATTTTGTAGCAGGCAATGTCATTCTACTCATTCGAGCAAAAGACGGACTTGTCCGTTGCCCTCAATGCGACTCTCGCAACATCATAAAACGTGGTTGCTCAGAGCGATGGATGAAGACTGTTCCGATCAGCTTCAGGCCAGTGTGGCTGGTTATTCCAGTTCAACGAGTAGGCTGCTGTGATTGCGGAGCCGTCCGACGGATCGACATTGGAATAGCCGAGCCAAGGCGAGGGTATACTAAAGCATTTGAACGATATGCCCTGGCGCTATCCAAGAAAATGACCATGCAGGATGTCGCTGAGCTACTTGGAGTTGGCTGGGACACGATCGAATCCATTTTCAAACGGTATCTTTCTCGCCACTTCTCCAAGCCTCCCCTGGGAAAACTCAAATACATCGCAATTGATGAAATCAGCGTTCGGAAAGGCCACAAATATCTAACTCTGGTCATGGACCTTGAGAGAGGAGCTGTCATCTTTGTTGGTGAAGGCAGGAGTATGGACAGCCTTGCTCCGTTTTGGAAACGTCTCAAACGCACAAAGGCCAATATCCAAGCCGTGGCGACAGATATGAATGCTGGATATATCAGCGCAGTCATGGAAAATCTGAAAGATGCGGTTCTGGTCTTTGATCGTTTCCATGTGGTCAAACTCATGAATGACAAAATCACACAGATACGACGGCAGTTATTCAGGGAAATCTCTTCACCAATGGAGAAGAAGGCCGTGAAAGGGACGCGTTGGATTCTTCTAAAAAAAACCTGAAAATTTGGATGAGAGTCGAGATGAGAAGCAGCGTCTTGATGAGGCCTTGATATTAAACAAACCGTTAGCGACAGCCTACTATATGAAAGAAGACTTGCGGCAACTCTGGTCACAGCCAGACAAGAAAACGGCAGATCGCGTCATTACAGATTGGATTGGCCGAGCCGAAGCATCCAAAATCCGGCCTTTACAGGTCATGGCCAAGACGTTGGACACACATCGCTTCGGCATTCTAAGCTACTACGATCATCCAATCTCATCAGGTCCGATTGAAGGGACAAACAATAAAACCAGACATTGAAAAGACAGGCTTACGGCTATCGGGATACCGAGTTCTTCAAGCTTAGGATCATGGGCATTCACGAGTCAAAGTACGCTTTAACCGGATGAGCCATCTTTTTGCCTATATGAACAAGCGGCATGCAAAATTTGCTAAAACTATCGTTTTACCTTGATCCTGCCACACTTTTTTAGACAGGTCGTTGGGTCACAACAGTATTATTTAAACAGTTGATTTCAAAACTTAAAAATGTACACCAAAACTGATTACGGCATGGATTCAAAGAATTCGCACAACATCGCACTGTAGTATACAGCTACAGCTGTTACCGCGAAAAATTAAAATTGAGGAGCCTGTTCTGGCAGCTTATCAGAATTAATCCCTTCACACAGCGCATTTTCCACCGTGAGATTGCCGTTAGCATCAATCGTCACAGTCCAGATGGTGTTATAATCCGTAACTGGCCAATTTTCATCGAGAAGATCGGCACCGCTTGCACCATAACTTTCAAGAAGTTTATTTATTATCGGCTTAATTCTTGTTGATTCCCACGCGAGCAATATAGACTGCCCAGTGAAAGAACCTTCCGTAAAGAAAAAATTACTGGCTAACTGGGCTTGACCCGGTTTCATGAGCAAGAAAGTGGAAACCAAACGATAAGGCAAATTGTTGGCTATAGCATAAGGCCATATCGTTAATGATGGCCTGACATATGATACGTTGATATAATCTAATGGATTGATACCTTTTGTTGAATACCACTGTGCTGGATCACAGGAGTAAACAATCTCGGGATTAATTTTTCCAGCAAGAGCATTGGAAAGTTCCAACGCACGCCATTGCCCTGCCCCCACAAAATTGCCGTTTTCAAAAGCAGGTTGTGGATCTGGATGTGCTTCTGCGTGACGGACAATATAGACAGTCTCACTTGTATTGATATTAGCAGGAGCCTTGGTGCCAGAAAGCGAAATTTTGGAATGGGGCTGCTGTGAGTATGTACATGGAGCTCTTACTACAGGCGAAGGGAGATTTGGGTATGTTGAAAGAGGATTTATATTAACGTCATAGGTAATCAGACTCGCCTTTCCATCAGGCGATATAGAGATCACATAAATAAAATTTGGACCTCTATAAGTCGTAGGTATATCCAAATTAAGTGCATGATGGCGATTGATTTTATCGATCAGTCCGCTGGTAGTCTCCCACGGTGAAGAAAAAACATAAAATCCAGGATTATTTTCAGATATAATACCAGTTGCGATACCAACATTGTTATCTTTCATGTCATTGAAATCAAGCCCAATACAATCAGGGCAATAAGCGTCAGGAATCACAACTCCACCCGGAACAGAGCCTTCTCCATATGCTGCTTTAATGGGGTAGCTATAAGCAGTATAGGAAGAATACCCATACTTGGGAGGAATGGCTACAGTATTTTTGTTCAAAAGAGCAAATTGCTGTATTGATCCTATGGCTGTCATGTCTGGATAGTTATTTGCGGTTTGCAAATGAGTCATGGGAGACAGAGCGTATATGCTGGTTACATTTTTTTGCCCAAGTACTTTATTTTTCAGATATGTTGCCATTTGGAGCGAGCGCTGTAGCCCCTGACTGGTAAGGTTTGCAGTGTCTGGATGAATATCTCCGTTGCCATTGTAAACCAAATCCGAACTTACCACGAATATCAAGTTAATATTCTCAGCGCTTAGTGGTTCATTCCCATTGGAAGAATCTGACAAACATCCAGATAAACATAAAATCAGTAAAAAGGTCAAAAAAAGTAAGCGAAGACGTATGCATTTTTTAAAGAACTTCATAAAATTATTCATTCCTTATAGGTATCCCGAATGATATCAAATAAATAGGTAATTTTTATTTTTTCTGTGGGAAATTGATTGTATGTAAAAATTATATTCTAAATAGGCTCATCCGGCCCAAGCGTACTTTTGACAAGATAAAGGGACATGGCGTCCTATCGATAATCATACCACTGATGATCGAAAGGAGTATCCGCCATGTCCACGAGGTTCATCTATCACGCCTTCGGCCTGCATTTTGATTTTGTTCGTCGGATCTTGGTTGTAGAAGTCTTCTATTGCTGCTTTCTTTTTGGCCATTACGAAGTATTCGTAAGCATCTAAAAAACTTGATTTTACAATGTCGTTCTGACCGAATAGAAAAATTATGTCAGAATCATTTAATAAGATTTTATTACCTTCTCCGTTGATACCCCTAAAACTATCAATACTTAGTTCAATTAGTTTCATTACAACCTCAGGATTATTAGATGGTAGATATTTTCCAGTGAATTTTTATGGTTCATCCGATCCGAGCGTACTTTTGCTGTTATGCAGGATCGAAAAGTACGCTCGGACCGGATGAGCCTCTTAAAGGGGAATGGTTTGCCGTTGTCTGGTATTCGCCATCACTCATGCAGGTGACAAATCGTATCATTGACGATCTTGTCGTAAGTGCCATCCTGCTTCATCTCACGAAGAGCCTTGGCCACAGGGACAGCTAAGTCCTTGTGACTCTTGTGCAGATACAGAAACATGTCTTTTACACAGAGTGGAGGAGATAGCTGTCGAATGTCCTCATACCCTAACTTGTGCAACTCCTCATACCCAGTCAGTTTCGAATACAGAACCACATCTAACCGGTCCATTTCGAGCAATTCAAACAATTTTGAGATCTCTGTCAGACGTGTGATATTCGGAAATTTATTGGTGTTTTGCTCCAGTATCTTCCACCCTTGAACCATACCAATCCTCAACTCACGGATACTTCTCCAATCAGAAATAGGGATATCCCTCTTAGCAAATGCAACAAACTGCATCTCCATGTTAGGTTCTGGCACCCGTACCAAGTTTGGGTAGCTCTTTTCCATTCCCTCGATGCGATTGATTTCTGCATCCAACACACCATCATTAACATCAACCAATGAACGTCTAGTGTTTGTGAAGACGATCTCAGCTTTTACTCCGACCCTTCGAAATGCCTCTTTGATTAACAGATCTAACATTCCTGAACAATCAGGGTTAGAAAGTAGATTATGATAGGAAGTGCTAATGCGGATGGTCTTATCGTTAGCACTAACCGGAAAGGCTGCCCAAAAAAACAATACGGCAGCCAAAGGGATAATATATTTAGTACTCATCTTCATTGGATTCTCACATTCGGTTGATTCATACACTACCCATTCTTAGCATAAAGATCACTTCCAAGCCAAGAACACAATAGGTAGGTGGCCCCAGAAAACTGGACCACTTGTTAGGGTGAACAGCAAGTCAGTGGACTTGACCGAAGCAATTTGCCCCTTTCTGTCTTGCTTTGGGATATATATCCTTGTCACCCCAGTGCATCTCCCTGCACTCAAATGTATATCAAACCGTATATCAAGACATTCAAAATGGACCTCAGTATGTGCTCAAGTTGTTGACCTATAATGCTGATTTGTTTTGAATTATCTACTCGGAATCAAAAGAAGAAATCGCCCCTCAAACAATTGACCTGAAACCAACTCGGACACCAAACCAAGCGACCTGCTCGACCAGTTTGCGACCTATGATCCGTCGGTGGTGGACAAATTGATAGAAAAGAAGAAAGGACTTTAAACTGCCTGCAAAGGTTTTTCCATACCGGATTTAAAGAAAAGGCTCTCGTGCAGTTCTGCTGCGCGAGAGCCTTTTCAACATGAAAAATCAATTGAAACTGTCGTTTATTGGCAAGGCCCGGCCTTCTCGAGTGCTGTCAGCCACGCATCGGGGCCGTAGCCAACCACCACGGTCTGGCCCGCGATGAGCACCGGCGTTCCCGGCATGTTGGCAGTTTTGGCCAACACCGCGCTTTTGAGAACGTGCTCTGAATGATCCTTTTCCAACCGGGCATACAATGCGTCCGGGGTCGTTCCGTCCAACATGGCCGGAAACGCGACAACAAACTGACTAAATATATTCTGGCGGGCCTCGATCAAATCCGCGACCTTGGGCTGCTTGAGATCAGAATAGGCAAAATCGACCAATGGTTTGAGCTGATCGGTCCCGGCTGCATCCTCCAGAATCCACGCAGCCATGTCCGAACCGATGGAACTCCTGCGCGGGAAAAATGACAACCTCAGGCTGCGATACAATTCGGGATATTCACCCAAAAGTTTGTGCCCCAACCGGCAGTGCCAGCACAAAGGGTCTGTCAGCACAACCACATCCAACTCGCCAGTACCCTTCAGTTCAACGACAGCCGCATCAAAAACAGCTCTAAATTCAGGGTCACAACCGCTTTTACCTTCTGCTCTGGAAAAAGCCGGAACAAGCAGAATTCCAATCAATATTGGTATGATCAAGTACATTCGCATGGGCGAAGCATAAGCATATATGCCGGAAAAGCCAATGGGTATGAGCCAAAGACTTACTGAACAGGGCCAAAATCGCCCTTGACCGTCCAGTGCGCCTTGGGAATCGGCAGACACAGATTCTTGTCGGCCATTTCCGTACACATAATCAAACCACCGGAATGCTCTTCCCAAAAGACTTTGTCCACGAACAGGGCCACGGCCTGAGCTGGCGTGAGCTTCTCGAAATCCGCTGCGGGCATATACTGGCGCATGACGGCGCGTGCACCATGGTGAACAATCATGGCACCCTCTCGCGTCAGGGCCACATCCTCGTAATCGATGGCATGCAAAACTGGTTCGTTGTCGCGGTTTCCACTGTACAAGGCCTTAAATGCTGGCTGATGCATACCTGACATGGCGAGCTCCTTTTATTCCTTAAGGAACATTTTGCAAATCCCGGTCCGTTTATTTCCTTGCCAGCGCAATTCTCCATCTTGAACCTATCACGCACTCGACATCAGGTACAATTCATTGCATATATAAATTGGAAAAAATCATGTAGTCACGGAAAAAGACCCGGACATATCATCATCGCTCGGAATTCATCCCCCCCCGGCCGCATTGCTTTCACGAAACACGCAATGCCGCTCAACGACATTCACGAAAATCGGCAAGTAGAAACTCCTGCACCTTTCATCCAAAATATCGACCACGCAATCTGCACGAACACGAACTTTTTTTGGCTGACACGCTTGACACTCCGAGCCCGATGTTTATCTTTCACAAAGTCTCGATACGGGCCTATTGCCCCGAGTCTGTATTGTATAAAGAGCAGGGAGGTGGCAGCTACGAGCCACCAATCCTTTGAACAAAATTGCATTAATCTTGGAGGCATAGAGAATGAAGCTGAAACCACTGAACGACCGTGTTCTGGTCAAACGTGTGGAAATGGAAGAGAAAACCGCAGGTGGCATCTACATTCCGGATTCCGCAAAGGAAAAGCCCATGAAAGGCGAAATCGTTGCTGCCGGTCCCGGAAAGCTCGATGACGCTGGCAAGCGCGTTGCGATGACCGTCAAAGTTGGCGACTCCGTCCTGTTCGCCAAGTACGCCGGTACCGAGATCAACATTGAAGGCGAAGAAAATCTGGTCATGCGCGAAGAAGACATTCTCGCCATCGTCAGCTAATTCAGTTCAGTACATTCCTATATACAAACAATTTTTTTAAGGAGAATACCCCATGGCGAAAGAAATTCTTTTCGATGCCAAAGCACGCGAGAAACTGAAAGCAGGCGTTGACAAACTGGCCAATGCCGTCAAAGTCACCCTCGGACCCAAGGGCCGCAATGTCGTTATCGAGAAGTCCTTTGGCTCTCCGATCATCACCAAGGACGGCGTAACCGTTGCCAAGGAAATCGAACTGGAAGACAAGTTCGAGAACATGGGCGCACAGATGGTCAAGGAAGTTGCTTCCAAGACCTCCGATGTCGCTGGTGACGGTACCACCACTGCCACGATCCTGGCTCAGTCCATCTTCACCGAAGGCGTAAAGCTCGTTGCAGCGGGTCGTTCCCCCATGTCCATCAAGCGCGGCATTGACAAAGGCGTCGAAGCCATTGTCGAAGAGCTCGCCAGAGTTGCCAAGCCTACTCGCGACCAGAAAGAAATCGCACAGGTCGGCACCATCTCAGCCAACAACGACGCCACCATCGGCAACATCATTGCCGAGGCCATGAATAAAGTCGGCAAGGAAGGCGTCATCACAGTTGAAGAGGCCAAAGGCCTGGACACCACCCTCGACGTTGTCGAAGGCATGCAGTTCGACCGTGGCTACCTCTCTCCCTACTTCGTCACCAATACCGAACGTATGACCTGCGAAATGGAAGAGCCGCTGATCCTCATCAACGAAAAGAAAATATCCAGCATGAAAGAGCTGCTGCCCGTCCTTGAGCAATGCGCCAAAATGTCCAAGCCCCTGATGATCATCGCTGAAGACATCGAAGGCGAAGCCCTGGCCACCCTCGTGGTCAACAAGCTGCGTGGCACCCTGAATGTTGTTGCCATCAAGGCTCCTGGTTTCGGAGAACGTCGCAAGGCCATGCTGAAAGACATCGCCACCCTCACAGGTGGACAGGTCGTCAGCGAAGACCTCGGTATCAAGATCGAGAACCTGACCGTCAATGACCTCGGTTCCTGCAAACGCATCGTCATCGACAAGGAAAATACCATCATTGTTGACGGTGCTGGCAAAACCGACGAGATCAAGGCCCGCATCAAAACCATCCGCGCCGAAATCTCCGACTCCACTTCCGATTACGATCGTGAAAAGCTCCAGGAACGTCTCGCAAAGATCGTCGGCGGTGTCGCCGTCATCAACGTCGGTGCCGCCACCGAAACCGAAATGAAGGAAAAGAAAGCACGCGTCGAAGATGCACTCAACGCCACCCGCGCTGCCGTCGAAGAAGGCATCGTCCCCGGCGGAGGTGTTGTCCTCGCTCGTTGCGGCAAAATCATCGCCAAGGTCAAGGCAGCCGATGACGACGAACAAGCCGGACTGAACATCATCGCACGCGCCGTTGAAGAACCCCTTCGCCAGATCGCCAGTAACGCCGGTCTCGAAGGTTCCATCGTCGTCGAAAAGATCAAGGAAGGCAAAGACGGCTTCGGCTACAACGCCGCAACCGATAAATACGAAGACCTTATCAAGGCCGGTGTCATCGATCCCAAAAAGGTCACCCGCACCGCCCTCCAGAACGCCGCTTCCGTCGCTGGCCTGCTGCTCACTACTGAGTGCGCCATCGCCGACAAACCCGAGCCCGCAGGCGCTGCACCAGCAATGCCCGGCGGAATGGGTGGCATGGGCGGAATGGGCGGAATGGGCGGAATGTACTAAACAGTACACCCCCTATCTAGCCAAATACTTAACCGGCTCGGTCTTAACAGACCGAGCCGGTTTCTTTTTTGTTTGTCTGTTTGCCTCCGGCGGCTGGAGAAGGGGAGAGGACAACTTTTGAAAAAGTTTTCCTCTCCCCTTCCCCAGACCCCATCCCCTCTCTTTTCCAAACTCTTTGTAGGCGCATTCGCGCGAGGTGGGATGAACAAAACACACGATCAATTCCAAGGCGTTTTCCATAAATGTTGAAAAACGTCTTGGATCAATTCAGGTCTTTCTTTTTCCATTTTAGCCGTTCACCAACTTCCAAACAAACTTTTCCAAACCCCAGCGTCAAGCCTCCAAAGGCCTAGAAGCTGACAAAGCGAAAAGGCGGCTCTGTTGTCGAAATCAGAAGGGCATTGTCAAAGGGCAACTGGTTAAGGAGGTGGGCACCAGACTTCTCATGACATGGAGCCGACCCGCTTTGATCAGATTCTCAGCCATGGAAGGCAACGACCAAGCTACAAAAGCCGCGCTTTTTTCGTCCTTTTATGGGGCGGCTCAGCCCAAAAAGGCCCCCGCCGGGAGGGCTGCCTTTAGGCATCTTCTCTTAATTCCAACCTTTTCCCCACCCTAATCCACCGGGCCACCCCCAACCGAATTATTCAGCGCACCCAACTTCCAACACTCCTCGACCTCAAAGCCATTGTCCTGACAAAAAGCCCCCATCACTTCGAGGAAAAACCGCAAAGCCGGAGTCTTCTCCCCTTTTTTCCACACAAGCTTCAGGGAACTGTACGAAGTCTCCCCATCAAGGTCAGCCGAAAGCATTCGCACACAATCGGGACAGACAGCACGCATCCGCTCTGGCACGAAACCGATACCCATCCCGGCGGCTATGAGTGACAATTTGGTGTGATGGGTTTTCGCTTCCTGGACAATACGCGGCATTATGTTGTGCTCACGAAAACAGGCAATGGCGCGGTCATAGGCCGTGGGGTAATGTTCACGCGAAAACATGATATACGGCTCATTGTCGAGATCGGCCCAATTCACGGAAGACTTCCCGGCCAACGGATGCTCTTCGTGTACGGCGAGATAATACTTGTCCACGAGAAACACCCGGGCTTCAAGATCGACATGGTCGGCATAGCAATGATGAGATAGCCCTGCGTCAAGTTCCCCGCTTCGCAGGGCAGCGTTCTGGTCGGCGGATTGCATCTCGCGTATGTCAAGAATGATGCCGGGATGCGCCTTCCTGAATGCCGTTACAGCCTTGGGAAAATCGGTCTGAATGCCGGAGTTGAGGAACCCCACACGCAACCTTCCTATTTCGCCACGCGACATCATGCGGACCTGATCCACACCACATTCCAATGTTTCCAGGGTGTTCCGGGCAACGCAAAGGAACTTTCCGCCTTCGGCCGTGATGGATACCTTCCTGTTCGTACGATCAAACAGCCTGACCCCCAACTCCTCTTCCAGCTTCTTGATCTGCTGCGACAGCGGAGGCTGGGCGATGTGACACCGCTCGGCTGCACGACTGAAGTTCAACTCCTCTGCCACGGCAATGAAATACTTGAGTTGCCTCAATTCCATGGTCACCCCTTATCATACGTAAAAAGTATCGTAACGCCACTTTATATATATTGGACGTCTCATTTTTTTTGGACATACTTAAAGGAATAATCAATTGCAAGTCTCGAAATGAACATGGAGAAATCCCAATGGCCCGAAAACACGAAGTGTCCCAGCACGGCAAGCAGGCCAAGCTAATTCAATTCACGAAACTCGGTCACAACCGCGAGGAAACGCCTGAGAAGCTCGGTTTCCTTTCGGGATTTCCAGAGAGCTGTAATTTCCCAGTTGGGCAGGTCGCCATCAAGAGGACGAAAAATCACGCCTGCTCGCTGATCGCCTGCACTGGATGCCGGAACCAGAGCCATACCAAGGCCGGTAGAGACAAGGGCAATGGTGGACTGCTCGGTGTTCACCTCCTGCACGATATTGGGCATGAATCCGGCCTTATGGAAAGACCCCATAAGGGATCTATAAAGCGCAGGTTGGGCAATACGCTGATTAAAAATCAAAGGCTCTCCGTCAAGCTGCAGGATATCCACTCGCTCCAGAGCTTCAAATCTGTGTCCCTGAGGCAGAGCAAGAACATATGGTTCTCGCAAAAAAACCATCTGCTCCAACTTTTCTACGTCATGACCAAAAAGACGGACAAAGGCTATATCGAGACGGTCGCCACGCAGCATTGGAAGCTGTTCGGTGGTGGATTTTGCCGAAAAATCCAGCTTGATACGCGGGTTCGCATCCCTGAAACACCGGATTGCCTGGGGCAACGAACTGAGCGAAGCCGGGCCGATGAATCCCACGCGCAAACACCCCTCCTCACCGCGAGACATGGATTTGACCCGATCAACGGCCTCGTCCATCCGTCCAAAAACTTCACGGACCCGATCAAGAAACTCGGCCCCCTCGGGCGTCAGCGAAACCTTTCGACTGGTCCTTTCCAGCAGCATGACACCAAGTTCCTCCTCCAGTCGCTTGATCTGCTGGGACAAAGGAGGCTGGGCTATATGACACCGCTCGGCAGCCCGCCCAAAATGCAATTCCTCTGCCACCGCAATAAAATACTTGAGTTGTCTGAATTCCATGATTGAGACGTATCTCATATCAATAGTCGTGTAAATATATATTGGACATATCGATACCTCACACATAGCTTCGAGATATCAGAAACAAGGAGGCAGAAAATGAAAAGAACGCCATTATCCAAAGTGCTTGCTACAATTATTGCCACTGCATTGATCATGACCATCGCCATGGTGGCCGTGACCGCTCAGGCACAGGGATCAGTCGGACAAATTCTGAATTCCGCGAATATCAACCCTGTGGGTCTTGCAATGGACAACCGATGCAACATCTATACAGCGGACAGCAGCACTGGAAACATTTTCTGTCTGCCTCCGAATGTCAGCCCCATCCTGCTCGGAACAGTGCCGGGGACCCCGACCGCCCTGGCCGTGGACAAACTGCGCAATGTCTTTGTCAGCACCATGAAAGGAACAATCTACCTCGTCTCGCTGGATGGCACGGTCGCAAGCATCTATCGCTGCGACTCCCGTCCCATGGGCCTGGAAATCGACCGCGATGGAGGGTTGGTCATTGCCACGGGGAAAGGCACGATAATCAAAGTGAATCGCAAGGATATTGTGGAAATACAATAAAAAAAACACCGCAATGAGCGATGTCATGAAATCAGACTGACAGGGAGCCATAGCTAGAAGGTCAAATCATGATTTTTCTTGGGAGCACCGTTTGTGGATTGGGCTTTGGTGCCGGTGAAAACCTTTGGTTCGGCTCTCTTGACGAGCTTGGCAGCTTCGGAATTGAGCGGATTTTTATCCAGGGCAGCCTTGGCATTGTTATAGACCTCGCCCCATTCAAGCTTCTTGAAATGGAGCTTGGCCAAACGCAGGTACAAACCCTCGCTGCCACCCAATCGACGCATGGCATCCTTGATGGCTTCCATGGCTTTATCAACTTCGTTCATACCTTCATAACAGAGTATGAGGGCGTTATGAGCCCGAACATCGCTAGGATAAACAGAAAGAGCCTTGGTCAAATACTCGATGGCCTCGGGAAACATGCCAAAGGTCGTCAGACGATTGCCGATATCGGAATCAATACCTTCGATATCCTGAAAATATTCCGCTATCTTGCGATACAGCTTGCGGGCTTCGAGCTTGTTGTCTGCCTTGACCAGATTGGCAGCCTTGATCATGTTGTCGTCAAGCACCCCCAACCGCTTGCGAAGCTTGGTCACCCGGGCTTTTTCCATGGCTTCGCCGAGCTTCTTGTGCAGCCGCATCAAGGTTTGATAAAAGGTTTTCTCCTTACCCTTCTTATAATTCAACCCGGCAGGGAAGAGCTTCCGTATCATCTTCATCTTGTTGAGATCCCGCAGGGCCTCGTCAAGATGGGCGTGTATCTCGAATTTCTCTGCACCAAAGACCTGGCTGCCAGCCAAACCACGAATGGCACTTGCCAGACAACCGAGTGTCTTCAAATAATCGCTCTTGTTCGCATAGGCGCGTGCCCGTGCGATATCTTCACGAATGCTCTTGGCGGTCGGCTTGTTGGCTGGCATTGATTCCTGATTTTCGCGTTTTTGTCATTATCTGCTAATCCATAAAGTAATACAGGCGTTTATTTTTGGCAAGGGCCTTTGAATATCACTATGTTGGCGCACTCTGCCCGGCTTCCGGGCCAGCCATAATCCCGAGTCGAGCAAATCGCTCCATGAGTTTTTGATGATGAGAACCACGCCAAAAAATGCGGTCACAAATTGAACATATCATGAAATCGTCAAAATATTTACGTGTCTTCGGTTCAAGTCGTTCCAGTATTTCCTTTTTATCCACTGGCTTGAGAACCTCATTGCAGCACAGACAACGAGAAAAAATCCGATCCATCGAACTGATCCTGAAATGACCTAAAACCTCCAGAAGTTGCTCCTCCACGACCTGCGTCCGAATCAGACGACCGTAGACAATGGCTGTCCGCTTAAGTAACGCCCTGCTCCGCGAAAGCACAACCCGTCCCTCACGAACTGCACGCTCTGCCATTTCCTCGTCGCTCCAGAATCGATCATGGACAGTATCAAATCCGAGCGCACGCAAAAGCGGCACAAGTCCGGCAACATTTTCGTCCACAAGAAATCGGAGCGAATCGAACGGGGTTGGTCTGAGAATCGTCGGCAATGTCACATCAACGGGATATTCCGGCGCAAGTCCGGCTGGCAAGAGCGCGACAGACATGCCATGTTCGAGCAGCAGACCAAAATCATGGACAACGCCTCTGGAATGAATGGCGTAAACCTCGGCATGAGGCACCCCCATGGCCTCAATGACATCCTTTATTGACGCACGGCGGCCCACCGGATAACGTACAATCCCGGCGCAGTCCGGGTACGTCAGGAGCTCCGCCAGTTCCCCGGCAAAAAACAATACAGCATCATTTGCAATCATCATTTCACCCTTTTCAGGAACTTCACATGAACGTCTACCTCGCAGTCATCATCGCCTCACTCCTTGGCTCATGGCTGCTCGGCGCGCTCTCCAAACTCCTGAACGTCAAAGCCCAGGCATCACAACCGCCCATCGAATTTGCCGACACCATCGACAGCGAAACATATGCCAAGTCCCGGAGCTACACTCGGGCTTCCATGCAATTTTCCGTGGTCGCCGACACCATCAACACCGCGCTGACCATTGGCTTTATACTGGCAGGGAGCTTCAACTGGCTCGACATCATGGTCCGCTCACTTGATATGGGGCCCGTCCCAACCGGGCTCGTCTATATCGGCTCCCTCAGCCTGATCAGCGGAATTGTGGGGCTTCCCTTTGAAGTCTACCATACTTTCGTGCTGGAAAAACGGTTCGGCTTCAACACCACAACCATCGGCACGTTCATCTCCGACCGAATCAAAAGTTTCATCCTGTCCATGGCCATCGGCGGTGTGATGATTGCCGCAATTCTGTTCTTCCTGCAAAAGACCGGCCCCAACGCCTGGCTCCTGTGCTGGGGATTCGCCGTTGTCTTCACCTTGGGACTGACCTATGTCGCGCCCACCTGGATACTCCCCATTTTCAACAAATTCACTCCCCTCGAGGATGGCGAATTACGCCAAACCCTTGAGGCATACGCCCATGACACAGGATTTGAACTTTCCGGCATTTTCGTCGTGGACGGCTCCAAAAGATCCACCAAAAGCAACGCATTTTTCACGGGCTTTGGCAAGCGCAAGCGCATCGCGCTCTTTGACACGCTGATCAACAACCAAACAATTGAGGAAATAGTATCGGTCCTGGCCCACGAGGTGGGTCATTCCAAGCGCGGCCATATAAAGAAAAGACTGATTGCCGGCGTTCTCAAGACCGGAATCATCTTCTATCTCATGAACATTTTCCTCGATTCACCCGGCCTGTTTGCCGCATTTGGCATGGAACACATGAGCATCTATGCTGGATTGATCTTCTTCATCCTGCTCTATACGCCAGTGTCGCTCGTTCTGTCCGTGGCCTCCAACCTGATGTCTCGCAAACACGAATTCGAAGCAGACTTGTACGCCTCCGAAACAACGGGCAAACCCAAGGCCATGATTTCGGCACTCAAGAAACTGTCGGTCAACAATCTGTCAGACCTCACGCCGCATCCTCTGACCGTATGGCTCGAATATGGGCATCCACCTGTACTGGAACGAATCAGGATGCTCTCCACCATATCGAAATAATACTCGATTTCATTTCTCTCTTGTGGCAAAGATGACTAAGTACATCTGAACCACAATCCTGCGAGGAGCCATGAAAGAAGTTCCTTTCGACCCCGACAACGATGACATAATGGAGCGCCTGAAAAACGTTCCCGCGTTCGACAGTCTGCCGGAAAACCACATCCGGGAAGCCATGCGCGCCGCATCCATCCGCCGATATGAAGCGGGCGAAATAGTCATTGCTGAAGGCGAATTCGACAATCAGGTTTTCTTCCTGATCTTCGGCCTGCTGAAAATCTCGATCAAAGACACTGAAGTCGGTTCTCTTCGAAGGCTCGGCGATGTCTTCGGAGAAATGGGCATCATTGATGGCAGCCCCCGATCTGCCACAATCACTGCGGAAAAAACCACATTGTGTGTTGCCCTTGATGACACGGCCATCGGATCACTCGGCGATGCCAGCAAAATATTCACCCAGGCCGTCATGTACCGCGTGTTTGCCGAAGTCATGGCCGTACGACTTCGCGAGGCCAACGCCAAGATCAACGACCTTCAGACCCTGGTTGATTCTCTGCAGGAATAATCGGATTCATCCTGTAATAACGCGGTGCGCTCAAACAAGTGCGCCGCGTTATTCTTTGACGCAGTACTATTTTTGCAACACCCTTGCCGCCACAGAACATTTGAGCCATATTGACAGTGAAGTTGTGTATCATTTCCTTTCATGCAGGCAACCATCACGAGGATACGACCGTGAAAGAGTTCGCTTTCGACCCTACCGACACGAGCACACTGGCTCGATTGCGAAAGATGCCGATCTTTGACGCCATGGATATCACCCAATTGCCCAAGGTACTCAAGCTGGCCAAATTGCGGCGTTACGAAACGAACGAGATAATCATTGAGGAAGGCGATACGGACCAAATAGTCTACTTTCTCATTCTCGGCAGTTGCATGGTGGAAATGGAAGGCATGGAGATAAACTACATTTCCAAGCTCGGCGATGTCTTCGGGGAAATGGGCATCATCGACCAAAAACCCCGTTCAGCCACAATCAGGGCGGAAAAGGAAACCCTGTGTCTGGCTCTGGATGGCAGTTTTCTCGACCGACTGAAAGGCATCGACAAGCTGGCTGCCCAAGCCCTGTTCTATCGCATTTTTTCGGAAATGCTGGCGGCCCGCATCCGGGACGCCAACAACAGCATTCTCAAGCTTGAAAACCAACTGGAAGACTTGTCCGTACAACGTCCATCATTCTGAACCATCATGAAGCAGATACCATTCGACCCCAACGACACGAAGCTGGTGGAAGCCATCAAAAGCATCCCGGCCTTCACCCCCCTGAGCGACGAGCGGTTACGGGACGTCATGACCATGGCAACGATTCGCGATTACGAGCAACGGGAAAACATCATCACTCAGGGCGAGCTGGAACAATGCATGTTCTTTCTCATGAGCGGAAAGCTGTCCGTGCGTGTCAACGATGTGGAAGTCAATGTCCTGAACAAGGCCAACACCGTCTTCGGTGAAATGGGCATCATCGATACAGCCCCGAGATCGGCCTCGGTTGTTGCAAAGCGGGATTCGCGCTGTCTGGCACTGGACGTCAGCTTCTTCGATCTTCTGGAAGGCCGTTCCAAACTTGCAGTCCAGGCCTTCTTCTACAAGATGTTCTACCAAATTCTCGTGGAACGCCTGAGGGAAACCAACGAACACATGGCTGATCTGGACATGCAGAAAACCGTACTGGAAAACATGGACATCGATTAATCGGAGAAAGACATGACACTGCACGAACTAGCCGGAAAACCAGCACCACAAGATATTCTCACTAATATTCCCAGACTCGTGTCCGCCTATTATCTCACCAAGCCAGATCCGACTGATCCGAACTGCCTCATCTCGTTCGGCACCTCGGGGCACCGTGGATCTTCCTTTGACGCCAGTTTCAACGAAAACCATGTCCTGGCCGTTTCACAGGCCCTGTGCGAATATCGAACCGCCAGAGGAATCAACGGCCCGCTGCACCTCGGCATGGATACCCACGCCCTTTCCGAACCGGCCCTGGCCTCCGCACTGGAAGTCTTTGCGGCAAACTCGGTGACTGTCCGCGTCCAGAAGGGACTGGGATACACGCCCACTCCGGTCATTTCCCACGCCATCCTGACTTGGAACAAGGGGCGCGACTCCGGGCTGGCCGATGGAGTGGTCATCACGCCCTCACACAACCCGCCCCGCGATGGCGGATACAAGTACAACCCGCCAAAAGGCGGCCCGGCCGGAACCGAAACAACCACCGCCATCCAGAATCGCGCCAATGAAATTCTCAGGGACAACCTGAAAGACGTCAAACGCATCCCATT
Source organism: Pseudodesulfovibrio sp. (assembly GCA_016342345.1). Lineage (GTDB taxonomy): Bacteria > Desulfobacterota > Desulfovibrionia > Desulfovibrionales > Desulfovibrionaceae > Pseudodesulfovibrio. The sequence goes on along the minus strand of JAEINO010000038.1, from coordinate 357 downwards.
TGAACGCGCCCTCAAATCCAACAATGTCGAACACTACGATTACATTCTCCCCTATGTGGATGACCTGAAAAACGTGGTTGACCTGAACATCATCAAATCCGCAGGCATCAAGATCGGAGTGGACCCCATGGGCGGTTCCGGCATCGCCTTCTGGGAACCCATAGCCGAAACATATGGCCTCAACATGACCATCACCAACAAGGCCGTGGACCCGACATTTTCCTTCATGACCGTGGACAGGGACGGGAAGATTCGCATGGATTGCTCATCGCCCTCGGCCATGGCGTCCCTTATCCGGCACAAGGACGAATACGACATTGCCTTTGGCAACGACCCGGACTTTGATCGCCATGGCAT
>JAEINO010000037.1 GCA_016342345.1 Pseudodesulfovibrio sp. | reverse complement strand
GCGTACAGGGGTACGCGTCGGCCTTGAGCTTTTCTTGCGCCTTGTACTCGAACCCTTCTCACCAGCCTGCCGGGAGATGTTGTGATTTTTATGAATCCGCATGTGCGGTTTTTTTGTTTGAATAATGTTTTGTTGGCTTGCGGCTGGTGGGAGGGCCGCAAATCTGCTATAAAGTCCACAAAATGTTGAGGAGGTGGCATGTCTATCAGGATGGAAGAACAGTCCTTGCGGAAATCACACCGTATTTCGTTGCCAGCCAAGGTGAATGTGGCAGGCCAGTTGTACAGTGTGCTCGACTGGTCGCTGGAGGGCTTTAAGGGAGAGATTCCCGAAGGCGTTCTCACTGATGACTGGAATGGGCCGGTTACATTTATCCTGCCCTTGCAGCAGATGAATGTGTCCTTTGATGCAGTGGCTCACCTGCGTCGTCAGAATGAAGGCAGTGCCGGATTCTCATTTGATTCCCTTCCCGAACGAAGCAAGGCACTTCTTTCCACGTATATCAAGGCCAGCATAGAGGGGCAGCTCGATGATATTGATGGGTTGATCGCCCGGGTCGAATCATCCACCACTCCGGTGCAGACTGAGAAGCCTCTCACCTTGAGCGAACACAAGCAGTTCAAGCGGCGTTTTTTCGGCCGTACAATACTTTATATGGTTGTCGGCCTCCTTGCATTGTCCGTAGTCGGGTTTATTTTGTACAACAATTTTTCCAAGGCACGGAGTACGCGTGGAGTGGTGTCCGGCGGGTTGCTGGATACGGCCCCGGAATTGGCCGGGTATCTCACGGAAGTTTTGGTTCGAGAGGGTCAGACCGTCAAGAAGGGAGATCTGCTTTTCAGCCTGGATGATCGGGATCTGCTCCGAAAGGCCGAGGATATCAAGTTCCAAATCGCCATTGACAAGGAAGAGCTGGAATTCCTGTATGTTCTGCTGAAGGAAGAGGCCAAGTCTGTTGGCTTGTACCGCAAGGCCGCCAAGCATGATGCGGAACGATATCGTTCGCAACTGAAGGGGCTTGAGGCGCGTATCGATGTGGCAAGAAAGGAGTTCGAACGTGCCGAATCACTGGTCAAAACCGGTGCCATAAGCCGTTCCCTGTGGGATGAACGGCGCAGGGAAGTGCTGGATCTGGAATCGCAGAAAGGGGGCGTTACCGAACAGCTTTTGCTGGCAGAAGAGAATATCAAGAGCGCAAAGGACGGCAAATATCTTTCCGATGGCAAGACTCGTGGCGAGATTCGCGAGCTTGAAGCTCGTGTGAATATCCAGAAAAAAGTGTTTGAACAGACGCAACTTCGGCTTTCAAGTGCCATGGCTACTTTGGAAAAAACCCGCATGCTCAGCCGTACGGATGGAATTGTTTATGCGGTCAAGCGTGAGACTGGTACCTATTTGCGCGCCGGAGAAAGCGTGCTTGTGATTCTGGCGACCGAGTCCACCCCCTGGGTCCTTGCCCGATTTACCTTTGAGGAGGCTCAGCGGTTTGCACCCGGAGCCGAGGCAACGGTATTCATTCCTTCTCTCAACGCGGTCTGTCGTGGCCGGGTGCAGGCGTTGGGGCATCACGCCATGGGAACCGGAGGCTCTGTTTTCCAGGATATGGAAATAAGTCTTTCGGAAGTGCCTGTGAAAATCCTTTTGGAGAATCCGCCCAAAGGGTTGTCGCCGGGCATTGGGGCAACCGTGAGTATTGATACTCCCTGGCTCAGGGCACTCAAGGCACTGCTCTAGTGTATCATGAATAGCGATAATTATAGGGAATCCCCTGCTCGAATGGCTCCTGTGCAGGCTGCTCTCAAATCCCTGCCAGTGACTGCTTTCTACCTGTTCTTTGTCGTTGGCATTATCTGGGCATTGCCGGATCGGGCCTGGAGTCTGAAGACTCAGGCTCTTGTCGCAATGAGCGTGTTCGGAATCTGGCGCTACGCGTGGCAGGTTTTGCATGTGGTGAGGCACTGGCGGTATCGATCCACGGTCTTTCCCCGGCTTCGAGCCGAGGCCATGTCTCTTGAGGATAAATATCCACGGCGATTGTACATCATGGTTCCTTCGTACAAGGAGGAACACCAGGTTAGTGAGCTGGTTTTTTCCGCGTTGATAAGGGAAGCGCAGATGGTTCCGAGCAAGGTGCTCATCTATGCAAGTGTGGGAAGTGATGATGAAGTCGAGTTTATCTCCAAGGTCATTAATTCCACGCCGGGCGGCAATGAGATCGAGACCGTGTTCATGCATCAGGAAGAGGGGAAGCGGGTGGCCATGGGCTATGCCTTGCGTGCCATTGCCCGTGACTTCAATGATGCCGTTTCCTGGCATCCCGATGCCGGCAACGATGTTGTCATTTTCATGGATGGCGACACTCTGGTCGAGCCGGGCATGTTCGGAAAGACTCTTCCATATTTTCGGGCCAATCCAGAACTGGGTGCGCTGACTACCGACAACATGGGCGTTTCGCCGGATGCGACAAGCGTTTTCAGCGACTGGTATACGGTCAAGTTCGCTCAGCGAAATCATGTTTTTTATTCCCACAGTCTGTCCAGGCGCGTGTTGACCATTACCGGTCGGTTTTCCCTTTATCGGGCCAGGCTGGTGGTTAACGAGGAGTTTATCCGGTTTCTTGAAGCCGATCATCTTGACCATTGGCTGTTCGGGCGATTCCGTTTCCTCATGGGCGATGACAAGTCAACGTGGTATTATCTGCTCAAGGAAGGCATGGAGATGCTCTATGTGCCGGATGCCATGGCCGTGGCTCTTGAAATGCGTCAGAAAAATTTCATTCGGACGAGTCTGTCGCTCATGCATCGCTGGTACGGCAACATGCTCAGGAGCAATTGGCGGGCCGTTAAGCTCGGGCCGAAACCCATGGGTTTCTTTATCTGGTGGTGCGTGCTGGATCAGCGATTTTCATCGTTTACACCCCTGGTCGGGCCTGTCTCCATCATCTTGCTCAGCATCTTTGATTCATGGTTTTACCTGGCTTTTTATGCCGCATGGGTCATTCTCACTAGGTTAACCATGATGTGGGTCTATGTTCTTGAAGGTATGCCTTTGCATATGCTGCACATCCCGCTCGTTCTCTATAATCAGTGGGTGGGAGCTGTGGTCAAGATCTACAGCATGTACAGCCTGTCCACTCAGACGTGGCAAAAATCCGGTGAGGAAATGCAGGAAACCGGAGATGATGATGTTGGTTTCGGTCCTGTCCGGGTGGTCGTCCGTACAGGATTGGTGACGCTCAGTCTGTCCTTGCTGGTTATACTTTGTGGCGTGGTATCCGGTGCATTTGTCCTGCCCGGGGCTTCGGAATATGCCTATTACAAAACCCGATGGAAGCATGGGGAATTGACGTCTCAGGTTGTCTGGAAAGTTGAAATTGAAGGATGCGGAACCGCTGCCGGGGAAATTGAGGACGGGGCTGCCGGCATCAACTCCGCAATCGAATCACTGGGCGAGGGGGAGTGTTTGGAAATAACACTGCCCGAAGGCCGGGTCGTACTTGATGCGCCGCTGCTGGTGAATCGTGACAACATCTCCCTGCGAGGTGCAGGGAAAGGCAGGACCATTCTCGAATCAAGATTCGGCACGGTTCAAGGTGTTGCTGCTCTTATGGTTGGTGGAGAGAAAGGGCCGGTGGTTGGAAGGATGACCGGGGGTGCCAACGCTGGAGACAAGGTCATTTCGGTGGATGACTGGCCGGGAAAGGCCCGCTATGCATGGCTCGGTGCGCCCAATAGCGATGATTTTTCAGATGCCATAGGCGATGTCCATTGGCGAAGGGAAAAGCCGTGGCTCCGGCAGTTTGTTGCCGGGGTTGCGGGATTTGGCAAGGGGTATGTCGTCCTGACTGATGGGCTGCCCATGGCTTTCCCGGCAGGTACGGAAGTTCGGGCCGCAAAGTTGGTGGCAGATGTGGAACTGTCGGGGTTTACGCTGATTCAGGTTGTGCCGGATCGTTCCCTTTCAGAAACTCAGGGCGTCTATGAGAACAGTGCCCCGGACTATTCGGTTGATGGAATCCGCTTTGATTGGGCAACGGATTGTCTCGTGGAGGACGTGGAAATCGTCGGTGCGGGACGGCATCCGCTGGTGTTTGAGAACAGCCGCCGTATCAGGGCGCGGAGGTTGCTGATTGCCGATGCCTGGAACAAGGGCAAGGGTGGCAATGGCTATGTTCGTTTTGCCCGGAGTCATGAATGTGAGTTGGCAGAGTCCGAGGTGCGGAATGTACGCCATCTTGCTTTTCAGTGGGGTGCGACCAATAACGTGGTTCGGGATTGCACGCTGGCCACGGATGTGAACTTTCATGGCGGATACAGCCTTGATAACAGGGTTTTGAGCTGTGTCATTGAGCCGCCGCCTGGTCATCTATGGGACCGTGTTACTCGCATGCCCGATGGGGGAGCCTCTTGGGCACCACCCGATGGGCCGGGTAATCTTGTTATTCCCTGACAGCACAATGGCACGCGTGTTCAAGACCCGACAGAGCATGGAATTCTTTACAAAATCAGTGTTACGAATTATGCATAAATTACACGAAAAGTTGTTGCGTGCATGAAAAATTCTGGAAGAGTTGTGTGATATCGGGTCATTCCCGTTTTGAAATCGGAGTCAGGCATGTCGTTCAAGGATTTTTTTTCCCGTCAGGCTCGCAAACCATCCGGTTTGTTCGGGCGTTTTTGTGCTCCCATAATATTTGACAAGGGCAATCGTGTCTTGAATCAGCGCATGGTCGGGCTTGTGGAAGCAAGCGGGAGTGACCGGATTCTGGAAATCGGATTCGGAACCGGCACAGTGGTGTGCAAAATGGCGAATGCTCTCACTGACGGGGTTGTGGAGGGGATTGATTTTTCCGACACCATGGTAGATTTGGCCCGAAAAAGGAACAGGCATCATGTCGTGGAGGGCCGGGTGCAGTTGAGCCGGGGTAATTTTGACGAAATGCCATATGAACCGGATTCGTTCAATTCGGTCTGCTCGGCGAATACTATTTATTTCTGGCCTGACCCGGAAGCGACATCCGACAGGATTCTGGATATTCTGAAGCCCGGAGGTTCGCTGGTCCTCGCGTTTGTCGGCAAGGAAAGCATGAAGGCCAAACCCTTGAGCAAGGATGTTTTCAGTCTGTATTCTCCCGAAGATGTTCATGCACTTTTGGAAAATGCGGGGTTTTCCTCCATCGAAATTCACCATGCCAATGGCCCGGATTCGGGCATGCATTGCGTGAAGGCGACAAAATAGGGGCTGATCCTGTGGTCGCAGTACGCAAATCCATGCCCTGATTTGACGATCAGTATTGTTTCTGGATGCCGAGGGCAGTGTAAAGCGCGTTGAGATTGTCCCGGATGATGGTCTGCTCCGAGGGGGGGACAAGATTGTCTACTTCGACCTTGAGTTCGTCCATCTGTCCCCGTACCTGATCGTTCATCATCTGCTTCATCATCTGCTTCTGTTCCTCAGGCATGTTCTCCATCTGCGCATTCATTTCGGCCATGACCTGAGTCATCTGCTCCACACTCATGACGGAGACGGAATGACTGTATATGTACATGAACCGTTCCTCGTCCCATCCAAGGCTCTTGACGGTTGACAGGTCCTTGTCGGACAGGGGGGCTTGGTTGGCTGAGGCGTTTTCCGTAGCGATCCCGTCTCTGATGGTCATGCCCGGAATGAACGGAAGATCCTTGAGAAATTTCTCGAATTCGGCAGAGGTGAAAGGAGACTGGACTTTTTCGGTCATGGGTTCGGTTTCGGAGAATTTCACAGTGTCGGTTTCTTCCTCTCCGCCGCAGGCGACAAGCAGGCCGAGAAGGACAAACAGGCTGAGGGCGTATGATATTTTATTCATGGGATCTCCTTCGGGTGAGAGTGGAACCTGTGAATCCTTGTCAGCTCTTGGGGGCTTTTTGTGGTCAAGAATGGTTACACGTCTCTGATATCCGCTATTTTCCCGTGGTAGGCGCGGGGATTCCCTTTCAGGAATTGTATCAGGCCGTGAGCTGATTCTTCGGGAGTCAGAAGCATTCCTTTTTCCTTCCATGGCGTAAAGACTGACCGGAGCTGTTCGGCTCCGCCTCCCTTGGCATTGCGGGCACCAATTTGCATGCGGGTTTCCACGATGCCGGGCCGCCAGATGATGGTGGTGATGGGAGGGGCTTCGACAGCTAGTTGCCGGGCCAGTGATTCCTCGGCAGCTTTGGCTGCACAATAAGCCCCAATGCCGGGTTGGGCCTGGTCGGCTGCTCCGGAACCAAAGAATACGGCCAGTCCTTCACCTCGCCACAGGAGCAGCGGGGTGGCGTGTCGGATGAGCTGGTGGGCAGCGTTCACCGACGCGTCCATGACTTCGTTGAATTGTGTCTTGTTCAGTTCCCAGAGTGTGGGGCCGGGAGCGAGAACCCCGGCAGCGTGGATGAATCCGTAGAAGTCGCCCAGTTCATTGGCGGTCTGGATCAGTTCCTGAGCCACGTTGGACGAGGAAACGTCTCCGGTCAGGCATTCCGCCTTGACTCCGAGCTTGCGGCAGGCATTGCGGGTTTGTAGCAGTTTGTCTTGGGTTCGGGCACCCAGGACGAGGTTGACTCCTTCCTGGGCAAGTCCCAGGGCAAGGGCCTTTCCTATGCCCATGGATGCGCCTGTCAGCACGAGGGTTTTATTCCGAAAGGAACTCATATATGGTCTCCCTTCAATCTGTTTACCACAGTCTTGTCGGGACGTGAAAGAAGAGATTGTGTAAATTTGAAACTCGGCTTTCAATGTCTGGCCCGGTAATCCGGTTTCATGACAGCCAACAAGTGAGAGAGACCCCCATGACGCTTACAGTGAGCAAACGAAGACCTCTGGTCGCCCAGTCTGAAATCAGGAACATGTCCATAGAGTGCGCCAGAAGAGGTGGCATCAATCTGGCTCAGGGCGTTTGCGATCTGCCTGTGCCCGATGTTGTCATTCAGGGAGCCGCAGCAGCCATGGAACATGGGACGAATATCTATACCCGCTTTGACGGGCGTCCCGAATTCAGGAAGGCCATTGCCGCCAAACAGAAACGGTGTACCGGTATGGACGTGGACCCTGAAGGCCAGGTGGTTGCATCAGCCGGAGCCACGGGTGCCTTCTATTCCACCTGTCTGGCCCTGCTTGACGAGGGTGACGAGGTCATCGTGTTCGAGCCATACTATGGCTATCATGTCGTGACCCTGGCCTCCCTCGGCATCAAGCCGGTCTATGTGACTCTGGAACCACCGAATTGGGATATTGTTGCCGATGATCTGGAGAGGGCCGTGACCGCCAAGACCCGGGCGATGATCCTGAATACGCCGTCCAATCCGGCGGGCAAGGTGTTTACTCGCCAAGAGCTTGAACTTATCGCTGATTTTGCCGAGGCCCACGACCTTTTCGTGTTTACCGATGAGATTTATGAGCATTTTGTTTTTGATGGCCGTGAGCATGTCACACCGGCTTCCTTGCCGGGTATGTCTCGACGGACCATCACCATTTCCGGCTTGTCCAAGGTGTTTGCCATCACTGGCTGGCGATTGGGTTATGCCATTTGTGACCCTGAGTGGGCATTGGCAATCGGTCATTTCAGCGATCTGGTTTATGTCTGCGCCCCAGCTCCCTTGCAGATGGGGGCGGCACGAGGTCTGGATGAACTTGGCCCGGAATATTACCAGTCCATTTCGGATGATCATCAGATGAAGCGGAATCTTTTTTGCGACACCCTGCGCGATATCGGTTTGACACCTCATGTTCCCGAAGGGGCTTATTACACCTTGGCTGATGTGACGAGCCTGCCTGGGGCCACTTCCAAGGAACGGGCCATGTATTTACTGGAGAAAACCGGCGTGGCCTGTGTGCCGGGTTCGGCCTTTTATCAGGGACCGGTAGGGGAGACCCTGGCTCGTTTCTGTTTTGCCAAGGAAATGCCTGTTCTTGATGATGCCATGAACAGATTGAAGGAGATCTAGTCCATGACAGAAAAGCAGAAAAAGGAATTCAAGGAATATGCCCTGGCCGAGATGGAAAGCTTGAAAACGGAGATCCCCCGGCTCAAGGAACTGGTCAAGCCCGTGGCACCGGACAACGCCATTGGCCGCATTTCGCGCATGGATAACATCGTCAACCAGTCTGTGGTCAAGGCCCAGTTGTCCAAGAGCCTGGTGCGATTGGCACGACTCGGGGAAGCCATGAAGCAGGTGGATGAGGATGAGGACTTCGGCCTGTGCTCTGAATGCGGTGAACCTATCCCCATGGCCAGACTCAAGGCCATGCCAGAGACCGAGTATTGTGTGGAGTGTGCCGAGTAGCCGGCTGAATCCAGCTTGGGGATATCTCTAGTCTTTTGAGTCTTGGGGTGGGAAGGAAACCGGGCTTGCATTGACCACACCTCGGGTGATGATGCCGACCATCAGTGCGAACATGATGTAACTGACAAGGCACTGGCATATGAGCAGGAGCTTGGCATCCCATGTCATTGGAACTATGTCGCCATAGCCGAGCGTGGCCATGGTGACGACTGTGTAGTACAGCGCATCGATAAAAAGTTGGCCCTGTTGCGAGCCGAATCCGAATGCCGGTGGTGAACCGAGCAGAAGGTGAGATGCTTCCAGAGTAGCGTTGACAAGGGTGAACCCGGCCAGCATGTTCAGGTATATGCGGAGCAGTTCCGTTACATCAGCCCAGGTGGCGTTGTTTCCTGGACTGAGCATTCTTACGATATCCTTGGAAAAGACCCGCAAATGCCAGAGGAGTATCATCAGTACGAACAGGGTCAGCACGAGAATGCCGACATTGTGGAGTCCGAAAAGGATATCGAAAGATCCGCCGATGAAGCCGACCAGTGCTGCATGACGGATTTTTCTCTTGCTGGCTGGCTCGTTGAGCCATGAAAGTCCCTTGCGCACCCGGCGGTTGTGTCGCAAGTGGAAAGCGGTCACGACACTGGCGACAAGGACTCCGTTGAGCGAGGCAATACCCAAATCCGTCAGGTTGATTCTGTTGTCGATGAGGTTGCGGATAATGTCCTGCGGGAAGATGCTCTGGAGTAAATAGAGAGAGATAACTCCCAGGAAAAAACAGGGAACGAAATGGGTGAAGGCAATTTGAATGAATGAATTATTTGCGGTATCTTTCATGCATTAGATTGTTTGCACATAATGGCTGCGGATGCAACGGATAGGGGCTTGTCCGGCTGCCGTAGCCTTTCCGGTCACGCATTGGTTGCGGCTGTCCGTTAGTGTCTGAGTGGCAGGAATGCCTGGAGAACATGTCCATACCTTGTGCGAGTTTCGGCATCTGATGATCGTCTATATGAAGCGGTCGGCGATGCATCGCTTGTGCGTCTGGCAGGAGGCTTCCGAAGGCTTTTTTGCGGTGTCTGGCAGAGGTATCGTGCTTGACTATATCCCCATTCTGGCTTAACAAACCCCCTCTTTGCCCGCGCTGGACGGGATATTTGCGTGTGGATAATGAGGTAAATTCGGGAGATAGAACACTTGTTCGAGAGCCTTCAAGACAGACTTGGCAATGCTTTTCAAAAGTTCAAAGGCCAAAAGCAACTTGATGAGACCAACATCAAGGATGGGTTGCGTGAGGTGCGGCTTGCGCTGCTCGAAGCTGATGTCAACTTCAAGGTGGTCAAGGGGTTCGTCGATCAGGTCGGGGAACGCGCTTTGGGGGAAGAGGTCTCCAAGGGCCTTGATCCCGGTCAGCAGATAATCAAGATCGTCAACGAGGAGCTTATCGAGCTTCTGGGTGGCGAACAGCAGGATCTGGATCTCAAGGCCAAGCCGCTCAAGCTGATGATGGTCGGTTTGCAGGGATCGGGTAAGACGACTTCTTCGGGCAAGTTGGCTTTGTTTTTGCGAAAACAGCATGGCAAGAAACCATACCTTGTTCCGGCTGATGTCTATCGTCCTGCTGCCATCGACCAGTTGACAACGCTGGCCAAGCAGCTTGACTGTCCGGTTTATCCGTCCACCACGGACATGAACCCGGTGGATATCTGTCAGGATGCGCTGATAAAGGCCGAGGAACTCGGCTGCGATCTCGTGCTTTTCGATACCGCGGGACGACTGCACATTGATGAGCTTCTCATGCAGGAGCTTCAGGACATCAGGGACACGTGCAACCCGCAGGAAATTTTGTTCGTGGCAGACGCCATGACCGGTCAGGATGCCGTTACTGTTGCCGAGGCTTTCAACGAGAAGCTTGGTATTTCAGGGGTTATTCTGACCAAGATGGATGGTGACGCCCGAGGCGGTGCAGCCCTTTCCATCAAGACCGTCACTGGCAAGCCTGTCAAGTTTGTCGGTGTTGGAGAGAAGTTGTCCGAGCTGGAGCTTTTCCATCCGGATCGCATAGCTTCCCGAATTCTGGGCATGGGCGACATGATGACCCTCATCGAAAAGGCCCAGTCCGAGATCGATGAAGATGAAGCCATGGCCATGGCCGAAAAAATGGCCAAGGCAGAATTCGATTTTGAAGATTTCCGCAGCCACATGCGCAAGCTCAAGAAGCTTGGCAGCATGGAAGGTTTGCTCAAGATGATTCCCGGCATGGGCAACATCATGAAGCAGATGGGCAATGATGTTCTGCCTGAAGATGAGATGAAGCGGACCGAGGCGATCATTTCCTCAATGACCATGAAGGAACGTCGTCAACCCAAGCTTATCAACGCCAGTCGCAAGGAACGTATTGCCAAGGGTTCCGGCGTCAAGGTCGCGGACGTCAACGTGCTTATCAAGAATTTCAAACAGATGAGCACTGTCATGCAGTCCATGATGGGCGGCGGCAAGAAGAAGGGCAAGTTCGGCTTGCCAAAAATTCCGGGTCTGGGCGGCGGCATGCCTGACATGAGCGCGCTCGGAGGCATGCCTGGAATGGAAGGAATGCCCGGAATGCCCGGAATGGAAGAAGATAGTGGCAAGAAAGGTTTGTCCAAGAAGACGCTCAAGGAGCGCAATAAAAAGAAGCTGAAGAAAAAACAGCGTAAAAAGAAAAAGAAATAGTGGCCGGGAAGGCGAAAGTTTTTCAAGAGATAATCAACTTGCCAAGTAGTAGGCAAAAACGTATTAACAAATTATTGGGGGTATAGTAACCATGGCTATGAAAATCAGAATGACCCGGATGGGTTCCAAGAAGCGTCCTTTCTATCGCATCGTTGCTCTTGACAGTGCAGCTCGTCGTGATGGACGTCCCGTTGAGTATCTTGGATATTTCAATCCGATGGTTGAGCCCAACGTGGTCAACCTTGAAATGGAAAAGATCGAAAAGTGGCTTGAAAAGGGCGCAGAGCCTAGCAATACAGTTCGTTCTCTGCTGAAAAAGGCCGGCAAGTAGCATCGTGCTTCTTTAGACAGGCTGTCGTTCTCATGTTCGTACAGTCTGTGCGGTCCGGACCGCATTTGGCAGCTCAAGTTCAGGGCGCGCGGCGACGCGCCTACACCGGAGGTAGACGTCATGCTGAAAGAGATGATTGAGTACATTGCCAAGTCCCTGGTGGACAACCCGGACGAAGTGCATGTGTTGGAAGTCGAAGGCGAGCAGACTTCGGTTATCGAGCTTAAAGTGGCCAAGGAAGACCTTGGCAAGGTGATAGGCAAGCAGGGCCGTACGGCTCGTGCCATGCGTACCTTGCTGAGTGCCGCCGGCACCAAGGCTCGGAAACGTTCCGTTTTGGAGATTCTCGAATAACTCCGACGAGCCAATGACAGATAAACATTCCGCCAAGGGTCTTGTGCCCATGGGTGGGGTGGTCAAACCGCACGGAATTAGCGGGGAGCTCTGCATCAAAAGTAATGCAGACTCCCCGTCCATTTTCGGACGGGTGTCTGCCCTGTTCCTTCAAAAAGGGAAAACCCCTCCTGAGTCCTACACGGTCCGCTCCTGTCGGGAGCACAAGGGCTTTGTCCTGTTGCAACTTCATGGTGTTGATGATCGTAATCGCGCTGAGGAATTGCGGGGCTTTACCGTGCTCGTGCGAGAGGCCGATCTGCCCGAACTGGATGAGGGCGAAAATTACCTGTACGAAATGATGGGTTGCAGGGTCGTTCTTGAGGACGGCTCCGAGATTGGTGTGCTGGATAATTTCTTTGAGAACGCAGGACAGGACGTCTGGAGCATTCTTGACGAGCAGGGGCGGGAGATTCTTCTCCCTGCGGTTCCCGAGTTTGTCCTGGATGTTGATCTCGACGCCGAGGTCATTGTGGTGAATCCGCCCGAAGGTCTTGTGGACATCTATCTGGCACCGAGAACGACCAAGAAAAAAAACAAACGTCCGTCCCGCAGGAACAAGCCACAGCCCAAACAGTCATGAATTTTCATTTAGTCAGCATATTCCCGCACTATTTCGAGTCCCCGCTTTCTTCGGGGCTCATGGGCAAGGCCGTTGAAAAAGGGCTGATAAATCTCGATTACATAGATGTGAGGCATTTTGCGGGCGACATACATAAATCCGTGGACGATCGGCCTTTTGGCGGCGGTCCCGGCATGTTGCTCAAGCTCGATCCCATGGTCAAGGCTTTGGAATCCATCGAAGCTCCGGGCCGCATCATGATGCTTTCTCCTCGTGGTAAACCCCTCACGCAGGCTTATGTCAAGGAACTGGGCACGGAAGAGGACATCACGCTTATCAGTGGCCGCTATGAGGGCATTGACGAGCGTTTGCTTGACCTCTTTCCTATCGAACTGGTCAGTGTGGGCGATTTTGTGCTTAACGGTGGTGAGGCTGGAGCAGTCTGCCTTATTGAGGCCGTTTCCCGGTTGCTTCCGGGGTTCATGGGGCATGAGGATTCCGGTGAAGAGGAAAGTTTTTCCTCCGGGGTGCTGGAGTACCCGCATTACACCCGCCCGGACGACTACAACGGACTTATCGTGCCGGAAGTCCTGCGTGGCGGTGACCATGGCAAGATCGAATGGTGGCGGCGTGAACGCAGCCTTGAGATGACCCTGAGCGACCGGCCGGACTTGTTGCCCGAAGCTCGGTTGACCGTGGAAGATATCGACTACCTGCGCGAGTTGCCAAGGACCCGTCTCGGACGGAATCTTTACATCGCGCTCGTGCACTATCCGGTTCTCAACAAATTTGGGGAAAAAGTTGCGGTTTCCGTGACCAATCTCGATTTACATGACATGTCACGCGTGGCATGCAGCTATGGATTGGGTGGTTTTTATGCTACAACACCCATTCAGGACCAGAAGGATCTGGCTGAGCAGCTTCTTTCCCATTGGAGGGATGGTGCCGGCAGCAAGGCGAACCCGGACCGTGCAGAAGCTTTTTCCAAGGTCAAGGTTTTTGATGATATAGAGGCTGTGGTCCTTGACATCGAGGAGCAAACAGGGCAATGTCCCCGCCTCGCGGCTACTTCAGCAAGACTGGATCGTAGCAAGGAGGCCGAGCCTGCAATGACCTTTGCTGAAATGCAAAAATGGCTTGTAAAATCACCGGTTTTGCTCGTATTCGGAACCGGTCATGGATTGGCTGAAGAAGTCCTCGGAAAAGCCGAGGGAATTTTAAGACCGATCAGATTTTTGGACGGCTACAACCATCTGTCCGTAAGAAGTGCGGTTGCGATTATAGTGGACCGCCTCGTAGCGGATGAATTTTAGGAATAAATTTTCCGTCGATCAAGGAGAATATCATGAGTATTTTTAAGAAAATTGAAGCCGAACACACTCGTTTGGACATGCCAGAGTTCAAGGCCGGTGACACCGTCAAGGTTCATTACCGCATCCTTGAGGGTGAAAAAGAACGCATCCAGGTTTTCCAGGGTGCCGTACTGCGTCGCCGCAAGGGAACCACCAACGCTACCTTTACCGTTCGCAAGATTTCTGACGGTATAGGTGTCGAGCGTGTGTTCCCCACACACTCCCCTTTCATCGATACCGTTGAAGTCATGTCCGAGGGTAAGGTTCGTCGCAGCCGTATTTACTACCTGCGCAACCTGCGCGGTAAGGCAGCACGCATCAAGTCCAAGCAGATCTGGGAATAAATTTCGGATAAGGCTGCATCTGCTGCGTTGCTTCGGATTATGCAGACCCTTGCGTATGGGAATACGCGGCGGTCCTGAATAATCCTTGCGCCTTGCAGCTCCCACCTTCTCCAAAATTTATCGGATTTAATTAGATCATGTGCCCGGAACGTCATTGACGTTCCGGGCTTTTGTGGTTGAATAAAATGTGGAGAAGCGGCCATCTGCTGCGTTGCTTCGAAGTGTTCAGACCCTTGCGTATGGGAATACGCGGCGGTCCTGAACACTTCTTGCGCCTTGCAGCTAGCCACTTCTCCGCAATTTATTGGATTTGTAGAGGTCTTGCGCCCGAACGTCTTTGACGTTCTGTTTTTTTATTTGAATAAAATGTGGAGAAGCGGCCATCTGCTGCGTTGCTTCGAAGTGTTCAGACCCTTGCGTATGAGAATACGCGGCGGTCCTGAATAATTCTTGCGCCTTGCAGCTAACCACTTCTCCAAAATTTATTGGATTTACTGTGATTATTTGCTGGTGCGGTTTGTGGCTTTTCTCATGCTTTTCGGGCAGGGATATTGACGGAGGGTTTATGTCTCAGAGCAGTCTTTTTTCGAATGCGGAATATGAGCATGTCGGGATCGCGGGCGTTGACGAGGCCGGACGGGGATGTCTGGCCGGGCCTGTTGTGGCCGGGGCATGCATTTTGCCCGATGAGTATGACCTTCCGGGGTTGAATGATTCCAAGAAGGTTACTGCAAGGAAGCGGGAAGTTCTCTATGGCCTGATTCGGGATCAGGCTGTGGCCTGGGCCATTGGGGTTGTGTGGGCGCCTGAAATCGATCGGATAAATATTCTGGAAGCAACATATGTTGCCATGGGAAAGGCGGTCCGGGCACTGAAGACGACTCCTGTATTCTTGCAGATAGATGGGAACAAAACCATTCCGGCCTATGCTCTCCAAATGAACATTCCGCAGGAATGGGTCATTCAGGGAGACGGCAAGATTCCAGCCATTTCAGCGGCATCAATCATGGCCAAGACCTTTCGCGACCGCCTCATGGTCAAGCTTGCCAGACGCTATCCCGGATATGGCATTTCCAAGCACATGGGGTATGGTACCAAAATGCACATGGGCGCTATCAGGGAACTCGGTCCGAGTCGGATTCATCGTCTCACCTTCCGGGGTGTCAAGCCTGAGACTCTTGAACAAAAACAGGGCAGCCTGTTGTAAGCCGCCCTGTTGTATTTTCAAGTCATGTGGCTGTTCAGGCCAAATCAATCCATGTTGTGCCATTTCGTGAGCTTTCCACACATGCCTCGATGAAGCGGACTCCTCGTAGTCCGTCCTCGCCAGTGGGGAAATCAGGGGTTACGCCGTGTTCTATTGTGGCACAGAAAGCGCTGTAGATGTTGGCAAAAGCCTGGAGCCAGCCTTCGGGATGGCCTGGCGGGGTGTGTGAGTAGGGTATGGCACCGGGCAGCATTTCCGGCATGCCGCGCACGATGATCTGCGGGGGGTGCCCTATGGGTGTGTAGCGCAGATGGTCCGGGTCTTCCTGAAACCATTCCAGTCCGCCCTTGTCTCCGAAAATTCGTAGTTTGAGTCCGTTGACGCAACCGGTTGCGGCCTGGGAATACCAGTACATGCCGCGTGCGCTCGTGTCGTATTCGGTGAGGATGACGCCGTTGTCGTCAAGAGTCCGGCCTTCCACCAGCGTGTCGAGTCTGGCGGCCAGTCGCGTCAGATTCAGACCGGTGACGAACGGCACCAGATGTTCCACATGACTGCCGACATCTCCGAGTGACAATGTCGCGCCTCCGCGCTCGGGATCAGCCCGCCACGATGCCTGGGTATGCCCGGTGGTTTCCAACATTTCGGCCAGCCATCCCTGGGGATACTCGCAGTTGACGAAACGGATGTCCCCGAGGTCGCCACGTTCGATCATTTCCCGTGCCTGTCGCACCATGGGATAACCGGCATAGGTATATGTCACGGCCAGTATCAGTTCCTTTTCGCTGGCTAGGGCAACCAGCTCCTCGGCTTGGGCAGAAGTGATGGTGAACGGCTTGTCGCACATGACATGTATGCCATATTCCAGGCATGTTTTGACATTGGGGTAATGTGCTTCATTGGAGGTGACCACCACGGCAAAATCGATATCACCGGCTTCAAGTCGGGTCATTTCTTCTGGCGTGGCATAGAGGCGGTCTTCGTCAAGGCCGAGTTCCAGGCCGATGGCCCGGGTCTTTTCCAGATCGCGGGAAAAACATCCTGCCACCAGTTTTGCCGTACCGTTCAGGGCCAGGGCGCGTCTGTGCACGCCACCCACAAAGGCTCCGGGACCGCCGCCGATCATCGCGTATTTGAGCATGAGTATGCCTCCTTGACAGGAACGTTAGCGCAACTTGCCGGGAGGGGAAAGGGGAAGCTGTCCTCTGGCAAGTCGTTGGCCCCTGTGTTATCAATTTTCTCCATGGGGTTTTTATCAAAACTGACACCGAACAAATGGCGTGGCGATCGTGGCGAAGACGCGGCTGCGCGGTATCTCGAAAGCCGTGGCTATCGTGTTCTTGATCGTAATTGGCGGTACAGACAATGGGAATTGGATCTTGTTTGTCGGGACGGAGACACTCTTGTTTTCGTGGAAGTCAAGACGCGTGGAGCGGGAAGCATGGGGATTCCGGCAGATGCCCTGAACCGGGCAAAGCAGGCCCGACTGGTCAAGGCGGCCAGTCAGTATTTGACGAAGAACGATCTTTGGGACGAGCCGTGTCGGTTTGATCTGGCGGCTGTCATCGATGCTGGTACAGGCATGGACGTTGATCACATAGAAAATGCATTTGACCTGACCGACCACAAGGGCGGGTGGTGACTATATGAATGAATACGGAAAACTCTGGGTGGTTGCGACTCCGTTGGGCAATATCGGCGATCTGTCGCCGCGTGCCCGCGAAATCCTGACCGATGCCGATATAATTCTGGCCGAGGATACTCGTCGGGCCGGGCTGCTTTTCAAGCGGCTGGAACTGGCTCGCCATGGGCGTCTTGTGAGCTTTTTCGAACACAATGAGGACAAGCGGCTGCCTCGGGTGATGTCAGCCCTTGAAGATGGTCAGACAATTGCCCTTATTTCCGATGCCGGGACACCTCTTTTGTCTGATCCCGGCTTCACTCTGGTGCGGGCCTGTCGCGATGCCTGCATCGATGTCTCACCCGTTCCCGGACCGAGCGCGCCTGTTACGGCCCTGTCCGCTTCCGGGTTGCCGCCGCTGCCCTATACATTTCTCGGCTTTACGCCGCGCAAGAAAAGTCAGACCGAAAAACTCTTCGAGGTTCATCGTGATACCGGTGCCACCCTGGTTTTTTTCGAGCGAAAGTCCCGCATCAAGGGCACGATGCAAATCGCTTTTGACATGCTCGGGGATCGGGAATTCTGCGTGGCCCGTGAGTTGACCAAGGAGTACGAGGAGTTCATCCGGGGGACCCTCGGGTCGCTGGAGAATATGGATTTTGATCTGCTTGGTGAACTGACCGTGATTATCGCGCCCGCAGGTGAGCCCGGCGATACAAGCGAGGAGGAACTTGCCAGTATGCTCGACGAAGAGCGTGAGGCAGGTGGGAAACCCAAGGAAATTGCTCATCGGGTGGCTGAAAGGGCGGTGGGCTGGACAGCCAAGGAAGTGTATGCCACCATGCGTTCCTCATGAGCTTGAAAGCCGCATATAGCAAGGCCCTTGAAGGGAAATCTCTTGCTGAAAAAGATATCCGATACATTATTGATTTGTCACTGGATCGCTTGGGCGAACTGTTGGGATGTGCGCATGACATCAGAACGGCCCGGTTCGGTAACGATTTGGGTCTTTGTGCCATTATCAATGCCAAGTCCGGCACGTGTTCCGAAAATTGTTCGTTTTGTGCTCAGTCCGGTCATCACAAGGCTGACAGCCCGGAATATCCGCTGCTTTCGGCAGACGAAATAGTGGCTGCCGGGGCCACGGCCCAGGGCCATGGTGTGACCCGTTTCGGAGTGGTTGCCAGTGGCAAGCTGGTTGGGGATTCCGATCTCAGGGGGTTTGCCGAAGCCGTGAAAGGTCTTGCCTCACGTGGTCTTGCTCCTGATCTTTCTGCTGGAATTCTGGATCATTCGCAATTAAAAGTGTTGAAACAGGCTGGGTTAAGAGGGTATCATCATAATCTGGAGACATCGGCTTCCTTTTTCCCGCAGATGTGCACTACCCACACCTATGAAGAAGATGTGAATGCGGTGCGTACCGGTGTGGAGGCAGGGTTGTATGTCTGTTCGGGCGGTATTTTCGGCATTGGTGAAACCTGGGACGATCGGGTGGATCTGGCCCTTTTGCTGCGGGACCTGGGTGTTCAGTCTGTACCCATCAATTTTCTGCATCCCATTCCGGGCACGCCGTTGGAAGGCCGGGAAGTGCTTGCCCCGGAAGAGGCTCTCAAGCTTGTGGCCCTGTATCGATTCCTGTTGCCGGATCGTGCCTTGCGTATTTGCGGCGGTCGCGTGACCGTGTTCGGCGAGGAGCGCAAGAACGAATTGCTCGGCTCCGGGGCCAGCGGACTGATGGTGGGTGATTATCTGACCACCTCCGGTGGTGCGGTGGACACGGACCTTGCTGAAATAAAAGCTGCCGGTTTGATGCCGGAAATGGGAAGTTAAGAAGCAGGGATGAATTCCAATTCTCTTACTGATCTGCACCAGCTCGTCTGGACCTCGCTCATGGCCGCCACTATCGGGGCGGGTGCGTATCTTGTCATACCCATCGGACCTGTGCCGGTTTCCATGCAGCCGTTTTTCGTTTTTCTGGCCGGATATGTCCTTGGCCCGAAACGTGGTGTCATGGCTGTGGGGCTGTATATGCTGGCCGGGACCATCGGTTTGCCCGTGTTTTCCGGCGGCAAATCAGGCTTGGGCCATCTGCTCGGTCCAACCGGAGGCTATTTGTTCGGCTTTGTCGTGTCTGCGTTCCTGTGTGGCCTTGCCCGGCTGAACGAAACGGTCGTTCCCTGGATAAAGGGTTTGATATTTGGCGTTGCGGCTTTGCTGGCGGTCTATCTGGTTGGGGCATCCTGGCTGAAGTTTGCCTTGTCGATTTCCTGGTACAAGGCGTGGCTTGTGGGTGTGCTTCCGTTCATTCCCTGGGACGCGGTCAAGATCGTGGCCGCCCTGGTTTGCTGCCGATATATTTCCAGATATAATTTGCTGCCAGGACAAAGATGACAGGGTGTTGCAAAATGTTCTATTGCTGCCTAGCTTCACGATGTACAAATTGTGGAATACGGGAAGTTTCCGTTGGTCTTGATTCTTCACGTTTTGTACTTGAACTGTTCTGATGAGTCGGCACACGTGATTTTTTCAACGAACTGAGAAAATACGGATTGATTGTGGTGGAAAAGAGCCTTCTGCATATTCGGACCAACGCGCGGACCATGGCATTCATGCGCAGCTTCATACGCTGCTACATGGCTGGTGCGGCGTTCAATACGCGAGGCATGCAGAATATTGGCTTGATGTACGCCATACAGCCGGGGCTTTCCGTTATTCACAAGGACCCGAAGTCTCTCAAGGAAGCTCAGAAACGCTATGTGCGACACTATCAGTCCCATCCGTTCTGGCTTCCATGCATGGTGGGTATTTTTCTCAATGTGGAGTCGGCCATTGCCAATAAGCATTTTCCACCCAAGATGCTTTCCAAGGTCAAGGACACCATGGCCTACACTCTGTCAGCCCTTGGTGATTCGGTGTTTGCTGGCAGTCTGCTTATTTTCTGGGCGTTGTTGACCATCTGCCTGCTTTTGTCCGGCCATACGACCTCGGCCTTCGCTTTCGGTTTGTGTTTTTTGGGAGGGCTTCAAGTTTTTCGCGTATATACTTTCACGTGTGGCGTCAGGCACGGATTCGGATTTCTGGAGAGACTCAAGCGTTGGAATCTCATCAATTGGGGCAGAAGGGTCAAATACGTCAATGCCGTGCTTCTGCTCTGGCTCTGGGTGCTGATCTGGCCTCGACCATATCTGTGGTGGGAATGGCTTATCGGCGTGAGCGCGCTCATTTTGTTTGGTCGTTTCGTGCGCACCGGGCTGGTGTCTCGCGTGTTTGCTGCCATGGTGTTCGTGGCGATGATAGACTTGTTTCCTCGCCTTGAGGGTTTGATCAGAAATTTTTTGGGCTTGTGATTTTCGTTGTGATCGGACATATAAATATGGTTTGCATAAGTAGGTACTGAATGACGGAAGAAAATGGAACAATGGACTTGGAGTCCGAGGGGTGTCTGTCCCGGCAGGTCGTGGTCGCCAATGAACACGGGTTGCATGCCAGACCCGCGGGCAAGGTTGCGCAACAGGCGCAATGCTTCAAATCCTCCATTTCCCTCGTTCATCAAGATCAGGAGGTGGACGCAAAGTCCATTCTCGATATCCTGACCCTGGCCGCCGGACCGGGGAATATCGTTGAGATACGTGCTACGGGAAGCGACGCCGAAGCGGCTGTCGAATCCCTGGAAAGGTTGTTTGCAAGCAGGTTTGAAGAGGGCTAGATGGCTGACATTATCCTCACAGGAATTTCGGTTGCCACAGGCATTGCCATAGGCAAGGCATATTTTGTCAACCGCAATCACCAGGCACATTTGCCAAGGCATACCATTGCCGCATCGCTGGTTCCCGGAGAAGTGGACCGGTTGCACGAAGCCTTTGCCACAGTGGAGGCGGAGCTTGCCAGTATTCGCAAGCAGGTGCCTGATGAGTTGAAGAGCCATGGTTTGCTCATCGACACCCATCGCACCATGCTCAAGGACCCCAAATTGTCCGGGGCAGCCGAGGAATATGTCAGGACGCTGGGCCTTAATGCTGCATGGGCTCTCGAAAAGGCCGTATCTGACCAGGAAGCCGCTTTTGGTGCCATCAAGGACCCCTACATTCGCGAACGCATGCAGGATGTGCGCGTGGTGGCCGACAAGGTCCAGGTCAAGCTCATAGGCCTGGATAACGATTTGAGTGCCATTTCCAGCAGGGCCATCATCATGGCTCATGATCTGACGCCTGCTGATACTGTCGAGCTTCAGGTGGACAAGATCATGGGGTTTGCCACAGTGCGTGGTGGCAAGACTTCCCATACCGGCATCATGGCCCGTTCTCTGGGCATCCCCGCATTGGTCGGTGTGGACAAGCTCGAAGATCACATCCACGATGGCGACCTTGTTATCATTGACGGGCTGGCCGGGAAGATCGTGGTCAATCCCACTGAAACCGAGCTGGAAGATTACAACGAGCGTGCTGCAAATTTTGAGATTTATACCCGCAAGATCAAGCGTCACTGTCAGCTTCCGGCAGAGACTTTTGACGGTTCTCGCGTTCAGGTGCTGGCCAATATCGAACTGGTCGAGGAAGTGGCCACGGTCATTGACAATGGCGGCGAGGGCATAGGTCTGTATCGGACCGAGTATGCCTATCTCAACCGCATCGAACTGCCCACCGAAGAGGAACTGGCCGACAAGTACATTGATTTGGCGGCCATCATGTCGCCGCGCAAGGTCGTTTTTCGGTCGCTCGATCTGGGTGCGGACAAGTTTATTGCTTCCTATGGCGAACTCAACGAGACCAATCCGGCCATGGGATTGCGGGCCATTCGTTTCTGTTTGAAGAATCCGCAATTGTTCAAGACCCAGTTGCGAGCCATTTTGCGGGCTTCGGCCTATGGCAATGTGTCACTCATGTTTCCCATGATTTCCGGCGTCAAGGAAGTGCGTCAGGCCAAGGCATGGCTGGCTCAGGCCAAGGCCGAACTGAGGCGCGAGGGTGTGCAGTACGACCCGGACATGCCTGTGGGCATCATGATAGAGTTGCCCGCAGCCGTGATGATTGCCGAGTATCTGGCACAGGAAGTAGATTTCTTTTCCATTGGCACCAATGATCTCATTCAGTACTCCATTGGGGTGGACCGGACCAATCATCATGTGTCCTATCTGTACCAGCCCTTGCATCCCGCGACACTGCGGTCCATCAAATTGGTTGTTGACGCCGCGCATCAGGCCGGCATAGAAGTTTCGCTCTGTGGTGAAGTTGCGTCTGATCCGTTCTGCGTTCCCATTCTGCTTGGCATGGGTATCGATTCCATTTCCATGACGCCCCAGGCAATTCCCGGAATCAAGCGGATCATTCGGCAAACCAACATGCACGACTGTCGCAAGCTCCTCAAGGATGTCCTGGGATGTCGTACGGTCAGTCGTATCAACAATCTGGTGATGGATAATATTTTCAAGCATTTTCCTGAAGAAGTGGATTTTTTTTCCTCGTTGCTTGAAAATGATGAATCGCCCACGTAGTCGACTGTTGAAATTCCAAGCGGTCTGACAGGATAAAAAAGAAACTGATGGCAAAAAAGAAAAAAAAGAAAGCGTCGCCGAATACCATCGGTACGAACAAACAGGCCCATCGTCTGTATGAGATGTTCGAGACTTTTGAGGCTGGCATTTCTTTGCTCGGTTCCGAAGTTAAATCCCTGCGTGGCGGCCATGTCTCGTTCTCTGACGGCTATGTCCAGTTCAGGGACAGTTCTGCCTTTCTGGTTGGCGTACATATCGCGCCGTATGATAAAAGCGGCATATACGATCAGCACGACCCGGAACGGCCACGTCGTTTGCTTCTGCACAAGCAGGAACTTGTCATGCTTCAGTCCAAGAGCGAGCAGAAGGGACTCTCCATTATTCCCATGAAGATGTATTTCAAGCACGGCAAGGTGAAGTTGCTGATAGGCCTGGGCCGGGGCAAGAACGTTCATTCCAAGAAGCAGGACCTCAAGGACAAGGATATCGCACGCGATACGGCGCGTCAGTTGTCTGCGTACAAGTAATATTCCTGTCGAGTTGGAGAATAATGAAAGGCTGCCTCATTCGGCGGTCTCAGGCTGTTGAGAAAGGTCCAACTGCTGCGTTGCTGCAAAAAATTCAAATCATCGCGTATAGGAATACGCGTCGGCCTTGAATTTTTTTTGCGTCTTGCACTTGAACCTTTCTCAACAGCCTGTCAGATTGAAGTATGTAATCAATCTGAGGCCGCCTTATTGGGCGGTCTTTTTTTTGTTGGCATTCAGGGTGGAGCAAGTGGGGAAGTGACGGCTAAAGCTGTCTCGGGATATTCGGTTGTGCGTTTTTCATTTTGTAACACAATAAAAAAACTTGATTACTTGTCTTGGCTATAGACTTGTAGTAGCGCTCCTTTTTAGAAGAGGCTTGTGAATATGAAAATAGATACTGATAGCATTGCTCCTGATGCCTCCGATTCCGATACCCCCCACTTTGCCGAGAACGGTGCTGCCGTTGCGGACGTGAATCCTTTTGGCCCGTCTGCGCCTTTGGTTCAGGGTCAGCCTCATGTCGATATGGCTCCATCCCCCCTTCCCGCCCCTGGCGGTTTTCTTTTCGGTCCTGACTCGGGCTTTCATACCGGTTCTGTCTTTGATCCTGATAGTGGCGTGTTTGAAGCGCAAGGCAGTTATTCTTCATGGGAACAGTTTTCCGAGCAGGCTTTTTTCGATCTTGACGATCTCATGAACGAGGATGGCGAGGGGGCTGAAGAAATGTTGTTCGGCCCAGTGGGAGATCCACTCGACATAATCCCGGATCAGTTTGAAAGTGGGTATCAGGGTGTTCTTGACGTGCCGGAAGCTGTCACAGCGGCTTCTTACAGGTCTCTGTTTTCTCAAAGCGTGATCATTCCGCCCTTGTCCAGAGCGCAGGCCCCAATCCTGTCGGCTGATGACGACACCTATGACGAAAGTCCCCCAAATAGCACCCCTCCCGCTTCTGGAGATGATCCGCTTTTTTCGCAGCAGTGGTATCTCAAGAATACCTCGGGCGGTGTTGACATCAATGTTTCAAAGGCGTGGGAGGGTTTTACCGGACAGGGCGTGAAAGTGGCTGTCTGCGACGATGGCGTGGAATACACTCACCCGGATCTGGCACCCAATTATTTGAGCGATATGGATTATGATGCTGGTAGTGCTACGGGAGACGGCAAGCCGAGGGAAGCTGATGACAACCATGGAACAAGTGTGGCCGGTTTCATTGGTGCGGCAAAGAACGGCTACGGAATTACAGGTGTAGCCTACGACGCAGGTATTGCCAGTTTGCGATCCGGGTCTGAACCGGAAAGTGCAACCGTGCTTGCCAAGTGCGTGGATTTTGATGTTTCCAGCAATAGTTGGACTTTTGATCCATTTGACACAACTCCGGGTGTGGCTGCCTCGTTGAAGTCTATTGCCGAGAACGGGCGTGGCGGGTTGGGAACGGTCACGGTGTTTTGTTCGTCGAACGAACGCGGGGAAGACGTCATGTCCGACTATTATTCGATTAACGCCACTCCGTACACCTTTTCGGTTGGAGCCGTGAATTCGACCGGCAAGTTTGCATACTTCAGCTCTGCAGGTCCGAACGTCCTGGTAACGGCACCGGGTGAGGATGTCATTTCCACGGACAGGGCTCCTGCCAATGGCTATGACGCCAACAGCTATTTTCATTCAGGAAGCGGTACATCCTTTTCCACCCCGATAGTCAGTGGTGTGGTCGCGCTCATGCTTGAGGCCAATTCGTCCCTCGGCTATCGTGATGTCCACAGCATTCTCGCTTATACGTCTGTCAGGACGACTGCCATGGTTTCCGACGATACCAAACCGTGGGACTGGCAGATCAATGACGCAAGGGACTGGAACGGTGGCGGGTTGCATGCCAGTCATGATTACGGTTTCGGTCTGGTGGATGCCACGGCCGCGGTCCGTCTTGCCGAGTCGTGGGACCACGGTCAGCATACCTACTCCAATCAGTTTGTGGGAGTCGCTTCATCCACGGTGAGTCAGGCCATCCCGGACAATACCGGGGCCATGTTGACTTCCACTATTACCACGGGAAGCGATGTGCTGGTTCAGCAGGCTCTGGTGGCCGTGAATATGAGCCACGGAGATTTTACCCAGCTCGAAATATCCCTGATTTCTCCGGGCGGCATATCAAGCGTCCTTTTTTATCATCCTACGTACGAAGGTCTGGCCTTGACCGTTGATCCGTCAGGAAACACGACTGCCCAGCAGGTCATTGACAGCATGACACATACTTTTGGCGATACGGATACATGGACGTTCAAGACGGTCATGCCTTTTGGAGAGAATGCTCAGGGAGACTGGACCCTGTCGATCAGGGATACTGTGACCGGGGAGGCCGGAACGCTCAATTCATGGACCTTGTCGGTGTATGGCGACATAACGAGTGCTGATGATCTCTATGTGTACACGGACGAATACTCGACTGTCTCTGGTGATGATGCGGGACGAAAGACGCTTGTTGATTCGGGCGGGGTGGATACTATCAATGCCTCGACGGTCACGTCCGACAGTTCCGTGAACCTGGCTTCCGGTTCGACCAGCACCATTGATGGAGTTGCCTTGACCATCAGTGTGGGCACAACCATTGAGAACGTGCATACCGGCGATGGCAACGACACAATTTTGGGTAATGATGTCAATAACAATCTGTTCGGATGGCGTGGCAATGACGTGATTTCCGGCCAGGGTGGTAATGATATCCTGCACGGAGGAGTTGGCACCGACGCCCTCACCGGCGGCATGGGAAGCGATATCTTCTATTATGGAACAGTGCTTGAGGGTGGTGATTCCATAACCGATTTCAATCATGCGGACGATGGATTCAATTTTTCCTATACCTATTACGGTCAGTCCTCTGCGGGAAATCTGGCCGGTGACCATTTCTTTACCGCTTCGGCATCGGTTGATGTGTCCGAAGCCTGTTTCATTTTTGAATCAGACCATCTCTGGTATGATTCGGACGGTACCGGAGCAACGGCTGCCATTGATATTTCCTATGTTGCGGGTGATGCCGTGCATGTGGATGATATCGTCTTCGTGTAGTTCCGGGTCTGGTTTGTTCGTGCGATTCGTGTTGGTCACGATTCATGCGCTTCTGTCTTTTATTGACACCCCGTGGCCGCAGCCGTACATTTCGCAGCATGCCCATATATGCCGAATCCCTTACTTCTGCTCATCGATTGTTCCTGACCGACCATTTCCCCGGTGACGGGTGTTTGTTGTCGCAGGAGGGAATGGCTGCGTTCTCGGCTGATGCCAGTCAGGAACGGGCCATGCCGTGGGCTGTGGTGCGTCCTGAAAACAGGGGCCAGATTGAAGAGCTTCTGAAATGGGCTGATTCCGAGCGTATGCCGATTTATGGTCGGGCAAGGGGAACTGGACGAGTGGGTAATGCTGTTCCGACTCATGGAGGAGTGGTTGTGTCCATGCTCGGGATGAATCGAATTTTGGACGTGGACGAAAATGATTTTGTGGCCGTTGTTCAGCCGGGAGTGGTGACAGGCGATTTGCAGGCCGCGTGCATCGACAGGAAAATGATGTATCCGCCGGACCCGGCCAGCGTGAAATATTCGACCCTTGGTGGCAATGTCTCTACCTGTGCAGGCGGGCTCAAGGCCGTGAAATACGGCGTGACTCGCGACTGGGTTATGGGACTGGAATCCGTACTGCCCGGAGGCAAGGTGCTTCGGACTGGTGGCAGGTCGCACAAGAACGTGGTTGGATTGGATTTGACGAGGCTTTTTGTGGGCAGCAACGGGAAACTGGGGCTTGTCACGGAGATTATCGTCAAGCTCATTCCCCTGCCGGAAACATCCGCGTCCGTGTTGGTCGGATTTTCCGATTTGCGCTCTTCCATGGATGGTGCCAGGGCTGTTTTTCGGTCAGGTGTTTTGCCTGCTGCCTGCGAATTCATGGACAAGGTGACCATTCAGGCCGTGCGTCAGGTGGGGGATGTGCCCCTGGCTGCCAATGCCCAAGCCGCATTGCTGTTTATGGTGGACGGCAGCGAGGCTGGCGTGGAAGCCGAGGTCCGGCAGTTGGTGACAGCCTTGAACGAATCGTCGCCCGTGTCCGTGGAAATTGGGCGCGGCAAGGACGAGGAAAAAATATGGGCGGTCCGTCGAACCATCTCGCCAGCAGCCTTTCGGATCAGGCCGAACAAGTTTGCCGAGGATATTTCCGTGCCGCGTGGCACTGTGGCCGAGGCTGTGGAACGTGCCCATCAGATTGGTGAGGAGTGTGGTCTGATTGTCCTCTGTTTTGGACATTTGGGAGACGGAAATATTCACGTAAACATCATGCACGATGCATCGGTTCCTGACGAAGTGGTTCGCGCATGCAGAGCCAAGGATGCGGTTTTTCGGCTGGCTATCGAGCTGGGCGGGACCATCTCCGGCGAGCACGGAACCGGGTTGACCAAGGCGTCTTTCGTGTCCGAGCAGCTTTCCCAGGAGGAAATCGGGCTGATGACTTCCATCAAGCAGGTTTTTGATCCCAATTCCATCATGAATCCCGGTAAGGGTTGGTAGTCGCCATGTCCGGTGATTGTATCCTGTGTGGCAAATGCCTTGAGGTTTGCCCGCTTCTGAGGGCGACCGGGCGCGAGGAGCTTGGCCCCCGTGCCAAGGCAGACCTGTGTTTCCTTCTCGGGGATGACGAGACCCTGCTGTCGGGCGAAGATGTGGCGAAACTGGCCGGGCTGTGTCTTGGCTGTCATCGATGCAAGGCGGTCTGTTCACAGGGGGTTGATGTTCCCGGTCTGGTGGCAGCCCTCCGCTTGGCGCACCCGGATTTCAAGGGATGGCTGTGGAAGACGTGGCTCACCCATGCCAGGGAATTGTGGTCTTCGACAAGTCTGGCCGCAAAGTTGATCCCGAAAAATTTTCAGTCTGAAAAATTTGGTCCGTTCCTCAAGATGCTGGCCGGGCTCAAGGGCGGTCCGGGGCTTGAGCCCTTCTTGATCCCGGAAATATTCCCCGACACATACCGGGGCGAGAGAATGCTCCTGTTTGCCGGCTGCACCGCCAACTATGTTCAGGGTCGCTGGCTCGTGACCGCACTTCGATTGCTGGACGGCCTTGGCATCGAGGTCCTGCCCGGTGATTTCAAATGCTGTGGCGGCGGGTTGTCTTCCGCCGGGTTTGATGTCGAGTCAGAGGCCATGGCATGCAAGAACATTGATGTCTGGCGAAAGGCAGGCAAACCGAAAATGGTCCTGTTCTGCGCGTCCTGTCTGTCCAGTCTGGGCGGGTATGAAAATTATTTTGAAGATTCTGAGGAATTTATCTCGTGGCAGCGGTCGCTCATGCCGCTATCAGCCCTTTTACGGGAGGCCACCTTTGTGGTATCCGAAAAAGCATCAGGAAAAGTCGCATATCATCGTCCGTGTCACGTTGACAAAGCGGATTCCGATTATATGTTCCTACACAATGCCTTGGGCAACAGATTGATCGTTTCCACCAGCCGGGAATGCTGTGGTTTCGGTGGCGTCATGCGCCTTGGCACGCCAGCATTGGCCGATGCGGTCAACAGGGATTGTTGGGAAAAACTCGGTACCCCTGATGTGGTGCTGACCGGTTGCTCGGCATGTGCAGCACAGCTTGCGGCGACTGCTCCAAATGAAGTCCGGGTTGGCCACTGGCTTGAAATTATTGCATAAGAACTCTCCAGGAGACTCCATATAATGCTCAAATTCCTTTTTGGTTCCAAGAACGAACGATATCTGAAGACACTCAAACCCATTATTGCTCAGATTAATGAGCTGGAACCGCAGATGAAGGAGCTGGCTGACAGCGACTTTCCTGTCAAGATAGCTCAGTGGCGAGGGCAGGTGGAGTCCGGGGACAAGACCCTTGATGATCTGCTGCCTGAATGCTTTGCCCTGGTCCGCGAGGCTGGCAAGCGGTGCTTTGATCCGCCCATGCGTCATTTTGACGAACAGCTCATAGGTGGCATCGTTCTTCACAGTGGCAAGATATCCGAGATGAAGACCGGTGAGGGCAAGACCCTTGTCGCAACTCTGCCGGTTGTGCTCAATGCGCTGTCCGGCAAGGGCGTCCACGTCATTACGGTCAACGATTATCTGGCCTCGCGTGATGCCGAATGGATGGGGCAGTTATATACGTTTCTTGGTCTGACTTTCGGGGTCATCGTTCATGGTCTCAATGACAGGGAACGCCAGGAGGCCTATCGAGCGGACATTACTTACGGTACCAACAACGAATTTGGATTTGACTATCTGCGCGACAACATGAAGTTCTACAAGGAGCAGCTTGTTCAGCGGTCACTCAATTATGCCATTGTTGATGAGGTTGACTCCATCCTCATTGATGAAGCACGTACTCCGCTGATCATTTCCGGTCCGGGTGAAAAATCATCGGGCCTTTATCGCCGCATCGACGCCATCGTACCCAATCTCATCAAGTCCTCACCAACCGATCCAGAGGACAAGGACGCCATCCCTGATGGCGATTTCGTGCTGGACGAGAAGACCAAGGCGATTACCCTTACTGACGTTGGCGTGGAAAAGATCGAGGAATTGCTTGATGTGGACAACCTGTTCGATCCGCAGCATGTATCGCTTCAGCATCATGTGCTTCAGGCCGTCAAGGCGCATTATTGTTTCCAGATCGATGTCGAATACATCATCAAGGACGATCAGGTCGTGCTTGTTGATGAGTTTACGGGCCGCCTCATGCCGGGTCGCCGTCTTTCCGACGGGCTGCATCAGGCCATTGAAGCCAAGGAGAACGTCAAGGTCGAGGCCGAGAACCAGACCCTGGCATCCATCACTTTCCAGAACTATTTCCGCATGTATGACAAGCTGGCTGGCATGACCGGTACGGCAGACACCGAGGCCGTTGAATTCGGACAGATTTACAATCTTGAGGTTATTGTCATCCCGACCCACAGGGAAATGGTTCGCAAGGACAACCCGGACGCCATCTACAAGACTCAGGAACAGAAATACGAGGCCATTGCCGAGGATATAGCCGATTGCTATCACCGGGGGCAGCCCGCGCTGGTGGGTACGGTTTCCATTGAAAAATCCGAGCTTCTTTCCCAATTGCTCAAGAGAAAAAAGATTCCGCATAACGTGCTCAACGCCAAGCAGCACGAAAAGGAAGCCGAAATCGTAGCCGAGGCCGGGTTCAAGAAGAGAGTGACCATTGCTACCAACATGGCTGGCCGTGGTACTGACATCAAGCTGGGTGAGGGCGTGTGCGAACTCGGAGGGCTGCATATTGTCGGCACTGAGCGGCACGAATCCCGCCGCATTGACAACCAGCTCCGAGGCCGTTCCGGTAGGCAGGGTGATCCGGGGTCTTCCCGTTTCTATCTTGCACTTGACGATGATCTCATGCGTCTGTTCGGTTCAGACCGTCTGGCTGGCATAATGAACAAGCTTGGCCTTGAGGACGGCATGTCCATCGAGAACAAGATGGTGTCCAATGCCATTGAAAAATCTCAGACCCGTGTCGAGGGCCATCATTTCGAAATACGTAAGCAGTTGCTCGAATATGATGATGTCATGAACCAGCAGCGCGAGGTCATTTATTCTCTGCGTCATGCACTCATGAAATCCGAAACCGTGGACGATATTACCCGCGAGTATGCCATTGACCTGCTTGAGAATATCCTGAATCCAGCTCTGTCCATGAAGGACCCGGATCAGGATACCATCGATTCCGTGCGCGCCCGGCTTGAAGAGGTTTTCAATTTCGAGAGGTTTGATGCATGGCACGATGTGAGTCTGCCGACCTTTGAGCAGGCCGAGCAGTGGGTGGACGATATTTTCGCCTATCTGCGCATGTCCACAGGGGATCATTATCAGGAAATCCTGCGCTATTTCATGCTCGATTCCCTGGATCGCAACTGGAAGGAGCATCTGCTCAACATGGACCATCTGCGTGACGGCATCGGTTTGCGCGGGTATGGACAGAAGGACCCCAAGCAGGAATACAAGCGTGAAGGGTTCGAGCTTTTTGCCGAGCTGGTCTATACCATCAAGGAGACCGCCATACGCGCCTTCTCCCTCCTGCGCATAGAGGCCGAAGTCAAGAACGAGGAGTTTCAGCATAGCACGACAGACGAGCTTCAATACACGGATCACGAATCCGAGCAGAACAAGAGCAAGCAGGCCCCTGTCAAGCGTGTGGCTCCCAAGATTTCCCGCAATGCTGCCTGCCCGTGCGGATCAGGCAAGAAATACAAGAAGTGCTGCGGCGCGTAACACAAGAATGAATCAATGAAAAAGGCCGATATCCTTATGGATGTCGGCTTTCTTTTTTGTTTTGTAATTGCGGGTTATTTCGTCACGCTTTTTTGAGCGTTAGTTTTTTCTGTGCTCTTTCACCCAGTTTTCCAAGTTCTGTGGAATTTTCTGGAAGTGCATGTAGTCGATGGCTCCCTGTGTCCAGTCGCCACCCCATTCCCAGCCAAGCTTCTTGAATGCCCTGACAATCGGGGAGTCTGTTGTAAATGTTCCGGGTGTGGATGGATCATAGGTTGATCCGGCCGGAAGAACGAGGTCTCCCTTGATATAGGGATTCAATCGAGGATTTATGTCGATTGCCAGGCCCAGGGCGTGCATGGACAGCTTGCGGGAGTTGACTATTGGTCGCCATACGTATCCTGAAGTGTTGTTTGTGTCAGAAGACAAGCCGTATGGCCCTTTTTTCTGTATTACGGGATGGGCAATGGGGAGAACCGATTCGACGGGAAAGCGTTTTCTTTTGATCACGTCGAATATCGTGCGGATATCATCTTCCAGTGCCTTGTGAATGACAACCTGTCCCTGATGTATTCTCCCGTCCATGCCATGGTAGCGCACGGGCACGACAACGAGATCCTTCTGAATATTCTGCATGACATCAGGCGGTTGATTTGAATAGATCCCCTGATCTTTGGTGAGGCTGCTGTCGAAAAGGACAGGGCTGCAACCAGTCAGCACGATGGCAAGCGAGACCGCCGGGACCCACAGGAAAATTTTGAGCAGTGGATTCATTCTACTCCACCCGGACGCAGGTGACGCTGTTTTTAGGCGAGCCTTCAACGACCCTGTCGCTGTAGACCATGTAGATGATGACGTTACGTTTCTGGTCAAAGAACCGGACAACCTGCATGGACTTGAAGATGAGCGAGGTGTCCTTCTTGAACACGAGTTCGCCCTCTTTTTCTCCTTCCCGTATGTCCTTCGGGATCGAGATGGGGCCGGTGCGGACGCATTCGATGGATGCGTCGGAGGTATCCTCGGCCACGCCGATCATTCCTTTGATGCCACCCTTGCGTGCCCGACTCAGATAGCAGGTTACGCCCGGAATACTCGGGTCGTCGAACGCTTCCACCACGATGTCGTCATCGCGGGAGAACATGTGAAACACGGTGTCCACGGTCCCGATGGTTTCGGAGGCAACATTTGACGGCACCACGGCACACAGCACGAACGCAAGGAACAGGGCGCGGGAGAATTGCCCGAAAGCCGTGCGTCGTTTCTTTTTGAGAAAATCTAATGAGTACATGAGAGCAGGTGTAACAAGGGGGGATGGAGAACACAAGGGAACAGACGCTTGAAAAGTCAATTGAAAAGGGGCTGGGGAATTTGTGAAAAACGAGTTTTTCAAGATGGTTGAAAGTGAAAGCTGAGTTTCTCCAGAGGGGATATCTTTTCGGCCGGAACAGGTCTTTTTCGATATCGGCTGCCGGAAGCGGGCTTGTTGTGGCGTTGCGGGGAAAAAATCGAAACCTCGTGTGTTCGAATATGTTTCAGTCTTGTTCTATTGCGTTCTGTACCTGAACCATTTCAGGCATCTGGCTAAATCGCTCGACGAACCGGTATTCGTCATGTTAGGAAATCGCAAAAAGAAAGGGGCTTTTCGGTTTCTTTCTTTTTCCCCGCCCGGCACCCTGATCATGTTGGTCAAGGCCATTTCCCACCGGGCGGTTTTTTCAGTTTCACTATGGGAGGTTGTGACATGGACAAGTATCAGAAGCAGGCCTTGCAGGTCGCCAAGGAAGTGGTGATCAAGTTCATCGAGGTCGGGCGTATTTCCCCGAATAATTTCGGACAGAATTTCGATGTCATTTTCAAGGACATCATGCGTACCATCACTGGTCAGACTGCCGGGGATGGTTCCCGCGAGGCCGAATTGATTGAAGAGAATGATGAGATGGACAGTGACGACAACAGGGAGCAGGGCGAGTAGATGGCTAGGCCTGAGTGTACCTCCGCAACCGGTGCCCAGACCCATGCCGAGCATGGCAGACGCGTTGCCGACATGTTTGGGCGCATTGCCGGTTGGTATGATTTTCTCAATCACGCTCTGAGCGGGTGTCAGGATATTTATTGGCGTTATCGACTGGCCAAGGCTGCACGCCCCGAGCCGGGCGGTACGGTTCTCGATCTGGCTGCCGGAACCATGGACGTTTCTGTGGAGTTGCTGCGTCAGTACCCGGAGTGCAGGGTTGCGGCCCTGGATTTCGCGTTACCCATGCTCACGGCAGGAAAGGGAAAGAAACTCAGGAAGGGGCGTGAGCACAGAATTTTTCCGGTTCAGGCTGATGGACGCGCATTGCCCTTGCCTGACGAGTGCATGTCTGCTGCTACCATTGCTTTTGGCATTCGTAACATCCTGCCTCGTGAAGATGCCTATGGCGAGTTTTTCCGTGTGCTCAAACCGGGTTCCCGGTTGTGCATCCTGGAGTTCGGCACTGGTAGCAAGCGGGTGTGGAAGGGACTCTATAATTTCTATCTCGACAAGCTGCTGCCGTTTATTGGCGACCGTATTTCCGGTGATCCCGGCGCATATCGCTATCTGGCAGAGACCATCAAGACTTTTCCTGATGAGCGCGCCCTTGCGCAGGAACTGGTGGACGCCGGGTTCGAGCGGGTTTATCACGTTCCGATGATGTCGGGCATCGTTTACTTGCATGTGGCCGAAAAATCCGCGAAAGCAGTTCGTGCGGCTGTTGCTCCCAAAAAGAAAACCGCCCGAAAAAAGGCGGCTCAGGGTTCTGGAAAAAAGACTTTGGTCGGAAAGAAGGCCCGGTAAGATCGGATTATCACGTGAAGAATGCTGAAGCCACGCCGAAAGGTCGTTGATGCTGCCCTGACCGTTAGAAAGTCAAAGATCGACCAAATGAAATAATGAGCAGGCCCAGGATCATGGCGGCCAGGCCGATGAACCGCAGGAACTTTGCTGGTTGTGCGGCAAGCGTCAGGAGCATGCGCGGCATGCGTTCGGCAAACAGGAAATAGGGAACTCCCTCGAAAACCAGGGCCAGACCTACGGCGATGAAAAGAAGTGACCAGTCGATGTTCATACACCGCTTTTAGCCGGGAATTCGGACTGTGTCCACCTGAAGGATAAACGGAGATATATACTTATGAACATGATTCAGTTTGACGATCTGAAAAGCAAGACTGACTCCATCGCGATTGTCGGTCTTGGTTATGTGGGCCTGCCTTTGGCTGTGGCGCTGGGTCGTCATTTCAAGGTGGTGGGTGTGGACTTGTCGGAAAAGCGCGTCAAGGAACTTGATAAAGGGTTCGACCGCACCAATGAAGTTGATTTTGCAGACGTTGGCGATGATGTCGATCTGTCTTTTACCTCGGATTTTTATGAGCTGGCCACGACCCGGCTGGTTTTGGTGGCTGTGCCCACGCCTATTGATGAATTTCGTTCTCCTGATTTGCGTCCGATCATGGGGGCAAGTGAATCTGTTGGCAAATTTCTTCAGCCCGGCAGTGTCGTGGTCTATGAGTCCACGGTTTTTCCCGGTCTGACCGAAGAGATCTGCGTCCCTATTCTGGAACGGGAATCCGGCCTGAAATGCGGGAAGGATTTCTGGGTCGGCTATTCTCCAGAGCGTATCAACCCCGGTGACAAGGTCCATCGGCTGGAAACCATTGTCAAGGTGGTGGCCGGTCAGGATGAAGCCTCAGGCAAGCTGTTGCAGGATGTGTACGGAACCATTGTCGAAGCCGGAACGCATCTGGCTGCCAACATCCGCACGGCAGAGGCGGCCAAGGTCATCGAGAATACTCAGCGTGATCTGAATATCGCGCTCATGAATGAATTGTCCATGATCTTCGACCGCATGGGCATCGATACTCTGGATGTGCTGGAAGCTGCCGGAACCAAATGGAATTTCCTTCCGTTCAGGCCAGGTCTGGTGGGTGGTCATTGCATCGGCGTTGATCCCTACTATCTGACCTTCAAGGCCGAATCCATGGGCTTTCAT
Source organism: Pseudodesulfovibrio sp. (assembly GCA_016342345.1). Lineage (GTDB taxonomy): Bacteria > Desulfobacterota > Desulfovibrionia > Desulfovibrionales > Desulfovibrionaceae > Pseudodesulfovibrio. Next base: position 2,360 of record JAEINO010000037.1, on the reverse strand, counting down.
CCCCACGTCATTCTGGCCGGTCGGGAGATCAACGACGGCATGGGAAAATTCATTGCCGAATCCACGGTCAAGAAGCTCATCAAGAATGATACGAAAATCAAGGGAGCACGTGTTGGCGTGCTCGGTCTGACCTTTAAGGAAAACGTTCCTGACCTGCGAAACACCAAGGCCGTGGAGGTCATACGGGAATTGCAGGATTATGGTTTGACGACCCTGGTGCACGACGCCAAGGCCGATCCGGAAGAAGCCAAGGGCGTGTTGGATATTGCACTGAGTTCGTTGGATGAATTCAGGAATCTCGATGCCCTGGTTCTGGCTGTGTCCCACGACGAGTACAGGGATATTCCCGTGGCCGAACTGAAGACTTGGTTTGCCGACCCGAGCAAGGCTCTTATAATTGACATAAAATGCTTTTTCGAGCGTGAAGAACTGGATGCGGAAAACATCGCCTACTGGCGTCTCTAACAAGGAATACTCATGATCATCGTCGCCACCGCCACTGCCAAGGAAATGAAGTCCGCCTTTGCCTCCGCTCCTGCCGTGAAGCAGGGAGAGGCCGTCGAGTTCGAATTGAATGGTCACACGTTGCTGTTGACAGTGACAGGTGTTGGCTTGATCAATGCCGCCATGGTCGCCGGGCGACTTCTGGACCGCCCTGGTGTGACCGGCATGGTCAATCTCGGCATTGCCGGAGCCTATAACGTGGGTGCGTATCCTCTTGGTACTGCCTGCTACGCATGGCAGGAGGACTGGCCCGAGTTCGGCCTGCTGGACGAGGAAGGCAGTGTGGACGCCAAGGGCCTTGGTGTTTCTCTTGGGCATGTGGGCAAAAAGGAGATCTGGAATCGAATCCTGCTCAATCCGGTCAACGATGCCGAGAAAATGGGACTGTCCCTGCCTGACTCCTGCCTGCGCACTTCGAGTGTCTCTGTAAGCAGTGTGACTGGCACGGGTGAACGAGCCGCATGGCTCAAGACTTCCTGCAACGGTGATCTTGAAAACATGGAAGGCTTTGCCCTGGCCTTTTGCGCGGCTCAGAAGGGCGTGCCTTTTCTTGAGGTACGCACAGTCTCGAATTTGGTTGGCTCTCGGGAAAAAGAGGATTGGGACTTGAACGGCGCACTCGGCAAACTCGGGGATATCACAGCCGAAATTTTCAAGGGATAAGGGGCCGCTTGCCTCGCAACCTGCAACCTGACATAATACTTAAATATGAATGAACTGCTGCTTTATTTTGAAAAGGAACTGCCTGGAATCAATGATTTTCTTGATTCTGAGACAGAAAAGCTGAACGGGTTGGTCCGGGATGTTGCCAAGCACATCATAGGGTCCGGCGGAAAACGTATTCGCCCCTTGCTGACACTGCTCATGGCTCGTGCCATGGGCTATGACAAGGACGATTATCACGCCATTGCCTGTTCGCTGGAACTGCTGCATTCGGCCACGCTTCTGCATGACGACTATCTCGACGATGCCGAGTTGCGGCGTGGCAAGGCTGCATCGCATCTGGTGTTCGGGCGTACCGAGACCATCCTGGCGGGTGATGTCCTGTTGGCCTTGGCCAACGAGATGGGTGCCCGTTATGGCAACTCGCGGCTTTCCTGGCTGCTTGCCAGAGGCATTATGCAGACCGCTGAAGGCGAGATCGAGGAAATAGAATTCTCCAAGAATCCGTCTTTGGATCGGAATGTCTACATGAATATCATCATTGGCAAAACCGCACGGCTCATCGAGTGCGCCTGTCGATGCGGCGTGTCCCTGGCTGGCGGTACGCAGGAGCAGGAAGACGCTGCTGGTGAATACGGTCTGAATCTCGGCATTGCTTTTCAGTTGGTGGATGATGCCCTTGATTACGCCTCCCCTACTTCCGAGACAGGCAAGCCCGAGGGCGGCGATCTTAAGGAAGGCAAGGTGACCCTGCCGTTGATATTGCTCATGGAAGATGGCGATGAAGCCGGAAGTGAAGTGCTCCTTGAGGCACTCAAGGAAGGCTCGCTGTCCGACGACCAGTGTACGGACATTCTCAGTCAGGTTCGCGAGGGGCGGTATTCGGAAATGACCCGCGAAGAAGCAGCCCGGTACGTGGAAAAAGCCAAGGCATGTCTTGCCGGATTCGCCTCTGGCGAAGAAGTGACAGTGCTTGAACAGGCTGCTGATTTCGTGTTGACCAGAACCAAGTAATTTTAGGCCGGATCGAACTATCGAGCCGGTTTTCTGCTTTTTATATATCCAAGGAGAATCAAGATGTTGTGCCGTGTCGTTGTCGGGCTGAAACCGAATGTTCGCGATGTGCTGGGCGAGAAATTTGCCCGCAAGATCAAGAGCGAACTCGATATGGAAGTGGGCGATGTCCGCATAGT
>JAEINO010000036.1 GCA_016342345.1 Pseudodesulfovibrio sp. | reverse complement strand
GCACCGGTCGACTTGTCTTCAATCCACCCCAACAAGGAGGGAACAATGAAGAAGATTGAAGGCGTCATGTACCAGTCAAACGCACCCAAGGGGATTGACCCGGACAATATCTATTTTGTCCAGGTTGATGCCACCAAATGCGAAGCCTGCGGGACATGCGAAGAGGTTTGCGGCACCGGCGCGATCCAATCAATCAACGAGGCCGGCATTCGTCAGGTCGTTGATCCTGCGGCCTGTCTGAACTGCGGACAGTGTCTTGTGAGCTGCCCTTATGGGGCCATCTACGAAGGCGTCTCATATGTTGATGAACTGTTTGAAAAACTCAAAGACCCCGACACAGTGGTCGTTTCCATGCCCGCTCCCGCCGTCCGCTACGGACTGGGTGAATGTTTCGGCGCCGCTACCGGAACATATGTCGGCGGTCAGATGCATGCAGCCTTGCGCCAGCTCGGCTTCGACTATATCTGGGACAACGAATTCACTGCTGACGTTACCATCATGGAAGAAGGTACCGAACTCATCCAGCGCGTTCAGGAACAAGGCAAGAAAGGTGCTCGCCCCCTGCCGCAGTTCACTTCCTGCTGTCCTGCCTGGGTCAAGTTCGTGGAAGCCTTCTACCCCGACCTGACGCCCAATCTGTCAAGCTGCAAGTCCCCCATCGGCATGTTGGGACCCTTGGCCAAAACATATGGTGCACATGAAACACACACCGAGGCCAAGAAGATCTACACCGTGTCCATCATGCCTTGTATCGCCAAGAAATACGAAGGTCTCAGACCTGAATTGGCTGATAGCGGCTTCCGGGACACCGATGCCACCATCAATACCCGCGAATTGGCCTACATGATCAAGACTGCGGGCATCAACTTCAATAGTCTGCCTGAAGAAAAACCCGATCCTGTCCTGGGTGATTCAACTGGTGCAGCTACCATCTTCGGCACCAGCGGCGGAGTCATGGAAGCAGCTCTCAGACTGGCCTATGAAGTCTTGTCCGGAACAAAACTGAAAGACCCGAACATCAAGGTCGTACGTACCCACGAAGGCATCAATACTGCCGACGTCAAGGTACCGGGCTTTGGAACGGTCAAGGTCGCCGTGGCCAGCGGAATCAAGAATGCCGCCAAGCTGTGCGATGAGATCAGAGCAGGCAAGTCGCCCTACCACTTCATCGAGGTCATGTGCTGCCCCGGCGGTTGCGTAAACGGCGGAGGCCAGCCGCTTGATCCCGAGGTTACCGCGTCCCTCTTCAGGAACACGGTCGCCCAGGTCAACAAACGCTTCCGGACACGCAAGGTCACGGCATAAGGAGGAACTCAGATATGATAATGAACAGACGCGGTTTCATCAAAACATGTGGTGTCATGGCCGGTTATGCCGTACTTGGCCTCAATATGACCAAAGAGGCCGTCTCCGCCAGCATGGATTTCGTGGGCTTTCGCCAAAAGTCCGTGTACGCCGCTGACGCCAATCCCAAGATCTACAAGCTCAGGAAGTCTCAGGACAACCCCATGATCACGAAGATCTACGACAAGAAAACCGGATTCCTTCACGAAGGTCCGTGCGGCCACATGTCCCACCACCTGCTGCATACGCATTACGTTGATCGCAGTGCCAAGGTGGCTGCTCTCAAGGCAAAGGGATTCAAGCTGAACTTCTAAAACGTCACACAGCGTCAACCTGCGGCCAGGATACATCTGATCCAAGGGAACGCTTCCCCCATCTTCCCCGGAAAACAACCATATCCCCATTCCTATTCTATTTTTCTACACGAAAGTGTATTTCTGACTCATATGCTATTCGTAACATCAATTTAAAAAAGTTATACTATTAGTACAACTTTTTCTTGATTCGTATTATTAATTGGCTTATTACTTTTTCCCAGAACACCTCCAACTGGAGAGAATCTGCCTGCGGTAAGGGTCAACCTGAGCCACAGGGTGGAGCCATCTGGACTCTACCGCTTTCCACAAGCAGATCGACGTCTTGAAGCTCCCTCCTGTCCCCGCCTGCAGATTGCCCGGGAGTGCTAAACCGGGCCTTCTCCTAACACTACGAGATCAATGATCAAAAAAGGACACTCGCATGGAAAAGCGACTGGGAATCATCGGTATCATCATCAAGGACAGGTTCAAGGCGGCCCCGGAAGTAAACGACATCCTCAGCGATCATGCACACATGATCGTGGGACGCATGGGACTGCCCTTCAAGGACAGAGGCGTGAACATCATAGACCTGATAATCGAGGCAACCACCGACGAAGTGGGAGCCCTGACAGGTAAACTGGGCATGCTCAACGGCGTGCAAGTCAAATCACTTCTGGTTTAAAGCAGGGAGCAAGGATCATGAAACAGGACATCAATTTGGGAAAAGGTCTGGCAAACTTCATCGACGATACCGTCATTCGTTCCGAAATGGAAAAAGCGGAAAACCCCGATCCGGGACTGGTCCGGGACATCCTGGCCAAAGGAAAGGAGCGCAAGGGCCTCACTCCGTTCGAGGCCGCTGTCTTGCTGAAAAACACGGACAAGGAACTGGACGAAGCCATCTTCCAGACCGCCATGTCCATAAAAAAGGGCATTTACGGCAACCGTCTGGTTCTTTTTGCCCCACTGTACATTTCCAATGAATGTGTCAACCAATGTGCTTACTGTGGCTTCAAAGCCACAAACACGGACTTGGAGCGCAGGACTCTCGATGCCGAGGGCATCCATAAGGAAGTTTCCGTACTGGAGGATCAGGGACACAAACGCCTCCTGCTCGTATATGGGGAACACCCCAAGCACGATGCGGACTGGATCGCCCAGACCGTTCGCGACGTCTATTCCGTCACCTCGGAAAAAAGCGGTGAAATCCGCCGGGTCAACATCAATTGCGCGCCCCTGGAGGTCGAAGGATTTGCAAAACTGCATGAAGTCGGCATAGGCACGTACCAATGCTTCCAGGAATCCTACCATCGCCCGACTTATGAGAAGCTCCATATTGCAGGCCGCAAGACCGACTATTTGTGGAGACTACACGCCATGCATCGTGCTCAGGAAGCGGGCATTGACGATGTGGGCATGGGCGCGCTTTTCGGGCTGTACGATCCGATATACGAAGTTCTGGGACTGCTCCACCACGCCCTGCAACTCGAACAGGACTGGGGCGTGGGACCACACACCATATCCTTCCCCAGACTGGAGCCGGCCATGGGATCGGAAATCGCATTCAACCCGCCCTATCTGAGTTCGGATCACGATTTCAAAAAAATCGTTGCAGTTCTTCGCATCGCCGTTCCATACACCGGCCTGATTCTGACAACTCGCGAGACCGCCGAATTCCGCACGGAACTGCTGCAAATGGGCGTATCCCAGATTTCCGCAGGCTCCCGTACCTATCCCGGCGCATACAGCGATCCAGAATACGACAGACCTGGCGTGCAACAATTCTGCGTGGGTGACAGCCGCAATCTGGATGAAGTCATTCGCTCCATCTCCGGTGATCACGACTATGTACCCTCCTGGTGTACGGCCTGTTACCGACTGGGACGTACCGGAGAGCACTTCATGGAACTTGCCAAAACCGGATTCATCCAGAAATTCTGTCTGCCCAACGGGCTGCTGACTTTCAAGGAATACCTTGAAGACTACGCCTCCGAAGACACCAAAAAAGTGGGCGAGGCACTCATTGATCGGGAAATAAAAGGGTACAAGGATCTCAAGCAGAAGAAATTGCTTACGGAAAGAATTGCCCGCATTGAAGCCGGTGAAAGAGACCTGTACCTGTAGTCGAAAGAACGAATATACATGCTTAATCAGGACTCTTCCTCCATGCGGCGTGAACGCGACGCCCTCGGCGAAATGAATGTGCCCTCCGAGGCCTATTATGGCATTCATACGCTACGCGCAGTAGAAAACTTCCCCTTCTCGGGATATCGACTGCACCCCGCGTTCATCAGTGCATTCGCACAGGTCAAACAGGCTTGCGCGAGCACCAATACGCACCTCGGATATCTATCCGAAGAGCGTGGTGACGCCATCACCACTGCATGCATGGAGGTTGAGTCCGGAAAACTGGATAACGACATCGTGGTTGACCCGTTTCAGGGCGGTTCCGGGACCTCGACAAACATGAACTTCAACGAAGTCATTGCCAACCGGGCCACCGAACTTCTGGGCGGCGAACGAGGCGATCATTCGTTCGTGCATCCCATCAACCACATTAATATGCATCAATCCACCAACGATGTGTACCCGACAGCACTCAAGATTGCCGCTCTCAATCTCCTCGCGGAACTGGAAACCCGAATTTCGGAACTACAGCAATCGCTGCAGGAAAAGGAAACGGAATTCAGCGACATCGTAAAGGTAGGCCGCACGGAATTGACCGATGCCGTACCCATGACCCTTGGCATGACCTTCGGGGCCTTTGCCGAAGGAGTAACACGGGACCGCTGGCGGATATTCAAGAGTCGGGAACGCATCAAAAAGGTCAACCTGGGTGGCACTGCCATCGGCACAGGACTGGGCGCACCCCGCGACTATATTCTCCAAGTGACAGACAATGTCAGGCACATAACAGGGCTGCCCATATCCCGAGCCGAGAACCTGGTGGACGCCACCCAGAACATGGATTGCTTCGTGGAAATTTCTGGCATGCTCAAGACCTATGCTAGCAACCTGATGAAAATATCCTCTGACCTTCGCCTGCTGGCAAGCGGTCCGGCAACAGGCATCGGGGAAATCACGCTGCCCGCTCTTCAGGCCGGTTCCTCAATCATGGCCGGCAAGATAAACCCGGTCATGCCAGAAGCCGTCACGCAGGTAGCTCTCAGAGTGATTGGCAACGACCAGGCCATCACCCTTGCGGCATCCATGGGACAAATGGAACTCAACCATCTCCTCCCGCTGCTCACCCATGCGCTCATGGAATCCCTGACGCTCCTGATCAACGCCACCAGGGGACTGACTGAAAAATGCATCCCCGGCATTGAAGCCGATCAGGAACGCTGTCGGTACCATGTGGAAAAAAGCAGCGCACTGGCCACAGTCCTTGTCCCTGCTCTGGGCTATGGTCGAGTGGAAAAACTGATAACCCAAGCAACCATATCGGGAACAACCATCCGGGAAGAAGCCGTGCTTCAGGACTTGGCCCCACCCGAAATACTGGACCAACTGCTGCTCCCGAAACGGCTGTGCAAACTCGGATTCTCGCCCGATGAATACCGTGGAGTGAACATCAAATGAAACTCGTTGCAGGCATCGACGCATTAAATACGCCGGATCTGTTCGCTACCGCCAACAGAAGGATAATCCTTCATGCAGCCGTGTACGGAGCTTTTGCCAAATCCGGTGCCCATCGAAACGGGCTGGAAACAGCCATTCAAAAACCCGGATTCAAGCATCTGGACATCATCGCTGTCGAGCCAGGGCACGATGCCGGATGGACACCCTCCTTTCTCAATGCACTCAGATTCGGGATATCCACACAGGGAGTCACCGATGAAGTTCTCTCGTCCCATCAGTTTCTGATGGAACTGGCCGCCAGGCACCCCGACAGGATTCGCCTTCATACAGCCCACAGACTCCCTTGTCTGCCCATACTCGTTGCCGATGACACCATTGTTTTCGGCCAGTATGCCCATGCAAGACTCCATGCACCACATGGTTTCTGGGGCATGGTCAAGACCGATGTCGAAAAACTGCTTGAATGGGCAGGAACCGGTAGGACTCCGGCATGGGCCACCGTCGAAGAAATCGCCGCCTTTAGATTGATCAACGAATGTGTCCGAGCCATGACCAACACCTCCAACCCGGCACAAATATGCATACCCTGAACAAGCAAGACATTCTCACATACCTCATCGGCGCAAATGACAACGAGTTGTTTGAACGCGCCAATAAAGTGAAACGGCAAGTCTTTGGCGACGAGATATACCTCCGGGCCATCATTGAATTTTCCAACGTGTGCAACAAAAAATGCCATTATTGTGGCCTGCGCGCTCCCAACGGGGCAATCACCCGCTACCGGATGCGCGACACGACAATACTGAACGCGGCGGCCATGGCCACATACCGTGGAGCCGGAACCATCGTGCTTCAATCCGGCGACGACTTCAGCTACTCCACACAGGCTCTCGGCAAAATAATCCGGGACATCAAGGACCGTCACGATGTGGCCGTGACCCTGTCTTTGGGCGACCGGGGGTTGGATGAATACGCCTATTGGCGGGACTGCGGAGCTGACCGATGCCTGTTGAAGCTGGAGACCACCGATCCGCGCCAGTACAAGAGACTCCGGGATGGCGAGGATTTTTCGGCACGCCTCCACAGAGTCGAATTCCTGCAAAATCTCGGATACGAGGTCGGGTCCGGGATTATTGTCGGTCTGCCCGACTCGGATATCATTTCCGCCCTTCGGGACATCCTGTTCATTACCGATCTCGATCTGGCCATGATCGCAGCCGGGCCATTCGTTCCCCATCCCCAGACGCCACTGGCCAATGCAATGCCCGGAAACATATCTCTATCACACAGGGTAACCGCGCTTCTGCGCATCCTCAATCCGTCCGCCAACATTCCGGCCACCTCGGCCTTGAGTGCGCTGGACTCGGAATGCCGCGAACTGGCCCTGCTCAGGGGATGCAACGTCCTCATGCCTTCCATGACCCCGGAAGAGCATCGGGCGGACTACAACATCTATCCGGGGAAGAACCAGTCCGACACCAACGTTTCTGATTCATTAACACTCGCAAAAGCCAATATTCGATCCCTCGGCCTTGTGCCATCAACATCCAAAGGATTCTCCCCAAGGAGTCATAATGTCTACGAAAGCACCTCGCGGAGTGCGACTGGTCATAGCTCTCGCCGGAAGACGGAATGCGGGCAAGTCATCGCTGATTAATGCCATCACGGATCAGGAAATATCCATTGTCTCGGACCAACCGGGAACAACCACGGACCCGATTGCCAAACATTATGAGCTGCTCCCCCTTGGCCCAGTCACATTCTACGACACGGCAGGTCTTGATGACACGGGCGAACTGGGAGAGCTCAGGATCAAGGCGACAAGAAAGATTCTCTGGCGATCTGACGTGGCTATCGTGGTCATCGGCGAGCATGGAATGACCTCCCATGAGAAGGAAATCATAGCCGATATCCGCAGACTGAATATCCCCTTCATCCTGATTTTCAACAAAAGCGACCTTCGGGAATCATCGGATGCAGACCTTGGATACTGTCGAAAGCATAACATTCGGTTCCTGTCCACCTCGGCCATAACCGGCACAAACGTCGATGAACTGAAACAGGCGATCATAGACATTGCCCCTGCGGAAATGAAGCACGATCCGGTGCTCGCCCGAGATCTCATCAGCGAAGGAGACTGGGTGATCTGCGTGATCCCCATCGATCTGGCAGCACCAAAGGGACGCCTCATACTTCCGCAGGTACAGGTATTGCGGGAACTGCTGGACTGTGATGCCGTGGCAGTCACCGTCAAGGAACGGGAAATCGAGGAAGCCCTCACCAACCTCAAACGCAAGCCAGCCCTTGTGATTACCGATTCACAGGTGGTTCTCAGCGTAGCCGGGGACGTGCCAGCCGATATCCCCCTGACCACCTTCTCCACTCTTTTTGCCCGGTACAAAGGAGACCTGACGCGCCTTGTCGAAGGTGCAAACGCCATCGACACTCTCCAGGACGGTGACACCGTGCTCATTGGCGAAGCCTGCTCCCATCACCCTGTGGCCGACGACATAGGACGAGTCAAAATCCCCCGATGGGTCACACGGTACACGGGAAAAGACCTCAAGTTTGAAGTCTATTCCGGCCATGATTTCCCGGAGGATCTGGAACGATTCAAACTCGCCATCCACTGCGGTGCCTGCATGATCAACAGAACGGAAATGTTACGCCGCATGAACGAATGCGAACGCCGAGGCATACCCATCACCAACTACGGCGTGGCCATATCAAAAGTTCAAGGAGTGCTTGAAAGGATTATCGCGCCTTTTGGCAGAGCCTGATTAAGGAAGCACTGCATAATTGTCCGATGACTTCGTTGCTTTAAAAACTTCAAATCCTAGCGTACAGGAAGTACGCGTCGGCCTTGATGTTTTCTTGCGCCTTGCCAGCGAACAATTCTACAGCACTTCCTAAAAATTGAATTAATCAGTACTTCCTTAACGTAAATCGGGCACCGACACTCATCCAGAATCCATGGTTCTGAAAATACAATCCTCTCATAAACCAAACAAGGAACTTTGCAATCATTCCTTATTTAAAAACCTCATCCAACCAGTCAAAGAGAACAACTCCCACAAGGCTTCTGTTTTCCATGATGCAATGATTTGTCGCACCTTCATTGGAAGGAGTTATGACCATTTTGGTTTGCGGATTTGGAAAATTATCCAAAGCAAGCTGCTGTTGTCGTTGCACTTCCTTGCTCTTGTATTCACCTTCCCCCACTATGAGCAGGGCTGGAACACTCACTCTGGACGGATCAAAGGTATTCCCCTTGTTGGCCTCAATCAGCCCAAAGGGGTTGTCCTGATCTACGCCATAACGCCAGCAGATGGACTTGACCACATTACCGTGAAAAGACGACCATGACGCGACTTCATCAGGCGTGGCCAAAGCAGCCGGCATGGTCGAGAAAAGGGGATAGGCATCCACCACTGCGGAATTCATGGCAATGGCCTTGAGACGAGAATCGTGCATAGCGGTCTGGGGTACAAACAACCCTCCACCGCTAAAGCCGTAGGCTGCCAGCTTTTGAGGAGCGACGTCAGGACGACTAAGGGCGTAGTCAACGACACTCTTCATGGGAATATTGGTATCTGTCCTGAAAACATGACCGGTGTGAGGCAACATCCCCTGACCCGGCAAATCAACGGTCATGAAGTTATACCCACGCTCAAAGGCCTGCGGAGCAATGTAGAAAAAGAGGTCTTCGATATAGGTCTCGCCCCCGCCGATCATGATCAAGGTCTTGCAGAGCTTCCCATCATTTTTCGCCTTGCGGAAGTACCCTGGCAACACCGTATTTTCAAAGGGAATTTCAAAGTATTCCAAGGGTGGATCAAAGAGAGGGCCTGCTTTTTTCATCAAACTTCGGCACTTGAGAGCCCTTCTCTCCAACTCGGGATTGTCCGGCAGCATCGCAAGCAGCGAGATGCGGTAGTAATAGGCTGCGCGCAGGAATTGATCCCGCGCACTGACAATATGACCTTCAGCAAAAGACGCATTTCCACGAACTTCAACCCGGTTCGCAAGCTTGAACCATTCCGATTGCCAGCTTGCAGCATCACCGTCCTTGATCTGCGAAGCAGCATAAAACGCCTCGCCAATCTCGACTCCCCCGTTTACGGCAGAGCCAAGAATGAGATTTCCGAAATGGAAATCCATGTCACCATCTTCAAAGAAGTAACTAAAACTCATCGCATGAGCATCAAAATTGTCACCTTCAGATGCCTGCACGATGGTCCCGGAAAACAACCCCAACACAACCAGAAGCACTAAGGCAGAAGTCAATATTCTATACATGGCATACGCCCCCTGTTCGATTCCGGACATCAAAGGATATTCTCGCGCCCCATGGCTTCTTACGGCTTTGCACGTTCATCCAACCAGTTGAGAATGCGCTCGCTTGAAACAAACGGTGCACCTGATTGGCAATGGAACTGGGCACCTTGAGCATTGGAAAACTCAAGATAACTTTTCTTTGATTTCAATTTGTTATAAAACGTCTTGGCCTGTGCGTTGGAACCTGCGATCTGATCTTCGCTGGAATTGCCCACCAACATTTCGGTATCGATCTTGTCAATGACCTCTTCCATGGTGAACTTCTTCAGTTTGACGAACAGATCATATGGAGAGTCTACCTGAAAGGTCCACAGCATTTGATTGATGAACTGTTTCAAGTCCGGGTGCTTTTCCATTTCCTGATATGCCAGCGTGTTCACGATCTTTTTACGACCGGATTTGCCGACACCATTTTTAACTTCCTCGGGAAATTTGGACATGGTGCCGTCATACACGCTGAAAACACCGCCATCGGCAATGCCCCAACGAATGCGTTTTTCAAAGGCCAAAGCTCGCGGAACAAGATAGCCACCCATGGAATACCCAAGAATTGCCAGCCGTTTTGCATCCACTTCCGGCCTGGTCAGCGCATAATCCACCACGGGAGTAACGACCTTCTCCCAATCGTATCTGAAAGGCAGCTTCTGAAGTGCAATAGCTTCGCCCTGACCCGGACCTTCATAAATGAGACAATTATAGCCACGCTTGGCAGCTTGTGCTCCCAAAATGAAATACAGGTCCTCGGCAGTCCCATCGAGACCGGTCTGTATGAGCAGCAACGGACGCTTTTTGCCTGTGTTGTCAGCCTTGACAAAATAGCCTGGAAGGGTGGTCTTTTCGTATGGAATACGAACGTGCTCTATCCGTCCGTTGGAAAGAGCCGCAGCCTTGAGAAATGCATTTCGCCCATTTTCCCAAGCCACGTGTTTACGAGGATCGGCCTCGGGAAGGTATATTTCGCTTGCCCGATAGTAGTTTGTTGCACGGAAATAAGCTTCACGAGCACTGGTCGCATGTTTGCCTGACGCAAACTCATCGGCCATGGCGTGAACTCTTCCGGCCATCGAATCCCAGGATTTATACCAACTTTCCTTGTTGAAATCCTCGATTCGGCTCGTGATGGTCAACACCTCGCCAAGGTCGGCTCCCCCTGTTGCGGCCACACCAAAACGCCAGAGACATTGAAAAACGAAAGAGGCATCATTAAACTGGAATTTATTCAAGGAACGCTCTGAAATATCGCGCGGATTATTATTCGGTTTGCCACGATAAGTGTCCCACTTCGTAATACCACCGCCAATATAGACCTGTCCGGGAAGAGGGAAGTGTGTATGAATAAAGAGCCACTTCCGCTCCACCTTGGCATGATCCACAAGGGCGTCAGATATGGCGTTCAGCATTCCTGTTACATCGTCATCACTAAAGAATCCCGGAACATACAGATCGACGAATAGCGGCTTGGCTGTTTCATTTCCCTCATACACAATATGATCAGAGGTCTGCCAATAATACGTAATGAAGGATTCCTTGATTCCCGTGGCCTTGCTCACATCCTTGCTCACAGCGGCCAGGACTTTGTTGATATCAAGAGTTGTAGGAGGAGAAGTGATTTTGATCATGGGATCGGCAGGATCGATCCCACCCGTGGCAAAAGCTGGTGTGTGCCAGACAAAAAACACCGCAAGCAAAATGAACGGGAAAAGTGATTTTTGGGTGAGTAAGGAAAAATTCATTGAGTGGTTCCTCCGCTACGCGAGCATTTTTTACAAAACGCGTACTCTGGCTACCAGTGATACGCCTTCTTTCACGATCAAAATTTTATGATCATTACAAATCACAAAGCACAGTTTTTTTGTCAAAAAGATTCCACGTGAATTAACGTGAATACACGATTTTCTCTCGATTTTCATAAAAAAAATCACAGAGACCAACCACGTGAGTGCCTCCCTAAGATTAATACAAAGCAAAACAATATTGTCTGAATGACAAAAGAGTTTCCAAAATGGTCACGCAGAACGCAACGCGTCGATTGGGCTCATCCTGGCAGCCTGTCTGGCGGGGTAGTATCCAAAAAAGACGCCCACAGCGGCAGAAACTCCAACGCCGAGGATGGCAGCGATTTTGGAAACAAAAAACTCCCAACCGGAAAAATGACATATGATGGCAGTGGCTCCGATGCCAACTCCCAACCCGATGATCCCGCCAACAAAAGACAGGATTACAGATTCTACCAGAAACTGAAGCTGAATATCGTTCTGCTCTGCTCCAACAGCCCTGCGAATGCCTATTTCCCCACGACGCTCCGAAACAGAGACCAACATGACATTCATGACCCCAACCCCGCCCACTATAAGGGAAATGGAGCCGATAGCCCCCAAAAGCAAAGTGAACATCCGCATCTGCCGATCCATCTGGGCGACCAACTCCTCGGCACTGGTTATCCGGGTTTTCTGCTTGGACGTATAATTGAAATAATTCTGAAGCTGCTCAGAGGCGTGAACACTTACCCCATGTCCTATCATGCGTGCCCCGAAAACACTCAAGGCCGGTCGTTCAGGACTCCGCAACACTGTGGAAATGGGCAGCATGATCCCTTCGTTGATCTCATAGGGACTGAATGTGCCTGAAGGCACAGCCCGCGCCACTCCGATGACAGTATACATCCTCTCACCAAAAACAATTTTCTCTCCGACAGGCTCATTTACTCCCTGCTCAGCCAGCCATTCTGCCTTGGAAGAACCCAGCACACAGAAATTGGCATGACGATCCAGGTCGGATATGAATCTGCCAGCCACAAGGGGGACTTTGAACATGTTCCTGAATTCTTCGGTTACCCCCAACGCAGGACATGATTTCCGCACCCCGGCAAAGGTCAATGTTGAATAGGTAGAAACATAAGGAGCCACCACCCTGATGGTCGAGCAATGTTCGGGAACTGCCATTATGTCATCCAGATTCAACGACTTATTCTGCTTCTGGCCGGAAGTAATTCCACTCAGACGGACTATGCAGATATCAGTTCCCATTTCCTTGAATTGACGAATGGCTTCATTCTCGACAATCTGGCCGACTGTCACCATGGCGATGACAGAACCAATGCCGATGACAATTCCTATCAAGGCCAGAAGGGAACGCTGCTTGGCTCCCCACAAGGAACGGATTGACTCCCTGACATTTTCCCCGAGAATCACTGTCCTACCACCTTTCCGTCCTGCATGCGGACAGATCGCTTGCAGCGTATGGCCAGGCCGGGATCATGAGTGATAACGACAATGGTAACGCCCTCATTGTCATTAAGGGAAAGAAAGATATCCATGATCTCATTGCCCGTGGCCGTATCCAAGGCTCCGGTCGGCTCATCGGCAAGGATCAGAGAGGGACTGCCGCACAAGGCGCGGGCAATAGCCACACGCTGTTGCTGACCTCCGGAAAGCTCTCCTGGCCGATGATGTTCACGATCAATCATATCCACCTTGGAAAGCACCTCTCGCCCCCGTTCAGCTCGTTCTCCTGCTGGAACTCCCCGATACAACAAGGGCAGGCAGACATTCTCCAAGGCAGTCAATTTGGGCAAAAGATGAAACTGCTGAAAAACAAAGCCGATCTTGCGATTGCGAATGCCTGACAGTTCGTTATCGGTAAGCCCTTCGGCTGGCTTGCCATCAAAGACATATCGCCCTGAAGTTGGTTGATCCAAAAAACCGATAATATTCATGAGCGTGCTTTTCCCGCAACCGGAAGAACCGAGAATAGCCAAAAGCTCCCCTTTTTTCACGTCCATATCAACCCCCTTGAGGATCTCAACTTCCATGGGGCCAAGAGTATACGCCTTATGAATGTCCTTGAGCTTAAACACGATAATCCATCACGATTCAGAGGGGACAAGCAAAATGGTCTGGCCCTCTTCAAGACCAGAAAGAATTTCAACCTCGGTCAGGGTGGTGTGTCCGGTCTTCACCTCGACCTCGCGGATCTGGCCTTCATCTCCCAGCACACTAAGAAGAGTCTTCCCTCCCATACGTTTCACGGCGGCCAAAGGCACCATTAACGCTTTCGGGTTGGAATATATTTCTATCTCCATATTGGCACTCATGCCGAGGCGAACTTTCTTTTCCACATTTTTGGGCAAATCCCATAAACGAATCACTGCCGTAAAAGTCGGGACCTGCCCCTCATTGGCCTGAGAGGAAATCTGAGAAATTTGACCATTCAGCTGAATACCAGGAAATGCATCGCCTGAAACGAGCACAGACTGACCGGTCTCTATGTTGTTGATATCCAATTCGTCCACTTGGGTGGTGATGGATAATCCTTCCAAACTGGCAACGGAGATCAGAGACTGCCCTTCGGACACCGTCATCCCGGTCGCAATGTTCTTGGCCTCCTTCTCTGTAAAACTGGGACGTATGGCGATTCCCGAGACCGGAGCCTTGACCTCGGCTTGAGCCAGTTTCATTTCAGTAGCCTTGACCTTTGTCTCGGCGTTATCCAGCTCCATTTGAGCTATTTCCAGATACTCCTCATCTCCCTTTTTCAGAATCGATTGCAGGTTTTCCCGACTGGAAAGGAGTTGCATCTGCTTGTCCCGATGGTCTTGCACTGTACTATCATATTCACTTTTGGGGATTATCCCCTCATCAAAAAGAGCCTTGTCTTCCAAAATTTTGTTCTTGGCCTTGTCGAGCTGGCTTTTGGCTTGCCCCAGATCGCGCTTGGCCTTGGAAACATCGGGAGTCGTGTTCCATTGTTCAAACTCGGCATAATTCTTCCGGGCCTTGATGTACTCGGACCGAGCTTCCCGAAGTTGTGTTTCTATCTCGGTGGTATCAAGGGTAATGAGAGTTTGTCCGCGCTCAACCCTGTCCCCATAAAAAAAATCTTTGCTTTGGATTTTCCCCTGAAAAGGTGCGGCCAGAGTCATTTCCTCAAGTGGAGCAACCGATCCAGACAGAGAAATCGATCGAGAAAGAGGGCGAAAGGCTACAGTCAAGGAGGATTGGTCCCCGGCACTTCCCATGGCAGATATCCGCTTGCCCGAAGCCTGGTCCACACTGCTTCCAGCCCACAGATAAATCCCCAAAACAACAAAGAGAAAGATAATTGCAAAGGTAAGGTTGGTACGAATTTTCTGTCCCTGTTTCAGAGACATTTCCAGAGCCTTGTTGCTTTCATCCACTTCATGCAAAGCCTTTGTCAGCTCGACATTAAGCGCATGCTCACTCCCCCTCAGTCGCTCAATTTCGGTCATGTCACGCAGAACAAGAATTGCCCCTTTGATCGTGCCGGAATCATCGCGCAAAAGAGATGCAGTCACTGACAAGAAGAGCTTCCTGCCATCCGGGTGAATAAAAGCCACTATTCGGTTGTGGATGGTCCTGTCCTCATAGACAGAATCAAGAAGGACCTGCAGAAAATCGTCGTTCTCTTCCTTGTTCAAGACAACCTCTGCAAGAGGCAGCGCATTTGTTGCAGAAGCATCAAGCCCCAAAAATGCGGATGCAGCCTTGTTCACATCAACAATGCTTCCTGTAGCATTCAGAACCAAGACACCATCATTCATGTTCTGAAAAACGTTGTCTGTGAATACGGTATTCATGATCATTGCTGCCATTTTCTACCACCATGTCCATGTAAGCGGCCGAACTTCGTCGTTCAGATCTTTTTCCAGTTTAGTATCATCATGCTTGAACTCGACTTTCCATGTATCCATTGTTGTGCCAAGTGTTTGATCCAACTCGAGAAGAGCCTGAAGATAGGAAATTGAACTGGCCACTTCATCCTGTTGAGCCTGAGTAAGTTGATCCTGATAGGTGACTACTTGAAAATTTGTTGAACGACCTGCCATGAGTTTGGCATTCTCATTCTTCAACTGTTCAGCCTGAAGTTCGGTATTGCGTTTTGCCAGCTTGATGGATTTCAACCCCATAGTCACATTACGAACAGTATTGGTCACCAGATTCTGAATATTTCTCTTGGCCTTTTCCAGCTCAATCATGGCACGACGCTTGTTCGTTGCAGCCTGAAGAAGGGCCTTTTTCCGGTCCAGATAATCCCCGCCCCAAAGATTGATCGGGGCCTTGAGTTCAATCCCCCCTCTCAATTCGGTATCCTTATAGGAGTAGCCAGGATTTGCATCGGTATAGGCTTCTCCATACCCCCCGGTTACTGCCAACTCCCACATACGATCGTTTTCGGCTATCATGTAATTGGTATTCGCCTCCGTAACAGCAAACACCTTGTCCAAATATGATTGATTATTCTTCAAAGCGATGTTCAGACAGACATCCAGAACAGGTTTGATCTTGGGATACTTCTGCTTCACCGGCTCAATATTGACATTTTGATCCAACTCCAAGTGATTCAAAAGATTACGCCGTGCATCGTCCAGACTGTTTATGGTCTGCTCCAAGGAGTACTCTTGAGACGCAACATCCGCTTCTGCCTGGGTGACATCACTTCTGGACATACGCCCCAATTTCATTTTGAGTCGGTTGGTTTCCAAAAGTCTTTTGGAACGTTCCAACCCTTGAAGCTGAATTTCCAGATTCTCCCGTGCTTGCACAAAAGTGAAAAACAAGTTCACACCTTCATTAATCAATGCACTCAATGTATCCCGCAAACTCAGTATGTTACGCTGTTCCTGAATACGGGCCAATTTAATGGAAGCCATATTGTAATCAAGTCCGGAACCCTTGAGCAACGGCTGAGAGAACTCGACACGCCAGGACGACTTGAATCCACCGGAATTACTCTTGGTACGATTGATGACACCAGCGGAACCATCGTAGGACAAAGAGCCGTCAGAAGTATCAGTATGAGTGTTGTCCCAAACAAAAGAAAGGTCCGCCCCTGTGGGAATTTTCTGGACAACTGAAGCTTTGACCCCGGCGTCCAACTTGGAAGAGGGGGCCTTCTTGGAATGTCCGTACATCCTTTTGTTCTTCTCAACCGCCTCTAAATTCACCGTGCCATCAATATTCACAGTAGGCTCGAATTTGGCTTCAGCCTGCTCAATCTCAAATTTCTCCAGCACTCTGCTCAGGTAACTGGTTCGCACATTCAGATTGTTGCGCAACGTCAAACCAACAACATCGCCCATGCTCATGCGAAGGGTTTCCGTATTCTTACCCTCAACAGAAAAGCCCGTGGTCCAGCCTGTCCCGACAAAAAGGACAGACAGAAGCAAACAGGCTAGAACTCCACGTATAAATACCCGCGCAAAAGGCTCCAACAAAATCTTCTCCCTCATAAAATTATGCGGGCCCTAACTTTATAAATACGATCGTCATGAATGCCATCTTCATACTGATTAAACAAAAGTCCCAAAACACAACTCAGGCAGTTATTAGAAAATGAGTGTTTATCCTTATGCCCCCCAAAAGCATAGTTCACAATACAAATAAAATCTTTGTATTTTAAAGGTAATGAAACTTCCCAAGACACAACTGAATTGTCAAAAACATTTCACGTGAATTTACGTGAAACAATACAATAATTACCTTAAATATTTAAATTAAACCAACACGCCTGGCGACGCCATCGCAGTATAAAAAAAGGGAAAATGACAACACATGGAAATGAGTACCATGGCACTTCTCAAAGAATAGATACTGTTGATAATCCATTATTTGGCACCGTTTTCATGCAACGCACCCAAGACAAAGGCGCTTCAGCAAGGCAGTGTCTACCAGACCAAGAATATCACTACACAACTTGACGAAAACACGTGCAACACCTTGTGTTCTTAAAGAAAGGTCTCCTTCGATCTCACGACTCACTGGATTCACAAGAAAATGAGGACTTCCAACAATGTTGGAAGTCCTCATTTTCATTATGGTATTGAGAATACTATTCGTAAAAATGGATGCAAGGCACAACCAATTGCTACCCCTTCAATTTTTCAACAAAATCAAAATCTCACCATCAAGACAATGGTTCGACGTGTCCTATTCTGCCACTGTAAACCGATAGGAGCACGTTCCAAGTTCCTCGACATGAGCGCAGCTTGATGCCCCGGTTTGCACTCCACACAGGTTGCCATCCTCAGACATTATCTTATACACGCAATTGCCATTAAAGACGATATCCCAGTACGGCAACAGGGCACCTTCATCGTGAGCCGTCTCGGTCCTGTAGAACTTGATGGTTGCGTCTTGTGCCACAGAACGATTTATGATTTTTTTCTCACCATACACATGAATCTCAAGTTGCACACTCAGTTCATCACCTGTTTTGTTGATGACTTCAATCTCAACGCCGTTGTCTGCATGCGCTGCGGTAACAGCAAATATCGCAAACAAAAAAACAACCGCAAAAAAACTCTTCAACGCTTTCATAATCATTCCTTATTGTATCAAAAAAGTTCAATTGGCTCTGCGAACAGGCCAGATATAAGCGTAAGCTTTATCCCTGCCTATGGAAATCACCCGCCCCTTGGTCATGTCGATAACGTAACAAGAGTGATATTCCTCGGCCTTATGGCCAGAAATATCTGTGCTCGTCCAATGCACATTCCCGCCCATGTCCGTGAGATTGGTAAATGGGTTTTCAGCCCCTGACATATTCTGGAAAAGCTGCTGCAATTCACTCTTGGTAGCCACTCGCCAACCGGTTTTTCCTCCGGCACTAAATGATGGAGCCTGAGACTCGGCAGTAGACCACGGGACAGGAACACCCCCGAACGGATGTGCAGTTTTTGACCACATCAGACCGGTATTTGTGTCAGTCACGGTCCCATCCTCGTTATCCACCAAGCCACCAGCCAGTGCACTGCTCGCCACACCAAGGCCAAGCAGGCAGCAAACTGAAACCATAAAACAGAATCTACCGATGTTTTTGACAATAAAGGTGTACATTATTCTCCTCCGATTATTCATGATGTCTTTGATTCCTTACAAAAAACCACCCCTGCGTCGTGCTCTGCCTGTTATGGATGGGTGCACATTTTTTGGTTCTTTTGAAAAAACCCATGATCAAACAATCTCATCTACATCATATAGAATATGACTGGTTTGAGAATTGTCAGTCAATGTTAATCCCTGTGAATTTATGTGAAAACAGCTAATATTAAAAATAAAAATACAATTATTTCAGCCGCAAACAAGCACAGACTCGCCCCAAAGGACATCCGAATTGTTTGCAGACACTCCGAGATCTTCTGGATTGGTTCTTCAGCCTTTCGCCTCGGGCAGAACTGTACCCATCAGGTATTAATAAATATGATTGGTGTGGGAACTCCACATTGGCAACATGTCAAAAAACGCACCATTTATTACAATCCTGAAATGAATAGCTCACCCAATCCCGAACATGCTTCTTGTCATTTACCCAGACAATATCGCCAAAGCATGAAAGAACAGGGTGAGCCTGAATCACATGATAATCATTTGGATTACAACCCAACCTCCTTGAGATCGTCGCCCAGATATTCTCGCTCATTTTCGCCCAATATCCCCAGCGACAGACAAATCAAAGTCCAGAGGTGCACCACGGGAAAGTTCGCCCCGGAATGCTCACTCAGGTCATGAATCTGAGAATGACAGTTGTGACAGGGGGCTATGCAGTAGTCGGCCTTGGTATGGAGAATCTGGTCAAGTTTGATGCGACCATAGGCCCTCCGTTCATCCGAGTAACCCGACTGCAAAAATCCACCGCCACCGCCGCAACAATAATTGTTGGACTTGTTAGGCCACATGTCTATGAAATTGTCATCGCCCACCACTGAACGAACAACAAAACGAAGGTCCTCGGCTACCGGATTTCCCAGAGACTTACGCACCAACTGGCAGGGGTCCTGGACAGTAAAGGTCACTCCAAGGTCCTTGTTCCAATCGGAATTCACAGGCAGCTTGCCTTCCCGAATCCAGCGGGCATACAAGCGAATGATACTTTCAATTTCAAAATCATGTTTTACATTATACCGTTGCAGTCCGGCCCGGACCGCGTAGAACTCGTGTCCTCACTCCGTATTGAGCCAGACCTTGCACCCCAGATCCTCCACGGCCTTGGCCTTGTTGCGCACGACAGTTTCCCACGCATCATCATCAGCCAAAAACATGCAATAATTCTCGGCGGCCCACCCCTTTGTACCGTAGGTCCAGTCAGCACCGACCAAACTCAATATTTTCCATAGGGGAACCATTTCATCCGGCTCAGTAACAGGTTCACGTGAATTCTGGTTCAGAAAGTAATACGCCCCCTGCTTGTCAATGGGAGCCACCAGATTTTCCTGTCCTGGCTGTCCTTCCCGGACCTCTTCCAACACATCCTCCACCACAAACTTGAAATCCTCACTGGATGCGCCCATGGCACTATTGCCAGGCGTATTCAAAGCCTGTTCACAGGACCCGAGAATTCCCTTGGGCCGATCTTCTCTGGCCCAGGTCTGACGGCAAAGATAGACCAATTGCGGAATATCAACTCCCATGGGACATGCATGGATACACCGACGACACATGGTGCACATCCAGACCCAGGGCGTTGATCGCAGCACCTCCTCCTGACCCAAAAGGGCCAAACGGACGAACTTGCGCGGGTCCATTCCCTCCATACCGGTTGCCGGGCAACCGGATGAGCAGGCACCACAGGCAAGGCACATATTCAGGTTACCGCCTTCCGGCAACAAGTCCTTAATTTTTTTCATCAACTCTGACTGCTTTGGTTCAACAGCAAGCACGGTTGTTTCACCCATGGTGCCCTCCCCAATAATTCATGAACCGTTGGAACATATCCCGCAAACCATACCGGTGAATCTCAGAAGCTTCCGGCAAGCGGCATGGCCCTCTTCATGGTTTGCCTTTTTTTCACATGGAAAATCCCGCACAGGGGACCCCATTATTAGCTACCTAAACCACGGCCTCACTCTCTGCCTCAGTAACCTGACCTGTCTGGTCGTACATCAAGCCACAGCGCAGATCGAAATGACGATTAACGCTCATGGTCGGACATGAACCGTTGAGTGCCACCTGAACCACCGTTGATCCGAGAAACGCCTTTTCCGGGTCCTTTTCCTTGGAGTGATGCGCCATGATAACCAAGTCCGTATTGGTTTCCTGTGCCATCCGCAGAATTTCCATGGAAGGCTTGCCCAAGCTGGCCTTATAGGTGCAGGACACTCCCTGCAGGCGCGGGGCAAATTCCTTTTCGAGCCGCTCAACAATATCAGCCCGTGAATCCCCAGGATCGGCAACGTGCATTACCGTCAGGTGAGCCTTGTAATGACGCGCTATCTGGCCCCCATAGCTCACAGCACATTCGGCCTGCTCCGAGAAATCGGTAGCCACAAGAATATTCTCGAACAACGGGTCCTTGAGAACGATATCCTTGTGTACGATCATGACAGGACAACGGGCCTTCTGACTCACGCGCTCCAAAGTACTGCCTGCCATGCCCCACATCTTGGAACGCTTTTCTTCGAATTCCTTGGTATGTGGTCCCATGACAATAAGATCCGTGTTCTTCTTTCGCGCCAGCCTGAGAATCTCATTATGAGGAATTCCGGCCACTACCGAAACCTGTGCCCCCTCTATTCCCTTCAAGTCATCGGTGTACATTTCGGTGATCTGAACCTTGAGCCGTTCCGTCTCTCCAGACGGTTCCAGTGTTTCGACAGATCCCCATCCCTGCTCCATACCTGCCACATGTGTCAGATACAGCTTTGCCTCGAACTTTCTGGAGAATTCCGCTGCCGCCTTGACTGCAAAATCATCAATCCCGGTCGGAGTCACGCCAACAATGATGTCCTTAAACATGGTTACCCCCTTGCTAGATTATCCGCTCATATCAACAGCCTCATCTTCACCTTCGGACTGAACATCAGGACGCCAAACCTTGGCATTGAAATCTTTTCTGGCCGTGCCTGTCAGAGTCATGTTTTTTTTCAACTGCATGAGTTTCTCTCCCATGCCGAAAGCCAAGCCCATGAGTTGGGACAGGTATATGACTGGCACATGACGCCCACCTGATTTCACAGCCTGGCTCTGATACGCTTCAAGATTCATCTGGCAAAGCGGACAGACCGTGACAATGACATCAGCCCCCTCGGCACCAGCCAGAATATCCGCCACGGAACGAAGGGCCACATCACGATGACCCACCATGAGAGACGCACCACAACACCGATTGCCAAAATCCCATTTATGCACGGTTGCCCCGAGAGCCTTGAGAATGGGTTCCATTGAGGTCGGTCTGCCCGGATCATCAAATACCGGGTACGGCCTGAGAATCTGGCAGCCATAATAAGGCGCAACCGTCATTCCTTCCAGACTGTCAGTCACTTTCTGTTCAACAATCTTGGCTCCCACATCGTTCAGAAGCACATCGAGCAGGTGACGGACCTTCACGGTCCCGCCATAGACCAATCCCGATGCAGCCAAAACTTCGTTGACTCTGCCATGAAGATGCCTGTTTCCAATGACTTCCCGATCAACCTTGAGCAAGTTGAGATAACAAGCACTGCATGGTGCGAGCACATCCATGGCCCCCATCTCTTTTTCCACAATGGCAAGATTGCGCGCAGGAAGAACATAATTCATGAGTTTGCTCACCGGCTCGGCCGCACTCGCTCCGCAACAGGTCCAATCCGGAATTTCTTCCAGTTCCACACCAAGCCTCTCCATGACTGCCTGAACGGAAATATCAAATTCTTGTGCACTCTCCCGCAGGGAGCACCCCGGATAATATGCGTATTTCATATGCCACCTTCCATTTCCCGCGCCTTGGAGAACAAGGGCTTGAGCAATCCGCGCTGCCTGCCACTGGGCATATGCAACTTGCCCCTTGCCATCATCTTCATCCCCATGGGGATAAAGGCCAGCGGCACGGCCGGGTCCTTGCGCTTGAGGAAATACCCGTTCATCATGATTGTTTCCTGCACCCGCCCATAGGTTTCCACATTGTCCATGAAGGCCTCGTAAAAGGCACCATTCTTCCGGGCCTGACGACTTCCATCCAAACTAGCCAACCGCTTGAGCGCACTCATGGCCGAAGTCAGTTTCAAACCACGCGGACAACGTAACGTGCACATATAACAAGATGAACAAAACCAGAATGTCCGGCTTTCAAGAATCTCATCAAGCATACCAAACTGAATCATCCGCCACATGCGACGCGGAGTCACATCCATAGCAAACTCATTGGGACAAGATGCCGTACAGGTACCGCACTGCATGCACGCCCCTACTGTTTCCTTCAGCTCGGCAAGCACCGACTGTAATTCATCGGTCGGCGGACTCCATGTCTGTTTCATCGTACCACTCATGGTTCACCATCCTTGATATCCTATACCCGGCACTACGCAGGTTGCTCCAATGCCGCATCGATGACGGACATCATAGGCCCGTCATGAAACCCCTTGAGAATAGTTGCACTGTTGGGGCAGACCGCCGCACACGCGCCACACCCCTGGCAGAGAATCTCGTCCACAATGATTTTTCCTTCCTCCAAATCCACGACCCGCGCGCCGTAAGGACAAGCCGCTACACACGCCTGACACAGGGAACACAGCGAATGACGAACCGAAGCCACCACGGTTTCACGGGCTATCTTTTCCGTACTGAGAATCCTGAGTGCGCGCTGTGCCGCAGCCTTTGCCGAGGCCACGGTTTCATCCATGCGTCGAGGCGAATGGGCGGCACCGCACATATAAATTCCCTGCTTGAGGAAATCCACGGGCCGCCACTTGAAATCGGCTTCCTGATAGAATCCGTCCTCGTTGACCTCCACCCCGAAGACCTCCAGCAGATCTTCCACATCATTGGGTTCCAGACCGCTGGACAAGGACAGGATATCAGCGCGAATCTCCACTTCAGCATTCAAGACCGGATCAAGAGCCGTGATCACGGGCTTGCCGTCCTCGAATGCCACCTTGGGTTTGTTGTCCGGTTCGTAATGAATGAAGATTGCCCCTGCCTTGCGAGCCTGCGTATAATAGGTTTCCATGAACCCCTGAACCATGATGTCCCTGTAGAAGACATAGATGGGCAGGTCCGGGTTACGCTTTTTGAGAGTAAGGACATTCTTCAACATCTCCGGGCAACAGACCCGACTGCAATACGTGCGGTCCTCATCGCGGGAACGCCAGCACTGAATCATGGCAACTCCGGTCAAGGCACCGGCATCAAGAACGCCTGTGGCAAGCTGCTCTTCGAGAGCAAGGTGCGTCATCACTGATTTGTGTACACACAATCCACTCTCGTAGACCTTGGTTTCATGGCCGCCAGTGGCAAGAATTGAAACACCGTGTTCCAGGGGAAATACCCCCTGCGGCCCGGCTATTGCGGATCGGAATCGGCCTGCACTGCCTCTGGAAATAGCCACTCTGGAATCCTTGAGCACCTTGATATTGGGATGCTTCTCCACCTGTCCGATGAGTTCTTCCATGAACTTGTGCGGATCAGACCCATCAAGCTGCGTATGCAGCCGCATGGCCATGCCCCCAAGTTCCTCCTCGGATTCCACCAGACAGACGCCATACCCCTGATCGGCAATGGCCATGGAAGCGGTCATTCCGGCCAATCCTCCACCAACGACCAGGGCGGAACGAGCAACATCAACCGTGACAGGCACCGGAACAGGATCAGCCCCCTGCAATCGGGCAACAGCCATGGACAGGGCAGCAAAAACTTCCTTTTCCGCCTGGCCTTCCGATTCCAAAACAAATGTAGGTGTGTAGATGTCCACCACATCCATGAGAGCCGGGTTAAGCCCAATACTTCGGCCCAACTCCTTGAGCCTCGGAATATAGGCATAAGGCATACACGCGCCGATGAGCACCCGATTGGGTTTGAATTCGGCAGCACCCTTTTCGATTTCAGCCCACCCTTCCCCGGTGCACGTCGCACCAACGGAAATAACCTTGCACACGGAATGAACAGCGGACATTTTCCGACTCAAAGCTTCCAGATCAACTGTCTGTTCCAGGGTTGGACATGACGTACAGACCGCCACAAGTATCCGGGGAGGTTCCCGTGAAACATCGGGATACTCAGGCTCAGGCTCGCTCTCGATACCTGCAAGCACATCATAGACCTTGATGATACGGGATGCGGCCTGTGCGGCAGCACTCGCCTGAATGACGGATTCCGAAATATCCCTTGGCTCCCCAAAGGACCCGGCAGCAAATACACCGAGACGACTGGTCCGTTCACTTGCATAAGGCTGCATCTGGGCAAATCCCCACTCGTTGAGGTCCAGCCCCATGGTCAAGGCAAACTTTTCCATACCACCCGGAGGTCGCGCCCCGGCAGCCAGGACCACCATGTCATACGTTTCAGAGACCAATTCTCCAGCATCGGTCATGTACTCGACCTTCAAGTCCATGCCATCATTCACGGGAATGACCGAATGCGGTCTGCTTCGTACCAAACGTACACCTTTCTCGTGTTCCGCCTTATTGCGATATCGCTGATAACCCTTGCCGGACGTTCGCATGTCCATGTAAAATATCGTGGTTTCAACAGCCCCATTGGTGGCCTTCTTTGCAAGCACGGCCTCCTTGATGGAAAACATGCAGCAGATGCCCGAACAGAAATCCGCGTTCTTCTTCACGTCACGCGAGCCAACACATTGTATCCAGGCGATCTTCCGAACTTCCGAATTGTCACCGGGATGAAGCAATCGCCCGCCTGTGGGACCGGTACCGCTCAAGAGTCGCTCAAACTCCACAGCAGTAAGAACGCCGGGATGACCATAACTCCAGATATCCTCGCCGCCCTCCGGGTCCACGACGGGATTGTAACACTCGAATCCGCCAGCCAGAACAACAGCCCCGACCTCCAGATCTTCGGTGGTATCGGACATGATTCGCATGTACAGTTTGTCCAGCCACGGCACAAACCTCTTGGCTTCAAGTGGCTTGACCAGATATTCACGCGCCCCCTGCGTGACCATGGCGGCTGCAGTGGAAATCTGAGATGTCTCTGCCATCACGACTACCGGTATATCTGCATTGAGCTCCAGACTTCTGGTCAAAACACGCTCGGCATCCATGTCATTGATATTCATACCAACAAGCACCAAACGAATTCGATCGTCAGAAGCAAGCATGTCCACGGCAGCCTGACCCGTCTGGACACAATGAAGGGGAAAGTTCAATTCATTCAGGATATCCTTCAACATAGTTTCCACTGCCGGATCTCTGTCCACCACAAGAATATGGAAATCCACACGTTCGTTGAATTTCAAATCAATGGCTCCGGTGGGACACGCATCATGACACTTCCAGCACCGCTGACAGTTGTCGAGATCAAGAACGTAGTGATTGGGAATGGCATGGGGCACAGGCAGATACACAGCCGTCCGCTCAGTCAGACCGGCGTTGAATTCGCTTGGCACCCGTACAGGGCAGACCTCGGCACACTTGCCGCAACTCACACACTTGGTCGGATCAATCAGCGGCGATTTGGTACTGAGGGAAACAAAGAACTTGCCTGGTTCGCCTTCGAGTTCAGCCACTTCGGTGGACAACATGATGTCAATGTTGTCGTGAAAAAGCCCCTTGCGCAGACAGAACTGGCTGGATGAATCCCGCGACATGAGTGGCAGCATCTTGCACATGCCACAATGATCTGACGGGAACTGATGGTCCAACTGGCTCAAGATGCCACCATGAGTGGGCCGCCTGTCAATAAGAGCGACCTTGTGACCAGTGACAGCCAGATCCAGAGCAGCCCGTATGCCGCCAATACCTGCTCCGACCACCAATGCTCCATATTGCTTTCTCATACCGTCCTCCCAATAAGCAGGCCCGGAATCAGGCCATGTGCGACACCGTTTCCTGGAACTCGTCTTCCTTGAACACGGACAACGGTGGCGATTCGTCGAGGCTTCGGCCTGGCTCGTAATCAAAACTTTCCTGAGTTCGAGCCGCCACGGTCCTGAACAGTTCCATTACGGGAATGCCGTTGGGACAGGCATTGGAACATTGCCCGCACCCAACGCAAGCCGTACTCATATGTGCCATGCGAGTCAGATGATAAAAGATAGTATCTGTCGGCATCTTCAGGCTGCCCTTTCGCTTGGCCCATTCCATGTATTGCCACGGCTTGTGCTCAAAGACGTCAGTGTTGAAAACACACTCCTTGCAGTAACAGACCGGACACGCCACCCGACAGTTGTAACAATTGACACAGGCCGAAAGATATTCCGACAAATCGGTCAGGGTTCCCGTCAATGCCTTGGTTTTTTCCAGCATGGCATCCCTGTTCACAATCCGGGCAGCAATCAGGGATTCAAGTGTTTTGTCTCGACCATTGGCTGATTCTATATCAGGCAAATTCAGCCCGCTGAGCAGGGCCTCACCACGAGCACTGGTCGCCATGACCGGAATCGATTCATGCAGATGAGCCCCTGCAATGCCGATGACAACATCCGCATTCTGAGGAGCGGGGTGTTCGCATGATTGGCAGGCTGATGCTATATCAACACCATTTCGCACAGTATCAGCTTCCCCGCCTATCAGACCGTGAAAATCAAGTGTCGCCTGAAATGAATCCGCATCACCGAGAAATGTCTTGTAACTCAGATTGTCATAAGCCCCCATGCAGTCCACGCCCACGATGACCACATCATCAAGGCTCCCCTGATTGAGTTTGACCAATTCAACAAACGCCCTGATTTCGCATGGCCGCAAGACCGCAGCGATTCGCTCACCCGATTGCCCACGAGTCAGACGGGCCAGAAGCTTTGCACTGTTCATTGAAAAAGCTGGAGCCAGGGGATCAGCTCCGGACAACTTGGCCGAATCCGTCACCAGCGTCGGCATGGGTAACCCCTTTTCGAACAAATGAACCGGTACCAGAATGCCTCCGATGGATTCATCGTCCAGAAGCCCCTTCAAAAACCCTTGCAGGGCCAGGACCGGATTGTTCCCGTCAACCTGTATTTTCACTGTGGTCGCCATGTCATTACCTCCTGGTCAGTCGCATCAAACCACTGCCATGGAACATGCTTCCATGGGGCCAAGCTCTCTGATTTCGTTGATGAAATTATTCACAGTCGCCGCAAACTCATTCCCCTCACTGGCGCCGACCCAGGTTAATTTCACCCGCTCTTTTTCTATGCCGAACTGGGGCAGGATCTCATTAAGAAGCTTGACCCTGCGCCGCGCCTTGTAATTGCCGTTGATATAGTGACAGTCACCTGGATGACAGCCACTGACGAGCACTCCGTCCGCCCCGGACAGGAGAGATTTAACGATATATTTGGGATCGACCATGCCGGTACACATCATCCGAACCAGACGCAGGTTGGGCTGTTGCACCATCCTCGATGTCCCGGCCAGATCAGCAGCAGTATAAGTGCACCAGTTGCAGACAAAAGCCAGTATGGTCGGTTCAAACTCATTATTCATGATTGCCTCCTCAGGCCGGTTCGCCTGGCGTTATTACATTCCGGGCTTGAACACTTTGGGCACCTGTTTCGTCAATGATTTCAGGGAGACCTGGGAGCAAGCCCAACAACCCATCGATCTCGTCAAATATCTGATTTTCATTAAAATGCTTGATCTGAGCCGCTCCGCTTGGACAATACCCAGCGCAACTGCCGCACCCCTTGCACATGGCCTCGTTGATCACTGCAATTTGCCTGCGATCATCAAACTCGATAGCCGAGTAAGGACACAATCCAACACAGACCTTGCAGCCGACACAAATATCCGGGTTGATCCACGATGTGGTGGGTGAAATGGAAACCGTACCCTTGGCTGCCAGTGCCAACGCCTGCGCCGCACCACCCGAGGCATGGGCAACAGCGTCCGGGATATCCTTTGGTCCCTGACAGGCCCCAGCCAGGAACACACCATCTGTTGCCGTGGAGACCGGCCCGAGCTTGGGATGCTCTTCCAGAAAGAATCCATCCTGCCCCTGAGCCACACCAAAGACACGTGCCACCTCAGCCATATCCTTTTGCGCCTCCATGGCAGTGCAAAGTACAACCATATCAACAGGTACGCGCACATTCATGCCGAGCAGCGTATCCTCGCCAACCACCACCAGCTTGCCGTTTTCCTGTACAATCTCCGCAGGACGACCTCTAATGAAGGTAACTCCCTCCTCTTGAACCCGCTTGAAGAACTCCTCATACCCCTTACCGAAGCACCTCATATCAATGTAGAAATTATAGACATTGGTATTATGACCGACCTTGTCCTTGATAAGGTGATCATACTTGAGGGCATACATGCAGCAGGTCCGGGAACAATACTCATGATAGTTCACGTCCCGGCTTCCCACACAGTGAATGATCGCCACACTCTCCGGCGACTTGCCGTTCTTCATGACAATCCTGCCCTCTGTGGGACCAACGGCATTGTTCAGACGTTCGAACTGCAAAGCCGTGTAGACCTCGTCATATTTACCGAACCCGTATTCAGCCATGGGTGTCGGGTCCATGGTGTCATAGCCGGTAGCCAGAACAATGCTGCCTACATGAAACACTTCGCGGGTCTCCTTCATCTCGTAATCAATGGCCCCGGTGGGACAGATTGTCTGACAAATACCGCACTTGTCCTTGGTAATTTTCTTGCAGATTGTTCCATCAATAACCGGCGTATTCGGCACGGCCTGCGGCGAATTCCTGTAAATAGCCTTGCGCATGCCAAGTCCTTCATCAAATTCACTCAGGGCCTTGGTCGGACACTTTTCCAAACAGGCTCCGCAGCCGGTACAGACATCCGCATTGATATAGCGAGGCTTATGCAGGACCGTGGCAGTATAGTTGCCCACGAATCCCGAGACATCCTCAACCTCGCTCCAGGTCATGAGGTTGATATTCGGCTCTTGGGAAACCGCCACCATCTTGGGTGTAGAAATACAGGCCGCACAATCCAATGTGGGGAAGGTCTTATCGAACTGCGCCATATGGCCGCCAATGGACGGGCTTTTTTCCACCAAATGGACAGTGTGACCGGACTTGGCGATATCAAGCGAAGCCTGAATTCCGGCAATCCCGGCACCCACAACCATGACATCCGGCAGGACCTCGACTTCCCGCGAGAACAATTCCTGATGCCTGCCCACCCGTTCGACAGCGGCTTCAACAATATGCTTGGCCTTGGCCGTTGCCTCCTCAGGATCTGCCGTAATCCAAGAGC
The DNA here is from genome assembly GCA_016342345.1 of Pseudodesulfovibrio sp. Taxonomy (GTDB): domain Bacteria; phylum Desulfobacterota; class Desulfovibrionia; order Desulfovibrionales; family Desulfovibrionaceae; genus Pseudodesulfovibrio. The sequence continues at coordinate 7,887 of JAEINO010000036.1, read as the reverse complement.
AATGCTCACGAATACAAGAATGCTGCAAGAGATACGGATTAAGACCAGCCCGCGCACACGCCTGTTGAAAAGTCTTTTCATGCAACCGGGGAGAGCAGGAAGCAACCACCACGCGATTAAGGCCATGCTCCCGGATATCCTTGATAATCATCTCCTGGCCCGGGTCTGAACACATAAACTGATAATCCCGCGAAACAGCAACGTCCTTTAGCCCCTTGGCAAAGTCGGCAACCCCTTCACAGTCAACCTTGCCCGCAATGTTGGACCCGCAATGACACACGTACACGCCAATTTTTTTAGCCATGGTTCATTCCTCCGCCCGGTGGTCAGCGAATGCTTTTGCCGTTATCGAGTTCCAGGGTCAGTTCGCCGACCAACCGCTTGAGCTTTTCATTCTCAATGGCAAGATCCGACTCCATTGTTCCGCTCGATTGCCTTTCAAAGACCTGGTAACAATTTTCCAGAAAATACCCCCGCCATTTGTAATACTGACCAGGACGAAGGTCGTGCGAGCGGCACAACTCATTGACACAACCGCCCATAAGCCCATCCAACACGAGCTTCGCCTTTGTTTTAGCATCCCATTTACGCCTCATCCGCCTACCTCCTTGCCACCTTTCCCCAATCTCAATCTTTCAGGGCTTTCACATGGAGAGTATGAGACTATCGCCATCTCCGATCCGAGCCATCCGCCTCATCCCTCTTTGGCAACGTATCGGCATTCTGAAACAAGTACCGTTCCCCATTTTTCCCTAACGGCTCACATGTGTCTCTAGGCTCTCTAAAACAAAATGTGTGCCGAATTGATTATTTGAAAAGATTCCCTTGAATTAGGAGATTAATGACATCGCTGAGAAACGTAAAAACAGCTAAATTTCAATATTTTTCATCTCCCACCGCAAGACATGTCTTGTTTTGCAAGACACAAGGCCAAGGCAAAGAGACTATTTCACTCTAAAAACAAAGCATCTTGATCGATTACCCCCCTCGACACTCTCTTGAGAACATATGACGATAAACACAGAATAACGTCTTGCCTGACAAGACATCGTCGGCTCTCTCACCAATACGATTTTATAACCTCAATGATTTCAAAAGGCAGGGAGATTGACAGAGGCATGCATAATTGTGATATGATTTATCGGGAAATATCTTCCGGGAGAGATCATGGCCGACATCCTCATCATAGATGGAGACAGCACTTTTACCATGCAGTTGGTGAAGGACCTCTTGTGTCATGATCTGCCCGCAGCGCATTGCGACTCCCTTACCCGAGCCATGGCCCTGCTCCATACGGGGGATTTCAAGGCGGTCCTTCTGGGTGATGACCTTCCTGACGGCGATAGCCTTGCCTATCTTTCCATCATACGAGAAATCCCATCATTCCCTGAAATCATAGTCATTTCCAACAGCAGAAATCCTGATTTGGCGGAACAGGCCATACAAAACGGAGCCTGGAACTACATCACCAAACCACCGAATATGCAGCGACTCCTTGTGCTCATACATCGAGTAATAAACTACCATAAGGACAAACGTTCGGGATGCTTCCCCATCTCTCTGCGCAGAGAAGGCATCATCGGCAACAGCCGTCCACTCCTTTCCTGCCTGGACAACGTTGCACATGCGGCAGCAACAGAAGGAAACGTGCTCATCATTGGAGAAACAGGCACTGGAAAAGAACTTTTCGCCAGGGCCATCCATAAAAACAGCGCACGGGAAAAAAAGCCCTTTGTGGTCGTCGACTGTGCCGCCCTGCCGGATACCCTTGCCGAGAACCTGCTGTTCGGCCACGCCAGAGGGGCCTACACCAGCGCAGACAGCCACTCCATCGGCCTTATAAAACAGGCGGATGGCGGCACGCTGTTTCTGGATGAAGTCGGAGAACTCCCGATCACCATGCAAAAGGTTTTTCTCAGAGTTCTGGAGGGCCGAAGTTTCAGACCTGTCGGTGGTATCAATGAGGTGTCCAGCGACTTCAGACTCCTTGCCGCAACCAACAGAAACCTCGAAGACATGGTGGCTAAAGAAGAGTTCAGACGCGATCTCTTTTACCGTCTTCTCGGAACCCGCATTCAGCTCCCCGCACTCAGGGCCATCATGGAAGATATCAACGAACTCACCTGCAATTTCATTCGACGCCACTGCAACCATTTCAAAATGGAAAGCAAGGGCTTTTCGCCGGACTTTCTGGATGCGCTCATGACGTATAATTGGCCCGGAAACATTCGCGAACTCAGCAACACAATCGAGCGAGCCCTGTCCCGCGCCGTGAATGAGAGTATCCTTTATCCCCGCCACCTTCCCAAAGAGATACGCTCTCAAGTTGCCCGCCACGCTCTGGAAAAACACGCGCTCGCAGAGGCCCGCCAAAAACACCACCCTGTCGACACAACGGATTTTCCGGACCTCAAATCGTACCGAATCCTGCAAACAGCAGAAGTCGAAGGACGCTATCTCAAGAATCTTATGGAAATAACCAAAGGCGAGATCAAACAGTCATGCCAGATATCCGGCCTGTCCAGAGCGCGTCTGTACGCCCTGTTAAAGCAGCATCATATAACCAGAGGATGACCGTCTTTTCCTGATTCAAAACAAATGAAAGACATGGGTTACTCGACATCAAGACCTCCCTTCATCTGTTTGCCAGATTGTCGGATTTATCACACCCCAGTTTAAAAACCTTCTCACTGGTGCTCTCCCGAAGTGCTGGTTAAAAACCCTTCCCGAAAACCGCCATTTAATTTTGCATTTCGTCACTTGAAAGGTGACGTCAGATTTTAGGATTATGTGTGCAAATGAAATCCAATTCCATTCTTTTTTGATCTGAAATCACATTAAACTAAATGGTTGACGACAGTTTGCTTTTGCCCTTATGGAAGCAGTTCGTTGAAAATGATACTCGTTTTCAATAGAAAGAGGCTACCCGAAGGGAAGGGTTATGCGGTTTTAAATTGAGGAGGTTTATTTTGAAACGAATGTTGGCAATAGCACTATTCATGGCAACGTTCATGTTTGGCGGTGATTGGCAAACGGCATGGGCCGGGCCGGTTATGGGCAAAGGAACGGAGTCCGAAAAAACACTTACTGATTTACCGGACAAGAAGCCTGTCAAATGCGTCGGGCTGGTAAACATGTCCAATGGCATGGTCTTGCCCAAGGGCAAGGTGACTGCGTGCATCAAACATTTTTACGTTCACAAGGACGGCTTGTACAACGGAGGCGACAAAAAGACCGGCAACTACAATGGAAAATTCGACCGGGTAAATCAGGCCGTGAATCTCACTGCCAAAGTTGGACTTTTCGATAGGTTCGAGGCTCGGGTCATGGTGCCCTTCTGGGACAAAAAGGTAAAACGCAAAACTGGTAACCCCCCATCTCACACCAATACAGAAAATGTTTCAGGTTTGGGCGATGTCGTAATCATGGGTCGCTACGCAGTGATGACCGAACGTCAAGGGGATTGGATGAATCTGGCTGTCGGAGCCGGGCTGAAGATGCCTACAGGTGATTCGGACAAGAAAAACCCACCGCCATTTTCCACCCTGCATGAATACATGGGACCAGGAGCGCAGCTCGGAACCGGATCATGGGATCCGAAATTCGAGATAGGCGCGACAAAGTTCGCCGGGCGGTCCCGGTTCGATACTCATTTCATGTACACCCTGCCCGGAGATGGTGCTCATGGCTCGCGCAAAGGCAATCAGTTCAAATACAATTTCGGATACGGATATGCACTCAACAGGCTGTTTGATCTTGAAATAGAATTGAACGGAGTTGATCAGGCCTCTCACTGGTATGATCACTCTTCCACCATCAACACAGGCGGACACACCATTTTCGTCACTCCCGGCGTTCATTGGAAGATTGCCGAAAAATGCCATCTGTCTCTGGGTGTACCCATTGTTGTCTATCGTCGACTAAATGGCGAATCAGCCACTCCTGACATCTCAAGCAAATATGGCTTGGGTGAGGATTTTCAGGTTGTAACTCGTCTTGGTTTCAGTTTTTAAAGCATCAGGAGAATTCATATGAAAATGAGAAAAAAACCCTTGGCAGTCTTGTGCCTGGCCAGCCTGTTTCTGCTTGCCGCAGTTGGCGGAGCGTTTGCCAATCCGCTCCAGGTTCCAGAACGGATAAAGGCAGTAATGGTTGGGGACAGGCTCGTTGATGTGGCCATGAATCTTGGCGTTGTGCCCGAAGGTTTTTCCGCTCGCGCATCCATGTGGCCACAAGCCGATTCACTTAAACTGAGTTCGCAACTGCTTGGTTGTCCCATGCGTGTGACAATCAAGAAACCGGAAACAGTTGGCATATTCATGAAAGAACATGGCATCACGCGGTTGATTCTGGAAAAAAGCCCCAAGTTCTGCCTGTACATGAAAAAAGCTGACCCTATTAACGTTGCCAATGTCGTCAAGAATATTCCCGGACTGACAATAGAATATGTGGACTTCAGCAAGGGGATACCGTCCGCAATCACGGAAATTGCCAGATTGCTCGATAAAGAGGCTCAAGGACATGAACTTCTGGCATCATATGAAAAGAATATGGAAAAAACAGAAAAATTGATACCCGCCAGTGGGTTGAATAAACGAGTGGTCGTGTTAAACGGAAAATATTCGACGGCAACAGGCAAGACATTTGTTCGTCTTGAAGCTCCCGGAGGGTATTCGGATCAGTATATTCTGAATCCGCTGGGATGCACAAATGTTGCCGGGGAAATGATCTCCGACACAATGAAGCTGTCCAAAGGCCATGTTTCATGCTCACGCCTCAAGGGGTTGATAAAGGCCAATCCTGATGTCATCGTCATGACCGGAGATGCCTTTGCCGTACAGGCTGCTTTGCGAAAGATCATAAAGAATGACCCGACCGTGAGCGAAGTTCCGGCAATCAAGAATGGTGCCGTATTCAGCTTGCCTTTTTATGGTGATTCCAGCGTCATTGAATACCCCGAGATATTCCGCCAGTGGAGTGTGGCTCTTCAGAAGTAGTACTATTGCAGAATCCCCGGCAGAGTCAGAGTCTCTGCCGGGGTGATGTATTGCTATTTGGAAACGCCCTCAGGCTGAACCTGCCCTTGCGGTTCACGGCTCTTGAAGAACACGGGAATGTCCTTGCTACCGAGAATGCTGATACGCAGTTCCTCTTCAGGAAGCTTTGCCCATTCGGACTTGTTGGAGAAGTAGAAGAAGACGCCCATGCCAAGCCAGGCCACCATGCACCAACGGGAAGCCTCGCTGATATAGGCAGGCGAACCAGGGATAAGCAGCAGCACAATGCACAGCACGGAAGCGAGCGTGCCCATGACGCAACAGAACAATCGAACAGATCTGTCTTCCACATCAGCACTGCCAAGCAGAACCCGCCGGGCAGCAAGACAGGAAAAGAGATAGCCGATGCCGGTTCCCACGGAGCTCATATCCACGATCCAGACGATCACGGAACGACCGGCAAAAGGAGTCAGCAGAACAATGGCGATGGTAAACAGGATAGCCTTGTATGGTGAGCGGTACTTGGGATGGATATCACCAAACCACGCGGGCAGAATACGACCGCGGGCCATGCTGAGAAGCAGGCGGGAAGTAGCGATATAAAAACCATTGATACCAGTACAGACCGCTCCCATGACAGCGCAGGCAAGTACGACAGCACCCATCTTGCCAAAAGCCATGGCAGCGACTTCGCCTGTGGCCCAAGCCGTACCACCACTGGCGCGCATGATGTCCATCTTTGCAAGCATCTCGGGATATGGAATGGCGATGGCGACCGCGAGCGTCACGAGGCTGTAGAGAACAACACCGCACAGAATGGCGACAATCATGATGTTGCGAGCGCGAGCGGGTTCAAAGGTAAACTCCTCCGCCGCCTGAGGTACGGTGTCGAACCCCGCGAAAAGAAAAGGGGAAATGGCAAAAATGATCAAGACGCAGGAAAATGCAGAGCGATGCTCGGCGAACAGAGGATACAGGTTGCCCATCTGTGCTGTCTCCAGCGAGGCAGAACCAGTGAACAAGGAGACAATGCCGACAACAAGCAGAAAAGTGAGAACCACCTGAAACTTTCCGGCAAAACTGGTGCCACGGTAGTTCATCCAGCCGAACAAGAGCGTTGCCGTGGTCATGAGCAGAACCTCACCCGTAAACACCTCCCATCCTGCAATGGAATAAAGCGACCCGAATTCAAAGACACCCGGAAAAAGAAAACGGAATATCAATGCAAGCGCGGCAACATCAATACCGATGATGGCCACGTATCCAAGCACGAGAGCCCAACCGCAGAAGAAGGCCGCAGTCGGGCCGAACCCCACATAGGCGTATGCAAAAGCACCACCCGCAACAGGGGCGTATTTGATCATGTAGCTGTAACATACAGCAACGAAACAGATGAGAAACGCACCAACCACGAAGCCAATCAACGTCCCAAGAACACCGGCCTGAGGCAAAAACATGTCTCCAGGCAATACAAAGCAGCCCCAACCGACAATGGACCCGAGTGCCAGAGCCCACACCTGTGACGGCGAAAGCGATTTATTCAATTTTAACTGTTCTTTCGACATTAAATCATCTCCTCTATTTAATGAGTTCACGACAAACATGCCCCTGACTCAGTCAGGGTGGACTCGCACTGGCGACAGGCATCTCCTCCGGAAATGCTCCCCACTGGAATCCTGCCGTGTGGCGCCATACACCTTGTGGGTGTGGCCAAGTGAAAACCATGCTCTTCAAGAACCGCCCATGCGGCACATGGCTTTTCTGTAACTGCAGAAGGCGAACGAATCCCCTGCACTCAAAATACCTTCGGCTGAAAGCAGCTCCACGAGCTGACAAATCCTCACAAAGCAATTTGAGTGCCAATACGTGAAATTCTTCACCATCTCAGCATCTCATTAAAATCATTCACTTAAACACAATATTACTCAAAGATACTTTTAGACAACCCGCAAAAACTTTTCATTATCGAAAAAAAATTTTCATTATACAAATTTTTTTTATTATTCACCGTTGAGGTACGTACACATATATAAATGACTAAATAAATGAAACCATCAAAATTTAAACTATTATATCAGTATAATACAGTCAAAACTGCACAATCAAATACAGATTCCATCAGAACGGTCAAAACGGCCTCCACTTTGCACTACATCCGTACGTTCTTTTTTTCATTTGAGAGGAAGACCACATTCCATCTTCATTTCACGATGTTCCTTATCAGTATAAAAGGCACATGAAACGCAGACGGACTTGAAATTCACGGCAACAGACATCCGGCCTGCACCTTTCCAAGCAGCAAAGAACATAGCTTCATGGCACCCTTGGCTGTAACAAAACTTAATTATTTAAAAATGATACGAGATATAATCATGGCAACAAAAGACAGAAAAACGCTTATCAAGGTGATTGTAGACCGTGAACTGGACATGTTTCTGGCGGTCAACAATCGAGGTGGCACGTCACAGTGTCAGGAACGCCCGGAATCCTTTCGGATCATGCGGGAAATCACCCACGGCGTGCTGCCCGACATCTTTCTGGAATCCTACCTGTGCGATTTGGAACAGGCCGAACAAAATGGCCGTAACTTCATGACCGAAAAGTACGCACTCATGGAATCGCTGATCCCTGCCATCAATGAGTCACCCTACATCAAGGAAATAGTCGACACGGAAAGCGAATGGCGCAAAGAAGTGGCGACACAGTTTCCAAGGAGTGTCCACCCCGATGGCCAACACGGATTCTGCCTCTATCTCGGCTGCGAACTCCAGACCTATTCCGCCGCAACCCTGGCCGCCTACCACGACTACGCGAAAGCCGCGCAGCAGGAACATCGCAACCTCGTACGGGAACGGTACGAATTACTGATGCGAAAGCTGGGCCATGAATC
>JAEINO010000142.1 GCA_016342345.1 Pseudodesulfovibrio sp. | reverse complement strand
TTCAGAACTCTTGATTTCCTAATAGTGCATTTAACGAGCAAATATTTCAGTATACGCTGTTATTTCATTTGGTTGAGAACTTCACGCTGGTTGGGGACAAGATATTGCAATCGGAAAATGGGCATGACACCTTTAACATCGTTATCCGGCAAGATAAACGAAAGGAAAAGGTGCCATGCCTCAGCAGATATTACCACTTATTCCAAGCGGAGCAACCCAAATCAACGGACTGGTCAGTGTCTGGCGTGACGATGCGAACTGGACCTACTTTTATGCGGCACATCCGATTTATTCTCACAAAAGGAACGACCGGCGCATGTTTCGGTTGTTCACGTCCCAACTGATTGATTCCGGAGCTTGTCGCCAGGTCGATATACAAACAACTTTCGGCGTATCCAAAAGCAGTGTAATCCGCTCGTTGAATAAGCTACGCAAAGGTGGATCCGAAGCATTTTTTGTTCAGCGTCGAGGACGGCGTGGCGGCAAAGTATTTACATCCGAGGTGCTTGAGAGAGCGCAGGGTTTACTGGATCAAGGATACACGAGAAATGAAGCCGTTGAAGAGCTTGGGATCAAATATGACACCTTTCGCAAGGCGATAAATGATGGTCGTTTAATCGAATCAAGGTCCACAGAGCCATCCATTACCAAGTCGTCACGCAACGTGGTAGACGTTGCCGCAGCAGAGGCTATGGGGATAGCCTGTACCAGGGTGGGGGACCGCGTGCTGGCGTCATTGGGCAAGTTGGTCGGGGCGGCAGTGCGCTTTGACAGATGCCTGGATGTTCCAAAAGCTGGCGTATTATGCGCGCTACCGGCGCTATTGGCAAACGGACTGCTCAATGGCGCCAAGCAGATGCTCGGCCAAGTCAGGGGTTATTACACGACTTTTCATGTTCTGTTACTACTGGCCTTTATGGCTTTATGCAGGATCAAGACGACCGAGAAGTTGCGAAAGCAAGCTCCGGGTGAGTTTGGCAAGTTGCTGGGTCTGGACCGTGCACCGGAGGTCCGCTGTTTACGGCAGAAGATGGATGAGCTGAGCGCGGACCAAGGGTCAGAACGATGGGCCGCACATCTGAGCAAATATTGGATGGAAAAGGAACCCGAATCGGTTGGAGCTCTTTACGTTGACGGGCATGTCCGTGTTTATCATGGCGGATTGACTGAACTGCCGCGCCGATATGTGTCTCGGGAGCGCTTATGCTTGAGGGGGATCACCGACTACTGGGTGAATGATTCGATTGGTCGGCCCTTTTTCGTCATCGAAAAACAGATCGACCCGGGCATGTTGGCCACCTTGAGAAAAGATATTGTTCCTCGGTTACTTGAAGAGGTTCCCAGTCAACCCACCGAGCAGCAACTGAACGAGAACCCTTGCTTGTGCCGATTTGTCCTCGTTTTTGACAGAGAAGGATACAGCCCCGCATTTTTTCAAGAGATGTGGAGTAACCATCGTATTGGCTGCCAGACGTATCATAAACATCCGGGCGAGCCATGGCCGGAGCAATGGTTCCGCGAGCATGAAGTGACGATGCCGGGCGGCGAAGTGGTAAAAATGCGGCTTTGCGAAATGGGCTGTTTAGTAGGATCCGGCAAGGATGCAACCTGGATGAGACAGGTGCGAAAGCTGACCGATTCGGGCCATCAGACCAGCATTATCAGCACTGCTTTTGATTTGCCGCATACGCAATTGGCCGCACGGATGTTCAGTAGATGGTGTCAGGAAAACTTTTTCAACTACATGATGCAACATTTTGATATTGATGTTCTTTTGGATTATGGAGTCGCTGAATTTCCTGACACCGAAAAAGTGGTTAACCCAGCTTGGCGGCGATTTGACCGGTCACGCAACTCCCTTCAGAACAAACTACGATACCGCCGTGCCCGTTTTGCTGAAATGACAATGCATCCGGAACCCGAGGACAAACATAAAAAATATCATAAATGGCTCAAAAACAAAGCCGATTTGTTAGAGGAAATCGAAAATTTCGAGTATCAACTCAAAGAGTTGAAAGCAAAACTGAAACAGACCAACAAGCATATTCAATGGGGAGAGCTTGATGAGAAGGATAAATTTTTGCGTTTACTTCCGGGAAGAAAACGGCTGATGGATACCATCCGTATGATTGCATATCGGGCGGAAACAGCAATGGTTGGTTTGATCACTGGCCCGACGGTAGACTCTTCAGATGCTCGGTGTCTACTTCAGGACCTTTTTGTGACCGAAGCCGATATTCTGCCAAGCCCTGAAACCGATCAGTTAAATGTTCGCGTACACAGTGCTTCGAGGCCGGCAGCGAATCGAGTTCTTGCGCGACTATTTGAAAATCTGAACAATGCCAAAGTAAAATATCCCGGAACAGAAATGCGACTAACCTTCGAACTCGGGGGATACACCGCCCCAAATTATGCCGAAGGTGTCGGTTAATCTTCCCAGAGGTACAGTGTCCTGA
>JAEINO010000035.1 GCA_016342345.1 Pseudodesulfovibrio sp. | reverse complement strand
AATTGCCCGGCATGGATGAACCAGGAAAGAGCCGAAAACTCGCATAGCGCCGGGCCCTAAAACGGGGAGACCTCCAAAAGAGCCGAAAACTCGCATAGCGCCGGGCCCTAAAACGGGGAGACCTCCAAAAGAGCGGGAGTCTCTACTCGTAGGTGGATCGAATAATGGGCTTTTTATAATTTGTTTTTTCCTCGTTTGGTCCAAAGTTGCATTTCGATCATTTTTTTGCGGCGTTCGCGTTGCAGTGATTTGCAGACCAGTGGGAGTTTTTTCTTGTATCCGCATTTCTCCCTGTATTCTTCTGGTGTAAGGTTGTGGCTCGAAAGGTGTTTTTTTGTGAGTACTTTGAAAGACTTTCCGCAAATGCAACATAAAATTGATTTTTCTCGAATTGCTTTCTTTGGATCCATTGCATAAGGCTCTTCTACTTTCACGGAGCAGCCTTCAGAAATGGATTTTATTCCGGTAGAAAGCTTTTGAACCATTGAGGTGATTTCTTCCTCTGTCATAGTCCTTACACTGGCCTGTGCTTTAACAATTTCCAATGCTTCTTTCAGATAATCATCCATCAAGATCTCCTTTTAGGTTCTTTGGTGATATTTTTAATTATTGATTTGTGCAACTCTTTATAATTCAACATAAATAGCGAGATGGGGCATGGTACGAATGAGAAAATACTATGGGGTTTATTTAGTTGTGTAGTGTTATCATTAAGAGATACTTTATCGTAAAGAGAAGAATAAATGTCAAGGTAATAGTATTACTTTAATAGTATGGCTGGCCCTCTCGCTGCCATTTCCATGCACGGTATTTACTGGTTCATGTTAGCGCATGAAAGATGGTGCAGGGTGTAATAAAAGTTTATTCGGTTCTTCTAAATTCTTGATTCTCGTGATTGGGTGAAGTAATGAATAGGTATAGAGCAGAGTGAATAAAATGATTATTATTGGAGAAATTCATGAGTACTGAAGAAAGTAACGTTCACAGACTGGAAGCAGTTCAGCAAGAGTCGCAGGTCGAGGAAGAAGTATTCGAGCAGCCGGATTTCTCTACTCATGGACTTGTTGAGACGCAGAAAGATATGAGCAAGGTCGCCATGATCGTTTCTCTTCTTGCAGTCATTTTGCTTGTTATTTTCTTTTTTGGAATGAACAAGAATATTGCAGGACTTACAGACGAGGTAAAGAGTTTGAGTGTACTTCGCGATGATGTTTCAAGTCTCGATCAGAAAATGGTTTTGATGCAGCAGGAGATGCCTTCTCAGGTAAAACGCATGATTGCGTATGATCTTGTCAATGAGATGACCATGAAGGCCGCTTATCTCGGAGACTCCCTTGAGGATGAAGCCTTGCGGAAACAAATGCAGGATATTTTGCAATCGCTTAAGAATGTTCGTGAAGGGCTTGTTCAGTAGAACGTAATTTTTTTTACAGAGCAGTTTTTAAGGTGTGATGGTGATTACCATCACACCTTTTTTGTTGGCTTGTATTTACTTTACTTAGTGGGCGATAGTTTGATTTATTCCCGGCGTTGTTCATTGTTGTTCATAAAGATGTTGACAGTGGGAATTTTTTAAGATTATGAACAATGTGAAGAACGATGAACAACAAGTGGTGGCCTCTTATGGATAAAAGATTTATCAGTTTGCGAGAAGTTGGGCGGCAGTTGGAGATTCCTCCTTCAACTATCGTCTATTATAAGGATAAGTTCGTAAAATATATACCATCTGTAGGTGGAGAAGGGCGTCGTTGCCGTTACCCTTTAGAGGTGTTGGAGATATTCAGGAGGATTAGAAAGATGTTCAATGACAATTGGTCGACTGAACAAATTGAAAGAGAATTAGCTCTTAAATTCAGTAGTTTAATGACTGATCAACAGTCTGATCAGTCATTTGATCAACGACTGTCGCGTGAAGATGTTCAGGGTCTTGCCGGGGTGTTGTCCAAGATGTCTGATGTGCTGGAAAATCAGTCGTTATTCAGGAGTGAAATCCGTTCATTGAGGGATGAAGTTGCTGAATTACGTCGTGAACGCAGGGATTCGGAACGACTCCAAAGGGAGTTCGTGGAAGGTTTTGAAAAAGACATTGCTTCCTTGAAGAGGCGCATTTCAAGCAAGGAATCTGGAGGGATTATCGATTTTCCTCCGGCAGAGTTCCTGTCCAGTCCTTTGGTGATTTGTTCTGATGGTGAGTATCTTGGCGTTCAAGGTAAAGGGAAAAAACATTTTTCGCTTGAGGACTTTGTTCAACTCATTGAGCGTAAAATGTCTGATTTCATGTTGGTTGAAACGTCTTGGAAATGCCATAGCGGACATTGGATTCTTGTCGTTCGTACTGAAGATTCTGCCAAAAAACGTGAGCAGAACATTGTTTTGGTGGCAAAAAAAACAATTACTCCTAATAGAAATACGGTTACGGAAATAATCCGTTTGAATATTGATGGTAATGACGCCCCTGATGCCTTGCTTTTGACACTTTTTCGGCAGTTGAAAGGTGTTTTTAATGGTTAGTCTCTTTTTTATTTAACCTTATTCTAGAAAAACTCTTGATTCCTTTTTTAGTTTCGCTTATAAAGCTACAGCTTAATGTGCCATCGGTAGTAAGTTTCGTCGGTTCATTGGAGGAGACGGTATGCCCCAGGTCGCTGCAAGAATTACTCATGATCAAGAGAAATGGCTCAAGGATTATTTCAAGACCAAGAGCGCGGGTGCAGAATTCATCCTGCCTTGGGCTGTTGATGTTTTTTTCAAGTCGATTCGTAATGCTTCCAGTGATTTTTCTGTCGCCGAATTAAAGACTATTCTTGAATCTCACAAAGAAGTGAAGCTGTTACCCAATCAGTCCAAGCAAGCTTATCTTATGCTGCGCGTTGAAGAAGCGTGTGAAGAGCACAGTGTGCATATTCAACATGGGGCGAGTAAAAGCAATCTTGAAGTCAAGCTTAGAAGGATGACTGATCTTCAGGCAACGGCTTTGATGATATGGGCAACGGCTTATTGGGTCAGCAAGGCCTGGAACGGAGTCTCTGTCGAGGATTACGTCAAACTTTCCTGCGGATAGATTTGAGCATCTGATTATTTTCCCCAAATATAATTTCGTCATGTTGCGATTATCGGTTGTAGGTGGTATCGCCTGCCGGTAATCGTTTGTATTTTACGGAGGCGTTGATTGTGGGCAGACCACCATGTATCCTGACTATTGCCGGGTCCGATTCCGGCGGTGGAGCCGGTATTCAGGCTGATCTCAAGACTATTGCCATGCTCGGCGGGTATGGTGCGAGTGTTATAACAGCTCTTACCGCTCAAAATACCAAGATGGTTACCGGTATTCATGCCCCTTCAGCCAATTTTGTGGCCCAGCAGCTTCGGACCGTCCTTGATGATATTGAAGTGGATGCTGCCAAAACAGGGATGCTTTTTTCTGAACCGATCATCAAGAGTCTCGCACCGATTCTGAGTCGCAAGAAATTTCCATTGGTCGTTGATCCCGTTTGTGTTGCCACATCTGGTGCCAAGCTGCTCAAGGACGATGCCGTGAAAGCCATGGTCGACATGATTTTTCCGTATGCCGATTTGCTGACGCCCAATCTACCTGAAGCAGAATTGTTTACCGGTATTAAAATCAATGATCGGGAAGATATATTCAAGGCTGCAAGGCTTCTTTTGAGCATGGGGCCGAAAGCTGTTTTGATCAAGGGCGGACATTCTGATTCCGTGGCAGTGACGGATTGGTTTGTGGCAAGAGATGCCGATCCGATTCCCTTCATGCAGCAGCGTGTGGATACCGAGTGTACACATGGTACCGGTTGTACGCTTTCAGCTGCCATTGCAACCGGTTTGGGGCAGGGGTTGGAGGTGGAATCTGCCATCCTGCACGCTCAGGAGTATCTCCACCTTGCTCTTCGAGCTGGCTACCGGATAGGTGAAGGCGGCGGCCCTGTGAATCATTTGGCTCCCTGGATAAAGGAGAAGGCCAGGGCTGGGGTTTTGTACGAGTTGGACTCCATTGGGAGGCGGCTTGTTTCAATGAATGGTTTTCGGACTCTGTTGCCTCGTTCCATTGCCAATATCGTAATTGCTCTGCCCTATGCAGGCAGTATTGCGGAGGTTGCTGGTTTTTCTGGCGGTATAGTTGGTACGCGACGTGGAGATGTCGTTGTTGCCGGATATCCAGAGTTCGGAGCGTCGGTTTATACGGCGTCCCTGTTGCTGGCGGTACGCAGGTTGAGACCTGATGCGAATTGTGCCATATCCCTCGGATTGAAGCCTGAAGTCAAGAAGGCTCTTGATCTTGCGAATATTCAAACAGTCTGGATCGATCGGGATCGCAGGCCTGAATATATTAAGGAAGAGGATGGAGGACTTGAGGAGTGGGGGGCTTTTGAAGGGCTGAAGAATCATAAGACTCCCGAGATGATTCAGGCCATCGGTGATTCCGGGGGTGTGGGGCATGAGCCAATGGTACGATTATTTGCCGAAGATGCTTCGTCTCTCATGTCGATGTTGTGTCGAATTATCGACTGTATGGGAGCTGAGGGAGCCTGTTTGTAACTTTTCGCGTTAATCAGGGCGGGGAAGGTTGACATATTCATACTAGCTTGCTTAGTAAACACGTTCTTTTTGCGGGCGTGGCGGAATTGGTAAACGCGTCAGATTTAGGATCTGGTACCTCACGGTTTGGGGGTTCGAGTCCCTCCGCCCGCACCATAATTTGCTATATTACTCGCCCGATGGGCATTTTAGGAGGATCAGTCGCAATGGAATACAATGTTGAAGAACTCTCGCCGGTAAAACGGAAAATTGTTATTGAAGTCCCGGCAGAAGAAGTCAATGGTGCGGTCGTGTCTGCAATCGCGTTGTATCGCATGCAGGCTGACATTAAGGGTTTTCGTAAAGGAAAAGTCCCGTCTTCCATGGTCGAATCCAAGTATCGCAAGCAGATATATGGAGAAGCCACTACTGATCTGATCAACTATCAAATCAATGAGATAATGAGTGGTCTGAGCATTCAGCCCATGTCTCGGATTGATGTTGATGCCAAGGAATTGGTTCGTGACGAAGACTTCACTTATTCCATTGTCTTTGAAGTTGCTCCCAAGCTCGACCTTCCCAAATACAAGGGGCTGGACATCGAGGAAGTGAAGATCGTTGTCGGTGACGACGAAGTCGCTGAAGTCGAGAGGCGTATTCTTGAGAATAACGCTGAAGTCAAGGTCATTGAGGACGTTCGTAATCCCAAGGATGGCGAAGTCGTTTCTGTCAGCTTTGGTGCTTATCAGGATGGCAAGATCGTTGAAGGTATCCAGGCTGAGAATTTTGATATGGTTCTTGGACAGAATCAGGCTTTGCCTGAGTTTGAAGTGTTGCTCAAGACCATGACTACGGGTGAGTCCGGCGAGACCGATATCACCTTTCCCGAAGATTTCATCAACGAAAACCTGGCTGGACAGACCGTTACCATGAAGGCCAAGTTGCATGCGGTCAAAGAGCGCATTTCCCCCAAGATGAGTGACTCCGTAGCTCAGAAAGCCGGATTCAAGGATGTTGAAACCATGCGTAAGGGTATCCATGAGTCCTACGCCTCTCAACGCAAGCAGATGAACAAGGCTGCTGCTCAGAGTGAACTGCTTGGAAAAATCATTGAAGGGATCGATGAGTTCCCGCTTCCGCCAGCCATGGTCGAGGATCGTGTCGATCGTTTGGTGCAGGATGTTGAATACAAGCTGGATCGTCAGGGCAAGGGGTTGCAATCCCTTGGCAAGACTCCTCAGCAGATTCGCGACGAGTTCAAAACAGAGGCTGAGACCACTGTGAAAACCGAGATATTCCTTCTGGCTGTGGCCGCTGAGGAAAGTCTCGAGATTTCCCCTGAGGAGATCGAGGCCACTTTGACCCAGTTGGCTATGCAGACCAAGCAGCCTTTGCATGAATTGAAGAAGTACTACGAGGACAATAATCTCATAGTTCCTCTGAAGGACCGCTTGCTTTGCGACAAGGCCTCGGAGCTGATTTACGATGCTGCCAACATCAAGGAGATTGAACCTCCGAGCGAAGGCAAGAAGCCTGCCAAGAAATCTGTTGATAAGAAGGCAGCGGCAAAGAAGGCGCCAGCCAAGAAGGCTCCTGCCAAGAAAGCACCGACAAAGAAGGCTTCTGCGAAGAAAGCTGACGACAAATAGATTGAAAGACAGCTAGATTATTATTCGGCGGTCTGGAGTTGTCCAGATCGTCGATTTTTTTTGTGGCCCTGCCCTTGACCTTGGTCTGACAATACCTATTGTGTAACAGGCTTAGCTGGAAGTTTCCCCTTGTTCTTCAATAGGAAATATCGCATACTAAAAGAGTCTGAAAGACAGTGGGGTCAGGCTTGTAAAATGTTCTTCTCGATGAAGAAAGTTCTAATGTACTTGATTCCTTCATCCGATAATCTAAAAAAGTTCTCAAGGAGACGTTCATGGTCGCCATTCCGATGGTCATTGAAACTACCGGTCGCACGGAACGCGCGTACGACATATATTCCCGTCTGCTGAAAGACCGGATCATTCTGCTCGGCAGCGCCATCGACGATCACGTCGCGAGCCTTATTTGCGCTCAGCTTCTTTTTCTGGAGTCCGAGGACCCGGAAAAGGAAATTTATATGTATATCAACTCGCCGGGGGGGTCCGTTTCCTCTGGCATGGCTATTTATGATACCATGCAGTATATTTCTGCCCCGGTAGCAACTCTTTGCATGGGGCAGGCAGCCAGCATGGGTGCGCTGTTGCTTGGATCTGGTGAAAAAGGCATGCGTTATGCCTTGCCTCATAGTCGTATCATGATTCATCAGCCTCTTGGCGGAACTCAGGGGCAGGCAACCGATATCCATATTCATGCTCAGGAAATTCTGCGTCTCAGAGATGAACTCAATGGTATCATGGCTGATCATACCGGCCAAAAGTTGAAAAAAATTAGTGAGGACACTGAACGTGATTATTTCATGTCATCCAAGGAAGCCATGGAATATGGTTTGATTGACAAGGTTATGACGACCAGAGAAGATATGAGCGAGAGCCGGGAAGGTTAAAGGGCATGACTGAAAAGAATACCAATTCACCTGAACTGACTTGTTCTTTCTGCGGAAAGACTCAAGTAGATGTTCAGCGGCTGATTGCAGGGCCAGACGTCTATATTTGTGATGAATGTGTCAGTCTGTGCAATGATATCATGGCCCAGGAAACCATCAGCGAGGAATTCGAGGATGGTCGCCTTCTGCCTCCACAGGAAATCAAGGAACTTCTGGACGAGTACGTCATTGGTCAGGAGCAATCCAAGAAGATTCTGGCTGTTGCCGTTCACAATCACTACAAGCGTGTTTTTTACGCTGCTGCTAATTCCGGTTCTGACGAAGTTGAAATCGACAAGAGCAATATTCTGCTTATAGGTCCAACCGGATCCGGCAAGACGCTTTTAGCCCAGACTCTGGCTCGTGTGCTCAAGGTGCCTTTCGCCATTGCTGACGCAACGACCCTGACCGAAGCCGGTTATGTGGGGGAGGACGTGGAGAACATCCTGGTCCAACTGTTGCAGAATGCCGACTATGATATTGATTCCGCCAGTCGGGGAATTATCTATATCGATGAAATCGACAAGATCGCTCGAAAGGGTGACAGCCCGTCCATTACTCGTGATGTTTCGGGTGAGGGCGTCCAGCAAGCCTTGCTCAAGATCATTGAGGGTACAGAGGCTAACATTCCTCCCAAGGGTGGCCGCAAGCATCCGCAGCAGGAGTTTATCCGTATGGATACCTCGAATATCCTGTTCATTCTTGGTGGTGCCTTTATTGGTCTGGAGAAAATTGTTCAGAATCGCAAGCAAGGTACCGGCATGGGCTTTGGTGCAAAGGTTGAAGCCAAGAAGGAATCTGATCTGGGAGAAATGTTTGGATTGTCCGAGCCTATGGATCTCATCAAGTTTGGTCTTATCCCGGAATTTGTTGGCCGAATTCCAGTGCAGACCGCGCTTCAGGAGTTGACTGAGGATGATTTGGTTCGCATCCTTCAGGAGCCCAGGAACGCGTTGGTCAAACAATACAGCAAGCTTTTTGAATTGGACAAGGTGGAGCTGCGCTTTACCGAAAATGCCTTGAGAGCGATTGCCAAGAAAGCAGTCGAGCGCAAGACCGGCGCGCGAGGTCTGCGTAATGTCCTTGAAAAAACCATGCTTGAAATCATGTACAAGCTGCCGTCACTTCCCGGTGTGCGTGAGTGCGTGATCAATCAGGCAGTTGTGGAAAATGACTTGGAACCGTTGCTTCTCTACCATCAGGAAGTGAAGTCCGCATAAGTGTTTTCTGGTACGGTTTATACACTGTCCGACTGTTCTGTTTTCGATTATCGATGGCA
Organism: Pseudodesulfovibrio sp.; assembly: GCA_016342345.1. Taxonomy (GTDB): domain Bacteria; phylum Desulfobacterota; class Desulfovibrionia; order Desulfovibrionales; family Desulfovibrionaceae; genus Pseudodesulfovibrio. Next base: position 30,640 of record JAEINO010000035.1, on the reverse strand, counting down.
ACCGTTTTTCGACATGACGGATGCTGCCACATATACAACCCTCGGAGGAATCCATGCCGACTTTTGGATTTGACGGCAAGAAATCCCCTGAAACCTTGACGTTTCCCATGATGTCCTTGCGGGAAGTTGTCATGTTTCCCCGGTCCATAGTCCCCTTGTTTGTTGGCCGAGAGGCTTCGATCAAGGCCATCGAGACCGCAGTTGCCGATTATGGCAAGCAAATATTTCTGGTCACCCAGAAAAATCCTGAAAAGGAACACCCTGAACCGGAAGATCTCTACGAGGTTGGAACGGTCAGCAAAATACTGCAAATGCTTCGGCTGCCTGATGGGACCATCAAGGTCCTGTTTGAAGGCGTTTCGCGTGCTACATGGGAGGTTGGAGTAGACTCTGCCACTCCCGGTGGTGAAGGGGCCTACCCCAAGGCTCTTGTCACCTCTTTGGTAGAGACACAGGGTGCGACCTCTGAAGCTCAAGCCCTTATTCGTGCCATTCACGAGTCCTTGGATGAATTTGGCAAGGTCAACAAGAAGGTAGCCCCTGAAGCTATCCTGGCCATGTCCACGATCAAGGACCCCGGCCAGTTGGCTGATCAGGTCATGCCACATCTCAAGATTGATTTTGCGCTTAAGCAGGAAGTTCTGGAAGAGCTTGATCCGTTCAAGCGTTTGGAACGGGTTTACGAATTGCTGCTCGGAGAAATCGAAATCGTCTCCATTGAAAAACGCGTCAAGGGACGTGTCAAAGATCAGATGGAGAAGAATCAGCGAGAGTATTATCTCAATGAGCAGGTCAAGGCGATCAATAAGGAAATGGGCCGCGAGGACGATCCTCAGGCTGAGGCGCTTGATCTGGAAGAAAGGCTCAATGCCAAGTCCATGACCGATGAGAATCGTGAGCGTGTTCGCAAGGAAATCAAGAAAATGCGGACCATGCAGTCAAGTAGCGCGGAGTACACTGTGGTCCGCAATTATATTGACTGGGTTCTTGATTTGCCATGGGACAACATCAAGGACGATAGTGGTGTCGATATAAAGCTGGCCCGCACGATTCTGGATGAGGATCACTACGGCTTGGAAAAGCCCAAGGAGCGCATCCTTGAGTATTTGGCCGTGCAGACCCTGGTTGAAACCATGAAAGGGCCGATTCTGTGCTTTGTAGGTCCTCCCGGTGTTGGCAAGACATCCATTGCCAAATCCATCGCCAGATCCATGGATCGCGATTTTTTGCGCCTGTCATTGGGTGGAGTTCGCGATGAGGCCGAGATTCGTGGTCACAGGCGTACCTATGTTGGTGCGATGCCAGGTAAGATAATTCAGTCTCTCAAGCGGGTGAAGCACAACAATCCGGTTATCTGTCTGGACGAAGTTGATAAGATGAGTGCCGATTTCCGTGGCGATCCCTCTTCCGCACTTCTTGAGGTTCTCGACCCGGAACAGAATTATGCATTTAATGATCATTATCTGGATCTTGATTACGATTTGTCCAAGGTGTTTTTCATTACCACGGCGAACAGTCTGGATGGAATCCCGTTGCCGTTGCAGGATCGCATGGAAATCATTCGCCTGCCCGGTTATCTGGAAAATGAGAAGGTGCAGATTGCCAAGGGATTTTTGTTGCCCAAGCAGATCAAGCAGCATGGATTGAGTTCGGATAACCTGAAGTTTTCCGAAAACGCCATTCTGAATGTTGTCAGATTTTATACCCGAGAGGCTGGTGTGCGTAATCTGGAGCGTGAAATTGCGTCCATTTGCCGCAAGTCCGCCATGTCGATTGTCGAGGACAATGATCGCGACAAGAATATTCACATCACCAAGCAAAGCCTGGAAAAAATGCTGGGTGTGACCAAGTTTACATATGGCGAACGAGAGAGCGCAGCCCAGGTCGGCATCTGCAACGGACTTGCCTGGACCCAGATGGGCGGCGAGATGTTGCTGGTCGAGGTTGCTCTCATGCCAGGCAAGGGCCGGGTGGAAATCACCGGCAAGCTTGGTGATGTCATGCAGGAGTCGGCCCGTGCGGCTGTTTCCTACATTCGTGCCCGTTCCGATTTGTTGGGTCTCAGGCCTGATTTCTACAGGAAGGTGGACATTCATATTCATGTTCCTGACGGTGCCACGCCCAAGGATGGACCCAGCGCGGGTATCACCCTGACCACTGCACTCATTTCCGCGCTCCTGAACATTCCGGTTCGTCATGATCTCGCCATGACCGGAGAGATCACCTTGCGTGGTCGTGTACTGCCCATTGGCGGATTGCGCGAGAAATTGTTGGCTGCACACCGTGGTCTGATCAAGACCGTGCTCATTCCGGCAGAGAATGAAAAGAACTTGAAGGACGTTCCCAAGGACATTCTCAAGGATCTTGAAATTATTCCTGTCAAGAATATGGATGAAGTCATCGACAGGGCTCTTGAGGGTACTGGTGAGACCGTATGGGTCAAGCAGCACGGAGAGCCTCCTGTTTCCAACGGATTATTGAAGGAAGAACTTCAGAAACCGGCACGACAGTAAAGTTGTTCCCATGAGATTCAAGGGTCGGACGGTTTTGCCGTTCGACCCTTTTTCATGTTAAGGAGGCTGCATAATGATCAAGATATCCAGAAAGATACTCGGTACTTTGGAAGATGCCGCAAGACAGGCGTCCAGAAATGCATACGCTCCGTACAGTTCTTTTCTCGTGGGAGCCGCTTTGCTGGCCGATGACGGGGAAATATACGTGGGGTGCAATGTGGAGAATGCCTCGTTCGGTCTGACGAATTGTGCAGAGCGGTCTGCTTTGTTTGCCGCTGTGGCGGACGGGCGCGGGCGGGGTGATTTTGCCGCACTACTCATTTACACTCCGGGTGAGATCTGTCATTCGCCGTGTGGTGCCTGTCGCCAGGTACTCAGTGAATTTCTTGAACCAGAGTCTTTCATCTATTCAGCGTGTGACAGTGGTGAAGTTGTGGCCTGGACCATGGGTGAGCTTCTGCCGGATTCTTTTGAACTTTCATCACGATCTCCAAGGAATTGATTATGTTGCCACAGGAGATTATTCGTAAAAAGCGTGATGGGCATGTGCTCGATGAAGAAGAAATACGGTTCTTTGTCAAAGGGCTTTCCGATGGAACCATTGGTGAGGGGCAGGTTGCTGCATTGGGTATGGCCATTTTTTTTCAGGGTATGACCGTGGACGAACGGGTGGCGTTGACCATGGCCATGACCCGGTCCGGTGATGTGCTGGAGTGGGATTTGGATGGCCCGGTGCTGGACAAGCATTCCACTGGCGGCGTGGGTGATCTGGTCAGCCTCGTTCTTGGCCCCATGGTGGCCGCCTGCGGTGGCTATGTTCCAATGATTTCCGGGCGAGGTCTGGGACATACGGGTGGTACTCTGGATAAGCTGGAATCCATCCCTGGCTACAATGTTTTGCCGGACAGGGAGCGTTTTCAACGGACTGTGCGTCAGGTCGGGGTCGCCATTATCGGCCAGACTAGAAACATGGCTCCAGCCGATGGAAGATTTTATGCCATTCGTGACATCACGGCCACGGTTGAATCAATTCCCCTGATTGTTGCATCGATTTTGTCCAAGAAGCTGGCCGCAGGTCTTGATGGGCTTGTCATGGATATCAAGACCGGGAGCGGTGCATTCATGCCCACGTATGAACAATCCGTGAATCTGGCTGAGAGTATTGTGAGTGTCGCTAGTGGGGCTGGGCTTCACACAACGGCATTGCTGACATGCATGAATGAACCCCTTGTCTCCTGCGCTGGTAATAGTGTGGAAGTACGGGAGGCTGTTCGTTATTTGACTGGTGAATATCGTGATCCCCGTCTTGATGAAGTTGTGATGGCACTGTGTGCGGAGATGTTGATGCTTGGCGGCTTGGCCGCTAATGCAATTGAAGCGAAACAGAAACTGCGGCAGAAGCTCGAAGAAGGTGAGGCGGCAGAACGATTTGGTCGGATGGTAGCCGTCCTGGGCGGTCCCACTGATTTTATCGATCGATGTGATGTCCATTTACCGGATGCGACTGTTGTGAAGACAGTTTCCGCCCCTCGGGATGGATATGTTACTGCCTGGGAAACCAGAAAGCTGGGGCTTGTCGTGGTTGGCCTTGGCGGAGGCAGGACCCGTGCTGATCAAACCGTTGATCATTCTGTCGGGTTGACCGGGATCGTTCGTGTTGGTCAATATATAGAGGCAGGAGCTCCTTTGGCGGTTGTTCACGGAGCCTCGGATGATCAATGCAACAAGGCTTGTGCCATGATTCTGGACGCTGTTGTCATGAATCAGATACCACCGGAATCAGGTCAAATCATATATCGGGAGATCCGGTCGGAATAGAAAGCCCTATCAGAGCCGGGCAGCAGAGATGCCGACCAACTCTTGGAAAGTGGTATTGTTTCTTGATCAGGTTCGGATAGAGGTTTTGTTGCCCAACGGTTTGAGTTCCATGTTGTTCAGGTAGGCGGTAGCGGCATTGCGCTGCATGAATTGCATGACGCCCGGTCCGTTTTCTACGGCAATGTCGGGCATTCGACTGTGTATGGCTTCTTTGGGGTCAGTCCCGCGTGCTTGTTTATCTTGTTCTTCTTCTTCTTCTTTTTCCTTGTCAGTTTTTCCGGGTATTTTGGCCGCTGTAGACGATATCCGGGAGTGCATCTTGACGCCGGTTATCTTTTCCAGCTCCTTTTCAATTTCCTTGATGCGCGACACCTGTTCCTCGGTGGGCTGACCATCGGTCATGGTGAGGATCTGGGCGAGTATGTTTTTGAGGAAGAGTACTCGTTTTTCCTCTTCCGGGCTTAGTTCCTTGCTGTAGGAAAAGGTGGTTGTTTCGAGTTGTTTCTCTTCTTCGGTCTTTTCCGGAGTGAGTGTAAATTTACCGTCTTCGACAGTACGAATCAGGTTGCGCGCGTTTTTGACGTTGCATCCCGTACAAGGGAAAATGGATTGTGTGTCGATGGGGGTGATCATGTCTTATTTTCTCCGGGAAAAATTTTCCACCTGAAGAACTCAAGCAATAATCGGACCTTTTTTTAACAACCCGGCAGATTGATTTTTCCAGCAAGAAAGCCCCTTGTTTGAAGGGGCTTTCTTGCTGGGATTATTTGATTTTTGATGTGATGTTGTTTTTGATCCATGTCCCGTCCCACCATTCGATGGGTTGGACCGGAATGCCTCCGACCGTAACTCCATAGTGAAGATGATCTCCTCCGGCCAGACCTGTGGCACCGGTATTGCCGATGATCTGTCCCTTGGTCACTGTGTCGTTGACCGCTACATTGATGCTGCTCAGATGGGCATACTGGCTTTGCAAGCCCAATCCATGGTCGATGACCACGTAGTTGCCGTAGATGCCAAGGAAATCGGCGAAGACTATTCTGCCATCATTGCCTGCCGGGACTGGGGCATGCTTGACGCTGGCCAGATCGAGACCCAGATGAGTTTGGGCGTCCACTTTTCTGCCTTTGTACATGTAGTCACGGGCATCGGCGAAGCGGGCGCGGTTGGCTGCATTGGGCAGACGAACGAATGTGCCGCTCCAGAGCATGACAGGTTCTGTGTCGCGACTCAATGTGATTAACTGGGCGCGGTTTATCTTGCGGATGGCATTGTTGATGTAGAGGTATTGGTCGAGAAGGGTGCCTTCGTTTGGCACCATTCCTTGGAATTCCGGGATGGTGCTTTCCAGGAAATTGTCGGACAGCCTTATTATGTCCTTGCGGAATGTGCGTGCGTTCGCGTGGTAGTTGAAGGATCGTTTGGCATTGTTGCCAGCCTTGTCCGTGGCTTCGATGATTGGCTTGAATTGACTTGGAGGAGTATCCCAAGGGACGGCAAACATGCAGTAATACAGGCTTTTTTGTCCTGTACTCGGCTGGAGATAGGCTGGAAAGAATCGTTCTCCAACCCGGATGCCGGTTTCCGTGGCAATCTCGGAGAGAGAGTAAACCATCAGGCCGCTGCCACCCTGATTCAGATTGTTTGTGTGTGATTGCAGGTAGATGCGAGGCGGAGTGCTGTCCAGAGTGAAGGTTTTTTCGGCTTTGGATTGTCCGGCTGGTCCGAAGGGATAGAGCGAAGCATCGTTGGCCGTCACTGAAATCGTGAAGGATCCTTCCTTGATGGTGCCCTTGTCGAGTTGGATGATTTCCTCGGCTTTCATGGTACCATCGGTGTAGATTTTTGTGACAAGTGGTATCTGAGTCTTGTCTTGGATAGCGATGATATCAAGGTTCTTGAGGCCGCTGGCAGAGTCTTCCACCATGATTGTCAGTTGTGTCTTTTTGCCTACGATTGCCATATCCGGACCAATGATTATGGTTGGAGGTTGGCTGTCATGGAATAGCAGAAATCCACCTGCGCCCAAGGCGAGGGCCAGAATGACTGCTGTTAATATGACGGGGAAATTCTTGCTGCTTTCTTTGTTCATGACATGTCCTGTTCTGTAAAAAGTCTCAACTATTTCTATAGTAGTCTTTGACCGGAGACAAGAAGATGCTGCGGAAAGTCTGATTAAAGCAGATAAGTAGCTGAAAAAAAGGAAAAGCCGTGAAAAATAGTCACGGCTTGAAGGTGCGTTTTGGGGAAAGACTATTTCTGATTGTCCAGTGCGTCCATCAGATTTATTGTGAGTCTCAGGAAGTCTGCTTCGGTGAGGATTCCGGTCAGTTCTCCATGGTTTACTACGGGGAGACAGCCATATTTGTGATTGAGCAGGGTTTGCGCGGCATCCTTGAGGGAGGCACTTTCTTCCACGGAAGTGATGTCCGTGCGCATGATTTCACGAATTGGAATTCCTGAATCGATTTCCTTTTGGGTTTCGGGGTCAAGCTCGGCTAGTTGCGATATGGTGGCTGATAGAATGTCACGATGGGTGACGAGGCCACAGAAAACATTGTCCACAGTAACGATGGGGATGTGCCTGATACGCTGGAGGTCCATGAGCGATCGGGCGTTGTGAAGGGTGTCGTTTTCCTTGAGCGAGAAAACGGGCGTTGTCATGAGGTCTTTTACTTTGAGCATTAATTCCTCCGTTACATGTATGCATTCAGTCTCTTCGAAAGCATGATTTGTGTCAAGGCAGCCATGGGACTTATCATTGCTTGATGGTGGCTTCGGTTGACTTGGGCGGTAAAATCTGTTCAGCATCCCGCAGACATTCTAGTTGTATTGGACACAGTTTTTTTCAGGAGAATTCATGGTCGATCCGGTCAGGCTCAGAGAGCGTATGGTGTGTGAACAGATCGAAGCGCGTGGTGTGACTGACGCAGCGGTACTGGATGCCATGCGTAAGCTTCCACGGCATCTTTTCGTGGAGGAGGCTCTCGCGTACAAAGCCTACTCCGATGGTCCTCTGCCCATAGGCGAGGGGCAGACCATTTCTCAGCCATATATTGTGTCTCTGATGTCCGAATTGCTTGAAGTGCAACCCGGCATGAAGGTTCTTGAAATTGGTACTGGTTCCGGCTATCAGGCCGCTGTCCTGGCTCAGATGGGTGCAGATGTCTTTACCGTCGAACGCATCAAGAAGCTTTTTTTTGCCGCACGCAAGCGGTTCATGGACATGCGTATGTTTTCGGTAAAGCTCAAGCTTGATGATGGCACCATGGGCTGGGTGGATGAGGCCCCATATGATCGTATTATTGTTACTGCGGGCGGTCCTGAAGTTCCCGAGCCATTAGTGGATCAACTGGCTGATCCGGGGCGCATGCTCATTCCTATTGGTTCTTCCAAGCGTTTTCAATCCCTAATCCTGATAGAGAAGCGTGACGGTGAAGTCATTCAGACCGACAAGGGCAGTGTGGCCTTTGTCGATCTAGTCGGGCAACATGGCTGGTAGTCGGGAGCATTCAAGAATGTCCAAAAAAAAACTGACGTTCAGGGAAGCCTTCATGGCAAGTCCCGGACCGCAAAATCTCAAGGATGGAGTTCTCCTGTGGCTCAAGGGCTTTTGCATGGGTGCCGCAGATATCATCCCCGGTGTGTCCGGTGGAACCATCGCTTTCATTACGGGAATATATACTCAACTGGTTGATGCCATTCGTTCTTTTGATCTGGCTTTTGCCCGGCGATTGTTCGTTCTCGATTTTCCCGGCGCGATTGCTTCGGCTCATCTGCGATTTATTGTCTGTCTGCTCTTCGGTATTTTGACAGCAATCGTAGGCATGGCCCAGATCATGAATTACATGCTGCATACGCATCCTGTCGAAATTTGGTCGTTGTTCTTCGGACTTGTCACGGCTTCTATTTTTGTTGTGGGCCGGGAGATAGATCCTTTGAATTTGCCGAATCTCGGTTTTGTTGTTCTCGGTGCGGTCGGGAGTTTTCTGCTGGTTGGCATGATTCCGGTTTCCACCCCTGAAACCCTGCCATTCATATTCCTTTGTGGTGCCATTGCAATCTGCGCCATGATTCTGCCCGGTATCAGTGGGGCCTTCCTTTTGCTGATGCTCGGGAAGTACGAATATGTCACTCGGACATTGAAAAATCCGTTTGTTATGGATAATTTTCTGGTTATTGCCGCTTTTTCAGCGGGTGCCGGGGCGGGAATCATTGTCTTTTCCCGAGTACTGCACTATCTGTTGCACAGGTGGCATGCCGCCACGGTCAGTGTGCTGACCGGATTCATGATCGGAGCACTCAGAAAAGTCTGGCCTTGGAAAGAAGTTCTTGAAACAGCCAGCATACGAGGCAGAATTCATGTGTTGCAGGAACGCAATGTTCTTCCAGACGGAGTTGATGGAACTGTCCTTTTTGCAATAGGTCTGGTTTTTGCCGGAATAGCAGTCGTATTATTATTGGAAAGATTTTCGCGTAGCCGGAAAAAGACGGCATAGTCTGTTCGAGACAACGTGAATGAGAATAACATAAAGAGAGAATAAGATTATGAGCGATAGTTGCACAGGCTCCTGTGGGAGCGACAACAATTCCAATGCAAAGAGCATGATTCAGGATGAGATGATCAAATCCACCTTGGGGAGGATCAAATATAAGTTGTTCATAATGAGCGGCAAGGGCGGCGTGGGCAAAAGCTCGGTTTCCGTCAATGTGGCTGCGGCTTTGGCCGCCAAGGGGTTCAAGGTAGGGCTTTTGGACGTGGATATCCATGGTCCCAGCGTTCCGACCCTGCTTGGAATATCCGGTCTGTTGGACATTGATCGTGGGTCGTTGATTATGCCCAAGGAATACAACGAAAATCTGCATGTTGTTTCAATGGAGTCTCTGCTCAAGGATCCTGACCAGGCCGTTCTGTGGCGTGGCCCCATGAAGACCTCTGCCATCCGTCAGTTTGTTTCGGATGTGCAATGGGGTGACCTTGATTTTCTGGTGGTTGATTCCCCTCCTGGGACCGGTGATGAACCCATGACTGTCTTGAAGACGGTTCCCGAGGCTCTCTGCGTGGTTGTGACCACTCCACAGGAAGTTTCATTGGCGGACGTGCGTAAGTCGATCAATTTTCTTCAGTATGCCCAGGCAAATGTTCTCGGTGTTGTGGAGAACATGAGCGGACTTATTTGCCCGCATTGCCACGAATCCATTGATCTGTTCAAGAAGGGGGGCGGAAGAAAGCTGGCTGAGAAATATGGCTTGGACTTCCTTGGTGCCATTCCTCTTGATCCTGCCACTGTTGTGGCAGGGGATCTCGGTATTCCTGTTGTGCTCATGGAAGAGGATTCCTTTGCCAAGCGCAGTTTTATCGAGTTGGCAGATACTATAGCCGAAGCCGCTCAAAAGAGTTTTGAGGCAGCTTCGACAACCCATGCTTAGGCGGATGCCATGAACAAGGATATATTCAACTTGCCCAACTGCCTGACTATGGCAAGGATACTGGCGGCTCCAATAGTCGTCCTGTTTCTGTATATTGAAATGTGGTCCGGGTTGCGTGTGGGGGCGTATGCTGCTTTCGGAGTTTACTTTATTGCGTCGATTACCGACTACTTTGATGGCGAGATTGCTCGCAAGCAGAATCTCATTACCAATATGGGGAAATTCCTTGATCCTCTCGCAGACAAGTTGCTGATTGGGTCTGTTTTGATCATGTTGGTCAGGCTTGGACCTGAATGGAGAGTTCCTGCCTGGGTGGTTATTATCATCATCTGCAGGGAGTTGGCTGTTACGGGCATGCGTGCCATTGCTGCTGAAATGGGAGAGATTGTTGCGGCTGACAAATTCGGTAAGATCAAGACATTTATGCAAAGCCTTGCAACAGGATTTCTGGTTTTCCATTATCCGTTGTTCGGATGGGATCCGCGTCCTCTCGGTCAGGTGTTGTTGTATATTGCTTTGATTCTTACAGTGTTTTCAGGTGGAAATTATCTGTACAATTTCTATAAAAAATGGTTAAAAACTGAAGAGAATTAAACATTAAGACGGTATATGCCATGCCCGACTCCAGTTCAGTCAATCATCTTGTTCGCATTACTAATTGCCTCCAGACTATTCTGGACCTCGAGCCGCAGCTTGAGCAATTGGAACACGGGAACTCGCTTTTGGATGAATTTGCGGTGCTCAAATCCTTTTTGGAGAAGATCGATAAAGTTGAATTGAGCGAAGCTGATGTTGAGCGCATCGAAACGGCTACGTCCAATTTTCTCAAGGAGTTGGAAGGTCCGCTTACAAAAAACAAACCCCGGAGAAATTCGGATCGCAGGTTTCAGTAAAGCATATGCGTGGACGTATTGTACTCGTTGCACTGTTTGTAATCATCAATCTTTTTTTGTTGTTCAGGCTGATATGGAGCGACCAGGGAGTCTTTGCATACCTAGAGCTTAAAAGCAGATATGAGGTTTTGCAGTCCAGAATTGACACGGTTGACAGCGATAATCTTGATATGAGTCAGGAGATTCGTCGTCTCAAGTCGGATAAGGCCTATCAGGAAAAAATCGTTCGCGAACGGATGAATTTTGTGAAGCAAGACGAAATCCTGTATATTTTTCCGGATGAGAGTGCCAAAACTCGCGGAGAAGGAACCGATGAGCAATAAAATTGAGTGGTATCAGGAAGTTCTTTCCTTGGAGCCTGGTTCAAGGGTCTTTTTCCCTTTGGCAAAGCTGTTTGTTGAAAACGGTATGCCTGAAGATGCTGTCAAGACTTTGAGAATGGGATTGGATCGCCATCCTGATTATCTTGAAGCTCGCATGCTTCTGGTCGAGTTGCTGACCGAACTCGAACGTGAGGATGAAGTGCAGGATCAACTTGAGCGCGTTATTAATCCGCTTAGGGATTATCCTGCGTTTTGGCGTGGATGGGCACGAAGTTTGCCGTCTGATCAACGGGATTTGGCTGTTTTTCTGATGCTTGTATCATCTAATCTTTCCGGAGATACTATCAAGTGGACTGATGTGGTTTTTGAAGGCATCAGCACTTTGGCTGACCGTTTGGTTGGAGCTCCTTTGCCCCCTCCGTCCGAATGTCCTCCCCCCTCTTTTTTGCCTCGTGTCGATATTGTTTCAGATGACGATTTTGAATTTGGTGAGCAGATTGAGTCTCGTCCCGGAACCGGGTCATTTCGTACCAAGACCATGGCCGATCTTTTGGCATCTCAAGGTGATGTGGTGGGCGCACTTGAAATTTATCAGGAACTGTTGCAGTCAACTCTTTCCAACGAGCGTCGCGCTGAACTGAATGAGCGTATCGTGCAATTGGAAGGGCGTCAGAGCACCCCTGCAACTGGCGGGAATGAATTGGGTGATGCTTTTAGTGAGCATGCCAAAAATCGTCTTATCAGCACCTTGGAAACCTTGGCTTCGCGATTTGAAGCCCGGGTGCAGAATTAACCGAAACTAAACCGGAATCATCATTCATATCACCTTTATGGTGTTAATTGTTGAGTATGGATTCGAGTTGGATATATGAGATACATTTTTTCTGGCCTGTTGGTCGCAATCTTGCTGCTCAGTGGATGCAGCGTGTGGAAAACCACGAAAGACTATACCAAAGAGTCGTGGAAAACCACCAAGGATTATATTGATCCTCCTCCGCAGATCGATACGGATAGCTATCAGTTTACCAATCCCAATCAGGAGAAATTGGCCAAGCTTATTACTCCTGTTGACGGTCCGCTTACGACTTTGACCAGATTTGTTGATGACAATGATACTATACCGGGGGTTGATTGGCTTGATCTGCTGCTTACACGTTTTCCTTGGGTGCATCGTGTCCTTGTTACTGATGAGGATGGGACCATTATTTTCATGCAGCCGGAAATACCCGTTAAGAAAATCAGCAAGCCTTTGGTATTCAAGGGAGTCTGGCGAGATATAAGTTTGCTGACTGTTGTGGATTATTCTGATCTGGGCCCGGAATTGTATATTGGCCGTCCCTATTTCGAGGATATTTCCTTTAGCGGACTTATAGGCGTGGGATTTGATCCGAGGACTTTGTTGAGTTTGAGTCCTGATCCCAAAGAGTTGATTGTAGTGCATCCAGGCGGTGGAGTCTGGTCTCTTGGTGCTGATATTGATGAAGAGGCAATGCTGGCCGTTCCTTGGAACGAAATATTGAAGAATGAAGTCCAGGGACAGGTTCAAGTCGGTGATAAATACTACACTTGGCTTGCTCGCTATGTCGGAGACGATCATTATGTTTATGCCACTGAAAGCGTCGATCCCAGTGCGGATGGCGAATCATGGTGGTCTTTTTAGCAATAGTCGTCATATCATGACGAACCGAAACCTGGTTTAAGGAAGTGGCGATGTCGCAACAGGTCACTGTTACTGAACATATTCTTCTGCATCAAAAGATGGTGCCCGGCGCGACTGGGCAGTTTACGCGCTTGTTTAATGAGTTGGTACTTTCAGCCAAGATTATTTCGCGTGCGGTCACTAAGGCTGGGCTTGTCGATATCCTTGGTTTTACTGGAGATGTCAATGTCCAGGGAGAAGAGGTCAAGAAGCTCGACGAGTATGCCAATCGAATTCTGATTCATCGTTTGGCTCGTTCCGGGGTTTTGTGTGCCATGGCTTCGGAAGAGAACGCTGATATAATTGAAGTCCCGGAATCTCTTCCTCGGGGCGATTATATTATCATATTTGACCCGTTGGATGGCTCGTCAAACATAGACGTCAATGTCAACATCGGGACCATATTTTCCATTTTCAAGCGCAGGAGTGACCCTGAATCACCACTCATGTCCAGCGATGTGCTTCAAAAGGGCAGTGAGCAGGTCGCAGCAGGGTATATTTTGTATGGTTCATCCACCATGCTGGTTTTCACGTGTGGTGATGGTGTTCATGGTTTTACCTTGGATCCGAGTGTGGGTGAGTTCCTATTGTCACATCCCAATATCCGTATCCCGGAACAGGGTAAGATCTATTCCGTTAACGAGGGATACGAACGATACTGGGATCGCGACACGAAAACGGCTCTGGCCTATTTCAAGTCGCCCAAGAATGCCTTGAGAAAACCCTATAGCGGACGGTACATCGGATCGCTGGTTGCTGATTTTCATCGCAATCTTCTTTATGGTGGTATATTTATGTATCCTGCAGACTTGCGAGATCCTCAGAAGCCTGTTGGCAAGCTTCGTTTGACCTGCGAATGCAACCCCATGGCCTTTATTGTGGAGCAGGCTGGTGGTTTGGCTACTGACGGATTGGTCAGAATTATGGATATAGAGCCAGAGCATCTTCACCAGCGGACGCCCTTTTTCTGCGGTTCACTCAATGATGTCCAGATTGTACAGGATGTTTTTGAGGCCGAGGCCCGGAGAAAGAAGAAAAAATAATGCTCACTCTTGGAATCGAGACTTCCTGTGATGAGACCGCTGTAGCCTTGGTGGATGGCGGTCATCTTTTGGGGGAGAAGCTTGCCACCCAGGTGGATGTGCATGCCTTGTTCGGAGGAGTCGTCCCGGAGATTGCTTCGCGTGAGCATCTTCGGATTCTACCGCGTCTGTTTAGGGAACTGATGGTCGAAACCGGAAAATCTCCCAGTGATATCGACAGGATTGCTGTTGCTCGCGGACCGGGATTGCTGGGGAGCCTTCTGGTTGGTGTCAGCTTTGCCAAAGGATTGTCTTTGGCCACGGGAGCCCCGCTTATAGGGGTGAATCATTTGTGGGCGCATCTCTTGGTGGCAGGCCTTGCCGAAGACCTTCATTTCCCGGCACTCGGGCTGCTTGTATCCGGTGGGCACACTCATATTTATCTTGTTCGTTCTCCTGTAGATTTTGAATTGCTGGGCAGGACTTTGGACGATGCAGCAGGTGAAGCGTTCGACAAAGTGGCCAAAGTTCTTAATTTCCCATACCCTGGCGGTCGTTTTATTGATATGCTGGCACAGGAGTCAGTGCCTGATAAGAAGATGTTTCCACGACCCTACATCGATAATCCGACATTGGACTTCAGTTATAGTGGTTTGAAGACAGCATTTGCTCTTCATGCCGCTGCTCATCCCGAACTGGTTTTTGCGGAAATGGTTGACTCTGATGCGATGGAGTCTCTTGAGGGCGACAGGCGGAAGGCTCTGGCAAAGGTTTGTTCTTCATTCAACTGGAGCGTGACAGAAACGTTGCGAATCAAGGTGGAGCGAGCCCTCTTGACGGTTGGCCCTGTGAAAAGTTTGATTGTGGCCGGAGGGGTTGCTGCTAATTCTATGTTACGTGAGACAATGAGGCGTGTTGCTGCGAAGAATCGTCTGGAGTTGACTTTACCTGAGTTGTCTCTTTGTACTGATAACGGCGCCATGATTGCTTATGCAGGCTGGTTGTTTTCCAAGGCTGGCTACAGCCATGGTCTGGAGTTGGAACCCATTCCCAGAGGGAGGGTTGTTCCACTTGATTGGGTCTTTTCAGGTGATAATATTGAAGAGTAGTGATATTTTGATGGCTCCTTCTTGACAGTAGTGTGGATGGAGACCTATTTAAATAAATTGTATGAACAGTTGTTGTATTCGGCCTTTGCTGGCGGAATTGTGATAAATGAAAATATAACGGCTGGGAGCCGAGCAACAAAAGGAGAATAACATGGCGAATCAGATCACTGACGGTAGCTTTGAACAGGATGTTTTGCAGAGCGAAGTCCCTGTACTTATTGATTTCTGGGCCCCTTGGTGTGGTCCTTGTCGCGCGATGGGACCTGTTATTGACGAACTGTCCGAAGAGTTCGACGGCCAGGTGAAGATAGTCAAGATGAATGTTGATGAGAATTCTGCAACACCTGGAAAGTATGGCATTCGTGCGATTCCGACCTTGATTCTTTTCAAGGATGGCGAAGTCGTCGACCAAAGCACTGGTGCCGTGTCCAAGAGCAGCATCAAGGAAATGATTACCAAGAAGGCACTGTAATACATGAAATTTTATGACGCCGTAGTCATAGGGGGCGGCCCGGCAGGAATGACGGCTGCCCTTTATCTTTTGAGGGCCGGTGTGAAAACCGCAATGATTGAGAAGTTGTCCCCCGGTGGTCAGGTTCTCATGACCTCCGAGATCGAGAATTATCCCGGATTCCCCACTGGGCTTCAAGGGTGGGAATTGGCCGACAAGTTCGTGGCGCATCTTGAGAACTACGATTTGGATCGTATCGGAGATGAAGTTCGTGATATTGAAGTCGGAACCACCATTCATACCATCAAGGTGGGCGATGAGATTGTTCAGACCAAGGCCATAATCCTTGCCACAGGCTCTCGTTACCGCAAGCTGGGTGTCCCGGGAGAAGAAAGGCTTTTGGGTAAAGGTGTATCCTATTGCGCCCTTTGTGACGGTAACTTCTTTCGTGGCCAGGATGTCGCCGTTATTGGCGGGGGCAATTCCGCGCTTGAGGAAGCCTTGTACCTTGCTCGTCTTGTGAACAAGGTCTACCTCATTCATCGACGTGACGAATTCCGAGGTCTGGTCTGCTATCAGGACAAGTGTTTTAAGCACGAAAAGATAGAGGTCATTCGCAACACCTTTGTTGATGAGATTCAGGGTGCTGATGGCGTAGAATCCCTGGCATTGCGGAACGCCTCTTCCGGTGACGTCAGCCAGCTCAAGGTTGACGGGAGTTTCATCTTTGTCGGCTTTGAACCGATCATGGATTTTGTCTGTGACGATGTCGAGAAAGAGAGCAACGGAATCATAACCGACGTGGAAATGCGGACGAATGTCCCTGGTATATTTGCTGCCGGTGACATTCGATCAAAGATGTGCCGTCAGGTTGCATCTGCCGTTGGCGATGGAGCGACTGCGGCTAATGCTGCATTTACGTATCTTGAACGGCTGGGCGTTTAGGAGTTCGTATGCGACGTATTCTTGCCTCGGTCTTGATTCTTGCCCTTGTTTTCGTTTCAGGTTGTGCCTGGATCGATAATTATTTTCTGCCTCCACCTGATGATACAGCTCAAGAGCTTTATGAGACGGGCATGGAGGCCATGGGCGAGAAGGAATATGGCGATGCTCAGGAATATTTTACAAAGCTCAAGGACAGGTTCCCGTTCAGCCCATTTGCCCTTAAGGGTGAGTTGGCCCTTGGCGATGCCTATTTTCTTGATGAGAAATACATGCTCGCTCTTGATGCGTACAAGGAGTTCGAGGCATTGCACCCCAGTAACGAAGAAATTCCGTACGTTCTTTTCCAGATCGGAAAGGCCAACATGAATTTGTTCAGGTCCATTGATAGGCGGCAGGAAAACATCAAGGAAGGTTTGGAATATTTTTATCGGTTGGAAGAAACATATCCCGATTCCCAATATGCCGAACCTGCTGGCGATTTGATTGTCAAAAGCCGTAGAATACTTGCTGAACATGAAATTTATGTGGCGGATTTTTTCTGGCGGACGGATCAGTTCGGTCCTGCATGGCATCGTTATCAGTTTGTCGTGGAGAATTTTTCAGATATTTCTGATTTGCGTGATTATGCACGAAAGCGCGCTGAATATTCATACTTTGAATACCAGAAGACGTTGTCCGAAGATGAACGTCAGCGTATTCAGGGAAGCTGGAAGTTGTGGCTGAAAAAGTGGTTGTAACACTGTGACAAGCGGTTCCCGTGTCGCTTTCATGATATGAAGAAAGAGCCTTTTGTATTTCCAGAATGGATTAACGAACTCGTCCCGGACGATAGTCTGTTCGCTCGCGCATATACGGACATTTCTGATCAGAACCGTGCTTTGATGAAAACGGGAATTGCCCGCCTTTACGACTGGTATGGTACTCGAAAGGAAGTCAGTGGCGAAACATCCCTTTGCTGGAGCGGAGGGTTTGATACGAAACAGACTTTTGAGCCGGTTGATTTTGCGGTTGTTCTGTTTGACGGAAGCCTTCAATCTCCATCCCGTCTGCTTGCAGCCCTCACGCCCGCCTTGGCGGCAGGAGTGAAAACTGTTCTGGCAGCACGCGTGGGAAGCTCTGCCCCGTGGCGTAATGCTGTATTGACAGGACTTGAGCTTGCCGGGCAGGAGCTTGTCGTGGACATGACGGATGCCCAGGCAAGGCAACTTTTTACTGAGCTTCGAGAAACTGGTTTGCCGGGTGCCGTTGCCGTTCTTGGCCCCAAGGCTGCGGTAATAAAATCCAGTGAGCTTCAATCGGCTTCACGCATTTCTTTTTGGCGGCCTCGTTTCAGTCGGGCGGCTGTTGTCTGGATGGACGATGAAAACACCTTTGATCTGGAAGCCTTGGCTTTCATGCATCCTGATATTATTTTCAGTGTGTTTGGCGCAGAATCTCCTCTTCCTGCAGATAATTTTTCCTACGAGGGTGATGGCTTTGATGAGTTTCTCAGGGCCATTATGGATGTTGCATATCTTCCCACCCGGAAAAGGGATCAGGCTTTGAAAAAGGCAAAATTGGTTCTTGGTCCTGGACAGGAAGCATGTTGGGTCTGGCCCGACTTGCGCCTTGACCATTTTCAATTTCACTGTACCGCCTGGACCATTGGAGTCTGACAGTGAGCAAGGCTAACGCTCCTTCGGAGAAGATTCTGCGGAGTTTTCGCAATATCGGTATCATTGCGCATATCGATGCAGGAAAGACAACTCTGACCGAGAGAATTCTTTATTATTCTGGAAGAATACATCGTATCGGCGAGGTCCATGAAGGCACGGCGACCATGGATTACATGCCAGAAGAGCAGGAGCGGGGAATCACCATTACTTCGGCTGTCACCTCCTGTCAGTGGAAGTCGTGCCTGATCAATATTATCGATACGCCTGGTCATGTCGATTTTACCATTGAAGTGGAGCGTTCACTTCGAGTGCTTGATGGTGCTGTGGGTGTCTTCTGTGGTGTGAGTGGTGTGGAACCCCAGTCTGAAACAGTTTGGAAGCAGAGTGAATCATATCACGTCCCCAAGTTGGTTTTTGTCAACAAAATGGACAGAATGGGTGCTGACTTTGAGGCAGTGCTTGACTCAATGGTGAAGAAACTTGGAGCCAATCCTCTTGCCATTCAGTATCCGGATGGTGAAGGGCAGGATTTCAAGGGAGTTTTTGACTTAGTCGTGATGAAACGATTGGTGTTTGATCAGGCAACCAATGGCGTTGCATTTTCGTCATCCGATTTGACGGATGAGGAAATGGACCGTCTTGCGCCGTGGCGAGAGAAACTTATCGAGACCGCCGCCGAAGAAGATGAAGAAATTCTCGAATTGTATCTTTCCGGTCAAGATGTGCCTGCTGAAAAGATCCGGGTTGCTCTGAGAAAGGCGACTTTGGAGCAGCGGATTGTTCCGGTTCTTGTTGGGTCGGCTTTGCGCAACATAGGTGTGCAACCAGTCATGTCCGCTATATGCGATTATTTACCCAGCCCTCTCGAAGTGCCAGTTGCGATCGGTATTGATCCCGTTACCATGCAGGAAAAATCATTTGCCGTTTCTCACAAGGAACCGTTGTCGGCTCTTGTGTTCAAGGTTACCATGGATTCTGGTCGAAAGTTGACCCTGATGCGGATATATTCAGGTCGTATCGATGCAGGTGATGTTGTTTTCAATGTCACTCAGGATACGTCAGAGCGTGTAGCCCGTCTTTTCAGACTTCATGCTGGACGCAAAGAACAAGTTGATGCCGTTTTTGCCGGAGATATGGTTGCAGCCGCTGGGATGAAGTTCGCACGTACTGGTGATACGTTGGCGAATGAGAACAATCCCATAATTCTGGAGCAAATTGCTGACTACAAACCTGTGATTTCTTTAGCCATCGAACCACGAAATGCAGCGGAAGGGGAGAAACTCGACGAAGCCCTGAACCGGTATTTGCTTGAGGACCCGACTCTGCAACTCACGCGGGACGAGGATACTGATCAGATAATTCTTTCCGGGATGGGTGAGTTGCACTTGGAAGTCGTTCTTGAACGGCTCAAGCGTGAATTCAAACTTGAACCCCGTAGTGGCAAGCCGCAAGTCGTTTACCAGGAAACAGTTTCATCCAAGGCCTCGGGTTTGGCCGAATTCAACAGGGAACTTGGTGAGGATGTTCATTACGGTAGCGTTCAGTTGTCCATAGCCCCCCTGGGGCGCGGCAAGGGGCGTATTATCTCATTTGAAGTGGATATTGATGCGTGGCCTGATGCGTGGCTTGAGGCTGTTGAAGAAGGTATATCCGACAGCTTGCAAAGTGGCATTATTAAAGGGTATCCAGTGCAGGATGTCCATGTCCGGGTGATTGGTCTGGAGCGGAAGGACGGTGAATCCAGTCCGATCGGATATCGTATGGCCGCGACTATGGCACTCAAACAGGTGCTTGGTGAGGCTGGTCCCAAATTGATGGAACCTATCATGTGGGTTGAAATAAATGTTCCTGAGGAATTTGTTGGTGATGTTGTTGGGCTTCTTGGTGCCAAGGGTGCCAAGATTGAAAACATGATCGAACGCTCTGGTCAGAAAGTGGTTCAGGGGCTTGCACCTCTTGGAAATCTATTTGGATTTTCAACAAGTCTTCGGTCTGTCACACAAGGTCGTGCCGGTTTCATGATGAAATTTTCTCGTTTTGATGTGTTGGAGTAACGATTGACCGACATGAGCCGTCACGCCTCTCCTCCAAAGTCTGCAAAAAAGACGAACAATAACCGGTGGACCGGAAGCAAGCGCTGGATGAAGTATTGGTATCTTCGTCTGATGCGTCAAAATACAACGCCGAAGAACCTTGCTGCAGCATTGGCTCTTGGTGTGTTCATTGGTGCATTGCCCATTATTCCCTTTCAGTCAGTGGTTGTCGTTGCCCTTGCTTTTTTCATGAGAGTCAACAAGTTGGCTGCATGGCTTGCAACTTGCTATTCCAATGCTGCCACTATGGTTCCATTCTATTACTTTCTGTTTTTGATCGGCAAGGCTGTGACACCTTTTCACGACGTTGCTTTTGATCCGACTCAATTGGAAATGGAGCAGCTTATTTCTGCTGGATGGGAAGTCTTTGTGGTTCTTTTTTCAGGGGGACTTGTCTTTGGCCTTCCTGCTACAATTTTGACCTATTTCCTTTCATTGTTCATTATTCGTCGATATCGTCAACGACGGGCGATCAGAATTCTGCGAAAACGGACCGGCATTTAACTTCCTGCACAAATTGGTTCCTTAATTCTTCGTCAATTCCATACTGGCTGCCCGTATGGAGTTAGTGGAGTTATTATTATCCCCTTTTTTTTCCTCATTAATTGCCATCTAATAGGATAACGTGTAGTAATTCCGTGGTAATCTGTGTTTTTATTACAAAGCCAGATTGTCCATTCGTTTTTTTTCAAACGGGAGTTATGCGAATGCTTACCGGTCCTTTTTGTAGAATATTTGCGTTGGGTTTGATCCTTTGTGGCGTGTTCGCAGGTTCCATGTATACGGGCGGTTGGGTTGCCTTTGGTATTGGATTGGGTTGTGCTTTGGTGGTCACCGTCGTTGCAGCCATCTTGATTTCCAGGCCAGAGGCCCGATTGAGCAAAGCTTTGGATGCATTGGCTGAAAATGGCGACCCGGAAACGGTGTTGTGTCAGATTGATAAGAGCAGCCTTGGTAACTCCATTTTTTCAATTGCCAAAGTCATGTCCGAGACTCAGCGATTAAAGTGTTTATATGAAGGCAGTCTCAAAGGCCTCGGCAATCCGGCCCTTTTGTGTGATGTCGAGGGGCATATTCTTCTTGCCACCCAATCCATGTTTGGTTTGTTGAAGAAGCCTGGTTCTCAAGTGTTGGGTCATACCGTCAGCAAGGCTTTTTACAACAAGGATGGAGTTTCGATTACCGAGAAGGTGCTCAGGAACAGGAAGGCCATTGAGGAAGTTGTTGATCTTGACTTGTGGGACGGTCGTGTTGTTCCAGTCCATATTTTTGCCAACCTTGTGCATGATCATGATGGAGAGATTGTAGGGGGAGTCAGTTCTTTTATTGATTTGACGGAACAGACGGGCCAACGGCTGGAAGTTGAAAAACAGCGGGAACGCATGGCTCGTGCGGGAGAGCATGTAAGTGGTCTGGCCTCGCATTTAGCTTCTGCCTCGGAACTTCTTTCTGCTGCGGCAGATGATCAGGCTCAAGGCGCACAGAAGCAACGCAATCAGACGGTCTCTGTCGCCACGGCCATGGAAGAGATGACCGCCACTGTTATAGAAGTGGCTCAGAATGCCACGGGCACAAGTGAGGCCGCTGATCAGGCGCACGAGTCCGCCACCGAAGGCGTGACTATGGTTTCCAGGGCAGTGGATGCCATTAATAAGGTTGCCGAGTCGGCAGGGCATCTTGAGCGAGAGGTTGGCGAGCTTGACTCCCAGGCTGAGGAAATCGGTCGAATCATAAGTGTTATCAATGAAATTGCAGATCAGACAAACTTGCTTGCCTTGAACGCCGCCATTGAAGCTGCCAGGGCCGGTGATGCCGGACGGGGGTTTGCAGTTGTTGCTGATGAGGTTCGGAAGCTCGCCGAGAAAACCATGACTGCCACCAAGGAAGTCGAAGAGGCTATTGGTACGATTCAGACTCGATCAAGAAATGCGACTGCGTCTATGCGGCAGACTGCCGAACAGGTTGCAGAGAGCACAGATCTCTCCAATCGTGCAGGCGAATCGTTGCAGCATATCATGGAGAGTATCAAGGGCATGGTGAGCAGAGTGGCGCAGATTGCTACAGCTGCTGAACAGCAGTCTGTTGCTGCCGAGGAGATTAACAGCAGTATCGAAGAGATTGCCGATATTGCCAGTGAGGCTGATGAAGCCGCTGGGCAGACAGCCAGTGCAACTCGGGATTTGGCAGGGCTTGCGCAGGAACTTCTTAATGTTTCCCAGGAATTCAGGGATGGCAGGGGGGACGTGGATTTGTGTGAGGCAGAGGGGGATATGGTGGGTATCCTTCCTAAATTGGTTCAGGATTATGTGCAGAAAACTTATGGTGATGAGATATACAACGCCATGCAGGAAAAACTGGAGCATCCGGTCTTTCTGCCAACTGGAAGATATCCTGATCAGGTTTTGATGCAAATGGTGGAATATGCATCGAGGCAGGTTGGTATTTCGAAACGAGATTTCTTTCTCGATTTGGGAAAGTTCACGGTTGTTTTATTTGACGAGCTTTTTCCGGGTCAATTCACGGATGAATCCCTGAAGAGCTTTTATTTGCGTTTGAATGAGTTGCATGTGCAATTTTCCAAAAAACAGCCTGGTATTGATCCTCCGAGTTTTACATACGAAGACAAGGGAAGCGATTTGTTCATGAACTATAGGTCGAAGCGCGGGCTGTTTGACTATTTTGAAGGGATTCTGCTCGGAGCGGCTGAACGCAAAGGTGAAAAAGTTTCTATAAGTATTAAGCCTTTTGACAATGAGGTTGCGCGTGCGGAGATTGTTTTTCATGGTAAGGCGTGATTCTTGATGATTTGATAAATTATAAATTATAATAGGCTATTTCCCTTGTTGGTTGTGATGTATAATGGTCAACATTGGAATTGTACCTCGGTTTATTTGCATAATTCAAGTGGTTAGCATGGACGAGCTTTGAGGAGTGTGCCCGGATGTCGGATGATCTGAACAGGCAAATATTCAAGGAAGAAGCATACGATCTTCTGGGTGAGTTGGAAGGAGCATTGCTTGAACTTGAGCAGGCGCCGGAAGACACGGATTTGGTGAACCAGATATTTAGAGCCTTGCACACTATCAAGGGCTCTGGTTCAATGTTTGGGTTTGATGATATTGCAGAGTTCACCCATGAAGTGGAGTCTGTGTTTGATAAAGTCCGTAATGGCGATCTTCCTGTAACACCGACGTTGTGTAGCCTTGCTTTGAAGTCCCGAGATTATATCAGGAAAATGCTTGATAGTGCTGATGAGGACGAGGTCGTAGCACCTGATGAAATGCAGGAAATATTGCAAGGATTGCAGGGTTTTGTGCTTAATTCAGCCGATCCTGTTGATATTGATGAAAAGGGGGCTGAAGAGCCTGAAAGTATAGTTGAAGAAGTAAATGCTGGTAGTCCTGCTGATTTTCACCAATATCAGATAACGCTGACTGCCAAATCGGATGGCGATGTCCATGAGTCCAAGTTGGATTCACTTTTCGAAGAGCTGGAAAAGCTCGGAGAGTTTCGAGTTGTAACGCGACCTGGAGATGTTCCGGGTGATGATGCGGGAAAGGGTGTTTATTGGGAATTGAGTCTTTTGACAGAGGTCCCGCGGGATGATGTTGGTGATATTTTCTTTTTTGCTGATGCCGATTTGGATGTCGAGATTGTTGAACTTGGCGTTGATGCGATTGTGGGAGAAGAGAGTCCTGAATCGGTGGAAGCGGTGGCTGAAATTGTTCTCCCTGTTGACAAAGAGTTGCCCTCTTTGACTGATGATTTGTCTGAAGATGACTATAATGATGAGGTTGAAGCCCCGAGACTGGGTGAGATGCTCATTAAAAGCGGCGAAGTAACCGAGAAAGATATTCAGGAAGCTCTGAAGAAGCAAAAACCTATTGGTCAGATACTTGCTGAGGAAGGCAAGATTGCACCAGAGAATGTTGCTAGAGCGATTCAGAAACAGAGCGAAGTCAAGGAAGGAGAAGCTAACAGGAAACGTCAGGAGGCCATGACCAGCATTCGTGTTGCGGCCGACAAACTTGATTATCTTGTGGATCTGGTTGGTGAGTTGGTCATAGTCCAGGCGCAGATCGAACAGGTTGTCAGTGAACGTGCTGATCCCGTTCTGACAGCTCTGGCTGAGGAATTGGGAAGACTGAGTGATGAACTCAGGGATTCGACGCTCAGCATTCGCATGCTTCCGATAGGGTCTTCTTTTAGCAAGTTCAAACGGCTGGTACGCGATTTGTCCGGGGACCTGAACAAGGAAATTGGCCTTACCACGACTGGCGCTGAGACCGAACTGGACAAGACCGTTATCGAACGTTTGGCCGATCCTCTGGTCCACTTGCTCAGAAACAGCATCGATCATGGTATAGAAACACCCGAGGAGCGAATTGCCAACGGCAAGCCCCCTCAGGGCATGATCCACCTGTCTGCAGAACATTCCGGCGGTGAGGTTCTGATTCGTATTACTGATGATGGTCGGGGCATGAGCAGTGATACAATCCGTGAAAAAGGCATTGAGCGGGGGCTTATTTCGAAGGATTCCGAGTTGTCTGACAAGGATTTGCTCAAGTTGATTTTTGAACCCGGCTTTTCCACGGCGACGGAAGTCACTAATGTTTCCGGACGCGGTGTGGGTATGGATGTGGTGAAACGGGCAATAGATTCCCTGCGCGGGACTATTGATATCGATTCCAAGTTCGGGAAGGGGACAATCCTTACCATCCGGTTGCCACTTACACTGGCAATCATTGATGGGTTGCAGGTTCAGATCGAGGATGGTTTTTATGTCATTCCGCTTTCGCTTGTCGAGGAATGTGTGGAACTTGCCAGAAGTGAGTTTGATGATAATGAATCAGGCCAGAAGATCTTGCATCTCAGAGGGGAAATAGTCCCGTACATCCATCTTCGTGAATGGTTTGATATTGAAGGCGAGAGCCCGCCTATTGAACAGATTGTGATTACCGGAGTGGAGGGAAGTCGAATTGGTATTGTGGTGGATACCGTCATTGGAGAACACCAGACGGTTATCAAGAGCCTGAGTCGCGTGTACAAGGACGTGAAAGGTATTTCCGGGGCGACCATCAAGGGCGATGGTTCCATTGCGCTCATTTTGGACATCCCAAGTTTGGTGCGTCGTGTTATTTCCGAATCAAGATAAACAAAGCCATTTGAATTTAGACTGCGAGGCCAGATAATGCCAAAGAAAATTCGTGTTCTTATTGTTGATGATTCCGCAGTGGTGCGGCAAACTCTGGAAGGAATCCTTTCATCGGATCCTGATATCGAGATAATGGGGACAGCCAGTGACCCGTACGTTGCTGCCGAGCGACTGAAGACGGAAGTTCCTGATGTCATTACCTTGGATATCGAGATGCCTAGGATGGACGGCTTGACATTTTTGCAAAAACTTATGAAGCAGCGTCCGATTCCGGTCGTTATATGTTCGTCCGTTGCCGAGCAAGGGACAAACAATGCATTGAAAGCCTTGGAATACGGAGCGGTTGAAATCATAACCAAACCCAAGGTAGGCACAAAGAAGTTTCTTGAGGAGTCCAGCATCCGGCTTATTGACAAGGTCAAGGCTGCGGCTATGGCTCGGCCCAAGTCCATTAAGGCGGCCAAGCCAATCAAGGTGAGTCCAAAACTCGATGCAGACGCGGTTATACCTATGGGAAAGCCACAGACACTTACGACAACGGAAAAAGTTTGTTTGGTTGGTGCTTCAACTGGTGGGACCGAGGCTCTCAGAATTTTTCTGGAAGCTCAGCCCCCGGGATGCCCTCCTATAGCCATAGTGCAGCATATGCCTGAGCATTTTACTGCTGCATTTGCAAGTCGTCTCAATACGATATGTCGCATTAGTGTCAAAGAGGCCGTGGACGGTGATCCCATGCTTCGTGGTCAGGCATTGATCGCGCCCGGTGACAAGCATATGCTGCTCAAGCGGAGCGGGGCTCGCTACTACGTTGAAGTCAAGAGTGGGCCTTTGGTTTCCAGGCACCGTCCTTCCGTGGATGTTTTGTTCCGTTCTGGTGCGCGATACGGCGGGGCTAATGTGGTAGCTGCCATTATGACTGGAATGGGTGATGACGGAGCCAAGGGCATGAAGGAATTGTATGATGCCGGGGCATATACTCTTGCTCAGGATGAGGCGACAAGTGTTGTTTTTGGCATGCCGCAGGAAGCTATCAAGGCTGGCGGTGTGCATAAAATCATGCCACTTCAGCGTATTGCAGGTGAAATGGTTCGTTCTTGCGGATAGTTTGTTGGTGAAAAAGATTCCGTGATATTGCAGAAAGACCATCCCCTCACATATTCATACAATATGTGAGGGGATGGTCTTTGGGGTGCGGTTGAGGTCCTTTATGAGATTTGTCGATTTTTTTTGGCATTGGTCATTTCCCTTTGCTGTGACGGTAGGCAATGACTTTGACCGGCTCCCGCGTAATCATTCCTTCATTGATCATTCCATTGAGTGTGACGATGAATTGATCAATGCGTTCGGGGTGTTCGACGATTTCGACGACGACCGGTAAGTCTTCCGACAGACGCAGTATCTTGTTGGTATGAATCCGGCTGTTTGCACCGAATCCGCTCAGTCCGCGAAAGACCGTTGCTCCTGCCATGCCCAGTTTTCTCGCTTCCACGACTATGGCATCAGCCAATGGGCGGCCTTTGTGCTTGTCATCTTCGCCGATGTAGATTCTAATTCGTTCAGCTTTTTCCAGTAGTTTCATTAAATTGCTCCTGTGGGCGATTTACAGAAGGCGGCCCAGAGCGATACCTGCAAGTACCAGAACCAAGCCAGCAACACTTTGTCCGACAACGTTGAGCAGAGCCATTGCCATTTGTCCGTACTTGACCAGTTCAGCGGTCTCGAACATATATGTGGAGAAGGTTGTAAACGCGCCCATGAAACCGGTGAGCACGAGAAGTCTGACTTCACTGCCGGGCAGCATGCGGTTTTCAAAAAAACCCCAGACTGCACCGAAGAGCAGGCAGCCAAACAGGTTTACCGTGACGGTTCCAATTGGGAAGGAGCTTCCTGCAAGTCGTTGGGCTACGCCAGAAAGCCAATAGCGGGACAGAGTTCCGGCTGTGCCTCCCACTGAAAGGTAGAGAATTTTTGTTAGCATTGCGATACCATCTAATTCCTATATCAATTCAATCGGAGATTGCCAATGGTTCTTGAATGCGAATTGAAATATCTCGATATCAATATCAATGAGTTGAGCGGTCGTCTTGCCGAGGTCGGGGCTTGGAATATGGGCAGGTATTTTGAATCAAATCTGGTTTTTGACTACCCGGATAGATCTCTCAAGGGTGCCAGTATTTTGCTTCGTCTTCGTGAAAGGCAGGGCCAGGCTGTTCTGACTGTAAAGCGTCCTCCCGGGGTGTCGGTATCATCCGCACTCAAGGTTTTTGAGGAAATCGAGACTACAGTGGGAGATTTTTCTGTCATGCAGGCAGCTCTGGAAGCAGTGGGGTTTTCGGTAGCGTTTGCCTATGAAAAGGTGCGGGAAAAATGGAAGTACAAGGAGTGCACCATTTGTCTGGACCACCTGCCTTTTGGTGATTATGTGGAAATAGAGGGAACGGAAGAGACGGTTCGAGTCTGTGCCGAGGCTGTCGGGCTTGATGCGTGTAAAACGTCAAAAGCGACTTACCATGCTCTTAATATTGAACATCGTTCCGTGAATGGTCTTGACCAAAATGAAAGTTTTGTTTTTGATGACGAACGTCGTGCGGTTCTTTTCAAGGAAATAGGGAAAGAATAGAATTCAGCACTCGACAGGTGGGTAAAAGGTTTTTATATTGTATAATAGGAAAGAACAGAGGATTGTTGGAGCATACAAGTTATGAGTGATCCTTTTACTGGCGACCGATTTGATTCCGAACTCCTTGACGAACATGAAGTCAGGGAACCTCGAAAGTATAAGGTCCTACTGCATAATGACGATTATACCACTATGGATTTTGTCGTCGAGGTTTTGGTGCGAGTGTTTCGCATGAGCGATGCTCAGGCTACGGCGGTCATGCTTTCCGTTCATACGCAAGGGTATGGAGTCTGCGGAACGTTTACAGCAGAAGTGGCCGAAACCAAGGTGGACATAGTTCATCGATTGGCAAAAAGTGCAGGATTCCCGCTGAAGTGCAGCATGGAAGGTGATTAAAATATGACGATGCTCAGCAAGGAACTTGAAAATGCGTTGACCTCTGCGGTCAATGAGGTGAAGCACAGAAATCATGAATTTCTGACTCTTGAACACCTCTTGTATGCCATTTCAAAACAAGATCAGGGCGAGGAAATTCTGGAAGCCTGTGGTGCGGAGTTGGAAAAACTTCGTGATCAGCTTGGCAGGTTCTTCGTTGAAAATATGGAGTCGTTGCCTCAGGGTACCGAGTCCGAGATTATCCAAACCCTTGGAGTCCGGCGGGTTCTGCAACGCGCCGTGTGGCAGAAAAAGGCATCGGGAAAGACCATTGTCGAAGTGGGCGATGTCCTGGCGGCCATGTTTGATGAAGAAGACTCCTATGCAGTCTATTTCCTTCGTACACATGATGTGTCCAGGCTTGATATCCTTGAATTCATTTCCCATGGCATGTCCACTGGCGAGGATTGGAATGATCTTGGTGCCGAGCCTTCACCCAAGTCTGATCCGTTTGAGGGGCATCCTGGCGACAGGAAAAGCCCTCTTGAAGAATATACGGTCAACTTGACTGAACGGGCAGCAGCGGGTTTGATTGATCCGTTGATAGGCCGTGGTCCAGAACTGGAACGTACGGTTCAGGTGTTGTCCCGCCGCCGCAAGAACAATCCCATTTTTGTGGGAGACCCGGGTGTTGGCAAGACTGCCATGGCCGAGGGGCTCGCACTCATGATTTTTGAAGGGAATGTTCCCAAGGACTTTTTGAATGCCGAAATCTATGGACTTGATATGGGGTCGCTTTTGGCTGGTACCAAGTATCGCGGTGATTTTGAGGCTCGTCTCAAGGGTGTGCTGGCCGAACTCAAGATCAACAAGGATGCCATTCTGTTCGTGGACGAGATTCATACCATTGTCGGTGCCGGATCTGTCAGTGGTGGTAGCATGGATGCCTCTAACATCCTGAAACCGTTGTTGCAGTCAGGAGAAATTCGGTGCATAGGCTCCACAACCTTCGAGGAATACAAGAATCATTTTGAGAAGGATCGCGCTTTGTCTCGTCGGTTCCAGAAAATCGAGATCGCTGAGCCAACCGTGGAAGAGACTATAGATATACTCAAGGGTTTGAAGCCGCATTATGAGAAATTTCATGGCGTTAACTACACCTATTTTGCCTTGAAGGCTGCTGCGGAACTTTCTGAACGGCATATTACGGATCGCTATCTGCCGGACAAGGCCATAGATGTCATGGATGAGGCAGGAGCACTCTATAAACTCTCCAGTCGCAACAGAAAGGGCGATCGCATCAAGGTTGCGGACATTGAAAAAGTCGTGGCACGCATGGCTCGTATTCCGGCCCGCAGGTTGACCGTGTCCGACAAGGTTCGTTTGCAGAATCTGGATGACGAACTCAAAAGTGTTGTTTTCGGTCAGGACGAAGCGGTGCAAGCCTTGTCTCGGTCCATCAAGCGTTCACGAGCAGGTATGCGTCAGGTTGGTCGTCCAGTGGGTAGTTTCCTGCTCACCGGTCCCACCGGGGTCGGCAAGACCGAACTGGCACGTCAACTGGCTCAGGTTCTCGGCATCGGTTTTCTGCGCTTCGACATGAGCGAATACATGGAGAAACATGCTGTTGCCCGACTTATTGGTGCGCCTCCTGGATACGTCGGTTTTGATCAGGGTGGACTGTTGACCGAGGGTGTTCGCAAGAAGCCGCATTGTGTTGTTCTTTTTGATGAAATCGAGAAGGCACACCCGGATGTTTTCAATATCCTCTTGCAGGTCATGGACTATGCCACCCTTACGGACAATAACGGGCGAAAGGCTGATTTCAGGCATGTTATTCTGCTTATGACTTCCAATGCCGGTGCCCGTGAAATGGCAAAAGGTGCCATTGGCTTCAAGCGTAATGAAAGTGCTGATCGTGAGGGTGGGGCCATGAAGGCTCTGGAAAAGCTTTTTAGCCCTGAATTCCGTAATCGGCTGGATTCCATCGTGAACTTCAAGGCTTTGGGGCAACCTGTCATGGAGCTTATTGTGGATAAGTTCATCAAGGAACTCAATGATCAGCTTCAGGATCGTCGTGTTGTGGTGACGCTCACTGGCAAGGCGCGCATCCGTCTGGCCGAGTTGGGGCATGATGCTGCCATGGGTGCACGTCCCATGGGGCGTGTCATCCAGACCGAGATCAAGGATGTCATTGCTGACGAGTTGCTCTTTGGTGAATTAACCAAGGGCGGAGTGGTGACAGTGGATTTGATTGGCAAGTCCAGGAAAGGCAAGAAGGCATCCGTTGCGGGTGAGTCCGGTGAATTTGCGTTCTCGTTTGATTTGGCCGGGAAGAAATAGTAATGGATATGATGTAAAAATACTGAGGCGACAAAAGTCGCCTCTTTTGTTTGAAGCGGGTATGCTTGGATTCTTGGTTTGGTGTTGGAATGTTGTTGTGTTAAAAAATCAGTTTTTAATTTAACCTAAGCTGAGCGATTCACAGTCGAGACTCAGAGTGTCACACCACGATAACACCCTGTGTTTTTGTAGTTTT
>JAEINO010000034.1 GCA_016342345.1 Pseudodesulfovibrio sp. | reverse complement strand
GTGACCGCGAGGTTGAGCTGTGCCGGGGCAGAGGTCGCGCCGAGATCGTCTGTTGCGACAAAGTAGATGCTGCCCAGATCATGATCGCCCGGTGTCAGCTCGTATGAAGCTCCGTCAAATGTGTATGCACCAGTGGCCGAGTTGATGGAGAATCCGGTTGGGATATCTGCTGCTGCCAGCGGATTTCCGTCTGCATCGGTCAGCGTGTAGGATGTGACTGTTCCGTCCAGGTCTCCCGCAATCAGCTGGCCCGAGATGGTTTCGCCTTCGCTGCCGGTGATGTCCGCGCCATCTGCGGTGGGCGCATCATTGACCGCTTCTACTGTGAGAGTTCCTGTGCCGGTTTGCGGGTTGGAGCCATCGGCCTGGTCGCTGACCTTGTATTCTATGTCAAAGGTTCCATTTTCATTGAGGGCTGGTTGGAACGTCCAGTTTCCATCTGTCAGGGTGGCAGGGTTTCCGCCAATGGTGAGTTCCGTGATGGTCAGGTCGCTGTCCGGGCTGTCCACGTCATTGATGTAGTCCCTGATAAGGACTTCATTGGATATGGAGAAAGTTCCATCTTCCAGAATGGTTGCGTTGAGGGGAGCTGCGGTTGGAGCTACGTTTTCATCGCCCCCTGTCCCGGTACTTGTGGAGTCCGCGGCAAAAGTGTCGAATTGATCTCTACCTTCGTCGCCCCTGCCTCCGCGGGAGGGGTCATTTTGTCCACCGATTGCACTTAATCTTTCAAACAAGTCAGAGGCATCGTCAGTGTATTCTCCGGCACCGGAGCTTCCCGTACCTGCGTTGGCTGCGGTTTCCAGTTGTTCGGTCTCGTCATTGAAAGCAAAGAGATAGACATCTCCAGGAGCCTCTTCACCATTTATCAATTCGAAGGTTGGGACTTGACCGTCTTTGGCGAGCAAGAGGTAATTTTCGAGAATTATGGCTCCACCGTCTTCCGTGGATATGACCAGATCATTCCCGTTGCCAGTGAATAGAGCGTCCGCCGTGTCAAATCCAAATTGGAATGGCTTGTTCGGATCGATCTTGTAGGTTTCAGCGTTACCTTCGCCGGGAAGGTTGAGAACAACTACATTCTTTGGGTCGTGGGTGGTGCTTGAGGGAGCCATATCTTCTCCTGACTTATTTTTTGCGTATCATACGCATCAATTTTCTATTAGTAATTATGCACGAAATAGCCGATTATAGTCAATATTTAAAAAATCAATTAATACGGCTTGATATCCTGTGGATATTCTTGCGGGTGGTCAGGTGGATGTTTTGTCTGCGCGTATATCGTGAATGCATGTTTTTCAGGTGTTTTAAAGATTTGATATTGTTTTTCAACAGCCCTCTGTGGAAAAATAGTATCAATAAAGCGGGTTTTTTGCAGAGAGTTGTCTTTTTTTTGTTGGTAGTAGTTGTCTGTTTTGTAAGATTTTTTTAAAAAAAGTAGATGTGATTCAATTATTTTTTGAATATATTTTACAAATGAGAAAAATAAAGTATTTTTTTGAATGATGTTGGGTGTATAGTCGTAGTAATTCTGACGGTAGCAAGAGTGGCAGATTGGTTCGTTTTGCTCAAGCGTTTCTCTATCAGTATAGGAAAGGGCTATGGGGAGGCTTAGTTGCTACTTGGGATGGGGTGTTTGCAATTGACGGTTGCATTTTGGGAAAAGTAAGAGCTTTTTTTTGTGACATGGATGGCATTCGGGTGGGTCTGTTTTTACACAATTCTGGTCAAGTCCAAGAGGGTATTCTATTAGTTTCAGTAGTGGCCTAGTTTTTTGGGACACCGTTTTTTTGGGTGGGGAAGTCGATGAGACTTGAGCGCGAGGCTTCCGACACGACACGAATTTTTGCGAATAAATTCAGAATTTTGTTAGAAATCGTAAACTTGAAACAGTAAGTCGGTTTGCGTCACCACGCCGACCAGTTCGTCGCCTTCAACCACCGCGAGGATGCCTTCTTTTGCATCAGCCATGAGTGAAATGGCCTCGCGGCAACAGGCCGTTGGAGCAATCTTAGGAATTTTGCGCGTGGCGTACCCCTTGACTGGCACATCTGATCGGCCGCTTTTCTTCGCTTTGGTACAATCCTGTATTGACAATCCACCAAGTAGGGTGGCTTCTTGGCAGACCAAGAGACCGGAAATGTTGTTGTCCGTAAGTTGATAAGAAGCTTTGGCCATGGTGACATCTGCATCAACGATGAATTTGGCTGGGGCAGACATTATCGTCTTGATTTCGGTTTTTTCATGACAGCCTCGGGTGATGAGTGACTTCAATTGCTGGGTCGCTTCATCCGGGCTTGCTTTTCTGATGATGGCCGAGCCTGCTCCGAGGTGACCGCCTCCACCCAATGCTCGCATTATGTGTCCGATATCGATGAGTTTGGGTTTGCCCCGACCAATGATCATGCATTTTTGCGAATCAGCCTGAAAGACCCCAAAGGCCGCATCGACTCCTTTGAATTCTCGGTATTTCTCTATAAGTGGAGCCAGAGAGGTCAGGCCGCTTTTGATATGCAGGGCGCATATTCCAACACGGATGGTACCGATGCTGACGATTTCGGATTCTTCAAGAATCTTTCCAAATACCTCAGTATGCGCATCGTCCATGGAGTCATCGAGGTAGGCAGAGACCACGTTCAGGTCGGCACCGTTTTCGATGAGATAACTCACCATGGCTGCATCCCTGCTCGTGACAGAAGGATAACGCAAGCACCCTGTGTCAGAGTAAATGCCGAGAAGAAAGAGCGTGGCATGCATGGGGGTGATCGCGATGTCTCGCTTTTTCATTTCCTCCAGAAGCAGGGTCACGGCTGCGCCAACCTCTTCGCGGAAGGTCACATGGCTGGCGATATTGACGCCTTCCATGTGATGATCCCAGCAGATCACTTCAATATCATCGTTTGAAGAAAGGGAATCCATTTTGTCCAAACGTTTCCAGTTATTGGCATCAACCACGATAAGGGAAGTTACGTCATCAAGGTCAAATCCTTTCCTGGGTTTGACTCTTAAAATGTTGGCATGGATTGCCAAAAATTGTTTCACCTCTGGGTTAACCATGCTGGGGAGCACTCCGACAGCCCCTGGATACAAAAACGTGCAGGCAACAACTGAGGCTAGAGCGTCAAAATCAGTCCCGATATGTGTAGTAATGATTTGCATTATGTGCATTCTCCAGAGGGGAACCCAGTAGGTGTGTTTTCTTTACGCAAAACACATGTACCATAGGAAGTCGACTCTGCAAGCCAATATATCAGCCGCTCAGTGGCCCAGCAAAGTGGACCATTTTTTCGCCTCGCAGAAGGGAGATGGATTGTTTGACGTTCATATAGGATTTTTTATTGGGGTTTTTTTTGAACAAAAAAATCGAGCTGGTATGCTCGGTAATTTTATTCAATAATGGCGGAAGCGTACAGGGGTCGAACCTGCCCATGACATCACTGCCATACATTGGTTTTGAAGACCAAGCGCCACACCGGTGACGAAACGCTTCCATGTTGTGGATTAGGTAGCAAGTTTGGGCCGGGGGGACAAGGAAGAATCTTTTGGCCTTGGTTTTGCCCTACACTTTTGATGTTCACTGTACATTTTTAGGTGTTTGTCCTAAATTATTGTATAACAGAAAGAAATTGTATGCTGCTCGATGGTCTGAATTGTTAATGGGAAAAATGATGTCTTATTGTCGCTAAAGAAGTGGAGATTCACATGAAATGCGCCAAATTCAAGTTCAATGTAGCTGCTTGTGTTGTTGCCCTGATGCTTGCCATCGCCCTTGTCGGCGGTGTGTCTGCTTCCAGTGTCGGGGATACAGTTAAAGATGTTTGCTCCCGGTGTCATTCCAACAGGCGAATTTGTCTGAATGTTGGAGTGAAGACCAATGTTGCGTGGGTTTCGACTGTCGGTAAAATGGTGGATAAGGGTGCTCAGCTTTCGCCTGACAGCATTGACGAGGTCGCAGGGTATCTTTCTGGCCTTGCTCCGGGGACAGGCTCAGTCTGCCAATAACCAGACTCTTTGGGTGGGGCCGAATATGCCGGGCTTGCTGCCTGCAGATGGTTTTTTGTCCTTGAGGTTTTGCCTGAGGAAGGAAAATACAATTATTTATGGGTGGGCGTGAGACGTTGGCGTCTCTTCCTTAGTCTGTTCTCATTGCTTTGAGGTGAATCCCTGAGTGTGATTGAGTGTGCAGAACTTTTTATTGTGAAAATCGGGATTGCGTTAAATTTACAGGCTCAATTTTTTTGTCAGATTTTCATCATCTACAGTAGTCTTGTTGGATGTTAAGGTTCGATATTGCGTAGCCTTCCGGTTTGCTGCTGCCCATCGCCAGCAGGGATTCCAAATATGTTCGCGAGAGTGTTCAAGAGTGTGCAGATTTGTGCCTTTCTGTTGCTTTTTGCAACTGTTGTTTCAGCACAAACCGTGGAGCCGCAGATTTCATTTGGCATGAAATCCAGTCGCAGCATATCCCCTGAAGTCGCGGATATTTTTTGGGCTCGGGGAGAATCATTTGGCTCGGAAACAGGTTTCGGAATGCGCATGTCTCGTGAGTTTTCTGATGAAATCATCGGTATTATACCGCCGTCGCCCGATGGGGCTGAAGATCTTATAGGCAAGGCGAGCAGGGCGTTGGACATTGTACCGTGTCGGGCAATCTCTCTGGTGCAGTTAAGTGGCTCTGTGCCGGATTATGGAGCCATGGCAGATGTGGTCAAGGCAAGGTTGGGAGAATCCGAGTTGTTCGTTCTGTATATGTCGTCCGAGGAGTCTTCCTTGCAGGGGCGTTATCCTTCCGCTATGGAGATCGATTTCGGTGACAGTTTGGCTCAAAATTTTCTTGAGAAGTTTCATGCAATTATACAGGAGTAACGATGAGTGAATTGACGTATGTTACGGCAACCATGATTGCCAGGGACGGGATGGAATCGGATTTGGAGAAGGTGCTTGTTGGTGTGCTGGCGGATGTTCGTGCCGAGGATGGCTGCCTGCGTTATGATCTGCACAAATCCGACGATGGCAATACATTTCTGTTTTATGAAATATGGCAAAGCATGGCTGCTCTGGCCGCACACGGAAATACTCCGCACATGAAAGCCATGCAGGACGCTGCCGCTGATTTGGTGGCTGGTCCTGCCAAAGTCAATACGTGGCAGGTGGTGGCTGTGGTTTAGTTGCTTCTGCCTGATGCCCTGACAGATGGCTTCAAGGAAAGAAACAGAAAAGACCCTCAGTTTGAAACTGAGGGTCTTTTTGTTCACATGGCGTCCCCAAGGGGATTTGAACCCCTGTTAACGGCGTGAAAGGCCGCCGTCCTGGACCAGGCTAGACGATGGGGACGCATGGTGCGACTGGCTTTCCGGCGGGATTCCTGGTTCCCTTTGTTGCCGATTTGCCTCGTCTTGAAGGGCGTGTTTTACACATTTTTTTACGCGCCGCAAGTCTAATCGTGAAGGTGGGTCGATTTTCTTGAGGGCGGGCCTGTTTCGGGTTGGCACACACTCGACATTGACTACAATGTACACAATGTATACTTTGTATAAAAGGAGTTGATCATGAGCACTGTTACAGCCCGTATCCCGGATGAGACTGCCGCCAAGCTCAATGCCTTGGCCAAGGCCACTAATCGCAGCAAATCCTTCATCGTCGCCAGTGCCTTGGACCAGTTCCTTGAGGAACAGGCATGGCAGGTCGCCCGAATCAATGAAAGTGTCGCCCAAGCCGATGCTGGCGAGTTCGCAACGGACACTGAAGTCAAGGATGCCTTCGCCAAGTGGGGGCTGAACGTTGACGCTGACTAGAATTAAGTGGACTCCCAACGCCCTCCAAGACCTTGATCGAGTTCGAGCCTACCTAGCAGAGAGCGCAGACGAGGATGTGGTTCTCTCCGAAGCTCAACGCATATGGGATGGCTGTCAGCGACTCAAAGAGTTCCCCGAAAGCGGGCGCCCCGGTCGAGTCCCCATGACCCGCGAAGTGCTAATTCTTCCCTACATCATTCCTTACCGAATCAAAGACGATTGCGTTGAGATTCTGAATATCTTTCATTCCGCGCAGAAGCGGTAGTGGATTCGATTCTACGGGTGCCCGGCGTGAGAGAACTGTCGCTCTGGACGGCAACCATGGCGTTAAGCGGCTTGCTGCAAGGGTTTTGTGATCTTGTGTTGTGGTTTATGCCCGTATTTTTCGGTTTGATCGACACGTAATCGACACGTAGAGGTGGTGGGCTATGAGTTGAGCTAGCTTGTAGGCACCTTCAAGTTAGGGCTTTCTTGCAGCATCGGAAGTCATAGCCCGCTCAAGCTGATGAACTTTTTATGGGGCTATTTTGCCATCAATTATAGCTTGGATGTATACGGATTGATCCAAACGTCTTTCGGGGCTCAGGAGAGTCTCTCCCTCATTAAGTATAATGTTAAATAAGTGGTCTTTGTGGACCAAGGGTTGCAGCAGGCGTTCTGATTGTAAGTACT
Source organism: Pseudodesulfovibrio sp. (assembly GCA_016342345.1). Lineage (GTDB taxonomy): Bacteria > Desulfobacterota > Desulfovibrionia > Desulfovibrionales > Desulfovibrionaceae > Pseudodesulfovibrio. The sequence continues at coordinate 33,094 of JAEINO010000034.1, read as the reverse complement.
TGTTAGTGATTCGCCCATTTGCAGCAAGTTCTTTGTCGGTTTGAAGGTCAAAGGCCATTTCGGTATAAATACTTTTTAATGGCACAGTTCCGCGAGTAGTCGCTTCGTATAAGAATCTAGAGAATCGAGCTGTACTTCTTTCAAAACGATTTAAGTCTCCATTGCCTAATTCCTTACGGGAATTCTTGATGAATAGGCGGCACAACGCATAGTCACTCCACACAAAAATATCAAAGGCATTGTCATTCAAATATGGCTGTTTGCCTTTAGTTTTCCACACAATTTGCATCAGAAACGGTTGCTGTTTTACATGAAATGTTAGTTGGAAATTGTCTAACATCCTCATAAGTTTTGGGAAGTGTGCCGATATTTCGTATTTATTGCCCCATTGTTTAATTTTTTGTGCAGTGGGTTCGATGATACTTCGAGCAAGCTCTAGATCAGCATGTATATTGTGAAAAATACCAAGGGCTGCATATGATGTAGACGCAGGCCGTACTACAATCTCAGGCCCCCAAAAAACTTCTTCGAGATTGTGCGTGGCTTGGTCAGGAACTGCGGTGAGCTTAATCTCTAAAGGTCGGATTGGTATAACACCATCTGCAACGACAAGATCGATATTTTTGATGTCATCAGTTGTATACTGTTGATATGGATCAAACTTTGATTCAAAATTAAAAGTTAATTCTGTGTTTTTCTTGTTGCTATTAAACACCTCATCAAAAGGGATTTCACGTATTGATATATCCAGATTTTCATCAACATGGAGATACTGTGCGGTCCAACCTTGGTCTCTCATATAGCAGGCTAAAGAAACGGGAAAAGAGCTGTTAAATTGGTTTTTCCCCCAAAAGTCTTTGGGCTTACGATTTGAATTTTCAATACCATAGAGAGTTGGTGATTGTTTAGTTGTCATTGATATGCCTTTCTGACGTCAATTTGTTGACGTCGCGTCTGAAGTCTTGTAGTTGTCTGATACAGGAGGTTTATGTGGATGTTATCGACCTTTTTGCTGGCTGTGGTGGCATGTCGTTAGGGTTTCAACAGGCAGGACACAACATAGTTCTTGCCGTTGAAAACTGGGACAAGGCTCTTGAGTGTTATACTGAAAACTTTAATCATCAAGCTCTTAGCCATGATCTTACCCAAGTAAATGATACAGTCAACCTTCTAACACCGTATGAATTTGATTTGATTATTGGAGGCCCTCCCTGCCAAGACTTTTCTCATGCAGGATCGAGAGTCGAGGGTTTGAATGCCAACCTGACGGTTGCATTTGCAGAAATTGTTTGCGCTCTTCATCCTCCATGTTTCGTGTTTGAAAATGTAGACAGGGCACAAAAAAGCGAAAGTTATCGAAAGGCTAAGGCTGTATTTACTGTTGCAGGTTACACTCTTACCGAGGTTGTCTTAAATGCGAGCCGCTGTGGAGTCCCGCAAAACAGGAAAAGATTTTTTGCAATTGGTACAACTCATAACCCGGAGGGTCAGCTTGAAGTCTTAATCGAAAACGGTCTTGATGAACACCCTATGACTATTCGCCAATATCTAGGAAATGCGTTAGGTATCGAATATTATTATAGGCATCCAAGAAATTATAACAGACGGGGGATTTTTTCTGTAGATGAACCTTCGCCTACTATTAGAGGTGTAAATAGGCCTATCCCGGCTGGGTACTCTCTCCATCATGGTGATCCTGTTCAAAGTCTTGACGGGGTTAGACCTCTTACGACTAGAGAGAGGGCGATATTGCAAACATTCCCGGCAGACTTTATTTTAACAGGCTCAAAAACAAACCAAGAACAGATGATAGGCAATGCTGTCCCTGTCAATATGGCTTCATATTTAGCTCGTTGTATTGATTTGCATTATCAAAATATTCAAAGAGGAGTGGAAGAATGAACGAGGGCGTAAAGGATGTTGTGGAGTTTAAGTGTTGGATTGAAAAAGAAGGTCTTGCTCAAGGCAAGGTTATCAGTGATGTCGCGTCTCGTGCGAATCGTGTTGCCCGAATGATTAGAATTGATAAAAAGGAAGACACGGAGGTTCTTTTATTAGGCTTGGAAAAAAATGCAGCTTTTTCTGACCTTTCCCCCAGTGTAAAATCTCAGCTAAAAAAAGCATGCCGGCTTTATCGTCAGTATAAAGGGCTCTAATCTCAAACTGTGTTTTTTTTCGGTTTAGGTGCTATTTTAGCAAAGCTTAAGTGGGTGTTCCTTACTTTCTAAGGCTACGCCTTTTTATATGCTATTGACTTTTTTAGCTTTTCTGGTATAATGGTCACGTCGTTTTTTCGCTAAGCCATAAGCACGGTTCGGCACCCCATACCATAACCCGACGAACATTGATCTCATGTCTGCCACGGCAGCCGTGGGCTTTGTTGCGTCCTATGAACAGGAGGCTCACAATGTGGAACGAACCCTCGCAGTCGAGGCTGGATAAGATTCCCCGACTGTATGAAACCGAGGACATTGCGCCTGAAAACAAGAACATCCATCTGCATTTTTTCATTGGCGGGTGCGATTGGTATGTAGCCGAGTTTGACGGTGAGGACACCTTCTACGGCTATTCCATCCTCAACGGCGACTACTGGAATGCCGAGTGGGGCTACATCTCTTTTGATGAACTCAAGCGGCTGCGAGTCGGCTGGGTCGAGGTTGACTGTGAAGCCGAAGGAATCTGGGCCGTGAAGCGTGCTAGTGAGATTCCCGATATCTGGAGGGATTTCTGATGGAAGTACGCGACATGGAAGACATGCTTGTGAGCCTGTTCGACCCTGCTTTGACAACATCTGAAAAGGTCAGACTTCTGGAGGATCATCCGGTGAAGTTCTCATGGTGCCTCAGTGATGTAGATGGCCCGGTGGTGATTGACGGGATTGAGGTCATTTTCAAGTCCGGTGACGCTTATCGGTTCGTCATCATATCCGGAGGCGAGTGAAAATGTGTCATATTTGCGTCCTAAGGGTGTGTTGGTCGGTCCTGGCTGTCATGATGTCATTTCGACACAAGGACTCGTTGGACCCGCATATGAACGCCGAGAATCTGGCAACATGCTGGTTGCGTTGGTCGTGGAGCGGGTAATCCAAGAAGACCCCACCGGATGTGGTCTGGCCTGCGTGTCGATGGTAGTATCAGCGTCCTATGCCGAAGTCCGGAAGCTTGCCATCGAACATCTAGGCTTTGACTCAGTTGGGCCATTCTACACTGACCTAGACGACCTTCGGTACATGCTTGATTGGTACGGGTATGGGCTGCTTCGCTGGACACCTTTCAAGTCATACAAACCTATCAGTCCAGTCAGCATCATGGGGATTGAGCGGAATGGCAGCGGCGTGGAGGACCACTGGGTAGTCCATGTGAAATGCGGTCTTGATAGGTACGTGTTTGACCCGAGTCGGACGGTAAAAACAGTGCAGCGGCGGGACTGGTGGAAACTCCGCCCGGTCAGCTACGCTAACATCATCAAGCTTTAATGACTCCCACTCTATAGTTCAGCACGCTCTTTGCGATGACTGTTGGCAGTTTACTGCTGAATACGAATCATGCCGGTTGCAGTGTGCGACGAGGCGTGTCTGGTCAGTAAACTATTACGTATGGAGGTAACCATGAAGATGGTCACTGTTTCCGCTGCCGATATCTGTGCCGGTCAGCAAGGCAAAGGCTCAAACGTCAAGGCTCTGCAACGCGGGTTGGCGAAGCTCCGAGGACAAAACACTAATTCTGGCAATACAATCATTGCCAACAGCTTTGAGACAGCTCTGGTCATCGGCGAGTTGCAGGACAAGGCCGTTGCTTCGGCTGTAACTGATGCCGTTGAATCCCTGCTTGAAGAACTTGAAATCATCTAACCTAGAAGGGGGAGGTGTCATGCTTCCCCCTTCTCCCTCGCGCGCTACCTACAGGTCGGCGAACAGTCCTTCCAGCGACACATCCAGCGACTCTGCCAACCGTATCAGGATGGTCAGGGAAATGTTTTGCTGCCCCCGCTCAATGGAGCTGATGTAGGTGCGGTGGATGCTGGCAAGCTCCGCCAGTTTCTCCTGAGAAAGGTTCCTTTCGTCTCGCAATTGTCGGACTCGGACGCCCAGCTTTCCCATTACAGCCTGTTCTTTGGCTGAGTAACTCTGAGAATTGTTTTTCGGCATGAAGACTCCTTTTCGGAGTCCAACGTGCTTGACTTGTAGAATATATATCTACAGAATATCTTCTACAAACTGTTATCCAAGGAGGCTTCGACAGGCTGGCTGCCGTTGGCTCTGAGTCTTGAATCACGTCCGGGCGAGTCGTTTCGGGCAAGAGGAGGTCTTATGACACAAGTAGAGAAGAAGGGTTTTAGCTGGATGGGGTTACTGTTCGGCGGTTCCTACTACGCCGGGTATGGCGAGTTGGGCAAAGGCATTATTATGGGTGCAATCACCGGCTTTTTCCTGATTCCAGGATTGTTTGTGCATCTGTATGCGGGAATCAAGGGCAAGAAAGACCTTCCTGTCGGCAAGCAGCCTTTTGAATGGCCTAAAGCTATCTGCGTGGCATTTGTCCCTGCCGTTGTTTACATGGCTACGCTTGGAATAATCGCCATTATCGTCAAATAGTTTGGAGGCAACTGATGAATACTATTTACAAACGAACAGCTCTGCTGCTTGCATTGTCTGCCATGATTCTGGCTGGTTGCACGGGGAGTGATATTGATATTGTCAAAGAGGGCGTCATGGGCGGATATCAGACCACGACAGTTGGAGCGGCTTTTGATGCCAGTTTCGACAATCCGCAATGGTCAGAGATCCAAGGAGAGAAAGGCGAAAGGGTTGTGGAGTTCACCGGCAAAATCCGCAAGGAAGTCCTTTTGGATTTACTAGGAAATGTCGTTAACGAGCCGCACATTCAAGATAGTTATGCCAAGGCTGTCCTTTCCGAGCCAGAGTATCAGCAATTCTACGAAGGGGCCTCTGGCGAAGGGGCAACTCCGAAAAATGAGGTGTACAACATCTTGTTCAACATCGCTTTGGATAAAATCTGCCAAAACGAGGCGGCATTTCAGTGGATAGTCACCCCGGACGGGAAAAGTTTCTCATTAAGCTACGTAGACAATGATGCATGGGGGCCTTTTGTTGCCCGTTATGGTGCAGATAAGAACTACATTTATAAAGACGAACATATCCTCAACGCTGTTTACTAGCGATTACGAAGACAGAATGGCCTGTGTCGGAAAACCCGGCGCAGGCTCTTTACTTTGGCAAAGCGGCAAGAAGGGCTGTGACGGCATCTTTGCCTTGCAAGCGTCTGGGCAATTCCTCTTTGTGGTCTCTCCGAATCGCTGCCACATTTCCTTTTGTTCCTGAGTCAATTGCATCCGCAATGGTGTCCAAAGCGTCTTTGACATCCGACTTGTTGGTGCACTGTTGCTTGAGGACAAGCCTGCAAAGAGCGGCAATGGTTCGTTCTTGTTTTTTTTGTTTTGCGGAAAGGCCTTTCAAGCTTGGCCCCTTCACCCCCTTTACCTTGATTCCCTTTTCCTTGGCGAATTGAACAACGGCCTCGCTAATCAAGTCCTGCTTATTGATTTTGAATTTTGTCTTCATTTCCGTCAGAACGCGATCTGCTTCAACGGTGAGTGGGTAGCTTCTATCTTTGACCCATCCAGTAGTGCTGTTTTTAGGTTTCGTGTTTGACATCCGAAACTCCCTTTCATCCTGGATTTTACCATGGGTGATTTCATAGATTTAAAAATCATATTTATACAAGATTTTATCAGGGGTCAAATCAGGGATTCTATGGTTTTGCCAAACGTTCAGCAGAATTACCCTTTCTAGCCAGATTTTGACCTGAAATCTGAACTGAAAACATTTCGTTTTAGTCAGCCTACGCGCACTCATGCGGGTAGTGAGAGTCTGACTGTTTATACCTCACCATGGAGTCAGGTCGTACTCTCGTCACTATTACTCGTAGGTGAAAAGAAGAGTTAGCATGGCTAGAAAAACATCCTGGAGTGAAATTAAAATTGATCCCGGAAAGTATGTGATGTGCATCCACGAAGGAGTCATAAACTGGCATTACAAACCTCCTAGTAATGTAATGAAAAAACCACCTGTCCCGACCGGGATGGGCGAGTATGCAAATCGCTCAGAGGGGCACAAGCTCTATTCGAAGTCACGACGACGAATCAGCAAATTATCCCTTGAGCTTCTTTCAATTGGAGAGGCTCCGAAATGGCTTATTACCTTTAATTACCCGAATGGGAGAGCCAGGAAGCTTACGCCTGAAATTCTCAAGACAGATTTACGGTGCTTTCGGAAATTCGTCAGGAGAAACTACCCTGGATTGGGGATTGGCTACCTTATTGATTGGTCTACCAAGGCAAAGCATCACATCCACTTACTCATATGGGGACGCACACAAAAAACTGACAAAAGGAAAAGACCTTTGCGGCGGTTGCCTGGCTCCCAAGAAAACGCGCTCATCAAATTTTCGAAAACAATCCGAAAATGGTGGGTGAATCGAGTCAAGTGCAAGAAAAAGAGTCTCGTGGATGTGAGCTATCTGCCAAATACTGATGACGGCATCCGCGCACGAAACTACCTCATCACTGAAACCAAGATCAAAGCCCACATGCAGGTAGTCGTCTTGCTTGGCAAGAAGCACGGCTTTGGCTTCTTTAACAAGAAGAACATTCCCTTCCTGCCTGTTGAAACTTGGGAACTCACTGAAGAGGAATTCAGCGAGTATCGGAAACTCTTTCTTGCCGATCTCAAAAAAAGCAAGCGTGGATGCAAAGCCTCCAACAAACGCCATAAGAAAAAGCTACGGAAGGCAAAAGCCCATCGTCATGTCTGCCATGACCAGAAGCTCAGTAAGAAGATCAAGATTAAACTGAGAAGACGTCAGGGGAAATAGCACAATGCATTCCTCCGACACCATCTTAACACCCAAGGAAGTAGCGAAACTCCTGCGGGTATCCACCGGCTACGTCTATCGAAACAAGCACCACCTCGGCTGCACTCAGTTCTGCCCTTGTGGGAAAGTTCTGTTCTCTGAAAATCGAATCATGGAAATAATAAGGAACGGATATGCCATACCTAGACAAGAAGTCCGGCAAGTACCGGGCGCAAAAAATGATCGATGGAAGGCGGCGAAGCAAGCTCTTCGCAAGCAAGGTAAGCGCAAAGAAGTGGGAAGCGCAGCAGACCGAGGAAGCTTGGGTAGCCGAGCAGCAAGCCTTGGCATTACACTCCCTGCTTGAGTGGAGCGTGGAGTATCTTGAATACTCGAAACAACGTCATGCACCCAAGACCTATAAAGGAGAGAAGGTACCTGCGTTCAACCGTCTCTTTGAGGCCGTGCATCATGGTCTGTTGGTGGAGGATTTGACCGTCACCCATTGCATGAAGATGTTGAAGTCTCAGGCCGAGAAGCGAAGCGGCAACGCTGCCAACAAGGACCGCAAGAACCTTGGCGCGGCATGGAATTGGGGCGTGAAGTACCTCGGTATGCCCAAGGACAACCCGTTTACCGCCGTAGAACCGTTCCCTGTGGAGTTGCAGCCGCGTTACGTGCCACCTGAGGCTGACTTCTGGAAAGTTCATGCGGTGGCCCGGCCCAAAGACCAACTGTTCCTGTTGACCATGCTTCATACCGGGGCGCGTCTTGGTGAGATATTGAAGCTCACCTGGGACGACCTTGATCTTGAGAGTGGCACCATCACGTTGTGGACCCGGAAGCGGGCCGGAGGGTCTTTGGAACACGATCTGTTGATGCTGACCACGCGGCTCCGCAAGGAACTGGTAGAACACTCCAAGGATGTGATGGGCAAGTACGTCTTCTGTCGTGAGGATGGCTCCCGGTACACGTCCCGTCAGCATTTGATGGGGACTCTATGCAAGCGGGCCAAGGTGAAGCGGTTCACGTTCCATGGTATCCGGCACTTGACTGCCTCAATATTGGCGAAGGAGGGCGTTGATATACCGAACATCCAGGCTATCCTGCGGCACTCCAACTCGATGACCACGACCCGCTACATTCATCGTCTGGGCATTACGGATAATGTCCTTGAGAATGTGTTTGGCGGCTAACTGAAATAGACCACTTGTAACAAAGCCCCGGAGACACATGGTTTCCGGGGCTTTTTCACATCTTTTTACGCGATATTTTACGCGCAAAAGGAAAACGGGCTACATCTTTCGATGTAACCCGTTGTAATTCCGTGGCGTCCCCAAGGGGATTTGAACCCCTGTTAACGGCGTGAAAGGCCGCCGTCCTGGACCAGGCTAGACGATGGGGACGCATTTGGCAGGGCTGCAAGGACTCGAACCTTGATCAACGGAACCAGAATCCGCCGTCCTGCCAATTGAACGACAGCCCTGTAGAGAGAAGATGAATTAAGCGTTAGTTCCCGTTATGTCAACTTCTTTTTGCGCAAATATTAAACAGCTCTGGCGAGCTGACGAGTGCGCTTTTTTAATTTGTTGATCCGACGGCGCATCTGGTCGCGGCGGGTGTTGTCCTCAGTGGCAACTTTTTCGTCACGAAGAGTCCTGATCTCTTTTTTGATTTCGAAGATCTGCTTCTTGTAGGGAGAAACAGTCGATTCTTCGACGATGCCGAAAGCTTCCTTGATTTCACCAACCAGCTCGTCCTTGTTCTTGCCGGAAGCGCCAACGATCATCGGCAGCTTTGCAACGACAAGAGCGCGGAGCTCTTTTTGGGTCATTTTTTCAAGCGGCTTGGTCAAGCCCAACTCGTCAAAGGAAATTTCTTTTACTTTTTCACTCATGATACTACTCCTTAAAAAGGCCCAAGGGGCGCATAATTCTTACTCTTCGGTAAACATGCGCTGATATGCCCGGTAGCACTTGCCCACTGGGGAATCCGGGTCCAGCTCTTTATTTAACTTGCCTAAACTTTTAGGCTTTTTCAGCTTCCGTTTGGGGGCAGGGCGTTCCGTAGGAATTTTCCCGTCCAAAGGAACTCTGCCGTTTAGCAGCTCAAAGACCACTTTGTCAAAGACTTCTTCACCTAAAAAAGAGTTTATTTTGTCCAGGATCATGGGAGCAAGGAATTGAGCCTCCTGCATGATCATGGGATCTTCGGCAGCCAGGATGAGTTTGCTGCCACGGTGTCCGAGAGGACGGGCCAATGGTGCCATTTCGCCCATGAGGTCGTCCCAGGCTCGCCATAGCTTGACCATGGCATATCCGCCCGTTGTGTCCAGTTTGTTCAGGAACGGTGACAGGGCCGAGTCCAGCCGTTTGGTTCGGGACGAGCGGTCACTGCGGCTGTATCGTCTTATATAGCGTGCCATGATCTGCTCCTAGTTCCCGGAACCTTCTGGTGTCAAGGTGACGGTGACGATGGTCGGGACCAGTTCGTAGGCTTCGCCAGTGCGCTCCTGTTCGTCCACTTCCCTTGCGACTTCGCCAGCCACGTCCTTGGAATTGCCGCCCTTGAGGATGCCGGAAATGGCACCATCCCGGATGGCTTCGTCCGGCATGAACCTCCGACTGATGATAATGTCTTCCTGCGCGTAGCCATCCTTGACGATGGTGATCAGGTGCTCGTTCAATTTGTCGAAACTCACGCTGCACGGGCTGGTACAAGTCTTTTTGCCATCGGCATAAATGGTCGCTCCGATGGGATTTGTGCTGACAGGTATCTTCTGCTTCGGTACTCCGCAGGCCGCCAGAAGGAGCACACACAGGATACCCAGTGCTGCAAGTGGAAAATGTCTGGTCATGAGGCCTCCTGATTTGTCGGCAAAACACCCTCTGAAAGTGTTGGCCGAGGGTGCCTTTTAGCGCAGCATTCGGACGTTTTCAACAGTTTGCTACATGCACACCCTGGCGCGGTAGTTGACGATGAGCACAGGGCAGCCAGGGGACAGGGCCACCTGGATGACCGTTGAGCCGACGAATGGTTTGGTTGATTCCTGGCTGGAGGAATACTGGGCCATTATCAGGAGGTCGGCTTCGCTCCATCTGGCTTGCTTGAGAATCTCGGTATAGGGGATACCTTCCCAACATTCAAAGGAATGATCGATGTCCTGAAGTGCCTTTGCGTATTTGCGTTCCATTTTGTTCTTGGCTTTGTCAATGAAGACATTCATGTCCTGCATGTAATATTCCGGGTTGGGGCAACTCTGCCCGATGTTCAGGACATGGAAGATGGTGAGGTGGGCCTTGTATTCCCGGGCTACCTGCGCGGCATAGCATAGGGCGGAATCCGATGGGGTGGAAAAGTCCGTGGCCATGACAATGCGCTTGATGTCAGTCTGTTTTTCGGGTTTGTTGGTTACGACCAGAACTGGGCAGAAAACGTTGGAGCAGACCTTGCGGATGGTGGTGTCAACGACACCCCACATGCGATCCGGGCGGGTCATGCCAGCCGAGTGGTTGCCCATGACGATCAGATCAACACCTTCGGCGTGAATGAGCTTAAGGATGCGCTCATAGGCCGGTCCGGTTGTCACTTTGATGGAGTAGACAGGGATGTCCTTGAGGTCTTCGGCGTAGAATGCTTCGATTTTCGAGGAGGCAGTGGATACGAGTTTTTCCGAAGAAATGGTTTCGTCGAAAGAGCACCAGTCGTCCTTGCCTATGGGCAGGGAATGGAACAGGACCAATTCTGATTCGTGTTTGCGGGCTAGTTCAAAGGCCGTGTGTGGAGCAGCTTGTCTGTTAATGTTTGGTGTTGCTGCCAGAAGAATTTTCTTGAACATGGTTTCTCCTTGTGAGGTCAGGATGGAAGAAGTGCAGGTTCTTTTTTACCGGCAAAAATAGCGAATTCAATACCACTATTGCAATTTCAACATGTGTGGGCAAGCAGAATCGAGTTTAATCATGCCCCTGGTGCGTAAAAAAGGAGGGAGATCCATTGCGTTCTTTGTTCAGTAACGCTTGGTTCTCCCTCCCATGTGGTCGTATTATCAGTGAATTGTAGTTGCTATTCGGCGGGCTGAGCTTTGTCTTCGGTGTCCTTGTTGGCGTCTTCCAGCAGATGAAGGATGCCAAGGCCTGCGGCCACGGGATTGACGGAAGCACCAACGGAAACGCCGGATGACTTGGTCGTTTTGTTGTAGGAACCATCGCTGCCGTATGATTCGGATGAGTGGCTGCTTTTCCATTCCTTGCCGGTGTGTACGGTCGGGGCGGCAACAGCTCCTGCTTCAAGCAGCGCCTCGGCGGCTTCTGCCGGATTTTCTTGTACGGCACTGCCCAGCGTTGTTGGTTCTGTTGTCTTGATCACGGCTTTTTGATCTTCGGGGGCCAGCTGATCGCTCGTGATATAGACCGGACCATCCTGGCCTGCTGCCTGAGGGGCAGTCTGTCCTTTTTTGGCCAGTTTCACTGTGACGGTACTGGGTGTGAGGATATAGGCGGTTCCCTGTTCTTCCTTGGCTCCGGCGGTCATGAGGGCGTTGGCAATGGCTCCCTGGGTGTTTGATCCCATGCTGGATGAGCGCATGCCGGATTGGGTTGCATCACGGGCAACGCCGGTCGTGTCATACTTGCGGACGATCGGCACGTCAGCCTGTCTGTATCCGTCTTTTTTTATGGTCAGTATATGGTCCTGTGTTTTTTCAAGTGTTGCGTTGCATGGTGTGGTGCATGTTTCCGTGCCGTCCACATAGACTATCGCGCCGCTTGGTTCCGTGCTGACCGGAATGTTCTGTGTGGCTGCGCCGCAGCCTGTGAAAAGGAGAAGAGCCAGAATGATGGCTGAATTGCGAACGAATGAACTCATGAATGCATCCTCATTATTTTTAAGAATTTGAGGATCAGCGTATATCATGGAGGTTCACCTCTTGCAAACGGCTGACTTATTGTGTTTGCGGGTTGTTGTGCAGGGTGAAAGAGTGCCTGTGTGTGGCTTTTATTCGAGGTGTTAGAAGGAAGGTCTGGTTCAGCGAAGTTGTTCGAAAACAGCTATTGCTGCCACCATGAGAGGGATGATTATGCTGCTGACAATGGCCAGCAAAGCCTTGAGATCGAACGGCCATTCGCTGGCAATCGTGAGGGCCTGTTGCAATTGGAGTATGGAAGGGGCCGCTTCTATATTGCTTTTTGTGGGTTCGCAGTTGGCCTTGGTGAGAGCTTTTTCCAAGGGGTCGGCAAGAGGCGATATCTTTTCATATTTGATTTTGAGCATGAGAATGTGGAGGTTGTACTGCGGTACGATGAATGCCGCTACAACTGTCAGGCTGAACAGGGATGCGATAAGGAGTGTCGTGTTGTCCGGCCTTGAGATAATGATGCCGATCATGACAATTGAATAGATGATGCCGTTGATAAGGGCTATGAGGCCGAGGAATTTTCCGACGGCCTTGATGCTGGCAACGGGATGGGGGAAGACGTCGATTTTGACATTCTGATGTTGTCCCAGTCTCCATGTGAGAGCCGTGATGCCGTATAGGCACCAGAACATGGCTCCTGACATGAAAAGAACCAGTGTCATGGTTATTTTGTACGTGAATTGAGAGATGTCCCATTTCACGGATTCAATCATTTTGCCGAGCAATATTGAGCCGAGTTCATTTTCTGGAATAGTTGTTTTTAATTCATTTGTTGTCGTTGTTTTTTCAAGAATGGTATTTTTTTTTCTTTTGTCGATGTCGGGTTTTCTTGAGTTTTGGACGTGTCTTTTTGAATTGAAATTGTGTTTTTTTGTGTAGTGCTCGTGTTCTTCTGCGATAAAAGTGTATCTTCGGATGTTTGGCCTGTGCCATTTTGAGGCGAAACGGGCTGTTCCAATTCCTTGAAAAAGTCTTCTTCCAGTTTGTCTTTTGATAGTTTTCTGGCTTTGCCGAGAGGAAGCTGCGCCCATCCCATGGTGGCGTTGAGTGACTGGTTCCCCCACTGGCTGTGCATTCTTCCAAAATCAATGATTTTACTATTGCGTATCTGGTCCAGATGGATCGAGTTGTTGTCTTCCGTTGGGTAGAGGTTTCCGGCCATTGCTAACGACCACATGAGGATGATCAGGATGGCTAGGGTGCTTGGAAGGATAGTGAAGATGACGTTGATCGGGTATCTGGTGAGAGCTTCATCGCACAGAGCCATGGAGCCGATGCGGGCCGCCAGCAGAAGAAGACCAATGAGTCTCCACCATCGGTAGTAGTGCTTTCCTATGCGTTCCGGGAAGGGAGTGACGATCTCATCGAAGTTATGAAATCCGGTAATGTTTTGACATGTTTTATTTTTTGTCGTTGCTACGTGCTCGTCCCGAGCTGTCGCGGATTTTTGGGAGACCTTTGATTTTGGTCTGAATATGCTTGTCATGCGCCTGCTCCTGCCCTTTTGGCGTGATGACGATAGATGTTTGCTCATATTATAGTATGTGGAGTATTTGTCGTTTGGTGTCAATTGCATTCAAAGAGTTTCGAGTTATAATTGTGTACGTGTCATTTACTCGGCTTGACGTTTGCCCCCTGTTTCGGCTATCACTCAAAAATACAATATATCAAGATATCCTGATATAGGACAAATCGCATGGAAATAATAAAGTATTGCAAGGCGTTGGCGGATGAAACCAGAGCGCGGCTGGTCAATGTTCTTCTCGATTACGAGTTGAATGTCGGCGAGATCGTGCAGGTTATGGAGATGGGGCAGTCCCGTATTTCGCGTCATCTCAAGATCCTTTCCGATTTCGGATTGGTCGATGTTCGCCGTGAAGGGTTGTGGGCTTTTTATCGTGCCAGTGAGGAAGGCCCTGGACGGGCATTTCTTGACGGTATTGTCTCTTTGCTTGAAGGAGATCCCGAACTCAAGCGTGATAGTAATCGGGCAGAGAAGGTCATTCGTGAACGGACCGCAGCAACTCGTCAATTCTTTGATGCCATTGCGCCGGATTGGGATCGCATGACTGCCGAGGTCCTGGGCGATTTGGATCTTGGCCGCGAGATCAAGGAACGTCTGCCCGAATGCGATTGCGCGGCTGATATAGGGTGTGGTCCGGGTGACATGCTGGCCGTGCTTGCCAAGACTTCCAAGGTAGTCATTGGCGTGGACAACTCTCCCAAGATGCTTGAGCTGGCCGAAGAACGTTTTTCCGATGATGCCAACATGAGCCTTCGTATTGGCGAGATGACACATCTGCCATTGCGTGACTGGGAAGCTGATTGCACGGTCATATCGCTTGTTTTGCATCATCTTGCCCGTCCCATGGATGCCATCCGCGAGGCCGGACGTGTACTCAAGATCGGTGGGCGTCTGATCATTGCCGAATTCGGTCAGCACGACAATGAAGTCATGCGGAGCGAGTATGGAGATCGTCGTCTCGGCATTCCAAAGGAAAATATGATAGACTGGTTGGAGCAGGCGCGTTTTGAAGTCAGTCGCGTCACGGAGTTTCCTGTCAATATGGGCCTTGTCGTTGTCCTGTATGAGGCTGAAAAAAAATAAAAACCAATCCTTACTACGGAGGGAAAGATGTCTGAAGTTAAACCAGTTGATTTGAAATGCGACAACAAAGTCGCTGATATGTCCCTGGCCGAATGGGGCCACATGGAAATGCAGCTTTCCGAGCGCGAGATGCCGGGGCTCATGTCCCTTATCGAAAAATATGGCAAGGAAAAGCCTCTCAAGGGCTTCAAGGTCATGGGGTCATTGCACATGACCATTCAGACCGCCATGCTCATCAAGTGCCTGTATGAACTGGGCGCAGACATCCGTTGGGCTTCCTGCAACATTTTTTCCACTCAGGATCACGCTGCTGCCGCCATTGCCGATTCCGGTATGGCCAAGGTTTTTGCCTGGAAAGGCGAGACCCTTGATGAATACTGGTGGTGCACCGAGCAGGCCCTGACCTGGCCCGACGGTTCCGGTCCTGACCTTATCGTTGACGATGGTGGTGATGCCACTCTGTTCATTCATCAGGGTGTCAAGGTCGAGGCCGATCCCAGCTTGTGCGACAAGGAATACGACGTTCTCGAATTCCAGATGATCATGAATCGTCTGGAAGCTTCGGTCAAAGCCGACCCGCAGAAATGGACACGGATCGGCAAGGCCATGCGCGGCGTGTCCGAGGAAACCACCACCGGTGTGCATCGTCTCTACGAGATGCAGCGTTCGGGGGAACTGCTTTTCCCGGCTTTCAATGTCAACGATTCCGTGACCAAGTCCAAGTTCGACAATCTTTACGGCTGCCGTGAATCCTTGGCCGATGGCATCAAGCGCGCCACTGATATCATGGTTGCAGGAAAGATCGTGGGTGTGGTCGGTTATGGCGATGTCGGCAAGGGTTGTGCTCAGTCCATGCGCGGTTTTGGTGCTCGTGTGCTGGTCACCGAGATCGATCCTATCTGCGCACTTCAGGCTGCTATGGAAGGCTATGAAGTCACCACCATGGAAGACGCTGCTCCCCAGTGCGATATCATTGTTACATGTACCGGCAACTACCATGTGGTTACCGGCAAGCACATGGACGCCATGAAGGACGAGGCCATTCTCTGCAACATCGGACATTTTGATTCCGAAATCGAAATGGCTCACCTGGAGGATAACCCCAAGTGCATCAAGAAAGAGGTCAAGCCTCAGGTGGACAAGTGGACCTTGCCTTCCGGCAAGTCCCTGATCGTGCTGGCTGAAGGCCGTCTGGTCAACCTTGGTTGTGCCACAGGTCATCCCAGTTTTGTCATGTCCAATTCCTTTACCAATCAGGTTCTGGCTCAGCTCGACCTGGCCAAGAATGACTATGAGCCTTCTGTCATGATCCTGCCCAAGAAACTGGACGAAGAGGTTGCTCGCCTTCATTTGGCACGTCTTGGTGTCAATCTGGAGAGGTTGACCAAGGAACAAGCCGATTATATCGGCGTGGATGTCGAAGGTCCGTACAAACCCGAGCATTACAGGTATTAAGTAATATCTGGAAATAACCGATGAAAAGGGGAGCCAACAGGCTCCCTTTTTTGTTATCGGAAAAACAGATGATGAGAAAATTTGTTCAAAAAACTGTCCTTACCCTGGTTCTCATGCTTGTGATGAGCCTTTTCGGTATTCCCGCTCACGCTACGGAAGTTGTGGGTTTGTCCGTTGACGTTGCCAATCATCAGGGGAATTACCATGCGGGCAATCTGATCGATGACGACCCGGCCACGGCCTGGGTGGGGGGTGGCAAGGGAATTGGGCCGGGCAAATGGATCAGGTTGGTTTTTCCGTCACCGGTCGTTCTGCAATCCCTGCGAATTCGTAACGGCAATCAGCACAAGGGGCAGTTCGACAAGTTCAGACGTGTTATCCGGGGTGTCATTCTCTATCCCGATGAAAGTCGTCAGGAATTCAGGTTGAAAAATGCACCAGGGGAACAGAGTATACAGCTCAAGCCGGTGACTGCCGACTCCATCAAGATCATCATTACCGGAGTGGCCCCAAGTTCCAAGGACACGGTCATGGGCAAGGCCAAGGTCGCCATGTCCGGGATCAAGGTTTATGGGACGATCGTCAAAACAGGAGAAACCAGCGAGTCGGATTCGGAAAAAAACCAGCCTGTCGTTAAACCGAAGCCTGCCGCCAAACCGAAGTCTGCGGCCAAGCCAAAGTCTGTCCCTGTTGTGAAAAAGGTTGATGTCTCCTCAAAGGCAGAAGCCAAGGCCAAGGCCGTGGCCAAGCCTAAACCGAAGCCGAAGAAAAAAGTTTCCGGCAAGAAGAGCAGTCCTGTTTCTCTGGCAATGCGGCCAGGCAGTACTCGTTTGCGGGCATCGGTGCCGGTCCCGGCGGACAAGCCCATGACGGTCGGTGTCATCAGCCCGTGGCTGGACCTTGAGTTCGTGGCTCAAATCAAGCGGTATTTTGCTTTGCTGACAACGCTGCACGACAGTTATCCAGACGTTTTTTCGTCAGATATTCGTGAGCGCGAACGCACGGCCTTTCTCGAATTGCAGGAGCAGATGCGGACCAAGAAATGGTTCGGCAAGCATCATATCGCCATGGTGGAGCATATAGGTCTCGGTTTCGACAAGCCGGTTTTACGCGATGATTCCGCCATGGTTCATGTACATGGTCCCTATCGTTACTACCTTGAAGACAAGGCCTTCGAGTATCCGGTGGACACCATGTTCTCTTTCAGAAAGGAAGGAGGACAGTGGATGATCAACGGTGTCCGGGACAAGTAGTCTGGCGATTTTGAATCCCATCAAACTTCATTGAAGCGGATCAAGGCAAGTTGTGGTATGCATTTTTTCATGCACATTACCAGATTTTTTTTGTTGATCCTGTTTGTCATAATGATGGCAACACCGGCCCGTGCTCTTGATGTGACCGTCAAGGTCTCGAGTTTCAAGGTTGATTTCGGGTTTGAGTTTGCACCTGAGAATTTGTTGGACAGCGATACAACCACGGCCTGGGTGGGGGGCGGCATAGGCCCTGGTGTTGGGCAATGGATTGATTTGATTTTTGGTTTTCCCGTTCGCGTGGAGCGGCTTGGGATCTACAATGGACATCAGGCTGAAGGCCGGTTCAAGGAATTCAGGCGTATCAGGTCTGGTCGAATTGTCTACCCGGATGGAACGGAAACCGCTTTCTGGTTGCGCGATGAATCTGGTGAGCAGGTTATAAAATGTCAGGGCAAGCCTGCAAAATCGTTACGAATTGTTATAGATGACGTTTTTCCCAAGGGAAAGAATACTGCCACAGTCAAGCTGGCCGTGTCCGAGATTAAGCTATATCTCACGCTCATGGGGCAGCCGGGGGCAATCAGGGATGTCCAGCCCGATCCGTCACATGTCCCGGCCTTGCCTCCTGTTGATCCTGACAAAATGGTGCCAGACGAAATAATAAGTCTTTTGAAACTCTTTTATGTCAAGAGCACGGCCCTGGCTGACGATTATGAAACACTCTTTGCTGAGGATGTTCGTGATCGGCATGATTTCAGGTTCGAGGTGCTCAAGGAAGTCCAGCGTCAGCGGGGAACATATCGCCTACTCCGCACGGCCGAGGTGGATACATCAGGCCTCGGCTTTGAACTGGTGAGGCTGGAGGGAAGCTGGGCAGAGGTTCGCGTGTTCGGAGCATATAGGGTGAAGGTTGCCGATCTGGACCAGAACCTGGAAGAGGATTCCGTGTTCGTGCTTTCACGGGGAACTGATGGATGGCAGATTGTCGAGCTTGATGGTCAGGAGAAAGATTTTTAATCAATCTTCAATTATATCAAAAGTTATAGAATCCATACATCAATCGATTGTCCTTCGTACAAGCCTTCTGAGTCGGCCGGGATGCTTGCCAGTCCGTCAGCCTGGACAATGGTTCGCAGCAACCCTGATTTACCAAGTACAGGGTGCGCCAGAGGTCCTTCGTTGTCCCTTTCTTCCAATTGTATCCGTACATAGTCTTCACGTCCGGGCTTGGAAGCCACGTTTCGCGCCAGTTCTGCCTTGCGAACAGGCCTTTTACACGTTTCAAAGGCGTTTCTGTCGCCCTGCATGTGACGGATGAGCGGCAATACGAGCACGTGCATGATAACCAGGGCTGAAGTCACTTGCCCAGGCAGGCCGAGGACCGGCTTGTTCGAGGCACGACCGAGGATGGTTGGTTTTCCCGGACTCAGGGCCACGCCATGAGCCAGAATTTCGGAGTCGACAATGGATTCCAGAGCCTGGACCGTCAGATCCCGCACGCCGATGGAGCTGCCGCCGGACAGAAGGACAAGGTCATTCTCGGCAATGGCTGTTTTCAGAGCGGTTGTGAGACTGTCCAGATCGTCTTTGACAAGACCATATCGAATGGGGATTCCACCGGCCTGCTGGACCAGTGCGGACACGGTCAGGGAGTTGACGTCCCGAACCTGTCCGGGTCTCGGGGTTTTCTTGATCTCGATCAGTTCGTCGCCGGTGGATAGAATGCCCACGCGGGGGAGTCTGGCAAGTGTGATTTTTTCAAAGCCAAGGGCAGCAGCCAGACCGATCTCCTGTGGGCGCATGTTGGTTCCAGCTTCAAGGGAAACGGCTCCTGTGCGGGCATCTTCGCCTCGCTGCATGACATTTTCCCATGGGGCAACGCTTTTTCTCACTTCGATGGTGGTGCCGTCCATCTCTCCGGTATGCTCCACCATGATCACGGCATCCGTACCTTGAGGCAGAACACCGCCGGTGGTGATTCGGGCGCATTCTCCCGACTGGATGACGATGTTTGGCATTACGTCGATAGTCAGGCTTGCCGTGCATTCCAGATATCCCGGGTTGGATTCGCTGGCACCGAAAATATCTCGGGCATTTATCGCAAAGCCATCCATGCAGGAACGATTCAGAAGTGGCCAGTCGTGCGCGGCGGTAATGTCTTTAGCCAATACGCGTCCTGATGCGAGCGACAGTTCTGTTACCTCGTTTTCAAGTTGTCCGAAACCTTTGAGCAACTTTTCAAATTCTTCGCGGCTGATAATGGTAAAAAAACCGTGGCTCATGATCGTTTCGACTCCAGTTTCAAGGTTTGAAAGAATGGTACCGTATTGCGCTTGATGGAACAAGGTGTCGTGCTTTGGTGCAGATTCGGCACTTGTAGACAGGGGGTGGCATGGTTTTCGGACAGGACTGTTGTTAAGCCTCAGGATTTGGCAAATAATCCGATTTTCGTATCTTCCTTCATTATATGAGCAACAATCCAGTTGTTGATAAAATCGAGTGCTTCGTCAGCCGAGACTTTGGAGTTGAGCAGTTTCTCCCTGAATTCGTCAACCTGCTGTGTCATTTCTTTGTGTATGTTTGCATGTTCTTCCTGATGGGGATAGCCGATTTGCCGCATGTATCGCTCTTCATCAGCGAAGTGATAAGCCGTGTACCCTTTGATTTCTTCGAAAAGCAGTTGAAGGACTTCCTTTCCTTTGCCCACTGTCATGGCCTGGATGAGGCTGTTGGAAAGGGCTAGCAGCCGTTTGTGCTGATTGTCCAATTCGGGAAGGCCGATATCGAGTATGTCGTCCCAGTCAAGTTTTGACATTGGATTTTTTCCTGTTTTGCAACAATGCTGAAGGGAACTACAGTCCTTTGGCGTAGACACCGATGCGGGAATCCATTTCCAGAATATGCCTGATGATCCAGTCGTTGATGAAATCCAGTGCTTCAGTGGGGGACACGCCCTGGCCTCCGAGAAGTCGTGTGCTGAATTCATCGACTTCATCCTTGAGCTTCCTGTGCGCGGCCTTTTGATGATCAAGCTCGGGATAGCTGATTTTTTCCATGTACTTTTCTTCGGCGTCAAAGTGGTAACTGGTGTAGTCGCGCAGTTCCCTGAAGAGTTCTGCAAGAACATCCTTTCCCATGCCGTTGATCATGGCCTGGATGAGACTGTTGGAAAGGGCGATAAGTTCCTTGTGCTGTTCGTTGACCAGAGGCAGGTCAATATCCAATGCGTCAGTCCATGCTATTTCAGACATTGCCGGATACCTCCTGTTTATTTGACGACTTCGGTGCCAATCCCGGACTTGGTGAAGAGTTCAAGCAGTATGCAGTTTTTCACCCGGCCATCGATTATGGCCGCTTTTTCCACATTGGCGACTGCCTCAATGCAGCATTTGATCTTGGGAATCATGCCGCCGGTGATGATGCCGGACTCGATGCATTCAAATGCTTCCTTGGTAGTCAGGGATGAAATCAGTTTCCCATCGGTATCGATCAGGCCCTCGACATCAGTCAGCAGGTGGAGTCGTTTGGCTCCCAGTGCGGTTGCCACAGCTCCTGCAACTGTGTCGGCATTGATGTTGTATGTGATGCCCTTGTCGTCCACGCCCACAGGAGCGATGACCGGGATGAACCCGTCTCTTTGCAGGGAATGGATGAGTTTGGTGTTGACCGATTGTACTTCGCCGACCTTGCCGAGGTCGATGATCTCGGGCGGGGCGTCCTTTTTCTCGATGGAGAGTTCCTTGGGTTCGGCCTTGAGGAGCATTCCGTCCTTGCCTGAGAGACCCACGGCCTGGCCTCCGTGCAGGTTGATCAGGTTGACGATCTCCTTGTTGACCTTGCCAACCAGTACCATTTCAACAACGTCCATGGTGGCATCATCAGTTACCCGGTATCCTTCGCGGAACTGGGACTCTATGTTGAGTGCTTTCAGCATTGTCCCTATTTGAGGACCACCACCATGTACCACTACGGGGTTGATGCCGATATACTTGAGCAGGATGATGTTGAGGGCAAAGGCGTGCTTCAGATCTTCATCGATCATGGCATTGCCACCATACTTGATCACGATTGTCTTGCCGTAGAATTCGGAAATATAAGGCAGCGTTTCCATAATGGATTTGGCCTGAAGCTGGTGCCAATCCATGTCCCGCTTGCTGATGGACTCTTTTTTCATTCATGTACTCCTGAAAGTCGAGAATTGCCCGTAATAGAACGCAATTGTCGTTCAAAGGGAGATTCGTGTCAACTTGGTAGTGGGGCCTCTTTGCCAGGCCCATGAAAAAAAGCCGCGTGAGAGTGTCTCTCAAGCGGCTTTTTAATGTAAAATCATGCGTCGTGGGTCAGGTCGGATGGTTTGCAGTGGGCTCCTGTCAGGCGAGCACCAGCCGATAGACCATTTTTTCGTAACAGGAGGTTACCATTCGGGCCGTGTTGTCGGCCATGCCCAGTCCGCGCAGGCGGCAATAGATATGCAGGGGGTTGAATCTGTGTTGCAATTGTGAACGTATTTTCGGCATGGCGACCTTCCTTGCTTACATTTCTTATCGGCGAATAATGAAAAAGCGATAGGGTAAAAAACGACTATCGGGTGTTCTTGATGAAAAATGCGGCAATGAAGAAAATAAGCACGGAACAGACAAAGCCTCCGATGAATACCGCGTGCATGCCGTAGAGGTGGAAGAGTCCTCCCATGAGAAGCGGAGCAATGGTCTGGGCCAGACGGAGGAGGAAACCGTTTGCGGCCATGAGAGCCCCCCGTTGTTCCATGGGAGCAAGTGTGCTCAGCATTGTCATGATTGTGGGGATGTTCAATCCCTGGGCAAGGCCGAAACACATGACCGGCGGGATGACATGCCAGAATCCGGGAGCGTGTGGCATGAGGAGCATGGACAGTCCGTAAAACACACCCGCTGCCATGAGTAGGCTGCGTTGGCCGTAGCGTTCACACAATCGGCCCAACTGGAACGAAGCCAGTCCCGTAAAGCCTGAGGCGACCAGAAAGATAGTGCCGATGGACATGGGAGAGGCATTGTACCGGGTATCGAGAAGCAACGGGAGATAGGTGACGATGGGACCGTAGAGCACGATGAATGTTAGCAGGGTGGTGGCAAAGAGGCTCAAGGCCTGACGGGTCTTCATCAGGTTGAATGCTTCGCTGAGATATTTTTTGAAAGTGCCTGATCCATGTGGCTCCGGGGCGTCCATGAACAGAATGATGGCAAGGCCGAGCGGAATGGCCAGGAGCGGAAGAATGAACGGGTAATTCCAGCCGAGCATGGCAAGAATACCGCCCATGGCTGGAAAGCCTGCTGTTCCCATGGCAAGCATGCTGGCGTTGTAGCCCATGGCCTGACCGCGTTCCTTGCCCGAGTAGAGATCGCCTATCATGGTTCCGTACAGGACGCCCAGCGGGGCGGCTCCGACGCCTTGCAGGAAGCGCAGGACAAGGAGTTGCTCAATGGATTGGGCAAAGAAACAGGCAAATCCAAATCCGCCGAAAATGAAGAGTGACGGCACAAGGATGACCTTGCGGCCAATCCGGTCGGCCAGTATGCCGACGATGGGGGCAAGAAGGACACCCGGCACGGTGAAAATGGAGATGACCAGCCCTATCTGTGCCGGTCCGATGGACAGTCCTGTAATGATGTCAGGTAGGGCCGGGATGATACTGGATACGCCCAGAATCGCTATCAGCGTGACACCGAAAACGAATTGGAGGTTCTTGTCGAGATAGATTTTTTTCAAAGTAAGTCCAGCTTATATGGCGGCATCGAGCAACATGTTGTCTCTGTGAATGGCTTCATCAAATGGATTGGGGCCGAGGATGGAACCAAGCTCGTCACTTCGTTTGCCTTTGACCTTGTCAAGTTCGGTGGACGAATAATTGGACAGTCCCACGCCGAGTTCGTCGCCATCCAGGGTCTTGATAAAGACCAAAGCCCCGCGTGCGAAACAGCCGTTCACACTGCTGATGCCGATGGGGAGCAGAGATGTGCCTTTGGTGAGCAGGGCATTGGCCGCACCTGCGTCTACCAGTATGGAACCGGACGGATTGTCGTGGTAAGCGAGCCAGAATTTCTTGCTGGAGACACGGTGCTCTTCGGGCAGGACCAGAGTTCCCTGATTTTCGCCGTCAAGGGTTCGGAGGATATCGAATTCCCCCTTGCCGGAGACGATGATGGTAGGCACGCCGAGTTGTGCGGCGCGCCGTGAGGCCCGCAGCTTGGAGTACATGCCGCCGGACCCCACTGTGGTCTTTCCGTCGCATATGGATTCGATGTCCAGTGCGCCGATGTTTTCTATAACTGGCAGTGGTTTGGCACCCGGGTTGGTGTCTGGATTCCCATCGTATACGCCGTCTGCTGAAGTGAGGTTGACGAACAGGTCGGCTCCTGTCAGGCCGAGGCACATGGCTCCGAGCGTGTCATTGTCACCGAATTCCAGTTCGTGAACGGCCACGGTGTCGTTTTCGTTGATGATGGGGATGACGCCCCATTCAAAGAGGCGTTCCATGGTATTGCGGGCATTGAGGAAACGTTCACGGCTTTTGAGCCCGCTGCGCGTCAGCAGAACCTGGGCCGTGATCTTGCCGTATTTGGCAAAGGCCTCGTCATAGTCATGCATGAGTCGGACCTGACCGACGGCCGAAGCCGCCTGACGGGAGGGAAGATTCGTGTAGTCCTTGCCGTTCTTTTCTGTGCGTTCGCGGATGCGCTGGCGCCCGGCAGCCACTGCGCCGGACGAGACAAGTGCTACGTCAATGCCTTGGTCATTCAGGGAGGAAATCTGTTTGGCGAGACGGTTTATGGCATCGGGGTTCAGACCCTCGGCTGTGGTCAGTACTGCACTGCCTACCTTGATCACTATTCGTCGAATATTCTCGAGCAGGGCTTTCCTGTGTTCATCGATGTTCATCATGGGGCGCAAGGTACAATATCCGCCTTGCAGGAGCAAGGAAAGTTACTCTTTTGAGAGGGCTGCGAGTTGTACCCACATCTCATCGAGAAGTGCGTCAACGCCTTCGCCTGTCAGGGCGGAGATGAAGAAAACCTTTTCGCCGGAGTTTGCAACCTTGGCCTTGATATCGGCCAGTTCATCCGCATCGAGGAGGTCGATCTTGTTGATGACCTTGATCTGGGGTTTTTGGCTCAACTCGGCATCGTACTGATTGAGTTCCTGCTCCAGCATGTCGTAGCCGTCCGCAGGATTGTCGCGGTTGAGATCTTCAGACGAAAGAATGTGGACCAGGAATCGGGTGCGTTCCACGTGCTTCAGAAAGGTTATGCCCAGGCCCAGGCCTGCGCTGGCCCCTTCGATGAGACCGGGGATGTCGGCAATGATCAGTCGCTTGAAATCGTCGTTTTCGACCACGCCCAGATTGGGGACCAATGTAGTGAAGGGATAGGCCGCTATCTTGGGTCTGGCTGCGGAAACCTGAGAGATAAAGGTGGATTTGCCTGCGTTGGGCAACCCGAGCAGTCCGACATCGGCCAGAATTTTAAGCTCAAGGCGAATCTGCTTTTCTTCTCCCGGAAATCCGGTTTCGGCAAAGCGTGGCGTGCGATTGGTCGAAGTCTTGAAATGAAGGTTGCCTCGTCCACCTCTGCCACCCTTGCAGATGATGACCTCTGTGCCGTCTTCGACCAGATCGGCAATGAGTTCTTCGTGGGTGTTGCCGTCTTCGTCCTCGATGACCTCGTAGACGAGTGTGCCTATTGGCAGATCAATGTACAGGTCGTCGGCAGCCTTGCCGTAGCGATCACGTCCCATGCCTTGCTCGCCGTTTCTTGCGGTGTAGAGGCGTCTGAGACGAAAATCGTACAAGGTCATGAGGCGCGAAGAACCGCGAAAGATCAGGTCGCCGCCCTTGCCGCCATCGCCACCGTCAGGGCCGCCCTTGGGTACGTTGGCTTCACGCCTGAGACTCGCGCAGCCGTTGCCGCCCTTGCCCGAGATTACCTTGATGGTAGCTTCGTCTACAAATCGCATTTATTGCTCCATACCAACGCAAAAAAACGGGCAGGGAACGCCTGAAGCGTCCCCTGCCCGGTAAGATGCTTGTCTTGTGAGACTAAGCCTCAGCGGGCAGCACAAGCACGCGCGTCTTGACGGTCTTCTGGCGTGTGTACTTCTCGTATTTGACGAAACCGTCGATCAGGGCAAACAAAGTGTAATCCTTGCCCATTCCAACGCCATCGCCGGGGTGAATCTTGGTGCCGAGCTGACGAACAAGTATGTTGCCAGCCAGAACTTGCTGGCCGCCGTAAATTTTTACGCCACGCCTTTGTCCAGCACTATCGCGGCCGTTCCTGGAACTACCACCAGCTTTTTTATGAGCCATGTTGTCCTCTCTTCAGGCCTCTAGGCCGTGATGGATTTGACTTTCAATTGAGTGTAATCCTGGCGGTGACCCTGCGTTTTGCGGGCATCCTTTTTGGGCAACTTGTGGAAAACCACGACTTTTTTGCCGCGGATATGGCCCAGAACTTCGCACTCGACCTTGGCACCCATAACATAGGGTTCGCCGATCTTGGTGTCGCCGTCCTTTTCAACCAGGAGAACGGAATCAATGCTCAAGTTATTGCCGGTATCGGCCTTGAGCAAATCTACATTAAGTTCAAGACCTTCTTCAACGCGGTATTGTTTTCCGCCGGTCTCGATAATAGCAAACATAATTAAAACCTCCGGTTCGTAAGAGGAGGCAACCTATCCGCAACTGCCGGGTTTAGTCAAGTCCCCTGTGAACTTTTTTTGCTTTTTTTGCGACTTCTTGATTTCCTTGATATATCTCTCTCTCAACCAATGGAGTACTACATGTATCGATTGTTTTTGTCACTGATCGTTTTGTCTCTTTTCATGATTCAGGGATGCGCTGGAAATTCTGCCCGCAATATCAGTCGGGCCAGTGTCGCGCCTTGTTTTACGACCCCGTGTGGAGGAGAGGTGGTTTCTCCCGATATGGTCATAAAATATGAAATAATTCGTGAGGTTTCCGGGGACTATGTTCTTTCCGGGACAGCAATGCCCAGAGGAGTGCCACGGACAACTCAGGTGGATTTGGCTGTCCTCAGCATTGAGTTGGTCCGGGATATTACAATATTTGAAAGCTACTCGTTTCCCATGAGCGGACGTGATTTGACCCAACCCCTTCATTTCAGGAAGCGTTTCACGCCCGATGGAGGGTTCGACGGTATTACGTTGAACTGGGACATCCGGTATGTTCCGCAATAGAGGGTTGGCTTTTTTTTGAAGAGGGAGGCTGCCGTTTTGATGGTATCGGGTTTCGTGGACGCATGAAGAATCCCGGAGAGTAGCCTTTTTAATCTATTTTTGCTGCGCCCTGGCAAGCACCAATACATCCACGCCGTCGACTCCAGCCTGTCTGAGCGTCCTGGCGCATTCGCTCAGTGTTGCGCCTGTGGTAAAAACATCGTCCACGATGAGTGCAACCGTTCCTTTTACGGTTTTCTTGTTGGCGACAAAGGCATCCTTGATGTTTCTTTGCCGTTCCTGAAACCCCAATTTTGTTTGCGGCACGGTGTGCCGGGAACGGATCAGGCCATCTCGGAGTACTGGCCTGTGCAGCGTCTTTCCCAGAATCCGCGCTAATTCCGTGCTCTGGTTGAATCCGCGCCATAGAAGTCGTTTTCGGTGGAGTGGAACCGGGATGATGATGTCCGGTATTCGTGTGCTTGTGGACTGGAACGTCTTGCATGCCATGTCTGACAGGATTCTGGTCCTGCCGAATCCGTTGTTGAATTTGTAGCTCAGGATCAGGTCCCGCAGTTTGCCGGAATAGCTGCCGTGGAAATGTAATGTGTCCCATGGCGGAGGATCAAGACGGCATTTGGCGCATTGCATGGGCGGGTCTTCATTGCTGCCGAATATGCTGCCGCATTGAGGGCAATATCCGCCAGTTCTCGGTTGCATCTCAAGGGTGCAGGCCGGGCAGAGTGGTCCGAGTCCCTTGTCGGTTACCACGCCACAGATCGGACATCGGGTCATGGTCAGCCCTGTGTTGCGGGCCAGTTTTTGAAAAGCGCGAATCATGGCGACTCAGCGGGATGATGTCCAGGCATGGTGCCCGAGTTCGATGATCCGTGCCTCGAAATCCGATTGCCTGCTCAGGTCATCATGCTTGTCCACGCCCCTGAAGATGAGCGGGTCGGCAAGGGCGATGTTGAAATTGTGCAGGAAGTATCTCAGCGTGATGTGTGCCCCTTCAAAGAGCTTTTTCCCTGTGGGACGACCAGCCACCAAAACGGTATGGGCTGTACGTTTCGGCAGGTCAGCAACCCAGTGTTCTCCTGTGGTCTTGGCAGTCCAGAATTGCTGGCTTCGGTCGATCCAGGTCTTGAACATGGATGGCAGGTGGTAGAAATAGATGGGAGAGGCAATGAGCACTGTTCGGGCCGTGAAAAGGGGGCTGAACAATGTCCATGCCTCGTCCTTTTCGCCGAGTATGCAACGTTGGCTCCCTTGGTGGTCAATGGATTTGTCACAGAATCCGCAGGCTTGACAGGGCATGATCGCGTGGTCGCGGATAAAGATGATGTCGGTCTGCCCCCCTGCCTCCTGCACACCACGGGCGAGCAGATTGGCTGCCTGGTCGGAGTTGCCTCCCTTGCGGTGGCTTCCGGCATAGATGACGGCCTTTTTCATTCCTGATCCTTGTCATAGCGCGGTTTCTTGCGAGTCATGCGTGCCTTTGCGTGATCCGGTAACAGATCAATTACAAGATCCCAATCCGTGTGGATGTACATGGCATTGCGCACCTGATCTGCTCCGGCCAGCGAGATGAGTGCTTCGATATTATCGGCCTTGGCGAAACGGAGATACCAACCTACCTCCAGTCCCACGCCTCAACACTTGTCGCGTATGTCGATGCTGACGATTTTACTCATGATGGTCCTAGAATCCCGTAAAGAACGGGTTGTGGTTCATTTCATCGCCAACAGTTGTTTCCGGGCCATGGCCAGACAGGAGCAGTGTTTCTGGCGGCAGGGAGAATATGTGTTCCCTGACTGAGACCTTGAGCACTTCAAGATCGCCGCCTGGGAAGTCCGTGCGGCCGATGGACCGGTAGAAGATCAGATCTCCCACGAACGCGGCCCCGGCTTCCGGGAAATAATAGGTGAGGCTGCCTGCCGAGTGACCGGGGGTATGGAATATCTTGCAGGAAAAACCTGCGTAAGTTGTTTCCCCTGCTGTGATGGTCTTCGTCTCGTATGGAGGTACTTCTGGCAGCCCCATGGTGCCACCCATGCCCAACTCGTTTTTGAGCAGATAGGCATCGTCAGCGCAACTCAGGATGGGAGCCCCCGTGGCCTCGGAGAGAGCCTTGTTGCCATAGGTGTGGTCGAAATGCAGGTGCGTGTTCAGTATGTGGGTCAGCGTCAGTCCGTTTTCCTTGAGGTAGCTGAGTATGACGGAAGGCTCTCCGCCCGGATCGATGACCACAGCTTCAGTATCGCCTGCAAGTACGTAGCAGTTGGTTTGAAGCGGGCCTATGGGAAAGGTCTTGATCTCCATTTAAAAATCCTCCAGCAGTAGTTCGGAAAGCGGTTTGCGATCCGCACTTCCTTTTTGATCGGGATGCCCCAGAGCGATGACGGCCTGGAGTTCATATTCGTTTTCGGATTTGTCCAGAGCGTTCAGTGATGCGGTCTGGTCATTGACAATCTGGCCGAGCCAGACAGTGCCGAGTCCGAGGGAATGGGCGGCAAGCATCATGTTCTGGATGCAGGCTCCGGCTCCCTGATGGTCTTTCATGGGGCTGTAGATGGCTTTTTTCTCAAGCATCACGGCGATACAGGCGTAGGAGCCGCGTATGATGTGGGCATATTTGGTACATGTGGCCAGTTTATCATGGCGCGGATCGTCTCGGGTGACGACCATGAACCTCCACGGCTGGTTGTTCAGTCCGCTGGGTGCCCATTGTCCGGCTTCCATGATGGTAATTATATCCTCGCGGGAAATCGCTTCGTCCGTGTATTTGCGGATACTGCGCCGCTTGAGGATTGCGTCGATAACCGGGTTGTCGGTATGGCCCATATCAATGTACTCCTTGATGATGTCACCCTGTGTTTAGCTTACGCGGGCCTGGTGGGCAAGGGTGCGTGTGACCATTTGTCCTTGTTCGGCGTATATGTTTACTGCAGATGATGAGTCGTGTCCTGTCGGGACCATTGGAAATGAGAATGGATGAAAGCCGCGAAGTGGAGAGTATACGGAAAGTGCTTCTGGGCGATGTCCAGGCCTTTGAATTTCTGGTGCGCAAGTATCAGGGACCTGTGTATAATCTCATGCTCCGCAATGTGGGTGAGGGTGACATGGCAGCCGACCTTGCTCAGGAGGCGTTTCTCAGGGCCTATCAGAGGCTTGAGACATTCAAGACGGGAAAACGTTTTTTCCCATGGTTGTATACGTTGTCGTTGAACGTGGCTCGCGATTGGCTTCGCTCCAAGGGACGCGACATTCATGTGTACATGGAAAATGCGGCAGTCATGGTCCGTGACGAGGACAGACCAGATACCCAGACACAGTTGAATGATCGTCTGGATGGAGGCAAGGCCTTTGAGTTTGTCATGCGACTTGATCCGAAATATCGGGAAGCGTTGATTCTTCGATTCAGGCATGATTTTTCCATGCAGGAGATAGCCAGTGCGTTGGGGATAACAGTCAGTGGCGCAAAAATGCGTATCAGCAGAGGGCTGGAAATGATTCGACACCAATTCAAGGAGGTGTCCAATGACAGATGATCGTGAAAAAAGACGGTTGGATAATACAATAATGGAAGGGCTTCGTTCCATGCCCGAGGTTGATCCGCCCAAGGGTTTTTCAGCGCGTGTCATGGAAAATTTGGAACCAAAGCGTCCATCAGCATGGACTCGCTTTCGGCTCTGGCTGACCGAGCCAAGGTCAGTGACATTCACACCTGTACGCATGATTCCGGTTTTTGCCGCTGCCATGGTGCTGCTGGTACTGGGCTTTTATGCCATGGACACCAATGATTCCGGCAATGGCATGAGAATGTCCACCATCCGTTTTGTGCTGAATGATTCCGGCATGAATGCGCGTACCGTGGCTGTTATTGGTTCGTTCAACAGTTGGCAGGCGCACGATGCTGCCATGCGTTTTGACGATGCAACCGGTGCATGGGTTCTGGAAGCCCAATTGCCACCGGGTGATCATGAATACATGTTCCTGGTGGATGGACAGAAATTGATGGCTGACCCGTTGGCGCAAATGACGCGAGACGATGGGTTTGGCAACCGTAATTCCATAGTCTTTGTGAACGGAACTTATGAACAGGCATTGTAAATCATATGGTGTAATGGCCTTGCTCGCCTTCTTCCTCCTGAGTGCTTCCTGTGCTTGGGCCGGGGATGCAGGGTTTGTGAAAATGGCTGATCGCGCTCGGGAATGTGGTGTGTCTTCAGGCATGATCGGACAAATCGAATCTTTCACTGCTGAAGGTTCGCTTTCTGATGCAGAAGCTGTTTCGCTGCTTTTGCCCCTTGTTGCCGCCTGTGCAGACAATTTCCCTTTGGCTTCATTCGAGGACAAGCTGGCTGAGGGGTTTGCCAAGCAGGTTGGTCCTTTCTCCATTGTCCGTGCTTTGGACAGGAAACTTGATGAGTTCAGGTTCGCGCGTGACATGTTGCAAGACTCCGGTGGCGGCGTGGCCCAACAAGCCCTTGTTGTTCTGGGCGAAGGCCTTTCAAAGGGCGTCCCGCGTCAGGATTTCAAAACGTATGTTTCCATGTACGGTGACCATGCTCCCGAGCTGTTTCTGACCGGTCTGGAGATGATGTCGCTTTTGAGTCAGGCCGGATTTGATTTCCGGTTGACCCGTTCCATGCTTGACGTTGGCTTTGCAGGGAAAGGTCTTTCTCCCGAGTGGCGTTATTTTGTCCGTATTGTTCTGGTCGCCAGGCAACGAGGGCTGACCGATGATGCCATAGCCGAAGCTGCCGGGACCGTTCTGGAAGACTCAGGCTCTCTGGCCGATGTTGCCGTACATCTGGGCTTCACCAGCCGCGATTTGAGTGGTCGAGGACTTTCTAATTAACATTTTCACATGAATTTGTGACCTTGAATGCGGTTGTACTGTATATTCTGTTAAGGACAGTTTGATTCGCGAATAAACCCATGGGAGTCCTTGAGTGAAAAAAGTCATTATGGTGACATTGCTTGTAGCTGTTCTGGCTGCAACAGGATGTGCCAAGGTTGTTGGACCGTATTATTTGAAGCATGAAAAGTACGAAGAGGGACTTTCCGTACTGGGCGATCAGTTCAGGGAAAATCCGGGTGATGCGTCTTCGGCATATTATGTTGGGCGATATTATCTGGCTTTGAACAAACCGAAAGAAGGTCTGCCCTATCTGGAAAAGGCCGCGAATCTGGACCCTGAGAATGCGGACTATGCTTTCTGGACCGGTGTGGCCCACTGGGCGTTACTTGATTTTGAGCAGGAACGGGCGGCTTATCGAAAGACCTTGAGCCTTGATCCTGATCATGTTTCAGCCAATCTGTACCTGGGACATGGATATGTGGACCAGGGTAAATGGGCAGAGGCTTTGGCGCAATACGACAAGGTCCTCAAACTGGATAAATACAACCCTGAAGCTTTGTATGACAGGGCTCTTGCCCTGAGCGGGCTGGGGAAGACAACGGAGGAAATAGTGGGCTGGAAAAAATTCCTTGAGTACTATCCCGATGGGAGCTTGGCCATGGCGGCCACGCAACGACTCAATCTGCAAGGGGATTTCACCTACCGCAATTTCATAATTGGTCAACGCAACGTCACGCTCAGGAGCATGGCGTTCAAGCCGGGGACGAATGAACTGGATGCCGACAGCAGAACATCACTACACGTGATCAGCGCAATGATGGAGACCAACAGAAAATTGGCTTTGCACATAGTGGCCTACACCAAGGGCGATGCAGCTCTGGCCAAGGCCCGCGCGAAAAACGTTCGTGATTACATGCTCAATGGTAACCCATACATCGACTCCAAAAGGCTGCCTCTAAGCTGGTTCGGTACCGCCGAGCAAATCGAAATGAAGGGTGCGACCTTTATTCAGGATGACTCGGTGCAATTTATTACTGTGATTCAGTAATCGCACCTGGAGAGGATTAGTATGAAGACTTTATTGAGAAAAACGAGCACCTGGATAATTCTTTTTGGAATAATGGTTCTTTTGGCTGCGCCTGTAGCCATTGCTCAGGAGGATGCTCCGACAGGAACTGAACCCGGTGTAACAGATACGACTGATACGGGTGATGTGACCGGTGAAGGAGATGTTGGCGAGGAAACCGAAGCTCCTTCGTTTGAAAATCCGGCTCAGGCTGCCAAGGCTGAAGCCTTGGCCGAGGCGGCAGCCGAGGCCGCAGCCGAGGATAATGCCGAAGCCGTGGCGGCTGCCGAAGCTGCCGTGAGCGATGCCCAGACAGCAGTTGATACTGCCCAGGCTGCTTTGGATGCAGCGGTTGAAGCTGAAGACGCGGAAGCCGAAGACGCAGCCCAGGCTGATCTGGATACGGCATTGGATTCACTTGAAACGGTCCAGACTTCTGCTGACGAAACTCTTGCCAATGCGGCGTCCGTGAGTGTGGACGACATAGCTTCCATGCGTGCCGAAGACATGGGATGGGGCGAGATTGCTCATGAACTGGGTGTGCATCCCAGTACTATCGGACTCGGGCACAAGACTCGTGAACAAGCAAAGGTCTCCAGCAAGGGAGTTGGTCAGGAACGGGCGTCCGTGGCTTCAAATGCAGGCAAGGCTACTGGACGCAATGTCAAATCCGGTATTGCCAGTACTCCCGGTGTTTCCGGCGGCAAGGGGTCCAAGGGTGTTGGCTTGAGTCGCGCCTCTTCAAAGGCCCAGAGTGGTGCCAAAGGTTCCAAGTCTTCGCAAAGTTCTTCCGCTTCTGGTGGTCGGGGTAATTCCGGCAACTCTGGAAATGGCGGGAACAGTGGTAGCAG
>JAEINO010000002.1 GCA_016342345.1 Pseudodesulfovibrio sp. | reverse complement strand
AGCGTGTAAAGACCAGGAGAACAACACCACAACACCGGACGGGGGATTTATGGCCCAAAAGCACTTTGTCCTCGACACCAACGTCCTCATTGAAAACCCGAAATCAATCAAAGCCCTGCGCAATGGGCAGGAAAACCTCATATACATCCCATACACCGTCCTTACCGAACTGGACGGGCTGAAAAAGGATCCGCGCATTGGACACATCGTGTCCCAGGCCGTGCATGCCATCCTTGAAGACGAACAACTCAACATCTTCCCTCCCGATTTCGCGCTCACCCTCACCGACGATGTGATGGATGATCGCATCCTCAAGGAAATCCTGCACATGGCCCCGGAAGAGGCCACACTCATCACCAATGACCGCATTCTGCAGATCAAGGCAAAATGCTATGGCATTCCCAGCGAGGAATACCGGGACTCCGACCCGTTCAGGTCCGAATCCCAACGGTACACAGGGTTCGTGGAGGATGACGACGACTTGGTAAACAACTGCTTCCGATGGGAAAATGGCATCCCGGTCTTTCACGGCCCGGAAGGATCAAAGGAAATCGGTTACACCCATGAAATCTGGGGCGTAAAACCTCGCTCCATATACCAGAATCTGGCCCTTGAACTCATGCTTCAGGATGGCATTGATCTGATTTCCATCCAATCCGAGGCTGGCTATGGCAAGACCTTCCTCTCCCTGGCCGCGGCCCTCTATCTGATGCTGGAAAGAAAAGACAATCCCTATCGCAAAATCTACCTGGTCAAACCCGTGGTGGAAATCGGCGCAAAGATGGGATATCTTCCTGGAGATATTGAGGAAAAGATGTTGCCGTACATCAAGTACATTCAAGACCTGCTCATCAAGCTGCACGATATTCGTCCGGCCAACCGCATTTTCCTTGAGCCCGGCACCGACTCGCTCAAATTGAATCCGAAAAAATTCGAGGTCCAGCCAGTGGCGTTCATCCGGGGCATGAACATCGAAAACGCAGTGGTTATCGTGGACGAAATGCAGAACCTGTCCCGGCGGGAAACCCGCGCGCTGCTTACTCGCATGGGAGACGGCGTCAAGTGCATCTGCCTGGGCGACACAAGGCAGGTGGACAATCCGTATCTCAATGAATCAAACAACGGACTCAACTGGACAGTAAAGAAGCTCAAAGGTTACAAGAACTATGCGCACATGGTTCTCAAGGGCGACCGGTCCCGAGGTCCCATCACGGACATCGTGCTCAAGTCCAAATTGTAACCGATTCTTCAAAAAGGCCCGATTGAGGTGCCTGACTCATTATCGGTGAGGCTTGGAGTTTGCAAAATCCCGAGCCTCACGTCTGTTGCGCATTGCCCGTCAACCTGTACAAGCAACCTCAAGAGAATAAATTCCTGATGATCAGACACTTTCGCATTCCGTTTTTGACTGGACTCTTCTTGCTCCTTTGGGCAGTGAGCGGATTTACGGCCTCTCCAAAAATGATTGCACCCATGGAGGTCTCGCGTTTTCCTTCTCTGGAATCCGCGATCCGCATCAAGGGGCCGCTCCATTTCTGCGGCGAATTCGTCCCCATCCACCTGCCCGAAGTCCGCGAACGACTGGAAAAGGAACTGTTGCTCATGCTCTGGGATCGCGCCCAGATAATTCTCTGGCTCAAACGGACCGGACGCTATTTCCCGTACATCGAAAGCGTGCTGGCAGAAGCCTCCATGCCAAGCGACCTCAAATACATCGCTGTCATCGAGAGTGCTCTCAAGCCCCACGCCGGGTCCAATAAGGGCGCACGCGGTGTCTGGCAATTCATTCCATCCACGGGTCGCAACTATGGCTTAACCATTGACCGCTACGTGGATGAACGACGCAACTTCCATCTGGCCACCAAAGCCGCTACCCACTACCTGCGCGAGCTTAACGGCATGTTCAATTCGTGGACGCTTGCCTGTGCCGCCTACAACATGGGCGAGCAAGGGCTGCAAAAGCAAATCGAAAAACAGGACGTGAAAGACTATTATCACCTCCACCTACCGCAGGAAACCCAGCGGTATATCCTTCGCGCCATCGCTGCCAAACTGATCCTCTCTGAGCCGACCCGATACGGATTCGATCTCAAGCGTGGCGACTATTACCCGCCACAAAAATTCGACCGAATTCGTCTCAAGGCCAAATGCTCCACACCGATCACTCTCGTAGCAAAATCCGCTGGCACATACTACAAAATCATCAAGGATCTGAACCCGCAACTCCTGAATGACGTCATCCCGAAAGGTGACCACACGCTCTTCCTGCCCGAAGGTTCAGCCAGGAAATTCTCCAAACAATACTTGCCACTCATCGCAAAGTATCGAGCCTCATTCAAGGGAAATACGTACAAGGTAAAACCCGGCGACACCCTGACAGCCATTGCACGCAAAAACAACGTCCCGCTCTGGCGACTGCTCAAAACAAACAACCTGACACACAGAAGCACAATCCGGCCGGGCCAGAAATTGATAATTATGAAATAAAGAAAAGCTGGATATGGTGTGCTTGGAGCAGCCCCAAAGACATCAGGACCGCTTGTTTTTGTCAGCCTTTTGGATTTCAAATTTTAACACCAATTCGCCCCCCTAGCGTTAAGCCTCCAAAGGCCTAGAAGCTGACAAAACGGAAGAGGCGGCTTTATGGCCGGAATCAGAAAAGCCTTGTTAAAGGACAACCGTACGGAAAGGTGCAGCCCAGACTTTTCATGGTATGGAGCCGACCCGCTTTGATCAGATTCTCAGCCATGGAAGGCAGCGGCAAAGATACTAAAAGGCCCTTTTTTTCGTCCCTTTTTTTGGGCCAACAAAAAAAAGGACCCCACCGGGAGGGGTGCCTTTAGGCATCTTCTCTCTTCATCTCAGAATATGAAATAAAGACCAAATGGGATGCAGCCATAGGCTGCGATAAAGAATCAACAAAACCTTTGATTCACCCCGTCCTGGGGTTCACCCCTTCGGGGCGTTGGCAGGAACCAACGTCCAAATCCGCTGTCCTGCGGATTTGTCGCACCTCCGGCACGACTTACTTTTGGACCAAAGCGACCAAAAGTAAGCAAAAGTCGCTTTTTTTGCGCTTTGATCCTGTCCGCGATGGCTAAGAGCCGCTAACACGCTCCGCTGCCCTTCAAGATATTCGAAACTCGAACGTTTTCCGGCCAACACTTCGCGTGTCAACCGGCTCTAAGCCCCTGCTCTCATTGGTCGTCGTTCTAAGAGATACTGAATATGGTGTAGTTGGGATAGATATGAAGGCATTGGAACCGCTTGTTTTTGTCAGCCTTTTGGATTTCAAAACTCCAACGCCAATTCGCGCCCCCCTAGCGTTAAGCCTCCAAAGACCTAGAAGCTGACAAAGCGAAAGAGGCGGCTTTATGGCCGGGATCAGAAGATCATTGTTTAAGGACAACGGTACGAAAAGGTGCAGCCCAGACTTTTCATGGTATGGAGCCGACCCGCTTTGATCAGATTCTCAGCCATGGAAGGCAGCGGCAAAGATACTAAAAGGCCCTTTTTTTCGTCCCTTTTTTTGGGCCAACAAAAAAACGGACCCCACCGGGAGGGGTGCCTTTAGGCATCTTCTCTTTTGTCTTCATTGTCTTTTTTATCTTCATTCTTCTCCATCTCCGCCCAAAAAAACCTTAGCCCCCTCACTCTTTTCCTACCCTTCATACAACAAAAAACCCCGGCCAATCTGACCGGGGTTCTATTCTCTTACCTATCGAAACCAGTTCTTACTAAATACCAAGAGCCTCTTCCGGTGTCACGGCATCCAAACCAAGAGCCTCACCCACTGCAGGGCAAGTCAATTTGCCTTCAAATGTGTTCAGCCCCAAAGCCAAACCAGGGTCCTTTTTGAGAGCATCCATACCCTCACGAGCAATACGCATGGCGTAAGGCAAGGTCTGGTTGACCAATGCAAAAGTGGAAGTACGGGGTACCGCACCGGGCATGTTGGCCACGCCGTAATGGACCACACCATCCACCACGTAAATGGGATCATCATGGGTTGTCGCCTTGATGGTCTCCACACAACCGCCCTGATCAACGGCCACATCAACGATGACAGAACCTTCCTTCATGGTGGAAAGCATTTCGCGGGAGACAAGCTTGGGAGCCTTGGCACCAGGTACGAGCACAGCACCAACAACAAGATCAGCCTGTTTCAGGACAGCTCTGATATTGGGTTCGGTGGAAGCCATGGTGGTCAGGCGGCCCTGGAAAATATCGTCCAGATACTGGAGTCGCTTGTGGGAAAGATCGAGAATGATACAACGTGCGCCCATGCCCACTGCGATACGAGCAGCATTGGTACCGACCACGCCGCCGCCGATAACGACAACCAGTGCCGGGGCCACTCCAGGTACGCCACCAAGCAACATACCGCGTCCACCCTGACTCTTCTCCAGATATCGTGCGCCGACCTGGGTTGCCATTCGACCAGCCACTTCACTCATGGGCATGAGCAGAGGCAGGGAATTGTCAGGCAGTGTAACGGTCTCGTAGGCAATACCAATCGTCCCTGCAGCAAGCATGGCATGGGTCAGGGATTCGGCTGCAGCCAGATGCAAATAGGTGAAAAGGATAAGGTCCTTGCGCAGATACTGAAATTCGGATTCCAGCGGCTCCTTGACCTTGATAACCATCCCGGCACCCCAGGCTTCGGCAGCGGAAACCATCCGTGCGCCAGCGGCCAGGTACTCTTCATCGGTCAGGCCACTGCCCAGACCGGCTCCTGCCTCGACAAGCACCTCATTTCCCTGGCGAACCAGAGACTCCACTGCGCCCGGAGTCATGGAAACACGATTTTCCAGCGTCTTGATTTCCTTGGGAATACCTATGATCATCTTGTTCTCCTTTCCGTGAAATATTTCCGCCAGCATTCGGCGTAGGGTATTACTTATTAAAACCTTCAATTACGGCATCAGGCAAAAAAAGCCACTTACGCCGGGACTTCATGACCACAAAAGACTCGCTGGAATTGATGCCCCCCACAGTGGAAAGGTCCTGATCCAGAAAATCGTACAGGTCCCCAATATCATCCGAACAGATTATCTCCACGATTATATCATACCGGCCCGTAACAACCGCGCACCAATTGACGCGCGGCAGCGACCCTATCAGGTCGAGTTTCTCGTCCAGTTGCTCATGGCTACGCAGGGAAATGCCGACCAATGCCACGGTCAACCCCTTGGTCTTGGCAGGATTGACCATCCCCACGACCTTGAGTGCTCCGGCCTTGATCAGATTCTTCATGCGCGAACGCACGGTGGGAGCAGTGACTCCTATCTCCTCGGCAACCTTTCCGGGCGAAAGTTGACCGTCGCGAGTCAATTCGGCAATGAGTTTCTTGTCTTGCGAATCCAGTCCGTTTCTCATTACAGCTTTTCCCCAGTCAAATTCTTTCATTTTGATAAATAGAACATATTGAATTTATCTAAAAGTGAAAAATATTGTCAATAAGTTTTTTGCCAATACGGACTCAAAACAAAAAAACCCACGTTTATCCAGCACCACGTCCCTGCCAAAGCTGAAAAGATTGTCGCAAAGATAATAAAATGGATTTGCCCGTTTGAACAAAACGAACGGACGGCTTTTCAATGATGGGATTGGGGAGGTGGCCCACTAATTTCAAAAAGTAGTAAGAGAGTACATCCGCAAGCAAGAACATAAAAACAAACGGATGGAGCAATTAAGATTCCGCCTTTAGGGAAGCACTGCATAATTGCCCTCTGGCTTCGTTGCTGCAAAAAAATCAAACCCTAGCGTGCAGGAAGCACGCGTCAGCCTTGACTTTTTTGCGCGCCTTGCCAGCGAACAATTCTACAGCACTTCCTGAAGGTTGAATTAATCAGCGTTTCCTTAGCTTAAAACTATCGTTGGCGATCGCCTCGATCTAACAACCAGTATCGATCACGCATCTTGCCAGCAGAGTCTTGGCAGTTATTCTTCTTGCCCCCAAAACCCAGCAAGTTGTACTTTTGCTGCCCCAAGCTATCAACGGAACACCGCATTCGCTTGTCATTATAACTTTTGTCTTCCAACTCATAATCTTTGATATTTTCCTTGTTCCGCTGAACACCGTCTTTGAACAGGCCAACATTATCACCAGAACCATCCTCATAGAAACCATGTTCATGAACAATTTCCGTATTGACGGCATCATCTATCGAGTTGCCGGAAAAAATACCAAATAGCGGCAGGCCTCCTAATCCTCTTTTCCCAAATCGGAACAACCCCAACGGGTCTACTCCATTCACCGGATCATCCAAACAATACCCATACCAATCAGGGTCACCACCCGCATCGCCCAAAGGATCAGGTGCAGTCCAACGACTGGTAAAGGTGTCATAATCTCGCCAGCCGAATCTTAGGCTTAATACACTATCTTCAATGCTTCATTATAACATTTACCAGCTTTCGCGCTGTAGTCAGGTCGTATCCTGCAATCTATCTGGCCTGCAAAGGGGCGTAAAAACTCCATAGGCTCTTTTACCGTTAACTCCAGCGTCAGATCGCTTCCAGCACCGGGAAACGGAAGGTCAAAGACCAGCAAAGTGACATATGAGACTCCACGATAAAGAGATCTGTGACGTTTAGAAGGTTGGGCTGTAAGCCCTTCTGCTAAAGTTTTGTTACCGGACATAAAACGATATTCCCAAATGCCATCACCATCAAACCCCCTGTGGGCTAACTTGCTGTCAGGTACGGCAATAGTCAGACCGTAGCATGTTTTATAGTTGTATTTTATTGGGATGGCTATTGTGGCCCCTATCTTGGTAGCATCAAAAGGAGCACTAAAAATATCTCGATGAAACCTATCACCCATGAAAGATGCATGGAACCAGTTCGTGTTGTAAAAATACACGCCTCCAGCAACTACACATAAAAATGTAATCAATAAGTACCTCATCAGGCTTCCTTTCGTCCAAGGGAAGGGGCCTCCCTTGGATATAACTGTTATTACTAGTAATCCTCTGCTGTGCGCAAAAAACGGTATCTTTCACGCAATCTGTCGGCGTAGTCTTGGCAATTGTTCGACTTACCGCCCATCTTGCAAAGTTTGTATTCACCGGGGTCAAGACTCTCTTGAGCCTTTCTCATGCGATCATCATCGAAGTGAGTATCGTCAAGCTTATAATCTTTAATGTCCTCATCGAATCTTAATCCTCCATCAAAGAGCCCGACATTCTCACCACTTCCATCTTCGTAGAAACCCTGTTCATGCTTTAACTCGTAGTTGCGCTGATCGGCTGTCGAACCACTGGTTCCAATTCCAGGAAAAATGGACAGTCCCGTCTTCCCGAATCTAAACAACCCCAACGGATCAATTCCATTCACCGGATCATCCAAACAATACCCGTACCAATCCGGGTCGCCGCCTTTATCTCCCATGGGGTCAGGGGCAGTCCAACGACTGGTGAAGGTATCGTAATCGCGCCAGCCGAATCTTACGAATCCCAAATCGTGGTCGTGTAATCCTCCGGCAAAGCCGATGGGAATCCGCAAATCGGAATTGGTGTCCTCAATGATACCGCCGAATGGATCATACAGGACCTCCTTTATCACGTTGCCACTATGGTCGGCAACCACGCGCAAAGAGCCTACATGGTCGTAGAAGAGGTAAGCCTCAACGCCATCTTCGCGCTGCATGGCATAGGGCGTTCGCTCTTCTCCGTTGTATGCGAATCGATAGCCGATCTCTCCATCGTGAAAGCCTGCCAGCCATATAAAGTCGAGCCAAGTGTAGGCTTCGACCATCTCGCCATTGCGATATTTACACTCTCGCTGGCCGTTATCGTCGTG
Source organism: Pseudodesulfovibrio sp. (assembly GCA_016342345.1). Lineage (GTDB taxonomy): Bacteria > Desulfobacterota > Desulfovibrionia > Desulfovibrionales > Desulfovibrionaceae > Pseudodesulfovibrio. Next base: position 176,240 of record JAEINO010000002.1, on the reverse strand, counting down.
CGTGAACTCGAAAACGACTTTGTCATCAGGTTTCTCAACTTTCAATAGCCGATAATCCGGGGCGTATTCATAAAGCGTATAGTTGCCGCCAGAATTCCAGATGGAGCGAATCCTTGCTCATCATGGGTGTAGCCGTTGTTTCCAGCCTGTTGCAGTCGGTTGTCCATGCGATAACTGTAGTTACGCATCTGGCTGCCGTGCGTTCTGGGGAAATAATCCTGTTGGCGGCGGCCTTGTCTGTCATACTGGCACTGGCAGATAAGTCGATTGTCCAGCCGCGCTTCGTACAGCCGTCCTTTCTTGTCATACGCGTATGTCCAGTTCATGGGCTTGCCATTGACGGTTTCGGTCTTTTCAATGATGCGACCATTCTGGTCGTGACTTAGTTTGTAGGTATATGGTGTTGCCATATTTTCTCCTGTGTTTCTTTCCCAAAGACGACCTTTAGGGAAGCACTGCATAATTGCCCTCTGGCTTCGTTGCTGCAAAAAAGTCAAACCCTAGCGTGCAGGAAGCACGCGTCAGCCTTGACTTTTTTGCGCGCCTTGCCAGCGAACAATTCTACAGCACTTCCTGAAGATTGAATTAATCAGCGTTTCCTTAAGAATCCGAACAAGACTAACACGGGATTTAGGCTCAAGACAAAAACGGGCGTCAGAGGGCGAAAAAGGATACCAAGCGGGCAACACTTCCTATTGACAGGATTTTGAGAAACCCATTTTTAAACAAAACTGGAGACGTTAAATTGGGGACAGCAAAACCCCCGAAAAGAACAGCCTTCGGGGGCTTTTCGTATCTATCGGCACGTAAATCGACACGCAAAAGGGAGAAGGCCTTGAAGAAGGTGCTCGGCAAATAAAAATGAAAGCCCCTGAAGCTCGTTACTCCAGGGGCTTTATTTTAAGGAGATAGGATTGTGTATGCAACTTTCTTATAACTTTTCTTTGAATTCTGGATGCCTTTCGTAAAACCCATCCAGTGGTTCCAAGAGCGCATTGCAATCTGAACACTTTACCTGTTTGTTATTCGTCACTGTCTTTTGGCATGAAGGACACACCTGAGGGCCATTTTTTGCATTATAGTGGAGTCGGTGCCCTAGACTTCCATACCAAACGAGTAGCAGGGCAAGTCCGCCCAATACCCAGTTTGTATATTCGGGTACGGGGATATCTCCATATGCAAGTGTTTCCGGGGAAGTTCGGATACTCAAAATCAACAAAATACAACCGCCCAATACAGACATCCATTTTACTTTAACTTTCTCTCTAGCCATTTTTCCCCTTCGGTTACCTGATCTTCGACATCAAAAAAGCGACCGTATACCCCACCTGCATACCCAACTTTACTTGGTACAGGAGTCCCTGTGGGCAATGCTGAATTCACAAAATCCCCGGCTGCATTTAACGATTTGTGTACCTTTGGATTCTTCACAATAGGTTTAACTTTGTCCCCGACAGCTTTAGCCGCCTTGGCACCTTGACGAATCAAAGATGATCCCGCAGCCGTCACTGCGGGGGCCGTTTCTACTACTCCCGCCGCACCGACTATACCGGAATTAATCCCAATCACCTTCCCCATGGCATCATGAACGCCTTCGGTGGCCGTAAATTTGTAAAAATTAGCCACCCTGTCAGTCTGACAGGGTGGCTAATTCTTATTTATCGTTTTCCGGTTTACGGGCTGGTGACCGGAAAAACCACGCCAGTATGGGGATGACAATTCCTACCGCTGTTAGTGCATAGGCTGCCACTGGAAACATGGGAATGCCATACAGTGTGTATACCCCTGTATGGATCATGGAAAATCCATAGAATATCATTAAGATGCTCATGATCCATTCCCATATTTTAATACGCATTCTATCTCCTATTCTGCTTATACCAGTCATAAACTCCTTTACTAATTGTCCCGGATAGACCTGCCGGATTTAACGAAGGAGGACCTTCAACAAGGCCTGATGCAAAATCTACCGCTGCCTTCGATCCTGCCGCAAGTTTGTCAGGATGACGCATTGCTGCCGCTGCTGCCACAGGAACCACCTTAGTAGCCGCTCCAGCAGCACCCACCATACCGGAATTAATCCCTATGACCTTCCCCATGGCATCGTGGACGCCTTCGGTGGCCGTAGGTTTGTATGAATTAACCGCCCTACCGACATGACAGAACGGTTGTTATTATTTGTTGTTATTATTTCGAGATGGTGTCCTAATAAACCAGGCTACAATGGGAATTCCAACGCCTACAACGATCAATGCGCCGCCAAACAATCTTGGATATAGTATTGGTACATCCCATCTATACATCTCTCCGCTGTCAACTCCAGACAGCCCGATAAGGATGAAGAGTGCTCCCATAAACAGTTCCCAAAACTTTATTCTTTTCAACGCCTCTTCCTCCATTTCTCCTCTAGTTCTTCAAGCCCTTTTCTGGTTCCACTTCCTGCTACTCCACCTAGCGTTTGTGGTGGAGGGCCTGGATCCAAAAAGACAAAGATAAAGTCTATCCCAGCAATAATTTTATCTGGATGACGGGCTGAGGTTGCTGCCGCACCAACCATACCGGAGTTGATTCCTGTAACCGGGCCCATAGCAGCATAAAATTCTCTGGTTGCCGGGAAGAAGACACCAGTATGCCGTCCTCCCATATGAAGGAAGGACGGCTTTACTTATTCATCCGTTTTTCGATGACGAAAGAGAGATCTTAGAAACCAAGCTAAGAGCGGGATCGCGATGCCTCCCATTAATAAGATATAATCAAGTCACATGGCTATAAGAAATGCAAAAACTAGTATAACCTTTATCATCTTAGTCTCAGCTAGGTCATTTCCATGTGCAAACTTATTTCAGTACCTTAAACCAAACAAGCCCACCTATCAGGCCAGACAAATATAATACAAACAAAATGGCAGCCATTTTCTTAAGAATCTGCCTTTTTTCGCCACAATAAAGGAGTGCTCCAAACAATATAAATGAAATTGCATTCAGTGTTACTAACCAAAGAATCGTTTCGAAAGAATACCTATCATTTGAATGAACGACACCTTGGATAAGTGTAAAAGGATTAAGCAAAAAAGCAGCTGAAAACCATTTACTATAAAAAAAGACCTGAGAAAGCGTTGTCGCAACAAGGCTGAAGATAAAGGCGATAACTATTTTTTTCATAATCTAAAGACTGGCGAGGTCTCCCCTTGCCCGATTATTTATTTATATTTCTGTTGCAGCAACTTAAAATATGAGGACGGCAACATATTGTCCTCTTTTGCTGGGACTTTCATCCCTCCAGACTGGAGAATATTGCATGCTGCATCTACGCAATCTTTTGTTCCAAGACTATATTCAACCGATGAACTTTTTCGAGCTCGCTGCTGATATTCCTTCATAAAGGCTTCCTGCTCTGAAGTCGTCTCCAGCCGAATCGTCTTCGCAGAAGAGTCTGCCTCCTTGCGATACTCTCCTTGACCGCTGACAACATCTTTTACGCCTTTTTTGGGATATTTCCCCCAGGCATCTCCCCCCTCGGGAGCAACAGCAATATGACCCAATAAACCGCCATCATAATAACGAACCTCAGTAAACAAGCCCAAGGGATCAACTCCATTCACCGGATCATCCAAACAATACCCGTACCAGTCCTGGTCACCGCCCGCGTCACCAATGGGATCAGGAGTCGTCCAGCGACTGGTGAAGGTATCGTAATCACGCCAGCCGAATCTTACGAATCCCAAATCGTGGTCGTGTAATCCTCCGGCAAATCCGATGGGAATGCGCAACTCGGGGTTGGTGTCCTCAACGATACCGCCAAATGGATCGTACAGGACCTCCTTTATCACGTTGCCACTATGGTCGGCAACCACGCGCAAGGAGCCTACCTGGTCGTAGAAGAGGTAAGCCTCAACGCCATCTTCGCGCTGCATGGCATAGGGCGTTCGCTCTTCTCCATTGTATGCAAATCGATAGCCGATCTCACCATCATAGAAACCTGCCAGCCGTATAAAGTCGAGCCAAGTGTAGGCTTCGACCATCTCGCCGTTGCGGTATTTCATCTCGCGCTGGCCGTTGTCTTCGTGCGTGAACTCGAAAACGACCTTGTCACCAGGTTTCTCCACCTTCAACAGTCGATAATCCGGGGCGTATTCATAAAGTGTATACTTGCCGCCAGAATTCCAGATGGAGCGAAATCCTTGCTCATCGTGCGTGTAGCCGTTATTTCCAGCCTGTTGCAGACGTGAGAGGCCATATAATAAATGATGGAAGACCGTTTAGTTACGCCATTTCAATAGGTTAATTTGACACAGATGACACGAGTACTACGTTTGACACAGGTGGACCACGTACGAGCCACACAGTTCTCAAGTCGTCTGGCATTTAACAGCCTCAATACGGGCTCAAGAAAGGGTGGGCATACCCACCATTCAGGCCATTTTGCGTCATAAGGACCCGATGAATACAACCCGATACCTCCATCGTCTGGGTGTCACTGAGAATATTCTTGAAAACTTCTTTGGAGAGAACTAGTAAAAACAACAAGCCCCTTGGTGCAATTCGCACTAAGGGGCTTGCTAATTGTTTAAGCAGCCAACTATGGCGCAAAACCGTTCACGCCCCAACAGAGAAATACAAAGCCCCAATAGAACAAGATTGGTAAGCAAACAACCGCTGAAAGCAATGCCCACCAATAGCGAATAAGTGACTTTTCCTTATGCTTGAGTAACAACCAAACAACGCAATCCAAGGGATTGTTGGGACAATGACCAACAGAAAAAACTATCCGTTGTGTCCATCAACCCGAAAAAAATCAAGTAGGGCAAAATGGAAACACACCAAAGCAGCAAGGCTATGGTGTCTGCTGCTTTGGTGTTTTTTACATCTGACATATCTCTCCTGGGTTAAGGTGCAAATCCACCAATGCCCCAACAGAGGAAGATGAAGCCGTCAACGGCGAGCAAAGGTAAACATATGATCGCTGAACTTAACCCCCACCAGTACTTCCTAAGAGGCTCGGTTTTGTAATGCACTAAAAGTCCAAGCAGGACAAACCATGGGATAGTCGGGATAACAATGATTGACCAAAATGAATCGAACATTCCTCCCCATCTCCATGAGTTAATAACCCATGGTAAAATGGAAAAAACGCACAGCAACATAGAAAGTATTTCTGCAATTATATCCCTGTTTACCATTATTTAAACCACCATCTTGTTTTGTCTTTATACCACCCGGCTGTCTTCTCCATTCTCTCAGGAGGGGGAGCCGGCCAATTTCTCGGATCATCATCCAGCTCCTCCAGGCTTTCAATCAATTCTTTATCTGCCTTTTTAATCATTTTCCGTTGTATTTTATTCACATCTCCTAAAATGGGTGTGTTTTTAGCTTTCTCGTAAGCGAGGTCGTGTTGCTTATATAAAGCGTCCGAGCTGTCTACTGGCTCTGCGTTGCCAACTGATCCGCCAGTTTTACCTCCACTATAGTTCTTGCCACCCCATTTGCCATACATTGGACCATCAGAGATAGGCGCACGTCCTTCTCCGCCCCATTCGATATGCTCCATAGCCTCATATGTCTCTGCCCCCTCATTTGCAGCACCTTTGGCCAGCAGCTGTGACAGCCATGCGAACAACCCGATCGGATCAACTCCATTCACCGGATCATCCAAACAGTACCCATACCAATCCGGGTCGCCACCCGCGTCACCAATGGGATCAGGCGCAGTCCAGCGGCTGGTGAAGGTGTCGTAATCACGCCAGCCGAATCTTGTGGCTAATATGCGATTTTCAGTTCTTCATCGTAGCATCTCCCTGCCTTTGCGCTGTAGTTGGGCCGAATGCTACAATTAATCTTGCCAGAATACTCATTGAGAAAGGTCATGGGTGTTTCTACCGTTAATTCAAGCGACAAATCGTTTCCGGCACCAGGAAAGGGAAGATCGAAAACCAGTATGTTTATCAGTGTAACCTCACGATAGCGCGCGAAGTGACGCCGTGCAGGAGGGAATGTAAGCCCTTCTGCAATAATTTGTCCTTTTGAAACAAAGCGATATCTTAAGGTTCCTGGCCCGACAGATGTGTCATAGTAAAGATTTTTGTCAGGCACTGCCAAAGCCAATGAATAGCAAGTTCTAAATTTATACTTGAGCGGAATTGAAAGCACTTCACCTTTTCTCGTCACGTCAAAAGGGGCGCTGAAAATATCCTGGTGGAACCGATCACTCATGAAAGAGGCCTGGAACCAGTTCGTATTGTAGAAGTATACACCTCCGAAAACTAGACAGATAAGAAAAATCTTGAAACCTTTCATAGGCGTCCTTTCCAGCTGGGGGCATTGCCCCCGACTGGTATGTCCCATTAATGTTTTTCCGCAGTGCGCAAAAAACGATAACGTTCGCGCAGGGCGTCAGCATAATCCTGACAATTATTGGATTTACCGCCCCATTTGCACAGCTTATAGTCTCCCGGATCAAGACTCTTTTCCGCCCGCTTCATGCGCTTTTCATCAAAGTATGTTTCGTCAAGCTTGTACTTGAAGGCGTCTTCATCGCGCTTGATATAATTGTCAAACAGACCGACGTTATCTCCCGTACCATCTTCGTAGAACCCGTGTTCGTGCTTGAGTTCATAGTTACCTTTGTCTGCAGTTGATCCGTCAGTCCCAATTCCATGCCAGCTCTCAGGCAAGAAATCCAAGGGGCGTTTCCCGAATCTAAACAACCCCAACGGATCAATTCCATTCACCGGATCATCCAAACAATACCCGTACCAATCCGGGTCGCCGCCAGCGTCACCTATGGGATCAGGAGTCGTCCAACGACTGGTGAAGGTGTCGTAATCACGCCAGCCGAATCTTACGAATCCCAAATCTTGGTCGTGTAATCCTCCGGCAAATCCGATGGGAATTCGCAACTCGGGGTTGGTGTCCTCAACGATACCGCCGAATGGATCATACAGGACCTCCTTTATCACGTTGCCACTATGGTCGGCAACCACGCGCAAGGAGCCTACATGGTCGTAGAAGAGGTAAGCCTCAACGCCATCTTCGCGCTGCATGGCATAGGGCGTTCGCTCTTCTCCATTGTATGCGAATCGATAGCCGATCTCTCCATCATGAAAGCCTGCCAAGCGCAGGAAGTCGAGCCACTTGTACGCTTCGACCATCTCGCCGTTGCGGTACTTCTTCTCTCGCTGGCCATTCTCGTCGTGCGTGAACTCGAAAACGACTTTGTCTTCAGGTTTCTCCACTTTCAACAGCCGATAATCCGGGGCGTATTCATAAAGCGTATACTTGCCGCCAGAATTCCAGATGGAGCGAAATCCCTGCTTGTCGTGGGTGTAGCCGTTGTTTCCAGCCTGTTGCAGTCGGTTGTCCATGCGGTAACAGTAGTTACGCATCTGGCTGCCGTGCGTTCTGGGGAAATAATCCTGCTGGCGGCGGCCTTGCCTGTCATACTGGCACTGGCAGATAAGTCGGTTGTCCAACCGCGCTTCGTGCAGCCGTCCTTTCTTGTCATACGAGTATGTCCAGTTCATGGGCTTGCCATTGACGGTTTCGGTCTTTTCAATGATGCGACCATTCTGGTCGTGACTTAGTTTGTAGGTATATGGTGTTGCCATATTTTCTCCTGTGTTTCTTTCCCAAAGACGACCTTTAGGGAAGCACTGCATAATTGCCCTCTGGCTTCGTTGCTGCAAAAAAATCAAACCCTAGCGTGCAGGAAGCACGCGTCAGCCTTGACTTTTTTGCGCGCCTTGCCAGCGAACAATTCTACAGCACTTCCTGAAGATTGAATTAATCAGCGTTTCCTTAAGAATCCGAACAAGGCTAACACGGGATTTTGGCTCAAGACAAAAACGGGCGTCAGAGGACGAAAAAGGATACCCAAAAGGCAACACTTCCTATTGACAGGATTTTGAGAAACCCATTTTCAGGCAAAACTGGAGACGTTAAATGGGGGGGCAGCAAAGCCCCCGAAAAGAACAGTCTTCGGGGGCTTTTCGTATCTATTGGCATGTAAATCGATACGTAAAAGGAAGACGGGCTATAGCGTTAACTGTAACCCGTTGAAATAACGTGGCGTCCCCAAGGGGAGCTTGTGTTGTTGTTTTATCCCGTTCGTGACGGGGTGTTTTACACGTAATGTACACATTATAAGAACGTAGGGAGATGGTTTAAGGTTCTCTCAGACTTTCATCCAGATACCGCATGATGGGGTAGAGGAAATAGCTGATGACCTTACGTTCGCCAACCTTGATTTCGACTGTCAGGGTCATGCCGGGGATGAGGCGAAAGTCGGCAGGAACATCTCGGAGAGTTTCTTTGGTGAGCTCTATACGGGAACGGTAAGTGACTGTGGTGCCCGTGGCACTTTCTTTTTGAAACGTGTCTTCACTGATGACTTTGACCGTGCCTTCAAGTGCTCCGTGCTTCTGGAACGGAAAGGCTTCCAATTTGATTCGTGCATGATCCCCTTGACGGACAAAACCGATGTCACGGGCTTCAATATTAACCTCAGCTTCCAACGGTTCGTCGAGAGGGACCATGGTGACCACAGGTTCGGCCTTGTTGACCACCGATCCTTCTGAACGGGTGGCAAGTTGTAACACAACGGCCCGTCTAGGCGCTCTCAACTGCACGAAGTCACTGACATGTTCGGCTTTCTCCAGTTGCGAGCGGATGGATTCGATCTCGCGGTTGGTTTCCACCAGTTTTTGGATGGAGGTGCTAGTCCAGTTGTTGACAAAGGCATCACTTTCGGCCTGGAGTCGTTGGCGTTCCTGTCGTAATTGCTGAATCTCATTAATGGAACGCTCTACAGATTCTTCCTGTTTCATGCGTTGGCTTTGTGCCTTGATCAATTCCAGTTTTGTTGCCACGCCTTTTTGCATGGCATTCTGAAACATGGTTTCCATATCTTTGGAAAGACTCAATTGCTTGTGAGCCTGCGCCAATTGGTCCTTCTTGGTTTCAATCTTGACGATCTGTTCCTTGTCTTTTTGCTCGTAGCTTAAAAGCCGCTGTACGTACTCTTCGTTTCTGGCTGCCAAAATGCGGTCCTGAAGCGCGTTTTGACTCTGCGCCGAAGAGTGGCCCGCATCCTCGCCCATTTCGGACTCCAGACGCCGTCCTTCCTGCTCCAAACTGTCCAGCCGTTCCCGTAATCCATCGACGTCTGCATCGGCAAAAGTGGGGTCCAGGGTGACGAGAATCTGGCCTTCCTGCACTTCCTGACCTTCTTCAACATAGAGCTTGGTGATTACACCGGCAGACATGGGTTGAACCACAATTGTCTTGCCTGTGGAGATGAGCTTGCCATGGGCCGTGACGACCTTATCGATAGTGGCGATGGATGCCCAGGTGATGCCGAAAATAAGAAGGAACGCCAGCAGCCTGAGTGTCCATCGGGCACCACCTGGAATGGGCTGCATTTCGATGGCAATGGAGTCTGTCTGGTACTCGATGGCGTCGCTGGGTATGGAGGGATTTTCGTGTTTCATAACTAATCCCTGTGTTGCCGTTTCCAAAGGTTGGCGTAAATATCACAATTGACGAGCAATTCCTTGTGCGATGCATTAGCGACAATACGCCCCTGATCCATAACAAGAATGGTATGTGCCCGCGTGATCATACTAAGACGATGACTGATGATGATCGTGGTTCGACCCTGTGTAATACGTTCAAGATTTTCTTGAATAATCGCTTCACTTTCGGCGTCAAGCGCGCTGGTGGCTTCATCCAGAATGAGTATGGGCGGCTCCACGAGCAAGGCGCGGGCGATGGCAAGCCGCTGACGCTGACCACCGGACAGGTTGGCTCCACCTTCTTCCAATAAGGTGTCGTACCCTTGCGGCAATCGCTCGATGAACTCGTCAGCTCCGGCCAGATTGGCAGACCGAACAATTTCTTCAAAAGTCGCGCTGGGCCGTGTCATGGAAATGTTTTCCCGTACAGAGCCACGGAATAGAAAATTCTCCTGAAGTACTACACCTATATTTCTCCGAAGGTGCGGCAGATCAATTTCGCGGATATCCAGTCCATCGATGCGCACGACACCGGCTTGGGAAGAGTACAAGCCTTGCAAAAGTTTGGACATGGTGGACTTGCCAGATCCGCTTCGTCCGACGATGCCAACACAGGTACCAGCAGGAATGTCAAGATTGATATCAATAAGCGCGGGCGGATTGCCGGTGGGGCTGTAGCTAAAATTGACTTTTTCAAAACCGATACCGCCACGAATCTGACGAGAGAGACCACGTTGACCAACAGGGCGTTCCGGCGGGCGATTCATGATCTCACCCAGCATTTTTACGGACAGAGCTGTTTCCTGATAGTCATTGATAAGCGAGACAATCTGAACCAACGGTGCAGAGACTCGGCCAGCCAGCATATTGAAGGCGATGAGTTCGCCCACAGACATCTCGCCGTTGAACACGGAATACACGCCCCACCAGAGGATAGTCAGGGTCATCAGCTTTTCAAGTGTGCCAGTCAGGGCATTGGCAGATACCGAGATGCGTCCGACCTTGAAATTCATCTGGACCGCATTGGCCGCTTTCTCTTCCCACGATTTGCGTTGCTGTGACTCCAGAGCGAGGCTCTTTACTGTTTGCATTCCCTGTATCGCTTCCACGAGAAAGGATTGGCGTTTGCCTTCAGCATTATAGAGTTCCTGCAACCGCTTGCGGTAACGAGGGATAATGGCCGCCACCACGAGGCCGATGAGTACTGTGAAGAGGAGGACAACCATGGCGAGCTTGATGCTGTAGAACATCAGAACCGGCAGAAAGATGAAAAGTGACAGGGTGTCCAGAATAGAGAAAAAGAGCCTTCCTGACAGGAATTGTCTGATCGTGTCCGCCTGCTGCATGTGCTTGATGAGCGTGCCTGATGAGGCGGTGTCAAAGAATTGCATTGGCAGATTTAACAGTTTGGTGAAGGTCTTCATTGCCACGCGGATATCAATCTTGTTGGTAGCATGGAGCATAAGGTAGCCGCGTAGCCACGTAAATCCGGCAGTGAAAAGCAGCACTCCGAGCATGCCAAAACCAAGCATGTGCAGAGTGGAAATGCCGTGATGGACCATTACTTTGTCAATAAGAATCTGGAGATAAAGTGGCGTTGCAAGGGCGAGAATTTGCATGAGCACGGCGGCCACGGCGATATCCGTGAAGACCGATTTCTGGCGCAGAAATTCTGGAATAAACCAGCGCAGGGAAAAAGGTTGTTCGTCATCGGACAACTTGTGCGTCCGTTTAAGCAGGTATACTTTGCCCTCCCAGAGTTCGAGGAAGTCTTCACGGGAGATGCGTTTACGGTCCATGGGCATCTGAGAAGTCTCTACTATTTCCAGGAACTCTTCGTCAGATTCTTTTTTCCTCAAACCGCCGAGAATGATGCATACCCGGCCCTCCTTGAGTGGCGCGATGACAGGGAACGCCTCTCCCAGTTGAAGGATGTCACTCCAGGAAAATGTCTTGAGGTCCGTTTTGAAGCCATGGGATGACATAAGGCGCAACGCCTGAGGCGATGGCGGGTCGGTTTTTTCAAGGGCATGTTCATGCTTGATACTGTCCAGTGTGAGGTCTACGCCGTGATGGCGGGCCACAATCATGAAGGCTTGTATCAGCGGATAGGCAATGGTGGGCAGGACGCGAAATGCCAGTCCATCCCAATTCTTTTCGATCTTTTCACGCTCGATCTCAAATGGGCGTGGTGGTTGTCCTAATGGGTCGAGAATTCGGCACCCCTGGCTGTCTTCCCAGTCCGGGTTGTCCGGATCGGCCATGCCGAGAAAAATAATGGAATTGCCATTCTTAAGATGCAGGATGAGCGGGGGCTTTTCCTTGGTCAACTGTTCCCAGTCCAAGGAAAGTTGTTCGGCGTCCATCCCCATAAAACTTGCCATATCGCACAGGCCATCACGCGTTGGCTCCAGTCCGGGTGGGAACTTGGTATAGAACCTTTCACGAGAAAAGGTAATGCCGAATTGTCGGGCCAAAAGGCCCAGACATTCGGCAGCGGTACTTGGTCGGGCAAGAGCCCCGGTATCGTCAGTCATCTACGAGAAATTGACAGATTCGACCTTTTGATCGACAGCCTCAGCCTCACGCGTTTTGAGAACACCCTGTTCAGCCAATTGTTTGGCCATCGCATTCATGGCGGCTACCATCTGAGCGAACCCTTCAGGTGTCAAAACAAGACGCTGCACGAGTTCCATTTTTGGTTGTTCGCCGTTTTCTACAGCCTCGCCAATGCGGCCAAGGTCAAGGCGAATTGCACCTTGACCAAATCCCATGTTCAAAATGCCATCTGTAAATATATCTTTTTTCATAATATGTTCCATTAAATTGGAATTACAAGTTATGCAAGCCCGTTAGACCGCGGCCAGAAATAATTCGTCGCGGTTATGGTAATCCACTGTGTACGTAGTGGAGCCGGAAACCAAAGAATCATAGTGCGTACTCTTGTCCCACAACCAGAGCGGACCACCGACATCCCAGTTCTTGTCCCACTCAAACAACGGCCCGGCTGATGCTTCAAAATCAAACGTGAAAATTTCACCTTCAACTTCAATACTCAAGAGATCCATAGATGGCCCGCCGCTGAGTTGCAATCCACTTCTGTTTTTGACGACGCCGCCGATATCAAAACCAGCATCAACAATCATCGTGCCATCAACATTGTCTGGGGTTTCAAGCTCAAAAACATCTCCCAGATTGCCTGAATATGTCCTAAAGACCTTGTTTGCATCCTTGTCTGCCTGATTAGCGTAGGTCGTGAAAGAAAGATTTATATCCTCATTGCCGTAACCCAACGCCGCCCGCAGTTCCTGCACTGGTTTGGCAGTGAGATTCACGTCCATATCCAGAATGGTATATTCAAAGTCCAGATCAAGGAAGCTGAGATCGACTTCGAATTCACCATCCAAAGCATCCGCAGCAGGAACAAAAGTCCCAATAAAGGAATCCACGTCCAGGCTCAAAGTCAGGAAGTCATCGCCCTCACCCGTAATGACGGTGTGAGATAGCCATGAGCCATCTCGGGTCCCTTTTTGCGCTGATATTACTGTATCACCGAACTCAGGAAGGCTCGCTTCCACTTCGATTATTCCATTAAGGAAATCAGCTTCGACTTCAAGCTCGGCTTCTTTTCCAAGAACCTCGACACCCTCAGAACTTACGTCGAGGAAGGACTTACTCAAGGTCATATCCACCAACGAGATGTCACCGTAGGTATATTTGTCCTTAAAGACTGCATCCATCCAAATGTCTTTCACTCCCGCGGAAGCCGTTACTTCCATTCCAGCCCAGAGTTCAAATTCCGGGGCATTGGTCGTAAAGTCCATCATGCCGGAAGTCATCCAGTCAGATGTATCAATGACCAGATCGCTGCCAGCAGTGACATCACTGGCAAGATCGAAATCGAAATTAATATCCTGAGCAAAATTCATGGAACCGGAGTCGATGTCCACAGATGCGCCCAAGGACGCAGAAAAATCGAGGTAGGGTGTGGCTCCAAAATCGACCAACTTGGATTTGTATCCCCAATCCCATTCCTTGTTGATATTAACATCAAACAGATTGCATTCCCAATGGACATTTGCGGAGCTTCCTGCCCCCCACATATTGAGGTTGCTGCCTTCCAGACTCAGGGATTGATCGGATGAATCCTTGGCCGCAGAAACGAGATACGCTCCGGTAGAACCGTTGTTGGAGGAAACTTCAAGGTAAAAATTACCGTTGTTCAATTTGCTCGATGTTGGCGTGTATGACATCCAGGCATTCCAACCATCACCGCTACGAAGATCTCGTTGAAGCAGCGTTGTCTTGCCCGTTGTATTGTTGACATAGTAAAGTGAAAGCGCCGGATCAGAGATGCCTTGGCCGAAGGTGGAAACGCCTTCTGCCTGAAATACGTATGATTGGTCTGCTGTCATTGTCAGGGCGTACCAATCGACATCCGCAGCCGAACTGATGGTCCGTGCCATGGCTGCGCCATCAGCGGCGTTGGCGTTAAGAATGTCGGAGGGGTTCTCCAGATTACCTGGAAGTTGATCAACCACGTTGATCTCGACTTTCAGCTCGGGCCCTGTTTTTCCATAGGCATCCTCGGCTACGAACTTGATTAATTCGGCACCGTCAGAGGGATTGCCTGTGGTCCATGTAACATCGTCCACGCCACCATTGACATGAATCCATCCGCTAGTGGCTTCCTTGGACACACCATTGATGGTGAAATATCCGTTACCATCTGCGGTGGTAGAGGTGTCGCAGATAATCCATTTCTTGATGGTCTGCCCTTCCGGATCTTTGGCAGAGAAGAAATCGCTGAGATTAAAAACCGTATCTTTGGCAATGACCATAGAGGACGGTCCACTGATGGAGGGACCGTGGTTGATCGTGTTCACCGTCAACTCGACCACATTGCTTTCGACTCCATATTCGTCTGTTGCCTTGAAATAGAGCACCTCGCTGCCGCCCTCAGGGTTGCCCGCAGTGTAGGTGAGGTTGGAAAAAGTTGGGTTGATGGCCGTCCAGTCATCGCAATCCACGTCCCAGATCGTGCGGGAGATATACGCCTCATCCGAAGTCTTGAACCAGAACCTGTCAAACGCATCGGCGTCGAGGTCCGTGACGCTGAACATCGTTGAAATATCAAAGGATTTGAGGGCATCTACAGTGATGCTTGCCTGCTTTACGCTCGCCTCGGACGGACGATTGACGTCCACATCCACCTGCAGAATTTCGCCCTCGTTGCCGAAGGAATCGACAGCCTGGATTCTGAAAACCTCATCGCCATCCCCCGGAGTGCCGGCGACCCATTGGACATTGTTGAGGTCCGAGCCAACATTGAACCAACCGTCCTGGGCGGATTTGTCCACCCCGTTGATGATGAAATGGCCGCCATTACCCGAGATGGAGGCTCTATCCTCGACACGGTAGGTCACAGCGTCTCCTTCAGGATCGACTGCAACATACAACGAGCTGAGATCAACCACGCCACCCTGGTTGGTATGGAACGTGATCGGCCCGGTCATATTCGGTGCCTGATTGGTCAGCGTTAGGTCGGCACTAATCTCGTTTGACATGTTGCCAAAAGAATCTTCCACCTTGAAGGAGATGGATTCGTTGCCATCCGTCGGGTTGCCTGTCACCCACTGCACCTTGGAAAGATCGGTCCCGGCATTGATCCAGCCAGTGTCTGCGGCTTTGGAAACCCCATCAACCACCACATGCCCATGGGCTGCGTCAGAAGAGTCGTCGTATACCCAGTATGTCAGGACGTCGCCATCCGGGTCGGTCCCTTTGAAATGCATATCGAGATCAAGAGCGGTTCGGGCGTTGGCGTCAATGGTGGCATCGCCTTCTGCCGAAGGTGTACGGCTGACGTTCATGTCCACCTGGATTTTGTTGCTGTAGCTGCCGTCAACGCTCATGGTGCGGACTATGAATGTCTCGTCGCCGTCCGTGGGATTACCTGTGACCCACTTGATATCAGGTACGCCATTGGTACTACTGCCAGCATTGAACCATCCCTCTTCGCTCTGTTTGGACACTCCATCGATGACGAAATAACCGTTCCAGCCGATATTGGAATAATCGTACACCTGCCAGGTAAACTCGTCGCCTTCCGCGTCAACGGCGGAAAAGAGCGCGCCGACATCCACCTCGACATCATGGTTGCGATACAAAGCCTTCGGACCGGAAACCACTGGCGCACTTTCCTGGATATGTACATCGACGTCGATGATAGCCCCCTGCGCGCCATGGTCGTCCACACCCCGGAACATAAACTCCTGAATCATCCCGTTGGTGCCTGCGTTGACGCGCCATTCCAGGCTGCTTGGATCATTACCGAGATTAATCCAGCCGCCTGTCGCTTCCTTGGATATACCGTTTACGACAACATACCCATTGCCTGTATTATTGGCGCTGCCGTCAATGTTATTGGAATTGTCTGCCAGGTAGTAAGTGAACGTGGAGCTGTCCACATCCTCGATGGAAAAGTAATCCAGCAGGTTAATAGTCCCGCCCTCGTTGACGTAGATATCAGTCGGCCCGGTGGTGACCGGGGCGGTGTTACTAATATCGACTGTTACGGAGACTTCATTGGAAACTGCTCCATATTGGTCTGTGGCCCTGAAGAAGATCGTTTCATTGCCGCTAAGAGGGTTGTCAGGTGTGTATACGAGGTTGTTGAAACTCGGATTGATTGGGGTCCAGTCATCCGCGTCTACATCGTAAACAGTGCGAGAGAAATATCCCGCGTCCGAACTGGTCTTGACCCAGAAATTCTGAATATCATCGCCGTCAATGTCGCTGACCGAGAACAGGCTTGAAATGTCTATGGACTGTAGTGCATTGCCACTGATGCTCGCTTCATTGGCCGTGACCGTTGGTGCACGGTTGACCTCTGGTTTGACATTGATGTCACTGCTACGGTTGCCGAAGATGTCCGCCACCCGGATTTTGAACCACTCGCGGCCGTCGGCCGGGGTACCGGTAACCCAGATGAGATCCAGTTGGCCCTCGCTGTCGAGCGGTACCGTCATCCAACCGTTTTTGTCCTGTTTGGATTCGCCGTTGATAATAAAATACCCGCCGTCAGCCGTTTTTTCTTCATCGGAGACCCAATAGGCGAAGCTGTCGCCCTCGGGGTCCACGGCAGAGAAAAACCGTCCTACGTCCACCTGTGTGTTCAGGTTGGCGAAGAATGTATCCGTTCCAGAAATGACTGGCGCATGGTTGATCGTACTCACGTTGATGGACGCGATGTTTTCGTTGCCGAAACTGTCTACGGCCTTGAATTCCAACGTGTCGGCCCTATCTGTCGGATTCCCCGCCATGTATCGCAAGTTGGTCATGTCAGCACTGATTTCATGCCAGCCATCGGCCGTATACTCCGTGCCGTTCTCCATATAGAAATAGCCCGTCGAGGAATCATCCTGAACGAAATATGTCAGCGTATCGCCTTCCGGGTCGCTGGCGCCAAATGCTGTGGAGAGGTCTATGGATGACAAAGCATCACCGGAAAATGTGCCAATTGCCGTTGCCACTGGAGCCTGGTTGACGACATTGACGGTGACATCGACTTCGTTGGACACATTGCCAAAGGAATCCACGGCCCGAAATGAAATGATTTCAGTACCGTCCGTGGGATTGGCGGCGGTATAGCTCATGCCGCTCCAGGTGGGATTGATCCGGGACCAACTGTCGGCGTCGACCGGATAGACCTTGGAGCCGACAGTGCGTGAGAATTGGCTTTCATCCGAATCAGTCTTGATCCAGAAGGCGGTGATGGCATCGCTCTCGAAATCAGTCGTCGAGAACAGGTCCACGATGGACACCATACTGTTGGCATTGACTGAAATGGACGCCTGGTTGGCAGCGACTACTGGTGCCACGTTGGTAACGGTGATGGTTGAAGACTCGATGGATGACTCATTTCCGTAGGCATCCACGGCCTTGAACTGCACTTCGTCGTCACCATCAAGAGGATTGCCAGCGATGTACGTTAAACCAGCCAAGGATGTACCAACACTTTGCCAGCCGCCCGAATTGTAACTGGTGCCGCCCTGGTAGAAATGTCCAAGGCCAATGTCATCCTTGACCCAATAGGTCAGGGTGTTGCTTGCATCATTGGTGACGGAAAAAAGTGTATTTGCATCAATGCCTGTCAGGGCATTGGCAGCACCATTGGAGCTGGAAGTGTCTGAAGAATAAAGAGTGGTGGTGAGTGTAGAGGCAGCCCATCCCAAGCTATCTTCACTGGAAAAACTAACGGAATCAGACGTCCCGGCAGTGCCGCCGGTGAATTCCAACGCATTAAACTGTGTCTCATTCATCGGATCTGCACTGGACGAGAAGAGACCGTTGCCAGCAGTGTTGTCCGTCACATGAAATGTAACCGGATTTGTTTCCGGGTCGATGGCTGAGAAGACATTGTTCACGTCAAGTGCGGTTGCACCCCAAGCTGTGCCTGTAGCAATTGTCTGGGTCGGAACGCTGTTCAGTGTGCCGCCGGTATCGGCTTGGCCGTCACCGTCAATATCACCCGCGACAGTGTTGCCAGCCGCTGTCACCAGGGCTGCACCGGTGTAGTCCGTTTCAAGGGTGTTCAGGTTGCCTGCATTGGTCTCAACCGCATTTTTTATGCCTGCACTGATGGTTTCCTGAGCAAGTTTTGCGACTTTTGCCAAGGCGGATGCGGCATCCATGGGAGTTTGTCCGTTGCCTGTGGCGTTATCAAGCAGATTATTGGCATCAAGCATGATGGCTGCGGCCTGATCGACATAAGCGGCGACATCTCCGTTTACTCCGCAGTTAATGGCACAGTTCGTAATTATGAATTTCAGGGTGTTGAGATCATTTATATTCCCGCCACCGCTAATACCTGAACCAATGGCTGCATAAGCGGCAGTCAGTGCATCGGCTTCGGAGATGGCGCTGTCTGCTCCCTGGATCAGGGCAGCGATCTGGTTGGCCGTGTTGGCTGTCTGTACGGCCTTGTTGAGCACGAAAAGAGCTTTTGCAGAATTGGTTTTACCAAGATCGCCGATGGGATCGGTGTTTTTTAGATCGACGCCTGCCAAGCCATACTGAGCCTTGACGGTTGCTTCAGCATCTGCTGCCGTTGATCCTGTTTCAACCATGGCCTGCATGACCGTAGTCAGAGGAGAAATGTACTGGTATCCGGCGGGCGCGGTGAATACCGTGTTATTGACCAGACCTGTAGCGATATCAGTACCGCCAAGGGCAACGATGGTGCCATTGATATATGGCAGCGTGTAATTGCCCTGTGCATCCGTGGTCGTGAAAACCTCATTGTCGTCCAGTATTCTGTCACCATCAACGTCCACAAAGACCGTGGCTTCGCTGATCAGACCGTCTGTAACGGAACCAGCGAGAACAGGGGCGGGCGTTGCTGCCGCGGTGGGAGTATAGATAGAAGCGGTATATGTGTTGGACCGGAATGTCGTTGTGGATGAGGCTGATGTCGTGACTCGATTTTCGCTACTCCCTCCGAAAGGAGATTGCAGGTTAGCAAGTGCGAAGTTCCATTGATTGACTGTGCCACCCACGCCATTGGCTGTCGGTCCACTTGATAGCTTGGTAGAAATATATTTAGCAAGATCAACAGATGTGTTCAGGCCGAGGGCCGTTTTAATGCGTGTTTCCAACGCGGAAACGGTGACAGTGTCTTTGGAGACTAATGCGGCCCTATATTCATCTATAAGAGAGGCAATGTCGCTTTCTAAGGGGATTGAGGCTGTTAAACCGTTATCCAAAGAGCCTTCCGGGCTTGTTAAATCAAGAACGCCGAGCGTCGCACTGACTTTTCCGGCCGGATTGGCCCGCGACGCAGAACCAGACTGCGCAACAATAGAGGACGCTGCCACTTTCTTTTGTCCAGCGCGCTCCGCTTGAGTCTGATTAAGCCCTTCTTCACCACTATCTTTTCGAGATAAACGTTCTCTTTTCTTTTCTTCTATATTATGGACGTCACCCTTCTTCATGATTAAGCCCTTCTTGGTACCAACATTAGATATTTCAATGGACTCATCTATCCATTCTTCAGAAATAAACCTAAACAGCCCTTTTGAAGAGTTGTCAAGTGCATTAAATTTTATTCAAGTCACTTGAATAAAAAGAGCGGGACTTAGTCTCGACCGAGGTGGGGTTGAGTATTAATCCAGATAACTCGGGTGGTTTCATTTGATCTGTTACAATAACTGTGCAGGCGATCTGATTGAAAAAAGAAAGAATCTCCCGTTTGAAGAAAATATGTTTTTTCTTCGACAATCAATTCAAGAGTACCTTTTAGTATATAACCGGCCTCCTGTCCCTCGTGAGAGAAGCTTTTTTGGGCGCCTGCACCGGGGGCGATGGTATAAATGTCGGCTTGGAGCATCAGATCGGGCGAGTGCGGAACGATGGCTTCCAACTCAATCCCTGAACCAATCGGATATGTGGACGACTCAACGAGTGGGCGATGACCTTTTCTGCATACGACATCCACGTCACCATGTTCAGCAAAAAGGCTTCTAACGGAGATATCCAGAGCTGAAGCCATTTTATTCAAGATGCCGAGAGAGGGGGTGGCTTTACCATTTTCGATCTTTGACAACATGCTTTCGGAGCAGCCAACCTTGAGGGCAAGATCAGAGAGTCGCAGCCGTTTTAGCTGACGACGATACTTTAGGCGCATGCCAAGATCGAGTTCAAGTTCTTTCATGATAATCAGCTCCCACTATACTGGAGAATATGATGGCATGGTTCTTTTTGCAAGACAGGATCAAAAGGCATCCCCTCTGACGTTGTAGATGCTGCTATTATCGGTGCTTGCGAGAGAGAGGCAGTGGGATGGACCAGCTTCCTTACGTTTGAGTTTTGTACGTCATGTACAAACTTGTTGGCAGCTTAAGCTGACCCCGGTGAAAAGCCAAAGAGCTTATCAAGGGGCGGGTCCGTCCCATTACCTTGATTTTGCAGCCGAACTGTCCGAACAACCGAGATCACGTCTCTCTCTTCAATGCTTCATTATAACATTTACCAGCTTTCGCGCTGTAGTCAGGTCGTATCCTGCAATCTATCTGGCCTGCAAAGGGGTATAAAAAATCCTTTGATACCAATTCCGGGGAAAATGGACAATCTGGCCTGTCATCAGATAGGCCCGAGGAACTGATCCCCGGCCCTTGATACTTATTCTAACGATGACCAAAAAACCATCGTTGCGAACATGCCGATTACTATTCCAATTATACCGTTTATGAGTTTTTCAAGAGGGTTTAAGCCTTCATCCTTTGTAAGCCAGCGTTTCCAAGAGAACTGGCGTAAGTCGTAGTAGCGGTTAACATGCCACTCTCGGACCAACAATGCTCCGCCAATGCTGCAGATAATACTGGCAATTAACCAAAAAATTTGACCTGCGGTCACTTATCTCTCCGTGTTTTCTCAATAGTTTTTTTCAACCAGCCATCTACCGTTTCTGTAAATAGTACAGATCCGGCAACCCCACCAAGCTTGCCCCCGTCTTTGAGTGGCTTAAGGGAAATTGTTTTAGGTGGTGTTATTCGCCCGAAGTTTTTGCCGATGGTATTTCTAAGTTTACCGGCAAATCCGAGGGGAATGCGCAATTCGGGATTGGTGTCCTCAATGATACCGCCCAATGGATCATACAGGACCTCCTTTATCACGTTGCCACTATGGTCGACAACCACGCGCAAGGAGCCTACTTGATCGTAGAAGAAATAAGCCTCAACGCCATCTTCGCGCTGCATGGCATAGGGCGTTCGCTCTTCTCCGTTGTATGCG
This sequence comes from Pseudodesulfovibrio sp., assembly GCA_016342345.1. Taxonomy (GTDB): domain Bacteria; phylum Desulfobacterota; class Desulfovibrionia; order Desulfovibrionales; family Desulfovibrionaceae; genus Pseudodesulfovibrio. The sequence continues at coordinate 154,939 of JAEINO010000002.1, read as the reverse complement.
AATCGATAGCCGATCTCTCCATCGTGAAAGCCTGCCAGCCATATAAAGTCGAGCCAAGTGTAGGCTTCGACCATCTCGCCATTGCGATATTTACACTCTCGCTGGCCGTTATCGTCGTGCGTGAACTCGAAAACGACTTTGTCATCAGGTTTCTCAACTTTCAATAGCCGATAATCCGGGGCGTATTCATAAAGCGTATAGTTGCCGCCAGAATTCCAGATGGAGCGAAATCCCTGCTTGTCGTGGGTGTAGCCGTTGTTTCCAGCCTGTTGCAGGCGTGAGAGGCCATGTAATAAATGATGGAAGGCTGCTTACTCACGTCATTTCAATAGATTAGCTTGACACAGATGGAGCCACGTACGAGCCACATCGTTCTCAAGTCATCTGGCATTTAACAGCCTCAATACTGGCTCAAGAGAGGGTAGACAGACCCATCATTCAGGCATCTTGCGTCATAAGGACCCGATGATAACTACTCGTTACATCCATCGTCTGGACATAACCGAAAATGTCTTGGAGGATGTCTTTGGTGAAAGTGAATAAATAGAAAACCCCAGAAATACCGAGTTCCGGGGTTTGGTATTTATTGTTTTTTACGAGATCGAAGGTACCATATCAAGGGAATCATGCTAATCCCAGCCAAGGCATAAGTGTACGCAGCCCATTCTGGGATAGGAAAACCTCTATACTCAAAATCGTTAGTAATTATCATACCAATCCCATGTATAGCCATGACGGCACTAAGTGCAATTTCAAATATTTTTACCTTCAAACTATTTCCTTTTGTTCTTTTTGTACCAGTCGTAAGCTTCGCTCAATCCGACACCCAAGTAACCAGGAAGAGATGGTTCCGGCGGTCCTTTAATTACGACACTTGAGGTAAAATCATGCGCTCCCTTTGAGCCTACTGCGACCTTCTCAGGATTTGCTATCGCCCAATCAAAACCAGATTTACCAGCCTCCATGGCTTTGCCTCCAGCCGTTTTCAAGGCATTTTTGCCTTGCCTCAACAACGATGCACCTGCGGCTGTGGCAACAGGCGCAGCTTTGATAGCTCCAACGGTAGCACCAGCACCGGCAGTGATGCCAGCATTGATTGCTGCGGCTCCGCCCATTGCTTTCATACTTCCTTTGGTGGCCTTAAACGGGGCTTTTGCATTTTTACCCGTTGCTTTCGCCGCACTATCTGCACCAAGACCAGCAAGCAACGTTCCACCTGCTGCTAGAGCAGTTGCACCGGCCTGCCCCAATCCAAAAAGGAGCAATGGTGCAATTAATCCTGTTGGGTCATTCAGGTTTACCGGATCATCCAAACAATACCCATACCAATCCGGGTCGCCGCCAGCGTCACCCATGGGATCAGGGGCAGTCCAACGACTGGTGAAAGTGTCGTAATCACGCCAGCCGAATCTTACGAATCCCAAATCGTGGTCGTGTAATCCTCCGGCAAAGCCGATGGGAATCCGCAATTCGGGATTGGTGTCTTCGATGATGCCTCCAAAGGGATCATACAGAACCTCCTTTATCACGTTGCCACTATGGTCGGCAACCACGCGCAAGGAGCCTACCTGATCGTAAAAGAAATAAGCCTCAACGCCATCTTCGCGTTGCATAGCATAGGGCGTTCGCTTTTCTCCATTGTATGCGAATCGATAGCCGATCTCTCCATCATGAAAGCCTGCCAGCCATATAAAGTCGAGCCAAGTGTAGGCTTCGACCATCTCGCCATTGCGATATTTACACTCTCGCTGGCCATTCTCGTCGTGCGTGAACTCAAAAACGACCTTGTCATCAGGCTTGTCCACTTTCAACAGTCGATAATCCGGTGCGTATTCATAAAGCGTATACTTGCCACCAGAATTCCAGATGGAGCGAAATCCCTGCTTGTCGTGGGTGTAGCCGTTGTTTCCAGCCTGTTGCAGTCGGTTGTCCATGCGGTAACAGTAGTTACGCATCTGGCTACCGTGCGTTCTGGAGAAATAATCCTGCTGACGGCGGCCTTGTCTGTCATACTGGCACTGGCAGATAAGTCGGTTGTCCAGCCGCGCTTCGTGCAGCCGTCCTTTCTTGTCATACGAGTATGTCCAGTTCATCCGGCTTCCTGACACCGGCCCTGGCGAATAGGGCGAAACCATCTGAACATCTTTTTTTGATGAACCTGTCATTAACTGCATTAACTACATCATAAAAGGCGGTTACTGCTTGTAGGCCAATCAGAACAACTCAAGTCTGCTTGACGCTTCTGTAAAGACCCCATTGCCAGTCTTCATCACAAAAGAATACCTGCTGATTACCGCGTTGTGTTATGTGGTGTGGATGCTCAGGAGAGACCACTCGTGTGAGTCTTGCCATACGGCGTGCGTATCAAAAAAAATAGTATTGTGTCCCTAGATTTCCTGTATTCCCCTTTTTGCGCCCCAAGCAGCACCGACGCCAGCTCCAATTGCCCCATTTTTTACTATACTTCTTAGGGATGCCACGCGCGCCGCGCGCTGCCGCTCTTCTCTTTGAGCCTTCGTTTGCGCAACCTTTTGCTTTGGGGCTGCACCAGATAACCCCGAGGAATTATCTGGTGCAGCCCCTTAATTTTTTGTTTTCTGAGTGCGGGAAGGTGATCTTAAAAACCAAGCTAAAAGCGGAATAGCTATGCCTCCCAGCAATAAGAGATAGTCAACCCAAGGGTACACCGGGAACCCTTTATACAAGGAGCCACCAGCATTTAGACTGAGTATACTTGTTACAATCAATATAATGCTGAGTGCTATTTCTGGTAGTTTAATTCTCATCACTTTCCTTTCTTTTTATACAAAGAATTACCTTTACTGATAGCTCCACCAGCATAACCAAACCAGGAGGTTGGCGGAGGGCCTTCGTCAAGGTATCCATTTGTAAAATCTATCGCCGCTTTAGAGCCTGCTGCAATTTTACTTGGATGTCGTAAGGCTGTTGCCGCTATTGCGGGGGCCATTCCTACTGATCCTGCCGCACCGACTATACCGGCATTAATTCCTATGACCTTGCCCATAGCATCATGAACGCCTTCGGTTGCCGTGGGCTTGTCCTTGCCATAGTCCTTATCGGTCTTGCTGCCGAACCAATCTGCGGCTTTCGCTGCCAGATACGATCCGGTGCCTGCGATGGCCGTTGCCCCTGCCATGCCAACTGCAAATGGAAGCAGAAAGGCCAGCAGTCCCGTCGGATCAATTCCATTCACCGGATCATCCAAACAATACCCGTACCAATCCGGGTCGCCGCCTTTATCTCCCATGGGGTCAGGGGCAGTCCAACGACTGGTGAAGGTATCGTAATCGCGCCAGCCGAATCTTACGAATCCCAAATCACGATCATGTAATCCTCCGGCAAAGCCGATGGGAATCCGCAATTCGGGATTGGTATCCTCAATGATACCGCCGAACGGATCATACAGGACCTCCTTTATCACGTTGCCACTATGGTCGGCAACCACGCGCAAGGAGCCTACCTGATCATAAAAGAGGTAAGCCTCAATTCCATCTTCGCCTTGCATGGCATAGGGCGTTCGCTCTTCTCCGTTGTATGCAAATCGATAAGCGATATCGCCATCGTGGAAGCCTGCCAAGCGCAGGAAGTCGAGCCAAGTGTAGGCTTCGACCATCTCGCCGTTGCGATACTTCATCTCGCGCTGGCCGTTGTCATCGTGCGTGAACTCGAAAACGACTTTGTCTTCAGGTTTCTCCACTTTCAACAGCCGATAATCCGGGGCGTATTCATAAAGCGTATACTTGCCGCCAGAATTCCAGATGGACCGAAATCCCTGCTCATCATGGGTGTAGCCGTTGTTTCCAGCCTGTTGCAGACGGTTGTCCATGCGGTAACTGTAGCTCCGCATCTGGCTACCGTGCGTTCTGGGGAAATAATCCTGTTGGCGGCGGCCTTGCCTGTCATACTGGCACTGGCAGATGCGTCGGTTGTCCAACCGCGCTTCGTACAACCGCCCTTTCTTGTCATACGAGTATGTCCAGTTCATGGGCTTACCATTGACGGTTTCGATCTTTTCAATGATGCGACCATTTTGGTCGTGACTTAATTTGTAGGTATATGGTGTTGCCATATTTCCTCCCGTGTTTCTTTCCCAAAGACGACCTTTAGGGAAGCACTGCATAATTGTCCGCTGGCTTCGTTGCTTTAAAAACCTCAAATCCTAGCGTACAGGAAGTACGCGTCGGCCTTGATGTTTTCTTGCGCCTTGCCAGCGAATAATTCTACAGCACTTCCTGAAGATTGAATTAATCAGTACGTCCTTAGGAATCCAAACAAGGCTAACACGGGATTTTGGCTCAGGACGAAAACGGGCGTCAGAGGGCGAAAAAGGATACCAAGCGGGCAACATTTCCTATTGACAGGATTTTGAGAAATCCATTTTCAGGCAAAACTGAAGATGTTAAATTGGGGACAGCAAACCCCCGAAAAGAACAGTCTTCTGGGGTTTTTCGTATCTATTGGCATGTAAATCGATACGTAAAAGGAAGACGGGCTATAGCGTTAACTGTAACCCGTTGAAATTCTTTGGCGTCACCAAGAGGGTTTGAACCTCCGTTGCTGGAATGAGAGGCCATTTAACAAATGATGGAAAGCCACTTACCTACGTCATTTCAACGACTTAAGTTTGACATGATTGCCACAACCCAAAACCTTCACCGCCTAGACAGTGCCGACAATGTTCTGGAAGACATCTTCATCGAAGACGAGAAATAACGAAAAGCCCCGTTCCCACTGGACCCCAGGGCTTTTCCTTTAGAAGCCGTCTTCTGAGTGGATGCATAGGTTTCTGCCGTAGTCCCATTTTCCACCAAGGTCGAGGCAAGAGTCGATTTGAATTTGCCTGTCAATCCATGGCCAGAAGAGCACCATGGTTATCGCGATTGCACAAACGGCAACCCCGATCAGAATAAATCTTTTACCACCTTTTATCGAGTGCTCGCGGTCTGTATTCGTCACATGCTTCTCCACAAGATTCTAAGTGAGAGGAGTTTCGACCTTTCCGGTTTGCTTTTTGGTCTGCTTCTTTGTCAGACTTAGGGTCACCTTTCATTTGCCCATACAATTCCCGAAGTTCGCTAAGTCCCCAAGCTGCCGCCTTACTTCCTGGTCCTCTTTTTGAGGCTTCATAGTTGGCTTTACAGTGGAAATACTTATCGGCACCGATCGTATTGGCTTCCTTCATATCACAATAATTTCGGACGAAATCGGATGTGCCCTCTGCTGCCTGCTTGATAAATGGTGCAAACACTCCAGCAAATAAGCCAGTCGGATCAACTCCATTCACCGGATCATCCAAACAATACCCATACCAATCCGGGTCGCCGCCCGCGTCACCAATGGGATCAGGGGCAGTCCAGCGGCTGGTGAAGGTGTCGTAATCACGCCAGCCGAATCTTGTGGCTAATATGCGATTTTCAGTTCTTCATCGTAGCATCTCCCTGCCTTTGCGCTGTAGTTGGGCCGAATGCTACAATTAATCTTGCCAGAATACTCATTGAGAAAGGTCATGGGTGTTTCTACCGTTAATTCAAGCGACAAATCGTTTCCGGCACCAGGAAAGGGAAGATCGAATACCAATATGGCTATTAATGTAACCCCACGATAAAGCGTGAGATGTTGTCGTGCCGGAGGAAACGTAAGCCCTTCTGCAATAGTTTTCCCCCTCGAAATAAAGCGGTATCTTAAGGCCCCTGGTCCAACAAGCCCATCATGAAATATATTCTTATCAGGCACTGCGACCGTCAACTCATAGCAAGTATTGAATTTGTGCTTGAGTGGAATGAAAGTCGTCTCACCTTTTATCGTCACATCAAATGGGGCATAAACAATATTCTCGTAAAAGCGGTCGTATAAAAAAAAGGATTGGAACCAGTTGGTATTATAAAAATACAAGCCTCCGAGAACAAGGCATATAAAAAAAATCTTAAGAGCCTTCATAGCAGTCCCTTCTAACCGGGGGCAGTGCCCCCGGCTGTATGTTTTTTTAATGCTTTTCCGCAGTGCGCAAAAAGCGATAACGCTCTCGCAGGCCATCGGCATAATCCTGGCAATTGTTAGATTTGCCGCCCCACTTACATAGCTTGTAGTCTCCCGGATCAAGACTCTTTTCTGCCTGCCTCATTCGCTTGTCGTCAAAATGAGTTTCGTCAAGCTTGTACTTGGTGATATCTTCACTTTGTTTTATACCACCATTAAAGAATCCGATATTCTTACCACTGCCATCTTCATAGAAACCCTGTTCATGTTTTAACTCATAGTTTCCTTGGTCAGCAGTTGAACCATCTGTGCCGATTCCATGCCAGCTCTCAGGCAAGAAATCCAAGGGGCGTTTCCCGAATCTAAACAACCCCAACGGATCAATTCCATTCACCGGATCATCCAAACAATACCCGTACCAATCCGGGTCGCCGCCTTTATCTCCCATGGGGTCAGGGGCAGTCCAACGACTGGTGAAGGTATCGTAATCGCGCCAGCCGAATCTTACGAATCCCAAATCACGATCATGTAATCCTCCGGCAAAGCCGATGGGAATCCGCAATTCGGGATTGGTGTCTTCGATGATGCCTCCAAAGGGATCATACAGAACCTCCTTTATCACGTTGCCACTATGGTCGGCAACCACGCGCAAGGAGCCTACCTGATCGTAAAAGAAATAAGCCTCAACGCCATCTTCGCGTTGCATAGCATAGGGCGTTCGCTTTTCTCCATTGTATGCGAATCGATAGCCGATCTCTCCATCATGAAAGCCTGCCAAGCGCAGGAAGTCGAGCCACTTGTACGCTTCGACCATCTCGCCGTTGCGGCACTTCATCTCGCGCTGGCCGTTGTCATCGTGCGTGAACTCGAAAACGACCTTGTTATCAGGCTTGTCCACTTTCAACAGTCGATAATCCGGGGCGTATTCATAAAGTGTATACTTGCCGCCAGAATTCCAGATGGAGCGAAAGCCTTGCTCGTCATGGGTGTAGCCGTTATTTCCAGCCTGTTGCAGACGTGAGAGGCCATGTAATAAATGATGGAAGGCTGCTTACTTACGCCATTTCAATAGATTAGCTTGACACAGATGGAGCCACGTACGAGCCACATCGTTCTCAAGTCGTCTGGCATTTAACAGCCTCAATACTGGCTCAAGAGAGGGTAGACAGACCCATCATTCAGGCATCTTGCGTCATAAGGACCCGATGATAACGACTCGTTACATCCTACCGCCCATGCATAACGAACAACGCCCTTGAAAAAGGTGTTCGGCAAACAAAGAAAAAGCTCCGGAAGTATCGACTTCCAAAGCCCTTGATTAATCATCACTGTCTTGTTTCTGTGTGCGCATCAACCAAGCAAAAGGTACTATCGACAAACCTACTATGGCGTAGGCATAAGCCGCCCATTCAGGAATAGGCCATCCCTTGAAACTGAAGTCTTTGGTTACTATCATGCCTATCCCATGTGCAGTCATAACTACACCCATAAAGACTTCCCACGTTTTAACCCTCACACTACCTCCTATATTTCCCTTTGTACCAATCGTATGCAGCTCTAGCAGACCCTCCCGCGACACCCGCTCGAGACATGGGCGGCGGACTTTTATCAAAAGTACCAGCAGCAAAGTCCGCTGCTGCCTTTGAGCCAGCCGCAAGCTTATCCGGATTTCGCATTGCACCAGCGGCGACAGCAGGGGCTACTTTAGCTACACCCGCCGCACCGACTATGCCGGAATTAATCCCAATCACCTTCCCCATGGCATCGTGGACGCCTTCGGTGGCCGTAGGTTTGTATGAATTAACCGCCCTACCGACATGACAGAACGGTTGTTATTATTTGTTGTTATTATTTCGAGATGGTGTCCTAATAAACCAGGCTACAATGGGAATTCCAACGCCTACAACGATCAATGCGCCGCCAAACAATCTTGGATATAGTATTGGTACATCCCATCTATACATCTCTCCGCTGTCAACTCCAGACAGCCCGATAAGGATGAAGAGTGCTCCCATAAACAGTTCCCAAAACTTTATTCTTTTCAACGCCTCTTCCTCCATTTCTCCTCTAGTTCTTCAAGCCCTTTTCTGGTTCCACTTCCTGCTACTCCACCTAGCGTTTGTGGTGGAGGGCCAGGATCAAAAAAGCCAGAGATAAAGTCTGTCCCAGCAATAGTTTTACCAGGATGACGGGCTATCGTTGCTGCCGCAACTGGAACAGCTTTTGCCGCTCCAGCAGCACCCACTATGCCGGAGTTGATCCCAATAACCTTGCCCATGGCATCATGAACACCATCGGTGGCGGTGGGCTTGTCCTTGCCATAGTCCTTATCGGTCTTGTTGCCGAACCAATCAGCGACTTTCGCTGCTGCATAGGCACCTGTCCCTGCTATAGCCGTAGCTCCCGCCATGCCCGCAGCAAAGGGCAACAGAAAAAGCAGTAAACCTCTCGGATCATTGGCATTCACCGGATCATCCAAACAGTACCCGTACCAGTCCGGGTCACCACCAGCATCGCCCATGGGAGCAGGGGCAGTCCAACGACTGGTGAAAGTGTCGTAATCACGCCAGCCAAATCTTACGAATCCCAAATCTTGGTCGTGTAATCCTCCGGCAAATCCGATGGGAATTCGCAACTCGGGGTTGGTGTCCTCAACGATACCGCCGAATGGATCATACAGGACCTCCTTTATCACGTTGCCACTATGGTCGGCAACCACGCGCAAGGAGCCTACATGGTCGTAGAAGAGGTAAGCCTCAACGCCATCTTCGCGCTGCATGGCATAGGGCGTTCGCTCTTCTCCGTTGTATGCGAATCGATAGCCGATCTCGCCATCGTGGAAGCCTGCCAACCGCACGGAATCGAGCCACTTGTAGGCTTCGATCGTCTCACCGTTGCAAGACTTGGATTTTCGCTGACCATTCTCGTCGTGCGTGAAGTCGAAAACGACCTTGTCATCAGGTTTCTCCACCTTCAACAGCCGGTAATCCGGAGCGTATTCATAAAGCGTATACTTGCCGCTGGAATTCCAGATGGAGCGAAATCCCTGCTCATCATGGGTGTAGCCGTTATTTCCAGCCTGTTGCAGGCGTGAGAGGCCATGTAATAAATGATGGAAGGCTGCTTACTTACGCCATTTCAATAGGTTAATTTGACACAAATGGAGGCACGTACGAGCCACATCGTTCTCAAGTCGTCTGGCATTTAACAGCCTCAATACGGGCTCAAGAAAGGGTGGACGTACCCATCATTCAGGCCATCTTGCGCCATAAGGACCCGATGACTACAACCCGACACCTCCATCGTCTGGGTGTCACTGAGAATATTCTTGAAAACTTCTTTGGAGAGAACGAGTAAAAATGAAAAACCCCTTGGTGCAATTCGCACTAAGGGGCTTGTTAATTGTTTAAGCAGCCAACTATGACGCAAAACCGTTCACGCCCCAACAGAGAAATACAAATCCCCAATAGAACAAGATTGGAAAGCAAACAACCGCTGAAAGATATGCCCACCAATAGCGAATAAGTCACTTTCCCCTATGCTTGAGTAACAACGCAAACAACGCAATCCAAGAGATTGTTGGAACAATGACCAACAGAAAAAACTATCCGTTGTGTCCATCAACCCGAAAAAATCAAGTAGGGCAAAGTGGAAACACACCAAAGCAGCAAGGCTATGGTGTCTGCTGCTTTGGTGTTTTTTACATCTGACATATCTCTCCTAGGTTAGAACCAGATCAACGCTCCTTTCGGCTATTCATTGTCAGTCTTCTTACGTGAACGGATAAACCAAGGAGCCGCAATAACAAGCACCCCAGCGACGATACTCGCACTGCTAAAAAACTTTGGGAACATTATGGGGAAGTCGTAATGAAACAACTCAGCCCCCCCAATATCGCACAAACCGCCAATAATCAGCATACCCCCAAAGAGTATTTCAGCAAGCTTAACCATCATTTCCTCTTATACTTGTTATATTTATCTTTAAGATACGCACCGGAATACCCAGGCAATGACGGTGGTGGTGGGCCTGGATCAAACCAACCAGAAGCAAAATCACCGACAGCTTTAGATCCTGCTGCAGTTTTACTCGGATGTCGTAAGGCTGTTGCCGCTATTGTGGGGGCCGCCTTTGCAGCCCCAGTCGCACCCACTATGCCGGAGTTGATCCCAATAACCTTGCCCATGGCATCGTGGACGCCTTCGGTAGCCGTAGGTTTGTCCTTGCCATAGTCCTTATCGGTCTTGTTGCCGAACCAATCAGCGACTTTCGCTGCTGCATAGGCACCTGTCCCTGCTATAGCCGTAGCTCCCGCCATGCCCGCAGCAAAGGGCAACAGAAAAAACAGTAAACCTGTCGGATCATTGGCATTCACCGGATCATCCAAACAGTAGCCATACCAATCAGGATCACCACCAGCATCGCCCATCGGATCAGGGGCAGTCCAACGACTGGTGAAGGTATCGTAATCACGCCAGCCGAATCTTACGAATCCCAAATCGTGGTTGTGTAATCCTCCGGCAAATCCGATGGGAATGCGCAACTCGGGGTTGGTGTCCTCAATTATACCGCCGAATGGATCGTACAGGACCTCCTTTATCACGTTGCCACTATGGTCGGCAACCACGCGCAAGGAGCCTACCTGATCATAAAAGAGGTAAGCCTCAATTCCATCTTCGCGCTGCATGGCATAGGGCGTTCGCTCTTCTCCATTGTATGCGAATCGATAGCCGATCTCGCCATCATGGAAGCCTGCTAACCGCAGGAAGTCGAGCCACTTGTAGGCTTCGACCATCTCGCCATTGCGGTACTTCTTCTCTCGCTGGCCATTCTCGTCGTGCGTGAACTCGAAAACGACCTTGTTATCAGGTTTCTCAACTTTCAACAGCCGATAATCCGGGGCGTATTCATAAAGCGTATACCTGCCGCCAGAATTCCAGATGGACCGGAATCCTTGCTTGTCGTGGGTGTAGCCGTTATTTCCAGCCTGTTGCAGTCGGTTGTCCATGCGGTAACAGTAGTTACGCATCTGGCTGCCGTGCGTTCTGGGGAAATAATCCTGCTGGCGGCGGCCTTGCCTGTCATACTGGCACTGGCAGATAAGTCGGTTGTCCAGCCGCGCTTCGTACAACCGCCCTTTTTTGTCATACGAGTATGTCCAGTTCATGGGCTTACCATTGACGGTTTCGATCTTTTCGATGATGCGACCATTTTGGTCGTGACTTAATTTGTAGGTATATGGTGTTGCCATATTTTCTCCTGTGTTTCTTTCCCAAAGACGACCTTTAGGAATCCGAACAAGACTAACACGGGATTTTGGCTCAGGACGATAGCAGGCGTCAGAGGGCGAAAAAGGATAGTAAAAGGGCAACACTTCCTATTGACAGGATTTTGAGAAACCCATTTTTAAACAAAACTGGAGACGTTAAATTGGGGACAGCAAAAACCCCTAAAAGAGCAGTCTTCAGGGGCTCCAACTATTCCAAAGAGTCTTATAGGGACGCCTTCTTAATTACTGTTTTAATTAGTAGGCATCATTTATGATTGTTACATTTATTTAATTTATAGAGACTATCCACAAAACAAGCATGATGCTGACGGCTTCATTGATAGTCAATATGCGAATTTGAAAAATTTGTGATATAAATCTTTCCCAAAAAGACCTTATTACCAAAACCCCAACTGTTGAGGACGCAACAAATAGCACTATAACAACGACTACTCCGATGAAGAAATCATAATTAAAAAGCTTGTCTATAATAATATCCTGTTCCTCTTTATACTCCAATATTGATTTAATTGTTTCGAAAAATAGGATTACAATAAAAAGAATTATATTGTATCTAGTAGTTATTATCTTTTCTTTGGGTACCATTACTTCTCCCTAATTTGTAAAAATTATGGCAACATGCCTGCCATGGGATTTTTTTTTACCATGACAGGCATGTTTATTTAAAAATCGGCAACAGGACTGGCACTATCTACCATACGATTGCGTATTGGGATTGGAACCACTGCTTCTCCGTCGAACCGCTTCATTTTTTTTCTTGCTTTGCTCAGGATTATTGTTCCAATCAGAATCGGGATCATAATAATCCGGTATACCATCTTTATCGATGTCAGATGCCATAGGGTCTACATCAAGCCCTTTGCCATTCAGAACTCGATCTAACCCCTTAAGAAAACTATTCTCTGATTTTTGCTCGGCAGCTTTTTTACTTGCTTTCTTAACCCCATTTTTTGTCCCTTGCCGAAGTCCTTGCTTAACAATCCAGCTCCAAAACAGACCGTTGGAATCCACTCCATTCACAGGATCATCCAAACAGTATCCGTACCAATCCGAGTCGCCGCCCGCATCGCCCATGGGATCAGGCGCAGTCCAGCGGCTGGTGAAGGTGTTTTGCAAAAATATGGAGGTTCCAAAAACAACTGTTTTTGGAACCTCCCAGTTATTCAGATTTTGTCTGCTTTGTTGCAGTCTTTAGCCCAAAATAGACGACCGCAAAAGAGACAAGGCCATAGATAATTCCAAACCATAGCGACACGAGTCCTGCAACAACTCCCGCCCCTACAAATTGGTATATATTTTTCATCGTCCGTAATCCTCGTTTTTGGGTGTATCGTTATAGGGCCAAATATGCTTTCTTCGCAGAGTTTTTTTGATAACTTCGTATTCTGACGGTAGTCCCTCTTCATCCATGCTCTTTTTCAATTGCCTCATTTTTTCGATCTGATGTTTGGCTGTAGCATTGTCATCGCCATACTCTTTAAGGCGAATAATTTCTTTGTCAGCCTCCTCTGTAATGATTCTTTCTGGAGACATAGGGTTAATCTTATTATGTATTTTCTTAGTTGCTTGCTGGGCTAACCAATTAAAAATCAAACCTTGGGGATCATTGGCGTTGACCGGATCATCCAGACAATACCCATACCAATCCGGGTCGCCACCAGCATCACCCATCGGATCAGGAGCCGTCCAGCGGCTGGTAAAGGTGTCGTAATCACGCCATCCGAATCTTACGAATCCCAAATCTTGGTCGTGTAATCCACCAGCAAATCCGATGGGAATGCGCGACTCGGGGTTGGTATCTTCAATGATGCCGCCGAATGGATCATACAGGACCTCCTTTATCACGTTGCCACTATGATCGGCAACCACGCGCAAGGAGCCGACCTGATCGTAAAAGAGGTAAGCCTCAATGCCATCTTCGCGTTGCATGGCATAGGGCGTTCGCTCTTCTCCGTTGTATGCGAATCGATAACCGATCTCTCCATCGTGAAAGCCTGCCATTCGTATGAAGTCGAGCCACTTATAAGCTTCGATCATCTCGTCATTGCGATATTTACACTCTCGCTGGCCGTTATCGTCGTGCGTGAACTCGAAAATGACCTTGTCATCAGGCTTGTCCACTTTCAACAGTCGATAATCCGGGGCGTATTCATAAAGTGTATACTTGCCGCCAGAATTCCAGATGGAGCGAAACCCTTGCTCGTCATGGGTGTAGCCGTTATTTCCAGCCTGTTGCAGTCGGTTGTCCATGCGGTAACTGTAGCTCCGCATCTGGCTGCCGTGCGTTCTGGGGAAATAATCCTGCTGACGGCGGCCTTGTCTGTCATACTGGCACTGGCAGATAAGTCGGTTGTCCAGCCGCGCTTCGTGCAGCCGTCCTTTCTTGTCATACGAGTATGTCCAGTTCATGGGCTTACCATTGACGGTTTCGATCTTTTCAATGATGCGACCATTTTGGTCGTGACTTAATTTGTAGGTATATGGTGTTGCCATATTTCCTCCCGTGTTTCTTTCCCAAAGACGACCTTTAGGGAAGCACTGCATAATTGTCCGCTGGCTTCGTTGCTTTAAAAACCTCAAATCCTAGCGTACAGGAAGTACGCGTCGGCCTTGAGGTTTTCTTGCGCCTTGCCAGCGAATAATTCTACAGCACTTCCTGAAGATTGAATTAATCAGTACGTCCTTAGGAATCCAAACAAGGCTAACACGGGATTTTGGCTCAGGACGAAAACGGGCGTCAGAGGACGAAAAAGGATAGTAAAAGGGCAACACTTCCTATTGACAGGTTTTTGAAAAATCCATTTTCAGGTGAATTTTGAGAAACTATTTTGAGTATGGAAAAAACCCCGGAAACAGGATTCTCCGTGGCTTGTTTTATTTGAACCAAGAAACATCATCGTGCCCCCGGAAAAACCGGGGGATATCTCAATGGGATTAAATGCTGCCCAGAAACAGAACAGATCCAAACAGAGCTATACAGGCTGCACCAAGAATCGACAGAGCTGCGTAAATCCAGTTAAAAAACTTCTTGTTCCTGCCGGACAGCTTGAGAGTGACGCCGCGTGCGGCAACGGCAGCCCAGGCAAAAAGGGTGGTAGTCAGTCCCATGCCCATAGCCATGGTTATGAGCGCAAACACGCCTGCCCAGAAAATATTGAGACCAATTGAAAAGGAAAGAATGACCGCGGCTCCAGGGCATGGGATCAAGCCGGTGACAAACGAAACCATGAGAACATTCTTGATATGTGCTGCCCGAGCCACATCGTCATGATCAATGGGACAGGTTGTTTCAACGAGCATGCCCCCCCTGAGGACATCGCGTATGGCCTTGGCCGCAAGGAACAGCCCCATGAGGGCGAGCATTCCGTAACTTGCTGGCTGAAGAGCACGACTGGCAGCTTGAAAACCACCCATGCCGGAGCTGAAAACCATATAGGCAACACCCACGGCCACGGCTGCGGACCCCATATGAACAAAAGTAATGACATTACCCATAAGGGCCCCGGAAAAAAACGAGCCGGGATTACTCAGAAAATAGGAACAGACCACGGTCTTGCCGTGCCCCGGCCCAACGGCGTGAACAATGCCGTAAAGGAATGAAAAACCAAGGAACATCCACAATGCCGGACCAAACGGATCGTCCTGAATATCAACGGCAAATCCGTTCAGGCGAACAGTAAGTTCCTTCTGGACAGCACGGACCTTGGACATGACACCCTGCATAATGCTCGGACTGCTCGACTCGGCCGCCATCTGGACTGGCTGGTTCGGAGCAGTTCCAGGAGCATTTGAAATAGACAGATGCACAGCCTCGGGAACAATGAATTGCCAGTAGGCCTGATCCTCGGCAGGACGCACCACGTGGCTGACTTGAGCCATACCGCCAACCTCGAACGAGATGTTGTCCTTCATGAGCATGATGTCTGAATAATATTCCTTGTCAAAAACGGCGACGCGAAAATCCCTGACCTGTTCAAAGGACAGGGAAAGAGGCACCGTGAAGTCATAGACAAGCCGCCCTTCCAGAAGCCCGGCCTTGAAATCCGTGGGCGTGGCAATGGGAACACGCTTGCCACAGGATTCGACAAACGTGAAATACTCGTAATTTGAAAGGTAGGCGAATGCGCCGTTTTTAATCGTGTTCTGCCCCTGGGGAGTGGCAAGCGATGCTTGATCGAGTTCCAGATCAGCCAGAATAGCCCTGCTGAACATGTCATCGAACAACCAGTTCTGACGGATGGCAACCAGCCCGTTGTCGTCCACCACGAACGTCAGGGAAACATCCACATAAACATGGGGATGAGCCTCAGCCGATCCAAAGGGAAAGGCTGCTGTCAGGGCAAGGAAGAAAAGCAGGAACAACAAGTATTTTTTCATATGATGGTGACACGGCAGTTAGTGGAGACCGACGTGCATGGCAAGCATTAAGACCATGTCCAAACCTTGCTTTTGCATCGGAAGTCTGGCAGTCACGTAACTGATTTCACCATCTAGTCGGATAGTACACAACATGATTGACACAAAAAGAACCGAACAGGCAGGGGCTTTCCCCAAAAGCGTCACGAGCAGGGAATGCAGCGACACCGGCATGGCCATGGTGCTGATCTGTCTTTTGGCAGGCTGGTTCACCGGCATCAGGGACTGCTTCCTGGGAGCCATTGTCCTGCTGGTCATCAACATGACATGGCCCACCATATACACATGGGCCGCCAAGGGCTGGCTGGGCTTTTCGCACCTCCTCGGAACTGTCATGTCCAAAATCATCCTGAGCCTGATTTTTTTCATTGTCGTAACGCCACTGGCTTTGTTGCGACGGGCACTTGGACATGATCCCATGGCCCTCAAAAAGTGGAAAAAGGGAACCGAATCCGTATTCGAAACCCGCGATCACACATACACCCCTGAAGAAATAGAACAGCCTTTCTAGGAGCTCTAATGGATTTTCTCAAAGACCTCTGGGGATTTCTCAAGGTACGTAAAAAGTTCTGGCTGCTGCCCATCATTCTGGTCCTCCTGCTTTTCGGAGTGCTCATCGTACTGACCGGCGGCTCGGCCATCGCTCCCTTTATTTATACAGTATTCTAGGGAGCACCATGCCTGACGCAATTCTCGGTATTTCCGCTTTCTACCACGACTCTGCCGCTGTCCTGCTCGTTGATGGCGAGATCGTGGCTGCGGCACAGGAAGAACGGTTCACCCGGAAAAAGCACGATTCGGCTTTCCCTCATCACGCGGCCAAATACGTCCTGAAGGAGGGGGGCCTAGCTCTGTCCGATCTGACAGCCGTGGCCTTCTACGACAAGCCCTACCTCAAGTTCGAGCGATTGCTGGAGACATACAACGGGTTCGCGCCCAGGGGATTGATCAGCTTTCTTTCCTCCATCCCGGTATGGATCAAGGAAAAGCTGTTCATGCGCAAGATGCTCAATGATGAACTTGCCCGACTCGGCAAGGGCAAAGTGAAGCTTCTC
This sequence comes from Pseudodesulfovibrio sp., assembly GCA_016342345.1. Classification (GTDB taxonomy): domain Bacteria; phylum Desulfobacterota; class Desulfovibrionia; order Desulfovibrionales; family Desulfovibrionaceae; genus Pseudodesulfovibrio. Next base: position 138,181 of record JAEINO010000002.1, on the reverse strand, counting down.
TTTCCCGAACACCATCTCTCTCATGCAGCCAGTGCGTTCTATCCCTCTCCCTTTGAGGAAGCAGCCATACTGACCGTTGACGGCGTGGGCGAATGGGCAACCACCACCATAGGCAAAGGCAAAGGCAAGGACATCACCGTCCTCAAGGAATTGCACTTCCCCCACTCCTTGGGCCTGCTCTATTCCGCCTTTACCGCCTTCTGCGGATTCCGCGTCAACTCCGGCGAATACAAGCTCATGGGACTGGCTCCCTACGGCAATCCCACTGCCAGCCGCGTCGAGGAATGGAAAGCGTCCGTCTACAGCGACCTAATCGACGTGCGCGAAGACGGCTCACTACTGCTGAACATGGATTTTTTCAATTATGCCACCGGATTGACCATGTGCAACTCCCCCAAGTGGGAAGCACTGTTCGGCATCCCGGCCCGCAAGCCGGAAAGCGATATCTCTCAAGATTATATGGATTTGGCCCTGGCCATCCAGCAGATCACGGAGGAAATCGTCTTCAAGCTGGCGGAAACAGCCCGAGAATTGACCGGCTGCAAAAATCTGGTCATGGCTGGTGGCGTTGCGCTCAACTGTGTGGCCAACGGCAAACTGCTCAAGCGCGACACCTTCAAGGACATCTGGATTCAGCCCGCTGCCGGTGATGCTGGCGGCGCACTCGGTGCGGCCCTGGCCGGACGCCACATCTGGCAAGGCAAAGATCGCACGGTCCAACCCAAGGATTCCATGCGCGGTTCCTATCTCGGCCCGGAGTTCAACGAAAACGACACCATGCGGGTGGTGAGAAAATTCGGTGCCCCCTTTGAGAAAATCGACGATTTTCAAGTATTGTGTTCCAAGGTGGCCGGACTCCTGACCGAGGGCAATGCCATCGGCTGGTTCCAGGGACGCATGGAATATGGTCCACGAGCCCTTGGTGGCCGATCCATCCTCGGCGATCCACGTCATCCTGAAATGCAGAAGAAACTCAACCTCAAGATAAAATATCGTGAAGGATTCAGGCCTTTTGCTCCTTCAGTCATGGAGGAAGAGATTGCCACATGGTTCGACATGGACCGTCCTTCACCCTACATGCTCATGGTGGCCCCGGTCGCGGACAAGCAGTGTAATCCCCTGCCGAGCGGATATGATGACATGGAAATGTACGAACGACTGTACGTACAGCGTTCCACAATCCCGGCTGTCACCCATGTGGACCACTCGGCCCGCATCCAGTCCGTAAGCAAAGACACCAATCCCCGCTACTGGGAGCTTATCGACACATTCAACAGAGAGCACGGCTGCGGTCTGGTGATCAATACCAGCTTCAATGTCCGGGGTGAGCCCATTGTCTGCACTCCCAGGGACGCATATGCCTGCTTCATGCGAACCGAAATGGACTATCTTGTCGTCGGCAACATCCTGTTCACCAAAACCGGACAACCGGACTGGAACGAGGAAGGGGACTGGAGAAACCAGTTCGATCTCGACTAACGGACCACACGAAAGAATCACGGACTTCACGAATCCTCCACATCCCATCCTTCCAGTTCAGCCAAACTGAACGACCTGTCTCAAAAAAATAAAGACCGTTTCCGAAAAAAACCGGAAACGGTCTTTTCTATCCAACCAACATCGCCCATCCTGCCCCCCTATTGTCAAACTTGAAAAAAGCACCTAGGCTTATATATTACTCAATTTCCGGACTCGGACAATTTAATGACCAAGCGTTTAACTTATTTCCTCCTTGCCTGCACCGTGATGCTGGCTGTTTCCCCAGCCTGGGCAGACACCTTGCGAATTGTCACGGTCTCACTCCCTCCTTACGGATATACTGATAAAGGCAAGGACACGGGTCTTTCCTATGAACTCTGCAATCTGATTGCACACCAAGCCGGATTTGAATCGGAAAACCGCATTGTACCATTGTCCAGGGCCATGGAGGACATTGCCACGAACAAGGCAGACATGATCCTCATGCTTACCAACCCCAAAATCAGCACCTGTGCCACACATCTCGGTCAGCTCCTAGACGTGGAAACCATCATCCTCGGGCGCGCCGACAGTCGATACAGATCCCTAAAAGATGTTCGCGGCAAAACCGTTGCAACAGTCCGTGACGCCAAATATGACGCCCGCATTTCCAAGGAAAACGGCTTCATTCTCTATCCCACGACAAATTACTCTCAAAGCCTGAAAATGCTCCTCGCCAAACGTGTGGATGCGATTATCGGTCCAAAGCTGGGATTGTACTATACTGCAAGGATGAATAACTACCCCAGGCAGGCATTTGGTGACCCGCTAATCCTATCCACGACCAAAGCCTCTATTTTTATTTCCGACAAAACAACTGACAACGTCTCAAAAAGAATTTCTGCCGCCATGACAAAAATCAGAAATAATGGCAGCGCCCACCGTTTAATGGAAGAATATGCATCACAACTCAGGTGACAGGTTATATAAACTTGTGTAACCATATCATTTAATAGACGGACCACCACATGCCGTCTCATCATTTTGCCCTACTTCGGATCATTATATGAATGCAGATACGCCAAAAACAAAAATCCCCCTGCTAACCAGCCGATCCATTTCTCGCGATCTGACCGCCAGTCTCGTTGTCATCGTTCTGGTCATTGCCACAGCCATGGGTGGGTATATCTATTGGCAGCAATCCAAGGAAATGTGGGATACAGCCGAGGAAAAAGCGGAAGACACCATCACCAGTGTGGCCGAGATTCTGGCCGTCCCCATCTGGAACCTCGACTATAACAATGCCCGTCTGATCGGCTCGGTCTACACGCACGACGACATGGTTCAGAGTATCCGCATCTATGGATCTCGCAACGAAATCGTATTCGCCCACGAAAAATTTTCCGGCACCAAGGCAGATTTCAGCAGAGTTCGCAGTATCGTGTTTGAAGGACGGACCATAGGCCGCGCTGAAATCGACTTTACCCTGGCCAATGACATGAAACGACTTGATGAGCAGATGCTCGTTTCCATATTAATCATTTTTGTCGCCATCTCCGTCATTCTCGCAATCACCGGCCTGTTGCTGCGTGTCTTCCTCAGCAAGCCTCTGCTCGTGTTTCAACGAGGCATAGCCCGAGTTGCACGAGGCGATTTCACCTACCAATTCGACGAGGTATATCATGCGGAGCTACTGGAAATAGCCAAACAATTCAGACGAATGTCTGCTGAAATCGGAGGCCGTGAGAACAAGCTCCAGGCCATGAACAAGACCTTGCAGGAAGCCGAGGAAAAATATCGCAGTATTTTCGAGAACGCCATTGAAGGCATCTTCCAGGCAACACCTGATGGAGTCCTGCGCAGAGCCAACCCGGCAATGGCCCGAATTTTCGGCTACGAATCCCTTGACGATTTTCTTTCCAATGTCCGCAGCCTCGGTTCCCGAACCATGGTCAACCCCGAACGCATGCAGGATTTTTACACGCAGGTTGCCGAACGTGGCACAGTCAAACGCTTCGAGGCAGAATACTACCGACGCGACGGCAAGACCATCTGGGGTTCACTCAATGCCCGGGCCATTTACGGCAGCACCGGCACAATCATATTCATCGAGGGTATCCTCGAAGACATTACCGACCGAAAAAAAGCCGAACAGGACCTGGCCGACCTCAACCGCCACCTAGAACAACTTGTCCGCGAACGCACTGAAGATTTGGTCAACAAGGCAGAGGAACTCGAAGATGCCAACCAACGCCTGCGCGAACTTGACGAAATGAAATCCGCTTTTCTTTCCTCGGTTTCTCACGAACTGCGCACGCCCCTGACATCCATCCTTGGCTTCTCAAAACTCCTGCACAAGGAATTCGCAAAGTATTTCCTTCCACTGGCCAAGGATGTTCCTCCCTTGCTCAAAAAAGGCGAGCGCATCCAGGAAAATCTGTTCATCATCAGCCACGAAGGGGAACGGCTCACCAGACTCATCAACGACGTACTCGACCTCAACAAGATCGAATCAGGTCGCATGGGATGGCGCGACGAACGCCTCAACATGAGCGAGATAATCGATGTGGCCGTTCATTCCGTTACCGGCATGTTTGCACAATCCGTTGTCAATCTCACCACTGAAATCGAGCCTGGACTGCCCATTGTCATAGCCGACCCGGACCGCATGCAACAAGTACTCATCAACCTGCTCAACAACGCAGCCAAGTTCACTGAAAAAGGTGGCGTCACAGTTCGGGCTTTCCCCCGCTTCGGCCAGGTGCGGATCGAAATAGTCGACACGGGACTCGGCATTCATATCGAAGATCAAGCGCAGATATTCGAAAAATTTCACCAGACACGCTCGGACACCATGGAAGACAAGCCCAAAGGCACGGGCCTGGGACTCACCATCTGCCGCGAAATCATCGAACATTACGGTGGGCGAATCTGGGTCGAATCCGATATAGACCAAGGTTCCACCTTCATCTTCACCCTGCCCGCAGCCTCCTAGCTGGCTGCGGCAAAAAAACCAGGCCCTCGCGTATAAAACCGCGATTCGGACCTGGTTTTTTTACGTCTTGCACCTGACCATCCTTCAGCAATCCGATCGCGCAAAGATGCACCATTCACCTTGGCATGAATGTCAAAGGAATAACGAATTTCGTCCGTGCTGACGTGAATGGGATTTGAAAGAAAGCGAATGAACGATCAGGATGGATTCCGGGGTACTGGCAAAATCAATCTGGCAGACTGTTAATCCCTGAGCTTCAACATTTGGGGCATTTTCGGCATTGCACCGGGTTGCCCGCAGACATAAGCGGCCACTTCCGTGGCATAGCGGTTGATCTCGTCAAGGGATTTGCCATGCAAATAGGCCACTGCCACGGCAGCAGTAAAGGAATCGCCTGCGCCAATGGTATCGACCACGGCTGTCGGTTGACCAGGCAGATCAGACATCTGGTCCGCCGAAACAATCAGACTCCCGTGTGCGCCACGGGTAAGCACGGCAAGCTTGAGACCATGGGCAGCCATAAGGGCTGCAAGGGCCTCTCGTTCACCAGAGGGAAGAGAGAACATCTCCGCGACCAAAGCCAATTCATCCTCATTGATCTTGAGCACATCAGCCAGGGACAAGGACATTCGTATTATTTCCAATGAATAGAAATTCTTCCGAATATTCATGTCATAAACCTTGAGCGCGTCAGAACCTCCATGGAGAAAGGCCTGGATGGCATCTCTGGATATCCGGGATCGCTGCGCAAGGGAACCGAAACAAATGGCATCGGCCCTGACCGCAAGATCAAGCGTCTTTGTGCCAAAGGAAAGAAAATCCCACGCAACATTGTCAGGAAAAATGTAAGAAGCAACGCCCTGTTCATCAACACGAGCATCCACTGTACCAGTAGGATGGTCCGCGTCAACGGAGATGGCCTGAGTCGATACTCCACGACCGGACAATTCAGCCAAGGCTTCCCTGCCCAGATCATCGTCACCCACACGGGAAACAGGCACCCCCACACTGCCAAGCGCATTGACATGATACGCAAAGTTGGCAGGTGCCCCGCCGAGCTTCCTGCCTTCAGGCAAAACATCCCAGAGAAGTTCACCAAGCCCTATGGCAAGAAAGGAATGCATGACTACTTGGCCCGCTCCACGATTTCGCGAAGCTTGGCTTCAGTTCGCGCTCGCAGGGCATCGGAACCCGGTCTTTTCCCGGTCCTTTCAAGCAGGAGTATGTAGTTGTCCAAAGCGGATTCCATGAGCGGGTGGTCCGGTCCAAGGGCAGTCTCATAGGCCGCCAACCCTTGCTCGTAATACCGGATGGCCTCCTCAATCTGCCCGACGGTATCCAGCAGAAGGGCCAGATTGCACAACGCCTGAGCGGTTTCTGGATGCTCCTTGCCAAAGAGTTGCTCCCGAATAGCCAGACTGTCACGAAAACTCTGTTCAGCAGCCTTGCTGTTCCCAAGTGATTCCTGCAGAAGGGCAACCGTATTAAGATCTGCGGCCACATCGGCATGGACATCGCCATAAAAAGCGCGGTTGATTTCAAGGGACCGTTCAGCTAACCGCAGGGCATCCTCAGGCCTATTCATGGCCTCATACAACAGGGCCATATTGCTCAAGCAGGAAGCAATCGCCGGGTGCCCCTCTCCATGGGCTGCATTCAGAACTCTCAAGCAATCCTTGAACAGTTGCTCGGCTTCCCCGAACCGTCCTTGAGCCTGCCGAAGAACTCCCAGACTGTTGAGAATCGGCGCGGTAACTGCGTTATCCTCGGTAAATAATTCCTTCTGAAGCTCAAGACAGGTGGCATATGCGGCTTCAGCCCGGGCAACGTCCCCTGCGGCCCAGAGTACAACCCCCAGACCTTCGAGATCGGCCACAATATCAGGATGCTGCCTGCCCTTGAGGGCCACGTCCACGGCCAGCGCGGCATCAAGAAGCTCGGCAGCTTCCGCATGGCGTTGTTGATGATACAGGGAAAATCCGGCCTGATGCAGGACACGATTGGCAGCCGGTGTATTCACGCCAAGTTCGGAAATCAGATTGCGACAGGCATAAACATGAGGCAAAAGCCACTCGACAGTGTTCCAATTCTGAGGCTCGGCATCAGGCAGAACAAGATTGAGAGCGTACATGGCACGGCCGGCCCATTTGGCTTTCTGTTCTTCATCCATGGAATCGAGAAGCGCATGGCGAGTGTCATTGTGAAGGGCAAAAATCTGGCTCTCGACATCAATCTTGATAAGGCCACGCGTAAACAGGGGATCAATAGTAACTGCGGCTGCAAAAAAAGCGGCTGCCGGATTGATCAGCGATGGATTATGCGGCGTACCCTCGACGGAAAGCGCAAAATCGTACGGCAGCGGCGAGTCGGCCAGCATGGCGGCCATGAACAAGGCCTCAGCTCCGCCAGCAGCTTCCTTTTCGACCTCCTGAACGGCCTCAAGTATGGTTTCGACGCTTCGTTTCTCAATGCTGTCTGTCACGAAAGAACTCCTTGGTTGCCGAGGTTCCCGTGTCTCTATCCCGTTTGGTGAGGGAATTCAAGAAAAGGGGGATGAACCCGCCGAACTGCCGGGAATTCCCAAGACAATCATGCACAGCACATAACGGCAACCGCCAGCACTTCACCAAAAAAAAGGCCACTACCAGAAAACAATCCTGGCAGCGGCCTGTACGCATCAAGACAAAAGGCTGTAAGGAAACGCTGATTAATTCAATCTTCAGGAAGTGCTGTAGAATTGTTCGCTGGCAAGACGCGCAAAAAAAATCAAGGCTGACGCGTGCTTCCTGCACGCTAGGGTTTGATTTTTTTTGCAGCAACGAAGCCAGAGGGCAATTATGCAGTGCTTCCTTAACGCTTGGTTGTGATAACAGTATTAATAAGACTGTCTGCTGTTGTCATGACCTTGGTATTGGCCTGGAAGCCGCGCTGGGTAATGATCATCTTGGCAAATTCCTCGGCCATTTCCACGTTGCTCTGTTCCAGAGTATTCTGCTGGAGAGTCCCGCGTCCACCAACATCGGCCTTGCCATCGACAGCCGCCCCAGAGGCTTCGGTGGCAAGAAAATTGGTGTTGCCATCACGCCGCAGTCCCCAGGGACTATTAAACCGATAAATGGAAACCTGATACAATTGCTCGGTCTGCCCGTTGGTGAAATGACCATTGAGGAACCCTTCACGATCCACACTCGTATATTCCAGATATCCTCGCGAGTACCCATCCTGAATCTGATACAATGTCACGGAACCGGTATCAAAACTGGTTGAAACCCGTGCATCCCGATTCATGTCAGACAAGCTCGTAAGGTTGGCTGCGTTCACCCCGACGCCTGCGGCAGTAGCAGCACCCGAGAGCCAACTCGACGAATCTGAACTGATTCCGAAATCATAGGAAACGGATTCGACTGTGCCCACCGCAGCCCCATTACTCCCGTAGGTGAAATCAAACTGGGGGACACCGTCAGTGCTGAATGAGCTGGGTGTCCATGCGCTCAGACTCTTGCCTCCGGCACCGCTGGAATTGATACCGCCAAGGGAATACGCAGAGTGTCCCACAAGCTCGCCCTGTCCATTGAAAGTCATGACACCCAAACCGGCAAGTCCGGCACTAGAAGTCCCAAAGGCACTGGAACCATCTGCGCTGCCAGGCAAGGCAACCAGATACTCCCAATACGAATAGCCGGGTGCGGCATTGGAAAGGCTGCTTGTAGCCACAGGATCGAAATAGACTGTCAGGGCTTGCCTGTTCCCTTCCGAGTCGTAAACATCCAGGCTTGACGAATATGCAGGCAACGAATCACCAAACGGCGTGGAAGCATTGCTCAGATTGCCGTTGTAGGATTCGAGCATTGCGAAAAACGGATTGGTTGCGCTCGTAAAATGATCCGATGCAGTGTGGTCCAGATTGGTGACCATTTCGATTGAGGATGTTGCACGCGGATCAGAACGGACAACACGCGTTGTTTGCCCGTCAATAACCACATCTTCGTAAGGAAGCTGAACGTCCGAAGGAGAAGTGGCGACCTGGCCGCTTTCCCTGTCCACGGCATATCCCTGCAACCTGAAGCCTTCCGGATTGACCAGATACGCATCGTTGTTGAAACGAAATATCCCGGCCCGGGTATATTGCGAGGCCCCTGTCGCTCCGGTCCCTCCAGGATTCCGTATGCCGAAGAAACCATTGCCCGCAATGGCAAGGTCGGTAGTCGTTCCGGTATTTTCCAGCCCGCCTTCCTTGAAGATGGTCCGAATTTCCGAAATACCCACGCCCTTTCCCATCTGGCTGACATAATGGCTGCCAGAATCGTACTGCGCGCCACCCGTTGCAACCTGCTGACTCATGAGGTCGCCAAACTGCATATCCGCCCTCTTGTACCCTACGGTACTCGAGTTGGCGAGATTGTTGGCAACGACCTGCATATTGGCGTTGTGGGCGACCACACCCGTTGCTCCAACATACAAACTGCTAAAACTCATACTTTCCTCCAATCCAGGTTCAACCGGATGTGGTAGAGAATCACCCAGGGGACCCATCCCCGGAAATAAATTCCCGATTCCTTCTCACCCGAGATAAAAGCAAGGGGCGTGCCATTAAAAAACCTTTATATATCATTAAGAAACATAAATTCCAGCTAGGCACATCATGCCATTGCTCCGAAATCCGACACAAACAGGACAAGAAAAATCGCCCATAAGATACTTACGAAATCAATTTGGCAGACTGTTGAGAATGGTTCAGATGCAAGGCAATAGAACCAGATCAACCGATACTTCCTGTCTCTAGAATATGATTTTTTTTGCAACAACGCCGCAACCGGACCTTTGCCAAGCGCCTGCCCTATGAATTCCCTCTTGCCATGCCCTGCTACCATGCGTAGAATCATCCGACTTTATTGCATGCACCCAAATCAAAACCAAAAACATGGAGACCTGAATATGAAACGGATCGTCATCCTCTCTTGCATCGCCCTCATGAGCCTCATGCTGCTGACCGGCTGCAACCAACAGGCTGAAGTGAAAATCGGCGTTGTGGATGAAGCCGCTGCCTTCAAGGACAACAAGGCCGCTGCTTCCGCCATGGCCTACCTTCAGGAACTGGGCGCACCCCTGCAGAAAAAGGCCGAAGAGGCATACAAGGCCATGCAGGCCGAACAGACCGAAGAGAATGTCTCCGCCTACAAGGCAGCCATGGGCGAACTGCAAAACGTCATGAATGGTGAACAACAGCGGATCGTGGCCCTCATCGATCAGAAATTCAATGAGACACTGGATGCCTACCGGGCCGAAAAAGGACTGGTCCTCATCCTGAGCAAGGAATCCGTGGTTTCCTCTGCCGACACCATTGATATCACCAGCGATATCGTTGCAGCCATGAACGACATCACTCTGGACTTCAAGGTTGCAGACCAAAAAGAAGCAGCACCCGAAGTTTCAGCCACAGAAGCTCCGGCCACAGAAGCTCCGGCTACAGAAGCTCCGGCTACAAAAGACAACGAATAACAACCAACCCGTCGAATCCCCTATTTAGGGGGCAGCTCAAAATTCGACTGCTTGACAACATGAAAAGGCCTGCCACACACTATGTGGCAGGCCTTTCTTCTTGACTGATAGCAACAGGGAAAAGCCTCTGCTCCTTTCTTTTCTGCCAAAATCACCTGCACAACTGTTGACATGTTAACAAAAGATTTTTATGAGTCGCTCCATCGACTGTCAACATGTCAACAAAGCGAAGTACACATGACCGATTTCAAAAAGATTCGCAGCAAGAGCTATAGTTTTCGAGTCGCATATCTGTTCAGAATGAACGCCTGCCAACTCGACAGGCAACTATCGAGACTCGGCCTTTGCCACGGACAAGTCCCATACATTGCCGCCATCGTGGAAAAGGATGGTCAGACGCAGGACGAATTGGCCAGACTTATCCGGGTGCATCGTGCAGCAACAGCACGCACCCTGAAGAACATGGAGGCAACAGGACTTGTTACCCGCAAGGAAAACCCGAAGAACCGCCGTCAGAAGCTGGTCTATGCAACCGATAAATCACGAGCTCTCGTTGATGACATGCTGGAAATACTCGATACCCACAATCAAACAATGTTCGCAGGCTTTTCCGAAGAAGAGAAAACAATGACCCTGAAGCTGATGGACCGTGCAATCAACAATGTGCAGGCTGTGCTCGACAACCCGGAGAAAAATAATGATCTCGGATAACGAACGCACTGCCGGACTGTGGACCATTACGGTCACGCAGTTTGCCCTGGTCTTCATGCTCTCTGCCGTGGCCGTGGCCGTTCCCTCTCTCGGACTCGAATTCGGAGCAAGTGCCTCGCAACTCGGACTCGTGGAATCGGGCTATATCTCTGCCGTTGCCATGCTGCTTTTCCCTGTCACACGTCTTGCCGACATGATCGGGCGCGTCACTACTTTTGCCCTTGGATTGGCTGTTTTCACAGGAGTGAGTCTCCTGCTACCCCAAACGGAAAGCATCACCCAGTTCATCACGTTGCGCGTATTCCAGGGTGCAGGCGGGGCCATGATGGTTTCCACAGGACTTGCCATCCTCGCGGACCTCTATACCGGGCCAGGAAGGGCCAAGGCCCTTGGCATCTCATCTGCCGGTGTTTTCATAGGACTCTCTGCCGGGCCGTGGCTCGGAGGGATGGTTGTCACCCACATGGGATGGCGATGGGTTTTCTATGTCGGGGCCATCCCGTGCGCCATATGTCTGGCCCTGACCCTCAAGATACTTCCAGTTCGTCCGGTCATCCGCAGAGGAGTACGCTTTGATTGGGGAGGAGCCATTCTGTGCGGAATCGGCATGACCCTGCTCTCTCAGGGCGGATCGCTCTTTCATACGCCCAGTGGCAAAATCATGCTGGTTGGCGGCCTGGTTTTCCTGCTCGCCTTCGTACTGTGGGAGAAACACGCCAAGGCACCACTTCTGGACATGACACTGTTCAGCGGAAATCCTTCGTTCTCACTTGGAAGCACTGTGCAGTTCATCAGCTATTCCGCGACATTCGGAGTAACGTTCCTGCTGTCTCTCTACTTGCAGATAGCCCAGGGCATGACCGCGAGCCAGGCAGGACTCATCCTCATGGCACAACCGGTCATGCAGACAATTTTCTCGGTTCTCAGCGGGAACTGGTGTGAACGCTGGCCCGCCCACCATATTGCAACGCTCGGCATGGTACTGGCCACAATAGGTCTCGGAGGTGCCATCTTTCTCGGCGGGGAGACCTCGCTGCCGCACATACTCGTTATTCTGGCCCTGTGCGGTACAGGCAGTGCCATCTTCGGCACAGCCAACATGGCCGTGATCATGGGGGCGGTAAGCCATGAATACTACGGTGTGGCCTCGGCCGTAGTTGCAGGAATGCGCACCACGGGCATGACCGTGAGCATTGTGTTCATCAGTGCAGTGTTCTCCATTGTCATTGGACCGGAATCTCTGGACGCAGGAAGTGCCCCAGCCTTCATGACCGCAATGCACATGATTTTCATTGTGCTGACCCTATTCAGTGCCTTGGGGGTTGCCATGTCTGCACGAGCAAAATTGCGGCAAATCAAACGATCACCTGCCCAAAAGGCAACCAATTCGGTCAATAAGGATAAAAAATAAATGGGATTGAAAAAACCTACGCCCGAAGTATGCAGGAAAAATGATCCATCAGGGTATGGAGACAAGGACACACTGGCAGGATTTCAAAAGAGCTCTCTCACTCGGCATTCATGAACTGACGCATCTCTCCAAGCGCCTTTTCAAGAACCCCGGCAAATATCCCATACTGCTCCCTGACTTTGTCCAGGTCGCCCTTCTTGGCCGCGTCCTCCATGAGAAAGGAAAGATCAACCAGAGCTGAAGCCCGGACCACACCGCACATGCCCTTGAGGGAATGTGCCAATTTCATGGCTGTGCAAGAATCTCCCGATTCAAGGGCCTGCTTCAGGGAAAGACTGCGCTCGGAACTGTCTTCCACAAAGGCCACAAGAAGCTCCATTGCAAGCTCATGGTCATCAGCCAGACTTTGCAAAAACCGTTGTGAGTCGAACAGCATGTCTGTCATTTCAATCTCCATTCATTGCCAAATATACCTGATCGAGAACTAGCATCACACACACGGCAAGGAAAGAATTATAACACTTCGATCTGAAGTCCCTGATACAGTTCGGAAAAGGATGCAACCATCCGAGGCAACGAAAACCGCTCCACGACCCTGTTTCTGGCGTCATCAGATGTTTTTTTCATATTTTCAAGACGCTTTTGCCACAAGACACCAATCGCGTCACCAAGGACAAGCGCATTCTGCGGCACGACGATCTCACCGGTATCTCCCACAACAAGGGATGAATCCCCCACATCGGTCACCACGTTGGGCACGCCGCAACCCATGGATTCACCAACAACATTGGGAAAACTCTCTCCAATGGATGACGAAACGTGCACATCCATGGCCGCCATCACCCGCTCCGAGTCCTGCCGTTCGCCAAGAAGTCTGAAGCGGTTCGACGCGATTCCTGCCTCATCAAACCAGGATACAAGCCGGGCATTCCCGGAATCCACACCCCGACCAACAAGCATGAAAACTGAATCAGGCACGAGTTCCGCGACCTTTGCCAGGGCGCTAACAAATGTCCGGTGATCCTTCATGACATCAAACCGGGCCACATGACCAATGACCGGAGCGTCAAGCGCAATGGAAAATTCGTTACGGACATCGCGTCGGGCCTCACTGTCGGGCCTGAATCGATTGGTGTCGAACCCGTTGGGAATGACCTCGAACGACTTGGGCTTATAACCAATTTGCCGGTGAAAACGCCGGGCTTCCTCGGAATTGGAAAGCACCACATCAGGAAAACGGGACAAGGCTGAACACACCTTGAGGGTGGTGCCCGTAAGCGTGCGATATTCGTCGAGAGCCATGAAGGAACAGCGAATATTCCACGCAACCTTTGGTCCTCCCCCCAGAGGGAAAGCCAATCGGCTTGCAATCAACCCGGCCAGATCAGCGTGATAGAGCCATGTCTGGACCACATCTGGTCGCCATGAACGAATGATCCTGACGAGTTTCATCAGCCCGGACAAAGATGGAACGCCTCTGGTCATACCAAGGGAGTCCACACGAATACCGGCATCAACAAGCTGTTTGCCCATGGGGCCAGGGTCGATGAGACTGACCACACGGGACTGGAAGCGAACCATGTCCATGCGGGTGGCGAGCCGGTAGAGCATGGTTTCGGCCCCACCCACGTCCAATCCTGTTATGCAGTGCAGTATCTTCATTGTAATATATGATCCAATCAGGCCACAGGTCGTTAAGAAAACGCATCCGCAAACAATTCGCGAAATTTCAAGGATACGAAAAAACAGTGGCAGGACAAAAACAAAGCCGTTGTCGGCGCAACTCCGATCCTTGAGCCGCAATACGGCAACCAGATCATTTTCATCAATCTGCTATCATCATCCCCCCCAAAAAACCATCCCGTCGACCGGGTCGAAAGAGCACTTGCCCGATGACACCAGACTCGATTCAAGATACTAAAAACGATCATCCACCATCAGGAGTTCCCCATGAGCACAAGCAAACAAAATTCAGTCTACCTTTCGGCACCGGTCAACGCTCTCATAGAGGGCATCTACAGATCAACAACAACCATCCGGGAAATTCGCGAAAAAGGGAACTTCGGACTCGGGACATTCAACCGGTTGGACGGCGAAATGGTCGTTCTCGAAGGCGAAGTCTTCCAAATGAAGGCAGACGGCAACGCATATCCGGTCAGCGACGATGAACAGACCCCGTTTGCCTGCGTAACCAATTTCACGCCCGACACTCTGGACGAATTCCCCGAACCTCCGGGCCAGGATCTGTTTTCATTGATAGAAAGCATCATCCCGTCGGTCAACATGCTTTATGCCATACGCGTGGACGGAACATTCCGACAGGTCAAGACCCGCTCCGTACCGCCTCAGGACAACTACCGTCCCCTGGTCGAGGTAGCCCGTGAGCAACCTGAATTCATATATAAGGATATTGAAGGAACCATGGTCGGATTCCATACCCCGAATTTTCTCGAAGGCGTTGGCGTTCCAGGAATCCACCTGCACTTTCTGTCCTCCGACCACACCTGCGGAGGCCACCTGCTCGCCTGCGACCCGGAGACCATGACTATCGGCATCCAACACATACCCCAACTGATCATGGGCCTGCCCATGTCCGTCGACTTTCTCACCATGGGTTTTGAACGGGACACCGCCAAGGACCTGGAAGAAGCCGAACGCGCTTAATCGCAAAAGCAGGAACCGTTTGTTTCGCGGTTCCACCGGCCATCAGAATAGCTGAGCAATATTTCATGGACCGAATGATGAAAACAATTATTGAGGCAGAATTTTTCCGTTTTTTCCTTGAAACAGCCGGAAACCTTGCGGGCATAAGAGAAATGACTCCTGACCCAGATGTCCCGGCTCGAATCTCTTGAAACGATGCGGGCGTAGGCCTGATCAAAGGAACTGTTTCCCTGACCAGGAGCCGTCACAACCGTCGGACAATCCAACATCACCGAATGTCCTTTGCCCAGAAAGTTCATCTTGGTGTCACCGCAAAACAACACACCACATCGGGCATCGCCATACTGGAAGACAAGTCCCTCATTCTGACCACTCATCCGTCCGAGTTCCTTGAGAATCATTTCCGGGTTGGACACGGAAGCCAGTTGCGGCAACAAGGAACCTTCCTGGCCGTTATGACATTTAAACGGATGCCGGGAAACAAAATGATCTTCGCGCTTTCCGGTCTGGCGAAAAAAACGAAAACGGGATGTGCTTTTTGCCATCATGGTCGCAGCTCGAGCCGCAATGACCAGACCATCAACCACTGTCCGAAGTCCGTTCCCCTTGCCTCCGGTCATCAATTCGCTTTCGGCATGAAGAAAATCACAACATGCCAAAGCCATGTCTTCCAAACTGCCACCGGATAACAAACGCCATCCAGCACGACGCAGAACACGTGCTACAACCGGGGTTTTACTCCTTCCGCGGGCACCGGCCCTGTCAGACAATATGCCGAGAGTCTTTCCCAAAAAACGCGTCACGCCCAAAGAGGGATCAACCGAATTTCCACAGAAAATCGCACGCCGAGACAAATTGTTATACGGAGATCTCCCCAGACAGGCGACTGTGCCCAACCCCATCAACAAGGCCGCACCTTCCAGCCTGCATCGGGATTTATCGTCCGGCAAAAGCTTGACGTCCTCTCGCCATCCATCATTGTCCACGCCATCTCCGCCCTCAGACAGGCCGAGCGTGACCAGCCAGCCGTTCCAGTCACAATCAAATCGCCGCGCCAATTCCGGCAGGACTTCAAGCGCATCAGGCAACCAGTATTCGGTGACAGGCCACCCTGCATCCATCAAATCGAGAATCCCTCCCAGTCGCTCGGGACACACGGAACTGCACATTGCAGCCCGCAATTTCTTCATTCGCCTCTCACCAAGCATTTCAGGCAACGCGCCTCCCTGAACGCCACCATCCACCAGATAGCTTCCCCGGCTGCCCTGAAGCGAATAGGCATCGCCGCGCCTAACTGGAAGTACCCTGAATTGCGTCACTTTTTCCAACCTTAATACATGTGGCTCGATATCTGAAAGTGTATAATACATATTATTGTATTAATCTATATTTAATATCAACAATAATTATTGCAGAAATTGTAACAAAATAAACAGTATGATTTCGACCATGTGCAAAAACCAAAACCGTCCCATTTTAGCAGAAAAAAAGGTGATGCAGTAAAGAATTCAACCGGTTGAAGCGTAAAAAAGTGAGAGTGTATACGCGAACTTTAATTTGTTGACAAGCCCAAAATCCACGATTATACGCCTCCAAGCAAAACAAAGGGAGAAATCCAAAGATGAAAACCATATTCAACTACGCTTTCACGCCGGTCCTCTGTGCGGCCATTGTGATCCTCGCAGTAGTTGTTGCTGTAAAACAGCAAAAAATTGACGACCTGGTGCACAAGCTGACCCTTACGGAGCAGACTGCCCAGGCCCGCAAGCTCCTGGTCCAGGAAACACGCATCCTCCAGAAAGCCATGTCCGCGCCACCAGTTCGCAAGGTCGTGGTCACAGCTTACAACCCGACCACCAGCCAGTGCGACGAAGACCCTCTCATAGCCGCCAGCATGCGTAGGGTTCGCGCCGGGACCATAGCCGTATCCCGCGACCTCTTCAATCAGGGATGGGTCTTTGGCCGCAAGGTTCGCATTGAGGGCCTCGGCATTTTTGAAATCAACGACCTCATGAACAAACGCTTCAACCAGCGCATCGACATCTTCATGTGGGACGAAAACCAGGCCCGACAGTTCGGTAAAAAGAACATCAAGGCCGCACTGCTCGAAATCTAGGGAAGCACTGCATAATTGTCCGCTGGCTTCGTTGCTTTAAAAACCTCAAATCCTAGCGTACAGGAAGTACGCGTCGGCCTTGATGTTTTCTTGCGCCTTGCCAGCGAATAATTCTACAGCACTTCCTGAAAATTGAATTAATCAGTACTTCCTTAGGCTCCACACGCAAGCACATAAAAAGGCGCGATCCTTCGGGATCGCGCCTTTTTATCTGCAGGAATATTCAAATCAATCAGCTCAGCCATGTCACCTCGACACCCCGCCTCGGAGGTATTCTTCCGAAACGGAACCGGGGGTAACCGAACATCAATGCCGCGTGAACACCATGCCCTTCTGGCAATCCGAGCAGCTCACGAATAGGATGATACCCTTCGGCGGCTTCCATCAGGAAACCGGCCCAACACGCGCCAAGACCATGGGCATGGGCAGCAAGTTCCAGATAGGCAGCCGCCAGGGAACAATCCTCTGCCGGGTTGAACCCATCCTCGGGAGCATGGGCAACAGCCACATGTGGCGCACCATGCAAGATCTTGTCGATCCCCTTTTCCCAATTCTTGATGACACCAGGAAAAACATTGTTGATGGCCATGAATTCCACAGTCAACTCAGCCAGTCGACTGGTGGCTTCAGGCGTGCGCGTAACAATCCAACGAGCCGGTTGCCCGTTCTTGGCACTGGGTGCAAAACTTGCAATTTCAAGCAATTGAACCACGACTTCTTCGGGAACAAGTTTGTCCTTGTACGAACGAATGGAACGGCGACTGCGCAGGAACTGATCAGCCTGCTCAGGAGTCAGACGCAAGTCCTTGAGCAAGGGGAGACATTGGGCCGGGGCCAGAGATCGGGCCACCGGCATTTCAGGCAAAGTAATGGCCCCGGTGGAACAGACAGCCACGCAATGTCCACAAGCGATACAGGTCTTCCTGGCCGCCAGCCTGAGTTTTGGAAACCCTTCGGCATCCTCGACAATCAGATCATAGGGACATTCCGAGAAACACGCACCGCACCGCTTGCATTTTTCCTTGTCTATGAACACGCCATACCCCTGACGACCCTAGTGACGAGACGCAAAAGCAAGAATGGAAGGAACTGCCTCGTTCAAGACTCCACGCAGAGCCTCGGCCAATATTTCAGATTTCGAGGAATAACCGGGAACCACGACATCCTCAACCTCGCTGATATATTTTTCGACATGCACGGTCTGTCCGCCCTTCTGGACCATTATTCTGACCGCAACCTTTCCGGCATAGGTCGTGGTACCGGTCTGATTGAGTTCAACGGCCAGGACCTCGCCGGTCACCAACGCAGCTCCGCCAGGCGCGACCGTGGATGTCCGGTACTTGGTTTCACAGCCAGCCGCCTTGAGTTCGTCAAAAAGCGACCAGCCAACCCAGTCGGCCACATCGGACGTGGTGGTAATGGCAATACCGTCATTGTCCGTGCCAAGGCTGGATATCTTCCGCTTGTCCTCGAACTTGAATACAATGATTTCTCCAGCACAAGAAGCGGACACTCCGGCCAGAGCATAACTCAGCTTCACGGCGTTGCCCTTGGAGCAACCCGCGCCAAGGCAAAGGACAATAAGCAAGGGGATCAGATGCTTCGCATGTACAACCATTAAAGAACCTCCATTAAAATCTCTTGAACCATTTCATTGCAGCAGGTGATTTCCGGCACCCGTTAAATGGCATCCCCCTCGGGGGGCTTCGGTGTTTCTTCTTTTTTCATCTGTTCGTCAAGTTCCTGCTCCATCTTGTCCAACAGTTTCTTGGTTATTTCAAGCAAACGGTCCAGGTTCTCACTAACAAACGACTTGGCCTTGAAATCAAGCGCGCTATCAAGGGAATCCCCGTCAGCTTCCGGCTCAACGCCCTCAGGCTTGTCCAGGACTCCGGACCGGCCTTTTTCAACTTTCAGAATATCCTGAATTCCCTCCAGGTTCTTGCGAATCTGGGCCAACTCGTCTCGAAAAGCCGTCTCACGGACCTGAGCCTCCTGCTTGAGTACCTTGACTTCGGTTTCAAGGGCCGCCAGTCGATCCAAAGGCACTTCATCGCCGGACGAACAGGCAAACAAACCCAGCAGCAACAGACCAAGAACAATCGAAACTACCTTTTTCATAACACTCTCCTTCATGGGCAACCGTATACCATATCAGGTTACACGCTGACAAACCCGTCCACCCCAGCCGACCGGAATGGGATACGCCAACCATCAACGCACCAGACACGGCTCCCTCAACCACCAATGTGGCAACTTGATTTTCGTGGAAGAGTCCGTACAATACTCAAGGTTCGGCTCTGTTGAACCTCCAATCCTGATATAACACGAGACAGACTAAGCCATGAAAACCACTCGCATCCTGACACTCACGCTCATTCTGGTCACATTGGCCTTTTCGGCCATGGCTTCAGACTACATTCCGGTAAAGCCGCCAACAAGCTTTCGCGGATTTTCTTGGGGCACACCCGTCAACGACATCCCCGACCTCATCCCGGTGAACCAACCCGGATTCAAGGACACCTATTTCAGAAAAGCTGAAAAAACGACTTTCGGCGATGCGGACATCATTTCCGTGGCGTATTATTTTCGCAAGGACAAACTCTATCGTGTGGGCGTTGCCTTTACGGGACGGGCCAACCACTTCCTCATCAAAGACAGGCTGATACGAATGTACGGCCTTGGTCGTGGCGTAGGGCCTAAATATGGCTGGATGTGGCCGGATTTTTCCGTAGAAATCACCTATGATGATGATGCCAAATCAGGCGGCCTCTATTATACCTTTGAGGGCAAACTCGACTGAGTTCTCCTCCAGCAGACACCACCATCATGATGAACGACAAACGCCCGATCGCGAAACTCAAGACAAGATACAAGCTCTTTTACATCTTCAGCGTCATCGCGTTGGCAGTATTGTTCTGTATCAATTTCGGTGTCATCTACACCCTCATCATCACCCCCCCGGACAACCCGGAAAACATGATGCAATTCGTCTACCTGCTCATGGTGACCGGATTTCTCATCCTTGCGGCCCAGGCCCTGCTGATCTTCACTCGCCTCATCGCCCTGCTAGGCAAGGATTCAAAAGCCCTGGAAGGCATGAGCGAACAGCTTGAGCAACTCTCGGTCTACGACGATCTTACCAAGGTGTACAATCGGTACAAATTTGAAACCGTTGCCAATCGAGAACTTGAAAATGTTACCCGCTACTCAAGCAATCTTTCGGGCATCATGTTCGACATAGACGACTTCAAGGTAATCAACGAGACCTATGGCTACCGCACGGGCGACAAGCTTCTTGCGAGTCTGGCCCAGTTCGTCAACGGCAAGTTGCGCAAAACCGACTACGTTTTCCGCTGGCGCGGAGGAAAATTCATCATCCTTGCCCCACATACGGACATAGACAAGGCCGCCATTGTAGCCGAGAAACTCCGGCAGATAGTCGGCCACAAACTCTTTGGCGGAAAAATCCGCATGTCCCTGTCTCTGGGGGTCATACAGGCTGCCAACGACGACTCCATGGAAACCTTCCTCCACCGTATCCAGGCCGCCCTGACCGGAGCAAAGAACAAAGGCAAGAACTGTGTGGTGGTTGGTCGCGACATGGAGCAGGTAGCCTGAACGACGCACTCAGGAACCGACTGCCCTCATGCACCCTCACGAACCCCACAGATGCCTGAGACATCAGACATCCAATGGCCTTCTTCTATTCCTGAAATATGACGGGTATGGTCGAACCGAAAAAGGATGAGGGCAGCGCAATACCCCAACGAGCCAATTCAAAACGGCTGAAGACAAATTCTCCACTCTCGGTGGTTATCGGGTGAACCGATTGGACACGTTCACCATCCAGGATTCGCAAAACAAGCTTGGCCGCTTCCTTACCTTGAGGGTTACCGGCGAACACCAGTCCACCCACAGCCTTGCCCTTGCCTATCGAAAAATCCCAAAAACCAAAAACAGGCACAGGTGAATTGCACGAAAGCCACCGAATAACCATTGCGTCGTCGACATGTCGTCCTTTTCCATCGACCAACGTGTGGTAAAGACCAACCATGATGACGTCATACCCATATTCTTTGGCATTCAGGACAACTCTTTTCCAGTCTTCAAGACGATTATTCAATTTCAGATCCATGACAGTCTGCGTAAAAACGAGTCTGTCGTCCCCCTTGAACACGTAGTCCTTGATGGCACGGGAAGTCACGCTGTCATCAAAAAGAACAAGACATTTTTGCAAGGAATCCCCGAAAACATCTTTCAAATAGACGATGGATCGCTTGAAGAGAGGGCGTTCCAAAATACCGGTAACCAATCTCATGTCCTCCAGATACCGCCGAGGATTGGTGTTGACGCCAAGATACACGACAGGCGTTCCTTCCCGAGTAATAATCGGGCCAAGGGATTTCAGGGCAAAATCGTCAGTCAGAACAACAAGGTCGGGACGAGTCTCATGAAAGACATCCAAGGCACTGGTCACCTGACCAGAGTACTTATCCGAGGGAAGCCGCTTTATGTCCATGTTGAAAAAGGAAAGATCGACCGTGTCCGCAAGCGCACCTTCCAATGCCGCATTGTGACTCTTCACCCATGGAAAGACAGGGTGATAACTGTTGATGATCAGGACTGTCTTGCGCTCAGCCCTGGCAACGCCAGACATCAGTATCATGGCAAACAGAAAGATACTGACAAGAATTCTTTTCTGCATCGGACTCCACCTTTTTGCCCTGTCACACGTACGGGTAAGGGGCCGCACTCAAAAACTCTGCAACAGGAAGACACTGACTCATACGAAACCATTTTCGACAGCTTACATTTTTTCCTGTCGCACAGACAATATCATTGTTATTTGGACAACCGTACTTTTTTTACCACATAGCTCATTCCTGATCGGATAAACCACAAATAATACCGTTTTCAACAAAGTTTTATTATTCATGGATATATTGTACAAGCTCGCATAAACTTAAGCCATCATGACCAACGACAACCTTGCCACAAAAACAGCGACACAGAGCATGAGCAAAACAGCAAAAGAATTTATCAAATTATTCGGGCCTCTTGCCCTTGTCATATGCATTGCCTCGGCATGGTTTCTCTACTCCCGCAACGAAAACCACCGGGAACTCATCGCCCAACGTCAGGTGGCCATTGTTGCCTCGAACGCAAAGCTCATCGCCCACGACATGTCCTCTTTTGCCTCGGATACAAGATTCCTTGCCCGACTCGTGGCCCACAGACTTGAAAATCAACCTGACAATACGGTGCTCAAGGAACTTGAAATCGACTTTGCAAACTTTGCCCAGAGTCGTCGATTCTATTTCATTCTGCGCTTTCTGGGCGACACAGGAATGGAAAGCATCCGCCTGGACCGAACCTATTCCGCGCCGAATGTCATCCCTATCAAAGCCCTGCAGGACAAAAGCGACCGCTACTACTTTCAGGAGGCCTTGAAGGCCGGGAAAGGAGGCGTTTACGTCTCCCGCTTCGACCTCAACATCGAACACGACAGCATTCAAAAACCACTCAAGCCCACTCTTCGATTCGCATGCCCTGTCATTGACAACACCAACCGGAAACGAGGGGTTGTAATCCTCAACCTCGACGGTACTATTTTTCTGAACCATCTCAACATCCAGGCTACCTCCGGAGCGGGTATTCCCATGATCACCACCGGCCAAGGGTATTGGATTCTCGGCTCAGAACCGGCAGACGAGTGGGGACATATTCTGAAAGGGAAGGAAAAAGTCTCCATGCCCAACCGATTCCCGCAGGCATGGGCACATATCGCGGCCAACCAGAAAGGACAGATACTGACCCACAAGGGCTTGTTCACCTTTAATACCGTGGGCGTCGCTCCAGACTCGGTGAGCTACCCCAGACCAGGGATGCCCGAAGCAACAGCTTCACGATGGATAGTCATGACCTGGGTGCCGTCAGCCATGCTGATTGTCCCATGGGTGGGCCTGTTTCTCGTCCTGGCCTTCCTGTTCCTCATCCTGCTCTCTGTTGGCTGTTTCCACATGGCAGACTACAGGATTCGCCAGGCCGAAGTTGAAGACAGGCTCAGGGCAAACGAAGAGCAGACAGTGGCCATCAGCCAATCCTCGCAAGACGCCATCGTCATGGTCGACAATCAGAACACCATTACATACTGGAACCCCGCAGCAGAAAGACTTTTCGGATATGACGCTGCCGAGGTTCTTGGTCACAAACTGAATGAGACCCTGTCGATGGAAGGACTCCCCTCCGACGCTCCGAAGGACCTCAGGCAATTGTTCATCTCCGACAGGAACCACCCGCCCGGCAGAATCATTGAGTTCAACGCGCTGTGTAAAGACCGCTCCCTGGTCCCGGTCGAACTTGCCGTCTCCTCTTTCAAGCTCAAGGGGAAATGGTATGCAGTTGGGTCCATGCGGGACATTTCACACCGCAAGCAAAACGAAATGGAGCTCAAACGCAGCGAAGAGACAAGCCGTGCCCTGATCAACGCACCGACCGAAAGTGCCATGCTCATCAAGCCAAACGGAACCATCATCGCCGTCAACGATATCGGCGCAAGCAGACTCGGCGGCACTGTGGAGGATGTTGTCGGAGAAAATGTATTCAAACTCATCTCTCTTGATTTTACTCAAAGCCACAAAAAGAAGCTCCTCCGTGTACTTAAAACCGGAAAACCAACAAAATTCGAAAGCACCCATGCCGACAGCAGGCTTTCAATCAACGTCTACCCAACGAAAAGCCCGGATGGATCTGTGGACCGTCTCGCAATCTTCATTCGCGATGTGACAGAACAACACCTTGCGGAAACTGCCCTGAGGGAATCCGAACAACGATTCAGAGACATCAGTGAGGCCATTGGCGAATACATATGGGAAACAGACAAGGAAGGACGCTTTTCCTTTCTCACGGATGATGTGACGCTCGTAATAGGGTACACGCCCAAAGAACTCATGGGGCGTACACCCTTCAGCCTCATGCCCAAGGAAGACATAGAAGACTTCAAAGAATGGCACTCCAACACCTATGGACAACAAAATCCATTCTCGAACATTGAACTGCGAAACATCACCAAAAATGGCCAGATCATCTGGCTGCAAATCAGCGGAGTCCCGTATTTCGACACTGAAAAGAAATTCCGGGGCTATCGCGGCGCGGCCATGAACATCACTGACCGCAAGGCAACGGAAATTGCCATCAAGACCAGTGAACGAAAAATCCGGGCCCTGGCCGAATCCGCCTACGATGCCATCATCATGATCGACACCAACGGTCGCGTTTCGTTCTGGAACCACGCAGCAGAAAAACTCTTCGGATTCAACGAAACCGAGGTCATGGGAAAGGAGGTTCATTCTCTCATAGCCCCGGAGGAGTTGCGCCCCAAGGCCGAGCTTGGCATGTACGAATTCGCCATGACCGGAACCGGCCCGGCAATGGGCATGGTTCAGGAAACAACAGGCCAGCACAAGAACGGAACCACATTTCCTGTCGAACGATCGGTCTCCGCATTCCGCCTGGGCCAGGAATGGTTTGCAGTAGCCACCATCCGCGACATCACCAAACGACAGGAAACCGAAGCCAAGCTCCGGGAGCTGGCCACAACCGACAGTCTCACCGGCCTCAACAATCGCCGCCAGTTCATGGAACTCTCGGAACGTGAATTTGCGCGAAGCTTGCGCTATGGCCGCCCCATGTCCATGTTCATGATGGATATCGACCATTTCAAACTGGTCAATGACACCCATGGTCACGATATTGGAGACGAAGTACTGCGCTTCCTGTCCGAAATTTCCATCATAGCACTCAGAAATGCCGACATACTGGGTCGCATAGGCGGGGAAGAGTTCGGAGTGCTCCTGTCGGAAACAGACGAACAGGCAGCGATGGAAGTTGCCGAGCGGCTCCGAAACTCCATAGAAAGAGCCACCATCCCAACCAAATCCGGCGAACTGAATATCACCGTCAGCATCGGTGTTGCCACTCTGGACCCGGAAACAAAAGCACTTGGAACACTTCTCAAGCGGGCAGATGTAGCCCTGTACGAGGCCAAGCAAACAGGCCGTAATCGCTCCGTCCGTGGTTGAAGACTCTTGGAGAAAAGTATGTTTCCACACTCTTTTCGTGCCAACCCAAAAGGCCGGCAAAGACAATCCGTCCTGACATCAAGCAGACATTCACTATTCCTCCCTCTTTTCTTTTTTCCCACATCAGGTACTATGCCATCATAATAGACCAATGATTGCTCAAGCCCATCAGGACCATGCGCATGAACTCGAACCGAATCTCGACACTTATCAAGCATACGCCCTTCCGCGTCCTGCTGCCTTCGGTGCTGATGATCCTGCTCTTTGCCGGTTCCATATTCCTCTATCTGCTGCCTTCCATGCAAACCGCGTTCATGGATTTCAAGAAGGAAACAATTCAGGAATTGACCGACTCCGTCATCAATAGCCTGGAGCACTTCCGCCAACGCGCTGACAAAAAGGACATTTCCCAAGAAGAAGCACGCAAAATGGGCCTCGAACTGATCCGGGCCATGCGGTACGGACCTGAAGACAAGAACTATTTCTGGATCAACGACACCACACCACGCATGATCATGCACCCCTACCGACCTGATCTGGACGGAAAGGACCTGTCCGACTTCAGGGACAAGGCAGGCACGCAGATCTTCGTTGAATTCGTCGATGCCGTCCGCAAGGGCGGAGGAGGATTCGTCGCCTATTACTGGCAATGGAAAGACCAACCGGGTAAGGTCGTCAAAAAACTTTCCTATGTGCGCGAATTCAAGCCTTGGGGCTGGATCATCGGAACCGGCCTCTATCTTGACGATGTGGAAAAAGAGATGAACGTATACCGCAACCAGGTCACAGCCATCTTCCTGGCCATCCTGCTGATCATAACCGGTCTCAAGTTCTATGTCCTCAGCCAGGCCGCCCAGACAGAAAAACGAAAAGTCAAAATACAGTCACAACGCGAACGCCTTGTGAAGGCCCTCCGGGAAGGCGAAGAACGATACCGGACCATCGCCGATTTCGCCTATGACTGGGAAATATGGATCGGCACCGAGGAAGAAGTGCTGTATTGTTCCCCCTCATGCCAACGAATTACCGGCTATCCACCCGAACGGTTTTTCGAAACCCCAGAACTGATGCGCGAAATCATCATTACCGACGACCGCAACGCCTGGGACACATATCTGATCGAAGCCAACAAGGAACAAGGCGATACCCTTGATTTCCGCATCCATGCTGCAAACGGCGAAACCCGCTGGCTCAGCGTTGTCGGACGAAGCGTTTCGGGCATAGCCATGAAGCCTCTGGGCATCAGGTGCAGTTTCCGCGACATCACCGAACGCAAGCAAATGGAAGAGCAACTCCGACATCAGGCCCTGCATGATCCGCTTACCAACCTTGCCAACCGGACCCTGTGCCTTGATCGCGTAAGCCAGGCCATGCAGCGAGCCACGCGCCGTGATGACTACTATTTTGCCGTAATCTTCCTCGACCTTGATCGATTCAAGATCATCAACGACTCCTTGGGACACCGCTACGGCGACATGGTACTCACCGAAACCGGAAACCGTCTGGGCGAACACGTACGCGGACTCGATACTGTTTCCCGATTCGGCGGCGACGAATTCGTCCTGCTCCTCGATGAACTGGCCAGCCCGGGCGAAGCCATCAGCATCGTCAAACGAATCCGCAAGGCACTTGCCAAGCCCTTTGTCTTCGATGGGCACGAGGTCCAGACAACGGCCAGTTTCGGGGTTGTCCTGAGCCCCATCAAGGACATCAAGGCAGCAGACGTGCTCCAGCACGCCAACATCGCCATGCACAGGGCC
Source organism: Pseudodesulfovibrio sp. (assembly GCA_016342345.1). Lineage (GTDB taxonomy): Bacteria > Desulfobacterota > Desulfovibrionia > Desulfovibrionales > Desulfovibrionaceae > Pseudodesulfovibrio. Next base: position 111,483 of record JAEINO010000002.1, on the reverse strand, counting down.
AAGGAAGCCGGACGAAACCGATTCAAGGTCTTCACCGAACGCATGCTGGAAAGTGCCGTGGATCAGCTCACCATGGAAAACGACATGCGCCACGGACTCGAAATGGGAAATTTCCACGTCGAATTCCAACCCATCATGGACCTCCACGGCTCCGACCTCATGGGTTTTGAAGCCCTGGCACGCTGGACTCATCCCGAACGCGGTTTGATCCCGCCTTCGGAGTTCATCCCCATGGCCGAAGAATCGGGCCTTATCATCGAACTCGGGGAATGGGTGTTGCGAACCTCTCTCGAGACTCTGGCTGCATGGCGCACCAGCATCCCCGGAGCCAGGGATATCTTCATGTCAGTCAACCTTTCGAGAAAACAATTTGCCTGCAACGACCTGGACAAAAAAGTCCTGCAAATCTTGCAGGAAAATGACCTGCCGCCTTCCGCGCTCAAACTCGAAATCACGGAATCAGCCCTCATGGACCACCCTGAGGCAGCAATTCGTTTTCTCAAACGACTGCGCCGAGTGGGCGTTCATTTCTCCATCGATGATTTCGGCACCGGGTATTCCTCCCTGTCCCAGCTTCAACAACTCCCGGTGGACACTCTCAAGGTCGACCGTTCCTTTATTTCGCGTATGGAATCCGACCCGGAAAACATGGAAATAGTCAAGGCCGTCATTGCCCTGGCTCATTCCCTGGACCTGACTGTCATCGCCGAGGGAGTCGAAGACCCGAAACAACTCTGCTCCCTGCTAAACCTCAACTGCGAATGCGTCCAGGGTTTCTATTTCCACGAACCCATGAGCACCGAAAAAGCCCTGAATCTTCTGACGCGCAGGGACACGGCAGGCACATCATCTCCAAAACACAAGATGACCAAAGCCAAACGGAACTGCCAATCATGAAACCAACCGAGACCGGCGTCATATCCGTAACATACAAGAATCATTGCCCCACTTCCTTGGCAAACAAATAATAATCCATCCAGTATGCCAGCCTTCCAGAAGCACAAATAGCAGTCATTGACCCTTGCCAGCCACGCGCCGCAAAGATCCGTTGGCATCAGCCTGCACATGTATTACCGTGGCACGCATGTCACATACTCACACTCGCACCACGCCCCTTCGCGCCCTGTGCTCCTGGGCCATGTACGACTGGGCCAACTCGGGATTTGCCGCCCTGGTCCAGACCTTTGTCTTTGCCGCCTACTTTGCCCGCGCCGTGGCTGAGAACGAAACACTGGGCACCGCGCAATGGGGCACGATGATGGGTGTGGCCGGACTGATCATCGGCCTGGGCGGACCGGTACTCGGTGCCGTGGCAGACCGCAGTGGTCGCCGCAAGCCCTGGCTGGCTCTGTTCACAGGAGTATGCATCGGGGCAACCGGATTGCTCTGGTTCGTGCAACCGGATGTTTCCTTTGTCTGGCTGGCCCTTGTTCTGGCTTGCATAGGTACGATCGGATCGGAATATTCCATGATCTTCTACAACGCCATGCTCCCGGACCTGGCCTCTCCCAAAACCGTGGGCCGCTGGTCCGGCTGGGGATGGGGAGTCGGCTATGCCGGAGGGGTGGTACTTCTGATCATCGCCCTCTACGGATTCGTGGAAGCGGGAAGCTGGTTTGGTGTTCCACGCGAGGCAGCCATGCATATCCGGGCCGTCATGCCGCTGACCGCTGTCTGGTACCTGATATTCTGCCTGCCACTCTTCTTCTTTTCCCCGGACTCCCCATCAAAAGGCATCCCTCTGGGACAAGCCATCCGCGAGGCCTTCACGCAACTCCTGAACTCGCTCAGGGAAATACGCAAATACCGGGACATCGCCATATTCCTTCTGGCCCGCATGTTGTACAATGACGGCCTGACAACCATGTTTGCCTTTGGCGGGATCTACGCAGCCGGAACCTTTGGCATGGGACCAAGTGAAGTCATCATTTTTGGTATCGGCCTGAACATAACGGCCGGATTGGGCGCAGCCGCCTTTGCATGGTTGGACGACCGGGTCGGACCACGCAAGACCATTCTCATCTCTCTTGTTGGACTGATCATACCGGGCGCAGCCATACTGCTGGTCAAAAGCACAACACTATTCTGGATTTTCGGATTGGGCATCGGCATATTCGTCGGTCCGGTCCAGGCATCAAGCCGATCATATCTGGCTCGTGTTGCACCTTCCGCCATACGCAATGAAATGTTCGGCCTGTTTGCCCTGTCCGGCAAACTGACATCGTTCATCGGCCCATTCCTTGTCGGCTGGCTGACCCTTGCAAGCGGAAGCCAGCGTGTTGGCATGGCCTCGGTCGTGACCCTGTTTGTCCTCGGGCTTGTCGGGATGCTGTTTGTTCCCGCTGCCATCAACAAAACCAAATAAAGAGGTTTCCATGTCGGATTTTCGTTTTGAACTGACTGCCGAAGAAAAGACATACCTGAGAGATCTGGTACAACAGTCCATCACATCTTGGTTCAACCCGGACAAGACCGCTTCCGAACCACCAAAGCCACCCACTGAAAAACTCAAGGAACATTTCGGGGCCTTTGTGACCCTCAAGCTGGGCGGGAACCTTCGCGGTTGCATCGGCAATGTCAGGGGGACAGGCGAACTCTTCCGCACAGTCTGGAACATGGCCAGGGCCGCAGCCTTTGAAGATCCTCGTTTTCCCTCACTGACCGAAGGTGAATTCAATGCTCTGGACTATGAAATCTCCATACTGAGTCCCATCGACACTTGCCCGGACCCCAAACAGATCGAAACAGGACGACACGGACTCATCATCTCACGCGGTGGACAAAGCGGACTCCTCCTGCCCCAGGTGGCAACGGAATGGAAATGGGATCGCACCACATTCCTTGCCCAGACATGCGTCAAGGCCGGTTTGGAAAAGGATGCATGGAAAAAACCGGGGACAACCATCCTGTGGTTTGAGGCCGTGGTTTTCTGAGGCCCGCCTTGCTTCAAAAAACACTATTTATGTAACATTTCCCAAAACAAGCACAGACAGATACCCCCTCTTGTGTTTTTTAAACCATAAAAAGGATTATCCCCTATCGACAAAAAACCAAATTACAGGATATGATCCAAATTCAATAGAGGAACCAATCCTGCAAACGATTGCAACGGACTCTTCGAACAACCGAGTCATCAATTAAATACACAATACTGTTAAACGAGTTGCGACAATAAATGCCCGCCGACGCAAAAGCCTTGAACACCAGCCAGCCGACCGTAGCCCCGGCAGGAGCCAAAGTCTCATATATTCCGGGCGTCCAACTGGAGATGACTCCGGGAAAGGACGTGGTAATCAGAATTCCCGGAATTGAACAGAGCTATCGCGGCAGGATTGTGGGATACGACCCCTACGACTTCATCATCGCCAGCGTCAGACTGCCTTCATATGTGCGAAAAAAACTGACCTTCGGCAATCAACTCATCCTCAAGTACATCCACAGGGGCACTATCTACGGATTTCGAACAATCGTGCACAATGTTATATCCTCTCCGGCCTCGCTCGTTTTCTTCGACTACCCGGATGTCATTGAAAAAATCGACCTGAGACGGGCTTCACGCCACAAATGCAACATTGATGGCAAACTCCACACAACCGACGGTGACTACGAATGCATGGTGGTCAACGTAAGTGAAACCGGGTGCAAGATTTCCGCGCGTGCCGGAGCCAGAGACATGCTCAAAACCACCAAGGTGGACGACACCATGGTCATATCCATGAGCCTGGGAAACAACAATATGATCAAGCTGCCCATTGCAGTGCGCAACATATCACTTGGAAAAGGCATTATATACATGGGGTCCATGTATCTGGACATCCGCAAGAGCGAAGAAAAGCTCATCCAGGAATATCTGGATAAAATCCAGCGACTCACTCGCTAGACTGCGAAGCAGAATGACATGATCAAGAAAGTTCACATAGAAGATTTGCAACCGGGCATGGAGATAGTGAAGCTCTCCAGCGAGATCTGGGAACACCTGCCATTTCTTTATACCGAACCGGGCATCATCAAATCGAAAAACCAGATTTCCAGCATCCGCGAAAATGGATACCTGCACGCCTTCATAAAGCTCGACAACTCGTCCTCGGAATCCGATGAAAAACGACTGGATCGGCTCATCTCCCAGCGCGAGCACACCCCTCCACAAAAAATCCGCACCCCTTTCTCCCAGGAAATCGAAGTCGCACAGAAGACATACAAAAAGGCCATGGTCCAGGCCAAACGGATCGTCAACGACGCCAAACTGGGCCGCAAGGTTGACTATGAGGCAACCATCGATACCGTTGGTTCCATCGTTGATTCGGCGGTTCGCAATCCCGACACCCTGCTCTGTCTCTCCAAACTATCCAGCTACGATGCCTATACATATGCCCATTCCATCAACGTGGCCGCCATTTCCGTGGTCTTCGGGGAATATCTCGGGCTGGCGCGTCATGAACTCATTCATCTCGGTGCCGCAGGCATGATGCACGACCTGGGGAAAACGGCAATCCCGGCCCGAATAATCAGCAAACGCGGACGACTCACCGAAAACGAATTCGACGAGGTCAGACGCCATCCCCAACACGGCTGCGACATACTCAAACGCCACGGGAAAATACCGGAAGAAGTGCTTGCTGCGGTGCAGGGACATCACGAGAAATACAACGGCAGCGGATACCCGAGGAAGCTGTCCAAAAAGGACATTCCAGGCTTTGCCCGCATCCTCTGCCTGGCTGATGTCTACGACGCCCTGACCAGTGACCGCTCCTACAAAGAGGCCATCCTGCCCAACAAGGCACTGGCCATCATGTACGGCATGCGCGACCAGGATTTTGACACCCAGGAAGTACAGTTGTTCATCAAATGTTTGGGAATCTTCCCGTCCGGCAGTCTGGTCAAGCTCAATACCGGTTTCTATGGACTGGTGTACGAATCCAACCCGACTCTGCCTCTCATGCCCAAGATCAAGATAATACTCGATGAAGATTTGAGGCCCATCCCGGCCAAGTTGGTCGATCTGGCCGCAGAACAGGCCGTGGGCAAGGACAACCTCGAGATTCTGGAATGCGCCGATCCTTCGGCATACAAGATAAACCTCAGACCCTACCTGACACGAAAAGGATAACCGCCCCATGACTCGCATAGAAACTATTCAGACCCTGCTTGGAATCAAGGATACCGTCTACGGCCTGCTGGAGTGGGTTGAAAACATCTCCGACGAAGAGTTCATGAAACAGTGCACGGTCTCCAAGACACTGCCCGGAGAGGTCTTGATGCGGCTGGAGGATTTTGGTCGCCTGTCCGGCGGATTCAATGCAGACTGCGACGAAATCCTGAGCAAGGTCAACCAACTGTGTTCAGTTACAGATTCCGCCCAAGACTCTGTCGGTAACACCCCATGACGGACACGACACTCTGGATCGCCATGCTCTCTCTGGCCGCCATCGTATACCTGCTCAAGGCCTTCCAAAACAACAAACCGATCAAGGTCTATCGCATCACCCCCAAATCCCTGCAAACATCAAAGCGGATCATGCTGGAAGTACTTCCACTGGTCGAAGACGGTCAGACAAATCCACTGGACGATGCCTGCCTCCCGTATTCCAAGGACAATATCAAGAGCGCGGCCAAGATTCTGGCCTATTATTTCTGGAAGGAAAACCAGCACAAGGAGTTGGTGCGAATCAAGCACTGCTTCATCTCCCTGTCACGATTCCAGGATGCAGCGCTTACACTCGAGTCTCGCGAAAAACGAACAAGCAAGGAACGGACACGCCTCACCCGCGAGTTCAACTGCTACATTACGCGAACGCCACCCGCGAACAGCAAAACGGCGTAACGCCTATTCTTCCTTGGCGTTTCTGCCACGAATCCGGGCAAATCGTTCCTTGAGCTTGCCCACCACATGGTCATATCCCTTGGGCTTGTGCGGGATCAGGCACGTAGTGCAATCCTTCACGCCCTCAGCCGTCATGCGGTAATTACCGCCGCACTCATCAAAGAAATACAGCGGACAGAAACAGAACAGACAGTTGAACTCGTCCGGCTTATCGGTCTTGTGACACGGGAAATACTTGCAATCGCGATTGCAGAAAAAACGATAGCTATTGTCCATGTCCTTCCATTAAAATAAAAAGCCAGATGGTTCAAGAAGCGTTGGCGCAATCATGTGGGCTCGATAAATCACAATCCGCATGACGCCACAACCTGACTTTTCACAGCCGAAGCCTACTTGAATTGCACCTGCTTCACGGGTGCGTCGCACTCCGAATCATCCGGGAACTGACTGAACGGGAAGGGCCGTTTGTTGTCATTGAGCGTGTTGTACCGCATCAGCCTGTACCCATACTGGGACAAGGTGTTGCAGAAAATCCGAAGAGGCTCGCTCCGTTTCTTGGCTATCAGCAGATACCCGTACTGAAACAGCACGGCCAACTGAATGATCAACCCGGTCACTTCAAAGAAAATCATGCAGACCAAAGTCACCAGGAACCGCTTCAGAATTGTTCCCCTGTCCGCTTTTGTCGCCTTGTTATCGTCAGCCATATCAGCCTCCCGTCTAGATTGTTCCTGTACAACTTTTGCAACCCTACCCCAAAACAGGCATTTGCGGCAAATACGAATGCCAGACAATACATGTCGCCATTTCAGAAAAATGGAAGCCCTTGAAAAAAACTTCCAGTCCTAGCCCAACAACCACATTAAACAAAACTTATTCGTTGCTACCACAAACCCGCGCACACCTTCATGCTTAATTCTCCACATCTTTATCTTCTACCCCGTATCTGTCTTTTCTGTGCCTCACAACGATGAACTGGATTACCGTCTCAACATCTGATAGACGGTTAGATCAGTCTACAGCAAATCTATTTCGTTGACCTTGCAACAGCAACTTCATCAAGGATCAAATATGAAACGAGTACTGGCGATCACGGCTTTGATTCTCATGATCTCAAGCGTGGCAATGGCGGCAAGCAGTGCAACTCCTGAAGACATGGCAGAAGCCGGTTTTGAGCACTTGCTCAAAGGCGAGTTTGTCAAAATGGCTGATGCGTGGTTCGATGATTTTGACCCCAAGCAGATGAGCGAAGAGAAATCCGAGCTTGCTAAACGGCAGTACGTCGCTCAAATGCCAATGGCCGGGAAGTGCAGCCGATATGAGTTGCTTGACCGGAAAGAGTACGGGAAGTCCGTGGTCAAGCTGAAGTACATCGCCTTCACCGAGAGGACGCCTCTCTTTTTCACGTTTATATATTTCAAGCCTGATCAAGATTGGCTTGCGGCGACCATCAGGTTCAATGACAAGGTTAGTTCTTTGGACGACTAAAGACTACGCTTCCAGCCATTTCACCCACAATTTGCGACTGCGCGGCCCGTCAAACTCACAGAAATAAATCTTCTGCCATGTGCCGAGCTGGATAGTACCACCTTCCACAATGACCATCTGCTCGCAGCCGAACATGCTGGACTTGATGTGGGCATCGGAGTTGCCTTCTGCGTGATGGTAATCGCCGGTGTGCGGCACGAGTTTACGCATGTTCACGAGGATGTCGCGGACCACGTCTGGATCAGCTCCTTCATTGACCGTGACGGCTCCGGTGGTGTGCGGGCAATACAGGAGCAGTGCACCATCAGACCAACCGTTGGCGTGGATCAGCTTGCGTAGTTCGTTGGTGATGTCCACCATTGCTTCCCTGTCGTGGGTCCGAATCTGCAAGATCTCCATGGCGGTCTCCTATGTGCGGTACATATGCTTAAAATTCTCGTCGTACAGAAGTGATTTGGCTGTCCCGGCATCCTCAATGCCCTGACCGGGCAGAATCAGGAACACAGTCTGGCGGGTAAAGTCGTTGTCCCGTGCGATCCGGGCAAGATGTGCGAGATCGGTCTCGACAACCTTTTCCTCGGGCCAGCCCACACGGTATGCCATGACCACCAATGTGGACGGGATCAGCCCCCCGGCCAAAAGCTCATCCTGTATTCCTTCAGGATTACCCGCCGAAAGATAGATACACATGGCCGAACCGTGACGCGCAAGTTCGCACAACCGCTCAGAGTCGGGCACCGGTGTCTTTCCGGCCAAACGAGTGAAAATGAGAGTCTGAGTAATTTCCGGCACAGTGAAAGACTTGCAGGCTGAAGCGGCAGCAGCAAATCCGGCTGTAACGCCGGGAATCACTTCATAGTCCACGCCATCGCGATCAAGCAGAGCCATTTGCTCACGGATGGCCCCGTAAAGCGATGAATCGCCGGTATGAACGCGAGCAACCATGCCTCCGGCAGCGATGGTTTCCATCATCAAGGCATGCGTTTGCTCAAGATTCAGCGGCGCAGAGTCCTCCACGCGCGCACCATCCTTGACAGTGGCGACCACAGCTTCAGGCACGAGAGAACCGGCAAACAGCACCAAATCAGCTTCCCGGATAAGACGCTGGCCCTTGACCGTGATCAACTCGGGATCGCCCGGTCCGGCTCCGATGAAACAGACGCGAGCCATCACAGCACCGTGCCGAGGTAGCCGGGATTCTGGCGCAAACCATTGACTGCGATCAGCGCACAGGCTTCGGCATCGGACGCGGCATGGTGATGATCGAGGCTGATTCCAAGATGTTCACAGACGCTCGGCAGTTTGTTTGAGGCCAGCGACCAGGTTTTGCGGGAAAGCTGGACAGTACACAGAAACGGCTGTTCCGGTGCATCATAGCAGAATTCGCGACAGCAGGTATGCAACACGGACTTATCAAAGGCTGCATTGTGGGCAACGATGAAGTCCGCATCATCGAAAAATGGCTCCAATTCCGGCCAGATCTCACCAAAAACAGGTGCCTCGGCCACATCTTCCCAATAAATACCATGCACACGTTGACAGAACGGATTGAATTTTCGACGCGGCGGTCGGATCAGCCGGTACTCGCGGTCCACGATCTTACCCTTGTCAACGACCACGAGGCCCACGGCACAGGCCGAATCCCGCTTGGAATCTGCGGTTTCGAAATCAATGGCCACAAAACGAACATTATCAAGGGTATGAATGGACATGACTGCTAAAATCCTTTTTCCAGAGGCGGCCAGACCAGCGCGCACGTATTGGGCTGGACATCTGCCATGGGCTGTGTGGCGCACGGCTGGCCAGAAACCTTGAGCCGGACGTGTCGCCCTTCGATGACCAGACGTTCTTCCGCCAGCCACTGGAGAGCCTGGGGGAAAACGCGGTGCTCCAGCTTGAGAATCCGGGAACCGAGAACATCTCCGTCCTCGCCAGCCTGACAGGGAACAGCGGCCTGGATGATGACCGGGCCATGATCCATTTCCTCGTCCACGAAATGCACGGTGCAGCCGGAAATCTTGACACCGTAATCGGCAGCATCGGACTGGCCGTGCACTCCGGCAAAACTGGGGAGCAAGGCGGGATGAATGTTGATGACACGATGCTCGAAAGCCTTGAGAAAACCCGGCGTGACAATACGCATGAATCCGGCCATGACCACCACGCCGGTTTCGTCCACGCCTGATTCACGAATAGCCTCCATCATGGCCTCGTCAAAGGCCTCTCGGGAGCGATAGTCGGTGTGCAGGAGCACCCGATGGGGAATATCATGGTTCTGGGCACGCTCGATTCCATAAGCACCGGGCTTGTTGGAAATGACCAGCTTGATTTCGGCATCAAGCACGCCTTCTTCAATGCGATCAATGATGGATTGCAGGTTGGACCCGCTCCCGGACACGAGAACGGCTATGGGTAACGTCATATATTCTCCTTATGGCCCTGAATCAGGGCCGAATCAATTCCACTTAGTTCAACGCACAAGGGCGTAAACATTCAGCCCGCATAGTTGGCGCAATCTGTCACATTTTTCAAGGATTGTTTTGCCACAAGCACACCGCAAAACACGACTCAAATGACAAAAGTTCCACCAACACGACACGAATCATCCTCGTTTCTCAAAAAAAAGACCCCAGCTAACACGTTGGGGCCTTTTCATATTCTACCAAATAACGCCTGCTAAACGCTTTTCACCAACTCCGCCACAAGGCCGGGAATGGTGTAATCTTCCGGCTCGATATCCGGAGTGAATCCATGCGCTTCCACTGTCTTGCTCGTGATCGGCCCAATAGAGGCAATCTTCACGTCCGGGTATTTCTTCAGCGTCTCGGGAGAGACAAGCTCAAAGAAATTCTCCACCGTGCTTGACGAGGTAAAGGTGATATACTGGATATCCCCATTCTCAAGCAGGGCCACGATCTCGTCTCCACTGCTCTGGACCAGTTTGGTCTCGTAGACAGGCAGAACCGTGACGTTGCAGCCGGCCTTCTTGAGTTCGTCGGGCAGCACTTCACGGGCAACCTTGGCACGCGGGATAAGCACGTCCTGACCCTGGATGCCGAGCTTGAGCAGCCCGTCAACCACGTGTTCGGCCACGTACTTCTCCGGCACGAAATCAGGCATGATGCCGCGAGCCTTCAACTCGTCAGCCGTGGCCGGACCAATGGCCGCCACCTGAAGGCCTCCCATAATACGGGAATCCAGACCTATCAGGCCGAGCTGTTCCCAGAAAAACTTGACGCCATTAACGGAGGTGAAGACCACCCACTGATACCGGGCCAGTTGCAGGATGGCTGTCTCGACCTCGTTATAATCGTCCAGATGATCCACGGAAATGGTCGGGAATTCGTGAATGCAAGCACCATGTCCGCGCAGAATATCCACCAGACCGCTGGCCTGTTCACGCGCACGGGTCACAACCACACCCTTGCCAAGCATGGGCTTCTTCTCGAACCATGCCAGCTTGTCATGCAGGGAACAGACGCCGCCCACAATGATGATGGACGGGGCCTTGAAATCGCGCTTTTTCGCTTCCTCGGCCACATTTTCCAGCGTGGAAACAAAACTTTGCTGATTGCAACGAGTCCCCCAGCGCACCAGAGCCACCGGAGTATCGGCAGCCCTGCCGTTGTCCATCAGGTTCCTGGCAATCATGGGCAGATTGCCCACGCCCATGTAAAATACGAGAGTGGAGTTGGACTGACCGTACACAGCCCAGTTGTTGCTGGACTCGCCCTTGGTCGGGTCTTCATGGCCGGTAATGAAACAGACACTAGTGGTAAAATCGCGATGCGTGACCGGAATACCGGCATAGGCAGGAGCGGCAACTCCGGCCGTAATACCCGGCACGACCTCAAAGTCGATACCGGCCTCAACCAGTTCCTCGCCCTCTTCGCCTCCACGACCGAACACATACGGATCGCCGCCCTTGAGCCGACAGATGGTCTTGCCGCTGCGGGCCTTGTCCACGATCAGTTCATTTATCTTGTCCTGGGGCAGAGTATGATCTCCACCCTTCTTGCCCACATACAGAATTTCACACTCAGGCTTGCACCATTTCAGGAAATCCGCATTGGCGAGATAGTCATAGATCATGATGTCACAGGTCTCGATGATCTCTTTTGCACGCAAGGTCAACATGCCCGGATCACCCGGTCCAGCACCGACGAGGAATACGTTTGCCATTCTCTTGTCTCCAGTATTCAGGGCTAGCCCATCACCGACTCAAGACGTTCCTTGAGCTGGGTAAGTTTGGTTTTCTCTTCGTCCATATCGGCCAGTTTGGTTTTCTCTTTCTCGACAACTTCGGGCGGGGCATTGTTCACAAAGCCGGGGTTCCCGAGCTTGTTGGACACACCCATCATGGTCTTATCGAGCTTGGTGATGTTCTTGTCCAGACGGGCAAGCTCGCTTTCAAAATCAACCACGCCTTCCAGAGGAACGGATATTTCGTTGCCCTGAACCACTGCTGCGCCGGATGCCTTGGGGGCCTCGACATCAGGACCAATGGTCACATTCTCGAAACGGGCCAGGGACTTGATCAAATGCATGTTCTCTTCAAGAACTGCCTTGTCCTCATCAGACACGGTCTTGATGAGCAAGTCGAGTTTCTTGGCAGGCTCGATAAGCAGTTCCGTACGAATATTGCGAGTACCAGAAACCACGCCCATAAAAAGTTCCATCCGGGCCACGGCAGCCGGGTCCAGGCACTCTTCACGCATCTCCGGGAACGGCAGGGTTGCGATATCGTCCGAACGATCATCACCAGCCGGACGGGGCAGGACGGACCAAATTCCCTGAGTGATGAACGGCGTTACCGGATGCAAAAGCAGCATGGTTTCGGACAACACAGTCCACAGAACCTTCTGGGTGGCGGCCTTGGTAGTCTCATCCTCGCCATACAGAGCGGGTTTGATCATCTCAAGATACCAGTCGCAGAATTCGCTCCAGATAAACCGATAGAGAATCTGAGCAATCTCGTTGAACCGATATTCGCCGGTCGCCTCGACAATGGATTTCTTGACTTCTTCAAGACGATGCAGAATCCACTTGTTGGCAAGGCCGTCCGCTTCGCTCAATTGCACCGCAGGAATTTCGTCCGGCAAATTCATCATGCCGAAACGGGTGGCATTCCAAATCTTGTTCATGAAATGCTTGTAGCCCTCGATACGCTGCTCCGACAGCTTGATGTCACGACCCATGGCAGCAAAGCTGGTCAGGGTAAAACGCAAGGCATCGGCTCCATACTTGTCGATCATGGACAGCGGATCAATGACATTGCCCGTGGACTTGGACATCTTCTTGCCATTCTCGTCGCGGACAAGGGCGTGGATATAAACTTCCTTGAACGGCACCTGCTCCTTGAACTGAAGGCCCATCATCATCATGCGGGCAACCCAGAAAAAGAGAATATCAAAACCGGTGACCAGACAGGATGTCGGGTAATACTTTGCAAGTTCCTTGGTATCATCAGGCCAGCCCAGCGTGGAAAACGGCCAGAGAGCTGACGAGAACCAGGTGTCCAGCACGTCTTCCTCCCGAACGATATTCTTGCTTCCGCAGGAGGAACAGGCACTGGGATCTTCGATGGCAACGGTCAGTTTGCCGCATTTCTCGCAGGTCCATGCCGGAATACGATGACCCCACCAGATCTGACGGGAAATGCACCAGTCACGGATATTGTCCAGCCAGTCATAATAGGTCTTGGTCCAGTGCTCAGGGTAAATCTGTGTCTCGGACGGCACGGCAGCACGGGCTTTTTTGGCCAAAGGCTTCATGGACACGAACCACTGGGTGGAAACATGCGGCTCGATAACGGATTTGCAGCGGTAGCAGACCCCGACATTATGGTCGTGATCAACGATGCTCTCCAGCAATCCTTCGGCCTCAAGATCAGCCAGGATAACCACACGGGCAGCCAGGGCGGTCATGCCCCGATATTTTTCAGGGGCGTTCTCGTTGACGACACCGTCCTCGTCCAGCATGGAAATAATATCAAGATCGTGCTTACGGCCAAGCTCCCAGTCATTCATGTCGTGCGCCGGAGTGACCTTGAGACAACCGGTACCAAACTCCACATCAACATACTTGTCACCGATAATGGGCAACTTGCGACCGACCAGTGGCAGCACGGCTTCCTTGCCGATGAGATGATTGAACCGATCATCTTCGGGATTCACCGCAATCGCGGTATCAGCCAGCATGGTTTCGGGTCGTGTGGTGGCCACGATCAGATGACCGGAGCCATCCGCCAGAGGATATTTGACATGATGAAGCTTGCCGGGCTTTGCCTCATGCTCGACCTCATCGTCAGCCAGGGCGGTATGGCAGCGATTACACCAGTTGATAATGTAATCGCCCTTGTAGATAAGGCCTTCTTCATAGAGCTTGACAAAAACCTCGCGCACGGCCTTGGCGCGCTGATCGTCAAAGGTAAAACATTCACGAGTCCAGTCAACTGATGCACCAATGCGACGAATCTGCGAAAGGATATGGTCGCCCTTCTCCTTCTTCCAGTCCCAGACACGCTCAATAAACTTGTCGCGGCCCAGATCATGACGGGTAAGGCCTTCTTCCTTGAGTTGGCGTTCAACCACGTTCTGCGTGGCAATGCCCGCATGATCGGTACCCGGAACCCAGAGCACATTCTTGCCCTGCTGGCGGTTGAAACGGCACAATATGTCCTGAAGTGTCAGGTTCAAGGCGTGCCCCATGTGCAGGACGCCGGTCACGTTGGGTGGCGGGATAACTATTGAATAGGACTCGCCCGGACCATCGGGGTCAGGGGTGAAGGTCTTGTTTTCTTCCCAGTGGTTTTCCCACTTTTCTTCAACATCCCAAGGCTCGTAGACCTTGGCCAGTTCTTTCCGGGTCATGTATGAATCCTTGTTTTCTATCAGAACAGTGTTCACGCATCACGTAAACATCTTTAAATATCAAACTATTACATCTTCCAAGCGCACTATCAAAAAATTTCAATGCCAAAAACGGATACTGTTCAAGGCCAAAGCATTTGCTTCCTCGGTGAGTTTTTTTGCAGCAACACAACCGTCAAATGCCTTCAATTGATTGTTGCACTTGCCACTGTCGGCAGCCCTTGATAGCGTGCGGACTACCCTTGTCAAGAGAGCCGCATATGTCAAGTATACATATATATTGGGACGAGTCACATTTTTGGGGACTACTGATCACCCGCGCACTAACCGCATGGGGTGTGCCACATCGTCTCGTGCGCGGGTCTGAGATAGCCCAGGGGGTACTCTCTGGCAAGTCCGGAAAAGCCCAAAAAATGCTCATCGTCCCCGGAGGACGCGCCAAGGGCAAAGCCGACCGACTGGGCGTGCAGGGCATGGATGCTATCTGTGAATTCGTTCATGGCGGAGGAACCTACCTCGGCTTCTGCGGCGGAGCAGGCCTTGCTTTGACCGGTCCCTATGGTCTGGGGTTGTCTCCATGGACGCGCAAGGGATACACGAACCGACTGCACCACTTCCTTTCCGGCCATGTGGAATCCAACCTGAACACACAAGACCCACTGGTCCCTGATGACATGGATGACAACGTCAAGTTGCCCGTCTGGTGGCCGGGAAGATTTGACCCTCGGGACGACTCCGTTACCGTACTTGCCCGCTACAATACGCCCGGCCCGGACTTCTGGGTGGCGGACATCAAGCTTTCCACCCTTCCCAAGGGGACCATGACCGATTGGGAAAACCTCTACGGCATCAATCTGCGCCCTGATTTTCTGGAAGGATTGCCCTGTGTGACAGCCAATGATTTCGGCACAGGAAAAGTCATCCTGAGCTATGCCCATCTGGAAACCCCGGCATCCCCCCAGGCCAATCGATGGCTGGCCCACATTCTGGGCAAGAGCCTTGGTACCACTCTGGACTGCGGACCTATTCCAGCCTGGGACGTGGCCTCGCGCCAAGTTGTATGGGAAGACCCGGTACTCATGGCAGCCCGTGCTGCCATGGAAAAAATCATCGCCACAGGTACGGATCACTTCCTGCTGTTCTGGCGCAACCCATGGCTTCTCGGCTGGAGACGAGGTCTCCCAGGTGCCGGCATCAATTCGCTCTATTCACTCATTTGTGAATCCCTTGCGGTCAAGCCGGATGCCGCAACACTGGCTTTCTGGAAACAGCACAGCCCCGAATTCAAGGTTCTCATGGACCTCCTGGCCAATGGCCTGAGCGGCTATCTGCTGGCAGAACGTCTGTCCATGACCATGTTCCATTCCTCGCCCGAGGCAGTTTCGACCCAAGGGCTTTGCGAACAAAGACGCGCCCTGTTCGGCACGCCGCCTGAACCGGGAGGCATCCATGCAGACCTGGCCATATTGCTTGAAGAACTCTATTGGAGACTTTCACTCAACCTTACCAACTAGGGAAGCACTGCATAATTGCCCTCTGGCTTCGTTGCTGCAAAAAAATCAAACCCTAGCGTGCAGGAAGCACGCGTCAGACTTGACTTTTTTGCGCGCCTTGCCAGCGAACAATTCTACAGCACTTCCTGAAAATGGAATTAATCAGCGTTTCCCTAGATCATTTTTTTGAGATTCCCCACATTTGCCAGGAATTGCACCCCTATGATAGCAATGAATATCATGTGATTATCTAGGCAATAAAATTGTGACCACTTTCCAAAAGGAACCGTAGAAAATACAGGCTCTGAAATGGAACAGCCACCTCTCCCTTGCCAAGGCTAACGTTTTTCCCTTGCGGTGAATATGGCGGATGAAAATTTTGTAGACGACAACGGCGATGCCAGATTTCGCTTTGCCATGTCCGAAGATGGCATGAAACTGGGCGTCAGTCGCTACTTTCCGCCCAACGGAGGCGAAGGCCCTTCCGTGGAAATGATTCAGCGACAGGTGGCGGAGGCAGGAGTCAAACTGCCCATCGACGACGAAATTGCCCGGCAAATTATCGATGCCATCCAAAAAGATTCCGAATTCCGGCGACTCGTCCTGATTCGCGGAATTGAAGTCCAGGAACCGCAAAACGCCTCCCTTGTTGCGCTGGGTAATATTGACTTCCCCACTTTTCCGGGCGACCGATTTGCTCGCAAACATCCCCCTCTTGAGGCTCGGGCAGGCGAAACAATCGATGGACGCATCACCCAGCCAAAGACACATTTCGACCCCGAGGACATCGAAATTCAAATGGGCGAAAACGTGGATTTCGACCCACTGACCAATTCATATGTCTCCCAGGTATGGGGAATGGCCCACCTGAAAGAGGGTACCATCACTGTTGATCCTATCCCGATTGTCTCCGAGGATGCCATCACGGTCACCGGGAATCTTCACCACAAGGATTTCAAGGGACAGGAGATCACACCGGCCCGGATAGACAAGGAAATGCGTGACACGGGAGTACTCATCGATCTCGATCTCGACGACATTGATGCCAAGCTCAAACAGGCCAAGCAACTGGGCAGCCCCCTGCTGGACCAGATCATAGTGGAAGGCAAACACCCCATTCCGGGACGAGACGGCTGGCTGGAATATCTGGTTTCAACCCGCGAACTGACCGGCACTGAAGACGAAGCCGGACGACTTGATTTCCGCAACCGCGGGTCCTACCCGATGGTCGATGCAGGTCAAACCATAGGCCGGTTGCACCCACCCACCCAAGGCCAGGGCGGCATCGATATCTACGGCAAGACCATACCGGCCAGCGCAGGCAAGGAATTGCACATCCACGCGGGTGAAAACGTCATTGTCCAGGAAGATGAAATTTCCTTCGAATCCAAGGCCAAGGGCATCATGGTCATGGAACGCAACACACTTTCGGTCACCGACTGTCTGCTCATTCACGGGAACATCGATCTCAATACCGGCAACGTCATAGTCGAACACGGGTCCGTAAAGATACTGGGGTCCATCCAGGCCGGATTCTCCGTGTACGCGCCAAAGCACATCGTTGTGGCCGGGTCCGTGGAAAGCACCATGGTCACTGCTGGTGGCAACATCCAAGTCTCCGGGGGCATCCTCATGCCCGAAGGTGGCAAGGTTTCCGCCAAAGGTGATGTCATCGCAAGTTATGCCGCAAATGCCTATATCGAGGCAGGCGGCGACGTCCACATCGCAAACGACACGACCAATTCGGAGATTCACTGCGGAGGGCAGTTCCTCGCAACACGAGGCAAAGGCATCGTCCAGGGCGGCGAAATAATCACGTCCAAAGGCCTGAAGGTCAACGAAATAGGCTCGGAACTTGGCGTTGCCACCACCGTGTCTGTCCGCATCGACCACGAAGAGGACGAAGAGCTCCGACTTGAAAGATCCAAAATCAAGCAGGCCATTCAGAAGATCGACGATGCATTGGGTCGTGATGATCCCAAGGTCATTCTGGAACGCACACCACCTGAAAAACGCACCGCTGTCAGTGAAGTCCTCAAGCACCGCATCACCCTGGTCAAACGACGCAAAACCCTGAGTGAACAACTCAACCAGTTAGCCCTGGCCCGCCAGGAGGAACTTTCCGGCATCAAGATCAAGGCCATGAAGTTCATCCACCCCGGCGCGATCATCAAATTCGGCCCCAAGAGGCTCCAATTCACCAAACGAAACGAAGCCTCAACCATTTTCTGGGACGAAACAACCAGACAAATAACCATCCTCTAGCAGGCTGTTAAAAAAGCGGCATCTGTGGCGTTGCTGCGAAAAAAACGGACTCTTGCGTATAGGAATACGCGGCGATCCCGATTTTTCCTTGCGCCTTGCAGCTACCACTTTTTAAACAGCCTGCTGGACAGATGGGCATTGACGATAAAAAAATATTTCATGGAAAATTTCAGAAAAAGACTTCTGTGGCGTTGCTGCGAAAAAAAAGGACTCTTGCCTATAGGAATACGCGGCGATCCCGGTTTTTACTTGCGCCTTGCAGCTACCACTTTTTATGAAAAAGATTCTCGCAGGCCCAAGTCAACTTCATTCCGGGATTTTACCAAAGCACACTGATACAAACCAAATATTTTTTATTGCTTCCGATCAGCATGAAATCAAAAATAGTATGCATTGACAAAAGCTGCGTTTTTTTGGGAAAAATCGATAATGGCATATAAAAAAACACAAAGGCTGCAATGAAAATAGCAATTCCGAGCACTCAACCCGACTTAAGCGGCTCAGTGGAGCACAAGCTGGGAACAGCCGCCTATCTGGTGGTGGTCGAAACCGATGACCTGTCCTTTGAGTCCGTGAACGGGCCACCGGCCTCATCCGGGCCCGGAGCCGGAGTCATGGCGACCTCGCTTGCCATGAGCATGGGGGCAAAGGTTATTCTTGTTGGCCATATTGCTCCACATATTGCCAACACACTCAAGAAACATGACCTCGAAGTTGTCACACACATTTCCGGGACAGTGGCCGAAGCTGTGGCCGACTACATGAAATCACTGTCAACAAACGCCGCAAAAAAACCGGACCAATCCCAAGCCAACGAACCTGCATTGTTCGAACAATGGAGCGAAGCCACAAGAAAAGGATTACGTCAATTCGGCTCTCTCCTGCCTCGACTTGTGGGAGTCATCCTGCTGCTGAGTCTCTTTCGTGGATTTATATCTGATCAAGCCCTCCTCTCCCTGTTTTCCGGGTCGCCCCTCGTTGATTCCTTGTGCGGAGCCTCTCTGGGAAGCGTCATGGCTGGAAATCCCGTCAACAGTTACGTAATCGGAAAGGGCCTGCTACATTCCGGTATCGGATTGGCCGGGGTTACGGCCCTGATGCTGGCCTGGGTCAATGTCGGATTGATCCAGCTCCCTGCGGAAGCAGCGGCTTTGGGATTGCGATTTGCCCTGGTGCGCAACCTTGCCGGATTTGTCATGGCCGTGGCCATGTCTTTCCTGGTTGTCTTATGGCAGGGGTGGGGAGCATGAACCAGAACAGCGTATATTCCAGGTTGATGCAGCACATGACATGGATACGTCCGTGGCTGTTCCCGATGGGTATCATCTGTCTGTATGGTATCGGACTGATTTTTGCGCCGGAAAGCACCAACCGCTCAATACACATCTGCATTTCCATGTTTCAGCAACTGACCCTGCCCATATGTCTGGCACTTGTCATGATGGTTGTGTTCAACCGAATGGTATCTCCGGGAACTATAACACGCTTTCTGGGGCAGGGTTCCGGCTTGAAGGGGCTCTTCCTTTCCTCGCTTGCCGGGATTGTGTCCATGGGACCGGTCTATGCATGGTATCCACTCTTCAAAACATTGAAAGACAAGGGAGTCTCGGTCTTTCATATTGCCAATTTCATAGGCAACCGTTCGATCAAACCGGCTCTTCTGCCCGTAATGGTTGCCTCTTTCGGCTGGCATTTTACTTGGGCTTTCGTGCTGATGAGCCTTGTGGGTGCATTGATTGTGGCGGGAGTTGTAAGCGTGGCCTGCCCCCTCGTTTCCGAACCAAACAAGAGCAGTACGCAGCCCTGAACTACGAAACTTTATTCAAACAATCCCAAAAAAATCAACTCAAATACTCAACATTCATCAGGGTCAAACCCTGCGGAGGCGCGGTTGCAGGGGCCGCACTGCGGTCTCCGTTTTCCAGAATGGTTTGGACTTCTTCGGGACGAATCTTCCCTCTGCCGCAGTTCACAAGGCAGCCCATCAGGTTGCGAACCATCTGCTTGAGAAAACCATTGGCAGAAAACCGCCAGACGGTCTCATGTTCCGCGAGACCGGGATGACGAGAAATTTCCGTAATGATCCGTATCGTGGATGAAACAGGTGTGCCGACATTCTGGAAAGCGGCAAAATCGTGTTCACCAATGAACACGGCGGCAGCCTCTTCCATCAAAGAGAACTCGACCGGGCCGCAATCCCAGGCAAACCGGCGACGATGGGGCAAAAAGAATTCCTGCTTGTGCCAGAGCACATACTCATATGTCTTGGATACGGCCCCGTAGCGAGCATGAAAATCATCCGGCACCTCGGCCCAGTCCACCACCCGGACATCGCGTGGCAACAGAGAATTCAACGCACGTTGCCAGGGGATGTTCCGGCGATCATCGGCGCAATCAAAATGAACAACCTGACCAAGGGCATGAACCCCTGCATCAGTCCGACCCGACCCATGCACGCGAACAGGCTTGCCAGCAATCGTCTCAAGGCACTTTTCAAGCTCGCCCTGAACGGTTCTGTCCCGCAGTTGAATCTGCCAGCCGGAAAAATCAGTGCCCTCATAGGCCAGGATCAATTTGATACGGATCATTTTACTTCAACTCTCGGTTCGTGCACAAAAACGGAAAAGATCAGACATAAGAAAAGCCCAAGCCCGTTGCGCATTGCATACGCGAGGGCTTGGACTTTTTGAAGTCTTTAAGAACAATCGAAAACAGCCTAATTGCTCCCATCCTGAAAAGGAATCTGCAATCTCGTCAACTGCTCGGACAATTGGGCGGCCTTCTTGGCTTCCACAAAGGACAGAATCTCTCCCGCCTGACGTCCGCGCATACCCGACAAAACCTTGACGGCCAGATCCGTATCCATGGACTGAAGAATCTCGGCGGCCTTCTTGGCCTTGGTATTGGATATCATTTCAACCAACTGCTTGACGCGCTTGTCCTTGATGGATTTGGCATCATCAAGCATCTGCTTTATCTCGGAGTGAAGTTTCTCGACCCTCTGGGCCTCGGCCCGAATACCGACCTCCATTTCCCGCAACGTGCGTTCCTTGATGGACAACTCCTCTTCCTTGCGCTTGAGGGCTTTCCATTCTTCAGGGAGATCACTCTCGGTACGCGGTGCCTGCGCAGCGACTTCGTCGGCATTGGCTTCGGCTTCAACAGCCCTGTTTGCCTCTGAGTCAGCCTTGTCAGCAAGGGGTGTGGGAATTTCCTCTTTTTTTTCAGCCGCCACGGCAACATCGGGAACAGCGGCAGGCATGACAGCTTGCACGGCCTGAAGTGTCAGAGAATCGACACTCATCACTCCGAACAAGGCGAGCTTCAGCAAAGCCAGAAAAACGAGGCTGAAGAGAACCTTAGAAATCTTTAGATTCGTACCGAAGCGTTGCCATTTCATCGTTTTCCTTTTCTTCTCGGGCACTTTCTTCTGCATGATACTTCTTGGCTTGCGTTTGCTTAAGCTTCTCCAGAAGTTTCTTCTCCTTGGAGCGTTCCACGGCCACTGTCCGACACCTTTGCAATTTAAGTTCCAAACTTTTCAGGTCCATGCGCGCAATGGAAATATCCTGTTCAAGAGAGTCCTTGTACTGACGCCACAGCCACATGTCATTGGCACTCTTTCTGGACTCGGTTTCCCTGTCCAGATGAGCGGCAAAGCTGGCTTCCATCTCCGCAACAACAGAGGCCTTGGCCTCGTAGGCCTCAGCGGCACGAGCCAGATCGGCCTTGGCCTGCTCCTCCAACTGTCCCCTATATTCGAGAACCTTGTCGAGCTTGAATGCAAAAGGTCTGGACATATGGGCTTAATGCCATGATCCGGAAAACCGGGCAAGAAATCTCATCATTTGGAAGCACCTGGCCGACCGGCAAGGCCGCAATAACCCTCTTGCTTGGTATCGTCTGTCCAACACCACATCATGCACCGGTCCACCTGACACATTTTCATTTTATCGTCGCTTGTCTTGAGAAGCGGACAGAACATAAACTTGGCATCACTTTCACTTACCACCATCGGAATCTCCTTTGCTTGAAAACAAGACAGCGCACCGCAATTTGCAGTGCGCTGTCAATATAGCGTGCATTTGAATATCTGGCTAGCCTTCCGGCATGGCCTCAACCTGAACAGCTTCCACATCAGACACATCCTCGACCAGAACAGGTGCCTGGGCCACAGGAGAGGCCTCCATCTCGATGAGGGTATCCATGCCGATCATGCTCTTGAGCTTTTGCAGGGCCAGCACGCTCCTGCGAGCGTCGGCATCCAGCACTTTGGCATATCCACCATTGGCTATGACCTTGGCATATTCCCTTTTCTTGAGCTTGGGATCGTCCTTGAAACGGATTTCAAAGTTTTTGGCATACTCTTCGATAACCGAGTCCACCTTGGTCACAGGCATGGCAATGACACTCCTGAGACCTTCAGCAACGCTCTCCGGGGTCAGGATGGAAGATTCCACAATCTTGCTGAAGCTGCGAGCGTACCGCAAACTGCCTTCATAAATGTGACTGCGCTTGACCACATTCATGCCTGCCCAACCAGCATTGAGCCACTTGAACAGAAAAACCGAACTGCGGGGCGCATCGGCATCGTGCTCCACGAAGACCTGAACCGAAGCCGACTTGTACATGAATGTGTCCATCCAGCTTATCATGCCCTTATTCAGACCCTCGATACCGGAATAAAAGTACTCCCATTCCCTATCGTTGAGAATGGCACCCTTACGGCCCACATCGGACTCGTCGTCCTGCCTGGAAATGGAAATGGCGACATTTTTGCCGTTATATTTGAGCAGAACTATCAACCGATCAAGATCATAACGATAATACGCTTCGGCAAAGGAATCCGGCGTATTGACCTCAAATTCCCTGCCACGAATCAGAACCGGCGCAGTCAAGTTGGGCAACTCTTCCCATATGCCGGTTTTCCGAGAGAGGAATTCACTGCCCGGATGCCAACCGGAAAGTCGGAGCACTGCGGGACAAAGCAAATAGTTGGGAATGTCCGGATTATAGAAATACCGCAGGATACTGTCGAGATCAGTGGACACCTCCTTGCGCAAGCAAATGCCGTAACCGCCAAACCGCTTGGCAGGACCGATGTCCTTGGGGTCGTCCTGCATACCTGCAACAAAATCCAGCATTGGCTGAATCCGGGTAGTGTCGAACGACAGGGACCTGTCAGCCAGGACTTCAAAAAGATAGTCCAGGCTGACTTCCACATTCTTGGCAAGCGGATCAGGCTTCTTGGCCAGCTTCACTTTCATGATGCCTTCGTCATCTTCTGCCATGACCGGAGCCACCAAAAGAACAACCAGAAGCCCTGCCAGCAAGAGGGATAAAGCCGCACAGGTGCGCCAATTAATTAAACTATTCATAATTTTTTTCATATGGTGTTATTTGAGAATCCGCGCTGTGCCGATTCATTTATGTCATCTTTACATAAACAGTGTAGTAATGTTCACCCTGTTTTGCAAGCCTGATTGGGCAATACTAATGGCTCGTGCCAATCCTTTCAATTATCTGTTTTTTTTCCATGTCCCAACAGATCGACCCGGGTCACGGCCATGTTGCCGAATTTTTCCCGGACTGCGTCAACCGCCCTGTCCAGCTCACTTGTGGCTTCGACCGCCTGCGGTTCAACCTCAAACAGGGTGACCTGACGATCTCGCACTTCAAAATTCGATACTCCCACCCCAATGAGGCGGATCGCCCGGCGAATCTCCACCTGTTTCAACAGATCACAAACGGTTTTGAAAATGACCGAGGTATTGTCCGTTCGCCCTCCAAGACTCAGACTACGGGTAATCTGACTGAAATCGGCATACTTGACCTTGAGCGTCACGGTGCGTCCCTTGTACCCGTGCCTGCGCAGGTCGCCTGCCACCCGTTCGGACTGGGCCAAAAGCCACCGGATAAGCACAGTCCGGTCTGTGGTATCCTTGTGAAAGGTATTTTCCGCACTGCAACTCTTGGCTCCGCTCGAAACCTGCACGCCTGTCACGTCAATGCCTCTTGCCCGATCATGCAAGGCCCCGCCATACTTTCCAAGCCTGTCTTCCCAGTATTCACGAGGCTTCTTGAGCACATCGCCACAGGTGCGCGTTCCGAGTCGTTTCAGAATGTCCACCAGTTTTTTGCCCACACCAGGGACCCTGTTCACAGGCAGAACTCGCAGAAAATCAACAATTTCCTGGGGATTGATAATAAATATTCCGTCAGGCTTGTTCACGTCGGATGCTATCTTGGCAAGAAATCGAACCGGAGCCGCGCCCACCGAACACGTCAACCCGGTAACCTCCTTCATGCGGGTCTTTATCTGCCGACTCACTTTGTCGATAGGTCCAAATAATCGTTCCAGCCCGGTACCATCGATATAGGCTTCATCCACGCTGGCCTGCTCCACTGTAGGCGAAAATTCCTGAAGCACGCCCATGGCCTGGATGGAAATCTCCTTGTATCGGCCCATACGCCCAGGCACGAGGAGAATCTCAGGACAAAGCTGACGAGCCTTGACCACACTCATGGCCGAACGCACTCCATATTTGCGAACCTCGTAGCTGGCCGCAGAGACCACGCTACGGTCGGACGTCCCCCCGACTGCCACGGGCTTACCGCGCAACTCGGGATTATCGAGCTGTTCCACGGATGCAAAAAAGGCATCCATGTCTATGTGCAGAATCCATGTTTGCATATGATGAAATAGTGCCAGGAATTACGCGTTTGTCAGAATTGCCGTTGCTAACAGAAGAAACCTTTATTCCTTCTCGCCCCTATCAACACCTGCCTTGCAGGCTTCCACAAAGGCCCGCGCCATGCCCGGCTGGCTGCCGAAATGAAGATGGATATACGAACCAAGCGTGTTGCCCATCAAAAATCCCTCTGAAACATCCATGGCCCCCTTGCGATTGGTCACGTCATACACGAAAGGAATGGCTTCCATGTCACAGTCTGCCTGGATGGCGGAATAATGAAACTCATGGCCGCGTGCTGTCGTGCCTACCGGACCAAGAAGGGTATCGGCCCTGGTGGCAATCTCACGGTAACCAAGAGCCCGGAACCTGTCCTTCATTTCGGCGCGAACCGGAAAGACGCCGGACATGGCATACCGCCCACGGCCAGTGATTATGTCGTTCATGAGATACATGAAACCGCCACATTCGGCGTAGACAGGACGGCCAGACTCGCAAAATTCCTTGATCTCGCGACGAATCCTGGTGTTCTGCCCAAGATCAAAGGCATACAGTTCGGGGTAACCACCGCCTATGTACAACCCGTCAAGATCATCGGGCAGATGCAGATCAGCTACAGGCGAAAATTCAATGAGGCGCGCACCAGCCTCTCGGAGCAGACGAAGATTCTCTTCGTAATAGAAACAAAAAGCATTGTCCCGCGCCAACCCGATTGTCACGTTGCCTCTTTCCGGCACCGGCTCGAAAAGTGGCACCACCGGAATTTCCGGGAGATTGGCAAGCAATGCGTCAAGATCAATCCCGGATTCGACCCAGTCGGCCAGTCGCTGGTAATGATCCATGTCCGGGCCATCCTCATCAGCCGTAACCAGTCCGAGATGCCGTGACGGGGTGGTGATGGATTCATCTCGCCTCAAACAGCCAAGCACCGGAATGGACAGCAACGACATGGCTTCGATGAGCAGTTCGGCATGGGAATCACTGCCCACGCGATTAAATATGACACCCGCGATATTCACCTGCGCGTCAAAACCGGCATAGCCGGAGACCAGGGCAGCGGCAGACCGGGCCATGGACCGGGCATCCACCACAAGAATGACCGGAAGGTCCAGGCTCTTGGCTATCTGCCCGGTAGAACCTTCATCCCCGGTGCCGGAAATGCCGTCAAAGAGTCCCATGACTCCTTCAACAACAGCCACATCACAACCAGCGGCATATCGATTGAAAATATTCTGGTTGGTGGACACAGGAAGTACCCAACCGTCAAGATTATGGCTGGGAACGGTTTTGCCATTACGAGCACAGGCCCTACCGTGGTGGCCAGGATCAATGAAGTCGGGACCACACTTGAAAGGCTGCACCCTCATGCCACGCCGGGTCAACAAGGCCATGAGCCCCAACGAGACTGAGGTCTTGCCGCATCCGCTATGCGTCCCTGCAACCACAAATGCCTTTATGTCGCTCATCACGCTCCCTGCATGCCCGTAAAAGTCAAACGAGTCCTTTTTTCCCGAGGTAAGCCAACAACTTCGTGCCCTCGACATGGTCCGGGGACAAGGCAAGACATTTGCCCACCGCATCGGCTGCCTTGGTATAGTTCTCACTCTCGAACTCGGCACGGGCGATGTTGTAGTACAAGTTCTCATCTTCCTTGGTCAGTTCAAGAGCCCGCTTGTAGTACTCCACGGCATCAGCAAACATCTTGTTCTTTCTGAGCTTGATACCGTACTCATTGAAAAGATGCTTGTGCTCGTCGCCAAAGGCCGCATCGATCTTGACAATGCGCTCAAAAACCTCCTGCGCCTTTTCCTTCTCGCCGCGCTCAATATAACACATGCCCACACCAAAGTTGGCACGAACATTCTGCTCATCCATGGCCAAAGCCTTGTTGAATTCAAACTCGGCAGTAAACGTCTCGCCGCGCTTGCGAAATTTCTCACCACGGGCAATGGATTTCTGGACATCCCGCATCTTGACCATAACCCGCTTGTAAGAGGCCGGGTCGGGCATATAGTCCCTGAGCAGATCATCCTTGGATATCTCTTCCAAACTGCCCACAGGCAGATCGTCTGAACCAATGGGCTGTATCTGTATCACGCCGTCATCCTGTTCCCTGGCAAAGTAGCTCATGGCCTGTTTGACACGGCGTGCGGTTGTTCCAGCTCCGATTTTCATGGTTTTCTCAATAGAGAAAACACCTTCTATCTTTTTTTCTTCCATGGGAATGTCGGGAAAATTTGCCATATTTGTTCCAGAAAGGCTGAGGTTACTGTCACTATTTAACCAACCAGGAATATACCACTCCTTTCCATGGGATGCAAAGGACTACTCTTTGATCATGTGATCGGGAACAGGCGCATTCCTGAGCACCAGATATCCAGCCATTCCGGCCAGGCACGACGAGCCGAGGATGGCCATTTTTGCCCCTGCTATCATGGATGGGTTCCCTTCAAAAGCCAGCATGGCAATGAAAAGCGACATGGTAAACCCTATGCCTCCAAGCAATCCGGCTCCAATGAAGTGCTGCAACGACATGCCCCCGGGAATACCGCCCGAAATCTTGATGACGCCCCAGGTTGACAGGACTATGCCGACAGGCTTGCCCAGCAGCAATCCCAACGCGGTTCCAACAGCCACCTGACTGGTCATGAGCGACCCCACGTCCCCGCCAACAACCACGCCCGCGTTGGCAAAAGCAAAGATCGGCATAACCACGTAGTCGGCCAAGGGATGCATGGCCTGCTCCAGTCGCTGCAACGGAGTCTGTGCCCGAGCCGCCATGTGCTGCATGGAAAGCAGGGCCGAATTCATGTTCGAATTGGTAAGTACCGACTGACCGGGCTGAACCGAGGATTGATAATCTTTGAGAATCTTTGATGCATTGCGCATGAACATGTCCGCATCGCACCGGGTCCGGGCAGGAATCATGAAAGCCATGGCCACACCCGCCACTGTGGAATGAACACCGGACTTGAGAACAGCCAGCCAGACAAAACACCCAAGGATTGCATAGAAAACCGGAGCACGAACTCCCAGACGATTGCCCGTGTAGGCCACAATCAGGAAGACACCTGCGGCAAGCAGCATCCAGATAGAAATACTTGAAGTATAGAAAAGGGCAATAACCAGCACTGCGCCAATATCATCGACAATGGCGATGGCGGTCAGAAATATCTTGAGCTGATACGGCACCCGATTCCCAAGCAGGGACAGGATGCCAAGAGCAAAGGCAATGTCCGTGGCCATGGGAATGCCCCAGCCATGCACGCCATCGCCACTGATATTGACAATGGAATAAGTGACCGCAGGCACGATCATGCCCCCCACGGCAGCTGCAATTGGCAACACAGCCTGCCTACGGGTGGACAGCTCACCGACCATGAACTCACGCTTGATTTCCAGACCGACAACAAAAAAGAACAAAGCCATCAGGCCATCGTTGACCCACAAGATGAGAGGTTTGGACAAGACCAGCTCGCCAAAACCAACCGTAAACGTCGTCTGCCACAAGGCTGTGTAGGATTCTCCCCAAGGTGAATTGGCCCACAGGAGAGCGAGGCCAGCACTGATCATCAACAAAAAGCCGCCGGTGGACTTGGATTTGAAGAATTCCTGAAACGGCATGAGCACCTGTTCGATTGGCTCAAGCCCGCACGTCATGAATTGTCTGATCGCCATATCTCTCCCCTCCGGCACAATGACAAACCTAACCCACTAGACTGTCAAATTCTCGGGATGCCTGCTATGCGTTATCGGAAATCCCAGCCAGCAGTGCATCGACTGCCGACACGGACAGGGGTTTGTAAAAAAGGAATCCTTGAACATAACGACACCCCTCACTCTCAAGGAATGCGAGCTGAGCAGGGGTTTCCACGCCTTCGGCCACTATTTTCAGCCCCATGGACTCGCCAAGAGAAAAGACCGTGCGAACAATGGCCTGACTGTCTGGATCATCGTCCACGCCTGACACGAAACTGCGATCCACCTTGACCACATCAATGGGAAACCGTTGCAGATAGGACAAAGAAGAGTACCCGGTCCCAAAATCATCGATACAGATATTGGTTCCCAGTTCCTTGAGTTGCTTGAGCATATCCTCGGCCACGGCAGGGTTGTCCATAAGCGCGGACTCCGTGATTTCGATATTGAGAGAACCGGGAGGCAGACCTGAATCATCCAGGGCACGAGTGACCTGCCCCAAAAGCATGTTTTGACCAAAATGCTTGCCGGAAATATTTATATTCAATGTCAGCCGATCAACCATTGAAGTACCGCACACTGTTTGCCAACGCTTGACCTGAGCACAGGCATCCACCAGCACAAGGTTGTCAATGGCGTAGATCAGGCCGGTGTCTTCGGCCAAAGAAATGAAATCATCAGGCCCTATTATTCCATGCTCAGGATGCCGCCATCGGACCAAGGCCTCGAACCCGCAGACCTGACGCGTCTCCAGACAGACAATGGGCTGATACACCACTTCAAACTCACGCAGATCCACGGCTCGCCGGAGATCTGTTTCCAGTTCCATGAGCTTGAGGGCCTGATCATGCATCTTCTGGTTGAAAACCTTGAAGCGCGACTTTCCCAACTCCTTGGCGCGGTACATGGCCGTGTCCGCATCACGCAACAGGGCTTCGGGCCGGTCATAGCCATCGGTCTTGAGCACAATCCCCAGCGATGCGGATGTAAAGACCTCGTTGACGCCTATGGTGAATGGTTCACGCACCCCTTCCAGAATGCGCCGGGCAATGGTTATGGCATCCTTGGGAGCGGATATTTCTTCCAGAAGGATGGCAAACTCGTCACCACCAAACCGGGCAATGGTGTCCACCGAACGACCACATTTTTCAAGCACGCGGGCCACACCGCGCAGAAGCTCATCACCAGTCTCATGTCCCAATGAGTCATTGACCACCTTGAACCGGTCGAGATCCATGTACAGAACGGCAAACATGTACTTGCGGCGACGGGAGCGTTCCATGGCCAGACGCAAATGATCCAGAAACAGGGCTCTGTTGGGCAAGCCCGTAAGCGGATCATGAAAAGCCTGACGCTTGAGCTGGTCTTCTGCTTTCTTGCGCAGAGTAATATCTTCCACCGATCCTTCATAGCAGAGGGCCGTGCCATCAGGATTCGCTATCTTGCGGACGTTTTCGGATATCCAGATGATGCGGCCATCGCGCTTGCGGACCTTGGATACGAAATTTTTGACTTCCTCGGATTTTTCAAGGAGCTGCTGGACATCATTACGCCGCGTCGGTTCCATATACACCTGTGTGGCGATGTCATAGATCGAGCTCATCAACTCTTCGGAACCCTTGAAACCAAGGATTCGGGCCAGCGCGGGGTTGGCACTCAGGAACCGGCCGCTTGGCGAAGTCTGGTAGATGCCTTCCACTGCATTCTCGAAAATGGCGCGATATTTTCTTTCGGTCTTGCGCAAGGCCTCGCCAATGACCTTCCTTTCCGCAATCTCGATCTTGAGTTGCGTATTGGCCCTCATCAGCTCGCCGGTTCGAGCCTCGACCTTCTGCTTGAGGGCATCCCGCGCCTCCTGCAATTCCAGCGTCTTCTGCCGGACCCGATCCTCAAGATTCTTCACATGTTCGAATATCTGGCTGGCCATTGATCGCATTGCTGCGGCCAGTTGGCCTATCTCGTCGTTGGACTTGATATCCGGCACATTGGAAAAGTCATTGACCGCCACCCGCCCTGCATATTCCGACAATTGGGTAAGCGGTTTGGAAATATTAAGAATAAACAGGAAGGAGAGGAGAAGACTAGCCCCAAACAAAACAAGAGTCATCAGCTGTTGTTCGGCCACGGCCTCATGAATATTCCGCGCAATTATGGCCGTGTCCATGCCAATGTGAACATACCCGGCCAAACCGACCAGAATGGGCCGCGCAACATGCAGGAAAAACTCCTTGTCGATCCAGACATCACGCATCAGGTTCTCGTCGCCAGGAAGAGTCCCGGCAGTCTCGGCCACCAGGGTCCTGATTTCGAGCGGAACATCCGGAATAAACGTATGGGCAATGATCTCGCCGTCCTCGTCAGTAACGAGAACATAGGAAACAGCAGCAATATGCTTATACTGATCAATACGGGCCTGCACGGTCCCGGCATCATGACCGAGGATGGATACGATATCGGACTCTGCCACGCTCTGGGCAAGTGCCAACGCCTTGGACTCATACTCCCTGGTCATCTCGCGTCTCAACCGATTGCTGAAAGTCACTGAAGTGACCACACCAATCACGCCAAAAAGAACCACCATGAAGAGCAGCGGCTTGTAAAAAAGTTTCGGGGCTTTCATTTCCGCCACCTCTCCCAATCGGGAATGGCCTGAAAGTGCCCATTGATCACTGTGGTGTAATACACTTTTCTGAGTCCCTGATGCTGACCGGGGCCAAACTCCACAGGTACGCCTATGCCCAG
Source organism: Pseudodesulfovibrio sp. (assembly GCA_016342345.1). GTDB lineage: Bacteria > Desulfobacterota > Desulfovibrionia > Desulfovibrionales > Desulfovibrionaceae > Pseudodesulfovibrio. The sequence goes on along the minus strand of JAEINO010000002.1, from coordinate 80,411 downwards.
GTCAAAGTCCCTGATGGACGCAAACGCCTCGGGGATACGATCACGGCTCGGGGCATCAGCCATCCGCTTGACGACCTCACCCAACAGGACTCCGTTGAGAAACCCCTCGAAACTGACGTAACTGAAACGGCGCGGGGTGTAAGCCTCACCCGAAGAGACCGGCAAGCCCTTGTAGGCATCCATGAGTTCACGGTAAAGCCGGACTGCTGACAAGGAAGTATCCTCGTAACATGGGACCGTCTGGGTATTAATAAGATTGTTCGTATAATTTCGCCCAGCCCTGCGACCCTCACGGGTAAGTATTTCAAGCATTTTATCACTATCGGCAAAGGAAAGACCGGCGACTGGCGATTCAAAACCGGCGTTTCTTGCATCGCGGATGAAAGCACTCTGCGATGCATACGTTCCCACGACGATAATGGCCTCCGGTTCGGACCGCATCAAATGGCGAACCTCATTACTGAAATCCTGTTCAAAAGGCGCACCTCGCCGATATGTGGCCTCGCCCACAACATCCAACTCGTACTTTTCGAGAGCACGTCGAACTCCATCCCAACCGGTCCGGCCATAGGCATCGCTCTGGTAGAACACGGCAATGCGAGTGCGCCCGGCCTCAACCAATCGATCCACCAACCCGCCGGTTTCATCAAAATAGGAAGCCCTGAGGTTGTAGACATACTTGCCAAACGGTTGAGAGCGAAGCGGTTGTGCACCTGTAAACGGAAAAAGCAGAAAAATGTTTCTGTCTTCAAACTTCTGAAGAAGTGGAAGGATACGCGTTGTGGTCGGGGTGCCCACGTATGAAAAAAGAGCAAACACGTTGTCGCGCTCGATAAACTGGATGGTATTATGAAAACAGGGCCCAGGATTGTACCCATCGTTGGCTGGCAACACCTTTATAGTCCAACCGTCAACACCACCCTTGGCATTGAGATTCTCGATGTACGCCATAAACCCACGATAGAACTCGATGCCCAACTCGCCGTTGGCACCAGTAAACGCAGCGGACATGCCAACCGCCAATTCCTTCGTCTCCTCGGCTTTGACAGAGCGAGCCTGAAGCATCAAAAACGAGATCATGGCTATTACAGCCCAGAAAAGTAGACTTTTCCTGTTTATTACCACATGCTCCACATGCCATTCCTGCGACAAAAGCGCAACCGTCTCATCGGTTTTACACAGGCTCCTTGACATGTGCCTTTTGAAGGCTGGAATCACCCGTCACCCGCGCCCAGGCTGATATTTCCGCTTTGTCTGGACCGAATTACCGAGGTGGGTTACAAATAAATATGGTTAAAAGATCACGTTTTTCACATCGTCTTTATTCCTACACCGTGTTTGCAGCCATCTGCGGAATCACCATTTTGGGGCTGGTATGGCTCAACAACACAATGGAAATCCGGTATCAAGCCATCGGGGTGGTTACAGACAAGAACAACGCCCCCCTTGAAGGAGTAGAAGCCATTCTGCTGCTTGCTCCTCCTCCGTCGACCGGGGCCAAGCGGGACAAATTGTTTTCCAACAAACTCCTGATTCCCGGTAGCCAGTCCCCTGACAAACAGACCAGCAAGACAGCAGGTCCCATTATCGGGATTTCCGACTCGAATGGAACCTTTGTCGTGCGCTCCGCAGGACGACTTGGACCGGCCCACGCCATTCGCCTTGGACTTGATTCTTCAGGTAAACCACCCTTTGAGATGGCTTGGCTCGTCCTGCGAAAGCACGGATATCAGGACACAACCATGGCCGTGTCCACCTTCGGATGGGTTACGGCTCCGCAAGACTGGGGAAAAGTCGCCAATCAACTCCCCCGAATCAGATTGAAGCACTGATCAAGAGGAATCTCAATTCTCATATTGGGGGATTTGTTTTGAATGAAACACGAAACCAACGATTCCCGAATTCAACATCACGCCATTATTCCAGAAACGCCGGCATCAGGTTTTTTCGAAAGATCTACTAGGGAAACGCTGATTAATTCAATCTTCAGGAAGTGCTGTAGAATTGTTCGCTGGCAAGGCGCGCAAAAAAGTCAAGGCTGACGTGTGCTTCCTGCACGCTAGGGTTTGATTTTTTTACAGCAACGAAGCCAGAGGGCAATTATGCAGTGCTTCCCTAGAAAACATCGATGAATTCGCAGGAAAGCCTGTTGGATTTGCCAACAGTGACGATGGCCAACGAACCGGATTCGCCAAGAGAGCCCGGATTGAGAAGCTGAATGCCTTCCACCACGGACCAATCGCGCTTGTGAGTGTGGCCGTAACAAACAAGATCATACTCGGGGCCAAATGATTGAGCCACCTTGACAGACACTTGCGGACGCGGACCCCATCCATGTGTGGCACCAATCGTCAATGAACCCAATCGGACAGTTTCCACGGGCCGGACCTGATCAACGAGTTGTGGGTCCCAGTCACAATTTCCCCGCACGCAAATGAACTTGTCGTGCTGCATGAAATAGGACCAGGTTTCAACGGATGTTATATCACCGCAATGGACAAGGGCATCGGCAGGACCGAGCCATTTTGCATAGACAGCCTCAAGCCAGAAAGGCGGATTGCCCATGTGGGTATCCGAAATAACTGCAATCTGCATCGAAGAATAGGTAAGGGGTAAAGATTATTCGGCGACTTTCTTGGCACGATAGCGGATATAGGCGTCACGAACGGCAGCATATTTGTCAATAGCCCCTTCGGTCAGAACTTCGTATTCATTGCCGACAAGTTGCAGCGAGATGGTATTCACATTCTTGTAAACCCGAATGGCCGCAAATTCTATGAACGTTAAATTGCCGTAAGTAAGTGGATCACAATAGGCATCAGCAACCCAACCAACGGATTCGCGGACCGAACTTGGACCAATGAACGGCCAGACCAGATAAAAACCATGGCCCACACCGGCCTTGCCAAGCGTCTGCCCAAATCCATCCGCAGTTGGACGCTCTGGTTCCCAGTTGCGAGCCCTGCCAGCGGTCACATCACCAAATCCAAGAAACCCGATGGAGGTATTCACTATGAATTTGGATGTCTCCATGTAAGCCGCATCGAATTTTCCGGTAAGGATATTATTAATGAATCGGACGGGAAAAAGCATATTGGTAAAGAAATTGCTAATCCATGTACGGGGCTGGGCAGGAACCAACCACGCATACCCGGTGGCCACAGGCTTGAATACGCCATGATACAGCCCATCGTTGAGATAGAACCAAGTCATGTTCCAATATTTCAGGGGGTCTGCGATAAGATTTTCGCTTTCGGCATATTCATCGTCAAACGCATCGGCATCCGCAGCCTGCTCAGCGGCCCTGCCGGAAAATTGAGCGACTTGATCAAAGTCGTCCGCAAACGCCATCCCCGCCATTCCAAAAAGAAGGGCGGCAACCATGATGCAGACTAAAAACTGTCTATCTATTTTTTCAACGATTTTCACGAGTTAACTTGATCCTTGTCGTCTTCAGTCTTATCAAGACCCTCAACCCGTTCCCGTATCATTTTCAACAACTCTTCCGGGGAACCATCATTCAGCACCTGTGCAAATTGACTCCGATAATTACCGACCAAGCTCACGCCTTCGGCAACAACATCGTATATCATCCATTGCTCTTGAATGATTTTCAAACGAAATTCAACTAAAATCTTCTTATCTTTGTCAACAATTACTGTAAACACCTTCGCTTTCTTGCCGGAAATCAACTGCTTCGTATATTCGACATCCTGCCCTTCATAGACAGGAATCCGCTGGAGATACGTCCTTTCAAGAAGCTGGATAAACGCCTCAGTAAGGTCGGACTGCACCTGCTGGGACATTTTGAGCCAGGGCCGTCCCACAGACAACATCGTCACCTGCCGAAAATCAATATATTTTTCTGCCGTTGCTCTTAATCTGCTTATGGTCGCATCGTGCTTGGCCGGGTCCTGCATGTCCGGATCCGAAAGGATCTCGATCAACTCACTTGCAGCCGCCTTGATTCTTTCCATGGGGGTCTGATTGGCCAGAGCCGCAGACGCAGAACCAGCCAGAAGACACAGCAGGAACAGAGACGGAATTAATCTTTTAGAAAACATATATACCCCCCTCAAAACAATCTTCATTTGAACGCTGTTATAACCGAACTGCGGGCAGTTCTTTTCGGAAAAACAACGCTCAACCCCTTTCCCAAATTCTCCTAAACCTTGCCGAACGCGAACTTGCTGATCAGGTCTTCAAGGTCTATGGCCGGCTGGGTATCAAACAAGGTATCCCCCGGATTCACTGGATCGCCTACCCCGCCAGGAGCGATCTTCAAATATTTGTCCCCTATGAGTCCGTTGGTCTTGACTGCAACAATGGCATCGTCCGTGAGCTTGACATTTTTATCGATCATCATGTCCACACGGGCCACGTCCTTTTCCTGATCGAGTGTTATCGTGCTGACAAAACCGATTTCCACCCCAAACATGTGGACCGGAGCATTGATCTTGAGACCTGAAATGTCGGTAAAATTTGCTCTGACCGGATAATACTTATCCGTAAACAGCTGAACATTGCCCAACTTGACACTCATGTAAATGATGGCCACAAGACCCACAAGCACGAAGAGGCCGACCGCAGTTTCCTTTTTGAATTTCAACATTGTCCACCTTTTCGAGCCGTTTCTTTTTCCCCGAGAATCTTATTGCAATTGAGTTTCATCATGGATGGGTCCAACGGCGGTAGAGTGAGTCTGGGGGCAGTGCGTTCTTCGGCAACACGATCAAGGAATCTGCGCAGATACGGATCTTCAGTCTCTTCCAGATCCTCAATGGTCCCCTGATACAAACTCGTTCCTTCACCCAGAATGACAACAAAGTCTGCCAATCCCCGCATGCTTGCAAGATCATGGCTGACCACGACCATGGTCATGTCGAAATGGCGCATCATCTCCAGCAGGAGTTGATCCAGCTCGGCAGACATGACCGGATCAAGCCCGGAAGTCGGCTCGTCGCAAAACAACACCTGCGGGTCCATGACCAGAGCACGAGCCAATCCGGCCCTTTTCCGCATCCCCCCGGACAATTCATTGGGATAGAGTTCAAGGGCATGTCCGAGTCCCACCATGTTCAGCCGGTCCTGCACGATGTGCAGTATCTGCTCTTCCTTGAGTCGCGTGTGCTCACGAAGAGGCAGGGCAACGTTGTCCTTGAGCCGCAATGATCCGAGCAGGGCTCCATCCTGAAAAAGCACTCCGGTCCGCAAACGGATGCAGTGATTCTTCCTTTTCGACATGGTACACACGTCATGGCCGCCCACAAAAATCTTCCCGCTGATGGGAGGCTGAAGCTGGAGTATATGCTTGATCAGTGTCGATTTTCCACACCCGGACCCGCCCACGACCATGGAGAGTTTCCCACTGGGAAACTCTATATTCAGGTCGCTGACAACCGGATTGCCGCCATACCCCACGGCCAGGTTTTCAAGTCGTATGTTCGGTGCAGTGCTCACGTAATGCTCCTACCACAACAGCGATGTCAGAATATAATCCGCCATCAGGATGACCACACAGGATTTAACCACCGCATTGGTGGTAGACTGACTCACGCCCTCCGGCCCCGCATGACCGGACCGTGTATGCGTATAAAACCCTTCAAAACAACAAATGGTACACACCAGCACGGCAAACACCATTGATTTGATGAACCCGCCTTCTATATCACTATAATCAAGCGACGACTGGACCCGCGACCAATACACGCCAGCATTTGCGCCCAGCAGTTTGACACCGGTCAGCCAACCGCCCCACATGGCAATCAGGTTGAAGAATGCGGTCAGGATCGGAAAGCTTATCAGACAAGCTGCCATCTTCGGGGCAACCAGATACCGCATGGGATTGACACCCATTATAGTCAGGGCATCGACCTGCTCGGAAATGCGCATGACGCCGATTTCGGCAGTCATTGCAGATCCGGCCCGCCCTGTAAGCATGATGGCCGTCAACACCGGCGCCAGCTCGCGGACCATGGAAAGAGCCACGCTCGTCCCTAAAAATCCGTCGGCACCAAACATGGACAACGCAAAATAAAGCTGCATGCCCATGACCATGCCGGAAAAAAGCCCGATAAGTGCAATGACACTCACCGACTGGACACCTATGAAATATACTTGACGGACGATCTTGGGAAACTGACCCCACCCGGCAAATATCAAACGCAAGGAATCCAGGAAAAAAATGAACAAACCGCCCATCTCATCCAGAATATCCTTGCACACCTTGCCAGGAAAATACGTAGACCCTATTGTCCCGCGTGCCTTTTCAGTCATGAAAGGCCCCACCCCAATGAAGTAACTATATATTACATAAGTTTGTGAAAATCACACTGTGTTCCGCAACCACAGTTCAACCATACCGAAATCATTCATGTTTAAAGGGTGTACCCAATATGAGACAAAACGGCAAGACCCTTGACGTTTTTCATGATCATTCGAGAATCCTGCCACACTCCTGTCCGGGCCTTCTATCTTTTACCCGTGCCATTCTTCCGAGTCCACCATGCAGGATCAGGTCCCAAAAACCACCAGTCCTTGTGATCGGTTTCGGCAATGGTCCGGGCCAGCTCCTGACCCCATTCGGTTCGCAACCGCTCCAGCGCACCCGCGAGCCAGTCCCCGGCATACTTGTTGCCAAGATCCAGCTCTTCCTTGAGATTCAGGATGAAATCCAACTGATCAGCATCCTGTGCGAGTTTTGCCTCCAGACTTGCCGTTTCCTCAAGCTCTTTCCAGTATCCGAGAATCTCCTCGGCAATACCGGTGCCCTCAGTGGCATGTTTCAAGGCCAAGGTTCGATCCGAATTGTTATAAATCCGGTTGACGTAATTGAAATCGCTTGTCCGAGCTTCATGCAGGTCGTGGAACAGACACATATACGTGGTTCGCGCCACATCCGCTCCGGCCATAATCGCCAACGCATGTCCGATGACTGCCGTCCGAAACGAGTGCTCGGCAACGGTTTCCGAACCTGTTCCCAAAAACTGATAGCCGGTGCGCGGCGTCTTCCTGAGCATCCCACATTCATTGAAAAAATCAACCAGACGAGTCTTTTTGTCGCGCTCTTCCATACCAGCCATATTAATCCTCCAGCGGCCCAACACCCCTTTTGGAATAGAGTATTGAGCCGTTCAAAATCTTTTTTGGTAAAACGCCGCCAGGAGTTCATGCGAACTGGAATATTTCGTGTACAGCGTTTTGATTGTTGCTATTTGTCAGGGAATCGTTCCGAGCAGAGTTCGCCTGCCGCTCCCCAATTTTCCTTGGGAATTTCATCGATTATCACTGTCACCGCTTCGGGCGGACATTCCAGAATACGCACGGTTTCACGGGTCAGGGTCTCGACCAGCTCGCGTTTCCTGTCCTTGCTTGTCCCGGCCCAGGTCTCAACTCTGAGTATAGGCATTGATGTTCCTTATGACCTGTAATCCGCGTTGATACTCACGTACTCTTTTGTCAGATCCGAAGCCAATACCATTGAGCTGCCAGGGCCATCACCTATAGAGATATGAATCACGATATCTCGCTCCTTCATGATCGGGCCGAGAAGATCATCCATGTTGCCCGGTTCCGGCGTACCGTTGCGAAAAACAAGAATGCCTCCGATCTTGAGAACAAGATCATCGGGCTTGAATTCCGCACCGGAATAACCTGCCGCACAAATAATCCTCCCCCAATTGGGATCGGAACCAAAAAGCGCAGTCTTGACCAGCGGAGAATTGCCTACGGCTCGAGCCACACACTCAGCGTCTTTGTCACTCCCGGCCCCGGAAACCTCGATAAAAGCGACCTTGGTTCCACCCTCGGCGTCCATGACTATTTTATAAGCAAGCTCCTCCAATACACCGAGCAGGTGCTTGCGCAGCAGGGTGTAGTCGTCCTCGGATTCAATATCCACACCGGACGCACCATTGGCCAAGGCCATGACACAATCGTTGGTGCTCATGTCCCCGTCAATCGTGACCCGATTGATGGTCAGGTTCACGCAATCAACGAGCATCGCCTGCCAGGCCTGGAGGGAAATATCCGCATCGCACAGGATGAAACTGAGCATGGTTGCCATATTCGGACTGATCATGCCCGCCCCCTTGCACAAACCAAGCAGACGAACTTCGCCACCCTTAAGCTCAAAACGTGCCTCAGCCAGCTTGTGCACCGTGTCGGTGGTCATGATTGCCCGAGCCACATCTTCGGGGCCGGCTGTCTCAAGGCTCCTGCCAAGCTCAGGCATGGCAGCTTCCCACTTGGTCATATCAAACTGGGCACCTATGACACCTGTGGAAGCGGGCAGCAATTCGTCGGCCGGAACATCAAGGACCTTGGCAGCCATGTTCAGGGTTTCACGACAATTGGCCCGACCATCTTCACCGGTACAGGCATTGGCTTGACCCGAGTTGACCAGAAACCCGCTCATTCTGCGACCGGTGCCGAGCATTTCCCTGCAATGCAGAACTGGCGCGGCCTGAAACTTGTTGGTCGTGAAAACGCCTGCGACAACAGCCGGAGTCTCACTGACAATGGCCCCAAGATCGAACCTGCCAGCCTTCTTGAATGCGGCCTGTGCCGCTGCAAACTTGTACCCTTTGGGTATATTCATTACTCTCTCCATTATATTCAGTACAGATAACCAACCAGCCTTACCGCAGAGTCGCCCAAATAAAAAGAGGGAAATCAAAGGGTCGACAAAGCCAATACGACAGCCTGCTGAGTAAAATTCGAATACAATACCTAAGAAAGGATCAGGACCAAAGCACATTCCCAACAAGTGAGGCACTGACTTTTCCAAAGCAAAACCGCACTCAAGCCGTTGCCAATTCCAGACCAAGGGCGTAATGCCACTCTATCGTGGAACCTCTGACAATCTCCATAATCCTCGCAACGTTCCTGTTTGCGGCATTTCTGAAAGGCACATCCGGCCTGGGCTTTGCCACCACATGCGTCGGCATCATGGCAGCCTATCTCGACCCAAGGATTGCCATCCCCCTTGTGATCATCCCTTCACTGGCCTCCAATGCCTTTGTCATGATCGATGCGGGCGGGTTCTTTCCGATCCTGCGCCGCTTCTGGCCCATGTATATTTCCAGTCTGCCAGGTCTGGCCCTCGGCCTGTGGCTTCTCGACGGCGGCGATGCCTCCCTGTCACGGGGAGTGCTGGGCACAGCCATGCTCCTGTACGGAACATGGGGATTATGGGGCGGCAAACTCTCCCTCCCCGAAAAACCATGGCTTTTCGGACCTGTAGGACTGACCACAGGGCTGGTCAACGGCCTGACCGGATCACAGGTCATGCCCATCCTGCCATATCTCATGTCTCTCAAGCTGACCAAGGACGAACTGGTTCAGGCCATCAACAGTTCCTTTACCCTGGCCAGCATTATCATGCTGGCAGGACTGGGCAAACTCGGCCTGTTCAACACGGAAATCGCCATCATCTCCACAGCAGGAGTCCTTCCTGTGGCCGTGGGCATCTGGCTCGGAGGACGAGTCCGCCGGTCATTGCCCGAAACAGTATTCAGAAAAGTCGTGCTCTGGCTGCTTGTCGTGCTCGGTTCAGGGCTGATCGCAAAAATTATTCTGATATGATCAGATCATTGCAAGCCCTATTACTCTTGCAATCTCCCCAGTGACCGGGCATAGGCTTATGACAAACCTTGAATCATTCAGGAGTCACCTCATGCGTATACATTTCATGCGTTTCATTTTTGCCCTGATCCTGATTGCGATTGCATCCAGTCCCGCAGCAGCAGGTCGGGATCATAATATTTCCAGCGGCCAGAAAGTTTATGTGCCGGTCTATTCGCACATTTATCAGGGAATCAAGGGCAAACCATACAACCTGTCCGCCCTGCTCTCCATCCGCAACGTGGACATCAAGAATTCCATCACCGTTACCTCGGTTCTCTATTACAATGATCATGGTGAAATGATGAAAAGCTTCCTGGAACAACCTGTGGTTATCCCGCCCATGGGCACCAAGGAGATCTATATCCCGGAACGTGACGCCAATGCCGGCTCCGGCGCCAACTTCACCGTAAAATGGGAGGGTGGCACAAAGGTTTCCGTGCCCATCATTCAGGCAGTAATGATCGGCACAGCCTCCACTCAGGGAATTTCATTTGTCTGTGACGGCGTGGTCATTGAAGATAAAGAATAAAACATAAAAGCCTCCCAAACGAGAAAACAACTCAATTGTGGAATTCAACAAAAAAAGCTGACCTTCAATTGAAGATCAGCTTTGCAGAGTGATGGCAAAAACTTTCTTGCAGCAACGCCGCAATCATAGCCCCTAGGGAAGTACTAATTAATTGAATTTTTAGGAAGTGCTGTAGAATTATTCGCTGGCAAGGCGCAAGAAAACATCAAGGCCGACGCGTACTTCCTGTACGCTAGGATTTGAGGTTTTTAAAGCAACGAAGCCAGCGGACAATTATGCAGTGCTTCCCTAGCAGTTCTAGCCTTCCAGTTCCTTTATCAGCCATTCCTTGATGGATGGCGTCAACTCAAGGATGCCCTTGATATTCTTGATCTCTCCAAGCAATTCCCTGGAAAGGTCCTCAGGCAGCTTCTTTGTGCAGAGAATGGTGGAACCGTAGTTGTCCATTTTCATGAGCACAACCTTGGGAGCCTCCCAGGTATCAATTGCAAAATAGATGGAATACTCACCGCTGGTCGTCACCGGCGAACGCATTGCATCACGGTAATTGTTGTTGCCCCATTCGAGATACAGGGTAACAGCGTCTTCATGGATCATGTCCCAATTGACTTCATTCAACCATTGCTTACAGGCATGAACATCTTCACTCATATGCATTCCTCCGTACTTTTTTTGATTCTTGTTGAAACAACCACCAACCACAGTCGGCGTCCATTATTTTACTATACGTCGATCCCTGCCGCCTTGTTCTCGGCCTTGACTTTCACGAGATAGGCAAAGCCGAGGATCAGCCCCAATGCAGCGTATTCCCGTATCCACAATGCCCATACAAGCACACCGACCACCACAAGGACAAACAGAAAACGTCTCCACTTGATCAGATTCCATGGAGCCGCAATCCAGTTTTTTTCCCACTCCACGCCCTTTTTGACAAATGATATCCACCATTCTTTTTCAAAAGGAGGCAGATTCAGTTGAAAGAATCCCACACCAAAAAAGACAAGGGATACCGCCAGCAAAAGATAGCTATGAAACAGCAGCACCAAGCCAAACACCCATACAGCGACAAACTGGAAACTCCAGTTCCAGTGCTGCTGATGCCGCTCAAGGGCCAAGGCAAACAACTCTGCCGGGGTGACTGTCATTTCATCTCCTGTTTACGCTCCATAGCATACTATATCATGTTTCCACTCTCGCACAATCATTGCCAAACCAATCTTTCAGCACCTACAGCAAAAATAGGACGGGTTCAGCAGGATTGCAACCGGTAATGGTTTTTTGTAAGAAGAGGGGACGGAGGAAAGAATGGACAAACATCTCATATCACGTGCTGTCTCGGAACTGGGCGAATGCCTGCGCATCGAGGACAATTATCTGGCAACCGCAGAATCCTGCACCGGAGGACTGCTCGCCAGCACACTCACAGACACACCCGGAAGTTCCGAATGGTTTGCCGGTTCGATCGTTGCCTATGCCAACGTTGTCAAATCCCGATTGCTCGGCGTGAACCCCGCACTCATCGACACCCATGGAGCGGTATCCAGGCCCGTGGTTCTTGCCATGGCCGAAGGTGCCCGCAAGGCACTCGGCGCAGACGTATCTGTCGCCACCTCCGGCATTGCCGGGCCAGGTGGAGGCACTCCGGACAAGCCAGTCGGCACTGTCTGGATCGCATGGGCATGGCAATCGCAAAGCCGTGCAAAACTCTACGAGTTCACCGGCACCCGCGAAGAGATCAAGGAACAATCCGTGATGGCCGCCGTCAACGGACTGCTCAGCGTCGTACGATAGCACTTCCGACAACACACTTCAAAAAAGGAAATCGACGAAACACCCCCTCAAGGAAATCTCCGTCGATTTTCATTTTTGAAACAACCGGAGACACCGCCACACCTTTCACCCTCTAACTCTTCCCAGGCCCATATTTTTTGACAAACCACTGAATCTGACGGCAGACGCCCATAAGCAGATTATACTCGTTGCGCCTGAGATTGATTTTGGAAAAGAACCGGCGGACCGGAAGCATTCGGTAGTCAGGATTGCCGTCCTTGAGAAAATTAATAGCCTGCAGCACATCCTGAAGACTCTCGAACAGGCCTTCCTGCTCTCTGACCGTGGCAGGGCGCTCTTCGGGCGGCCCCGGACAGAACGGTTTGCCCAGCGATTTCTTGAAACACTCATACAGAACGACAAGCACAGCCTGGGACAGGTTGAGAGACGTCCCCTCGCGACTGGTTGGGATAATCAGAAGCCCGGAGCAGACACTCGTCTCTTCGTTGGTCAAACCTTTATCCTCAGGACCGAAAACAAGGGCAATCCTGCCGCCATCCCGCAGACGTTCATCCACCACCTCGGCAACACCCTCAGGACTCATGAGACCCTTTCGCCATCCTCCTGTCCGGGCCGTGGCCCCGTAGACCGAGGTAAAACCCTCCACAGCCTCGGCCAGGGTCCCGACCACGCGGGCACCCTCAAGCACATGCCGGGCATGCACCGTGGCCAACGGGAAAGCCTTGTCCATATCAAAATCATATGGGTCCACGACAATAAGATTGCTCACACCCATGTTGAGACAGGCTCGGGCTACGGAACCGATATTCTCGGAATATTTGGGCCGAAACAGAATTACGGCAAGATCATCAAGCATGAAACTCCTCCAAAAGAAAACCCGTGGCAGATTCGATTCAGACGCCCGCATGTACCACAGAGTGAACCGATGTCAAAAGAGGAACAGCACAAAAACCGCCCTTCTGCCCAAAGGATGACCCTGTTACGGCAACCAGCTTATCCATCAGAATTTATTTCGCCAAAAAGGCCTTGGACCCGCTTTTTCTGCGCTGTAATCAAACAACATCGACTGACTGTTCAATCAATATGTCATTCGGGACACGAACCATCGTCAAAGTCCTCACTGACCGCTCAATCAAAAAAGCCAACAATATTGAATTACTAATAAAATTACCATGAGACGGGACACTATACCAAGAAAACACATTGATAAAATTGCAATGCTGTGCCACAACATGCTACCGATTGGCATACGTCATAATCGAGGTGTATTTTTTGCCCGCCATTCATTTGATGGGCAAGGATAATTGCGGTCCATACTAACTTTTTTTTGTGCTTTTAGGAGGAAATATGAAACGGATTTTGACCCTGGCCCTGGCCATTGTCGTTGTTCTCGGCATGTCCCTTACTGCTCAGGCCAAGAAGCGCTACGTCATTGGCGGCGGCCCTGCTGGCGGAACCTTCCAGGTTGTTGCCAACGCCATACAGGTCTTTGGCCCCATCAAGAGCAACGCTGATTTTTCCATCAAGGCCCAGTCTTCCGGCGGCTCCACCGAAAACCTGCGTACCGTCAATGCCGGACGCAGCCAGTTCGGCACCGTCTATGCTGGTGAAGTATTCCTTGGTCGCAACGGCAAACTGACCGGCGACGACAACAAATACGAAAACGTCCTGACTGTCGGGTACCTGTACGGTGCCCCGGCCCAGCTCGTTGTCCGCAAAGGTTCCGGCATCAAGTCCACAAAGGATCTGGCCGGCAAGAAAGTTGGTGTCGGCAACGCCGGTTCCGGCGCATTCGCCAACTGCGAACGTTTCTTTACCCACATGGGCGTCTGGGACACCGTTGAACGCAATGCCATGGGTTACAACGATGCAGCCCAGGCCTTCGGCAATGAGCAGCTCGACGCCTTCTGGCTGCTGACTGCCGCCCCGGCCGGTGCTGTCATCATGGCAGCCCAGACCAATGACATCGAACTCGTCGATGTCGGTGCTGATGCAGACGCTTCCGGTTACTTCGAAAAATATCCCTACTTCGGCAAGCTGACCATTCCCGCTGGCGTCTACCGCGGTGTGGATACGGATACCCCGTCATTCTTCGACTCCGCCCTGCTCGTTGCCAATGCCAAGGTTCCTGCCGAACATGTCTACGAACTCCTGAAGGCCATCTGGTCCGAAGCGGGTCTCAAGCACATGCTTGAGCAGAAGAAAACCTTCAAGGCCATGAGCATTGCCGATGGCCTCAAGGGTATCAATCCTGCTGCAACTCCGCTGCACCCCGGTGCCATCAAGTTCTGGACGGAAATGGGCGTACTCAAGTAGGCACCCGAAAACCTCCGGCTCCAAAAACGCGATCCAGACAACAGGACGGGCTTCACGGCCCGTCCGTTTCCAGCACGGTACAGGCTGTCGGGAGAGTCCGGTTGTCGATTCCGCAAATTTACAAGCTGTAGTTTCCCCGGGCAGACACAACTGCGCCACAAGGGGAAATCATTACGCTCCAACCGCTACTCGCCCAGAGTGGCCAAGAGTTCATAATGTACGAAAAATTAAATAGATTAGAGCAATTCCTTTTCGACTTTCTGGCCGTCGGCATGGTTCTGTTCTATTCGTGGTCAGCCATATTCGAACCGGCTGCCACTCAGTTTCACCGCGGCATTTACGTGATCATCACGTACATTCTGGTTTTCCTGATCTACAAATCAAAAAGCCTCATCTTCCGAATTCTCGATTACCTTCTCATGGGAGCCTCCATTGTTACCGTGGGATATTGGATAATCAATTTTGAGGCCATCAACTACCGGACCGGCATTGAAACCGAACTGGATCAGTGGATGGCAATGGTTGGTGTCCTGATCGGCATAGAACTGGCCCGGCGTGTCGTCGGCAATGTCTTTGTCGTCATTGGTGTCGCCATGCTCATGTTCGGCATGTACGGCGAACAAATGCCCGAGCTCTTTGCCCACGCAGGCGCAACCTTCCCGGAACTGTGTACAAGCATCTTCTACCGCAGTGACGGCGTGTTCGGCATCATGGCCAACGTGCTCGCCACCTACATTATCCTGTTTGTGCTGTTCGGAGCCTTCCTCGAAAAATGCGGGGCGCAGAGATTCTTCATCGACTTCCCGCTGGCGGCAGTCGGTCACAAGATCGGCGGCCCGGCCAAGGTTTCGGTCATTGCATCCGGCCTGTTCGGCTCCATATCCGGTTCGGCCATTGCCAACACCGTTTCCACCGGAGCCTTTACCATCCCCATGATGAAAAAAGCCGGATTCAAGCCTCACGTGGCTGGCGGCATTGAACCGGCTGCGTCCATCGGCGGCATGTTCATGCCCCCGATCATGGGAGCTGGCGGATTCATCATGGCTGAAATGACCGGCCTTCCTTATTCGCACATCATGCTGGTCTCCATATTCCCGGCACTCATGTACTTCTTCTCGGTCTTTGTCATGGTCCATTATGAAGCCAAGAAAGAAAACATCGTGGGAGAACGCTACAAATACAACGCCATGACAATCCTGAAAAACGAATGGCAGTATACCCTGCCACTCATCTTCATCACCATATTCATGCTCGCAGGGTATTCCCCTGGATATTCGGCCATCGTCGGTTTGGCGGTCTGCATCGGCCTGTCCTTCAAGGGAAAAAGCCAGCGCATCGACCCCACACTGCTTCTCATCATGGCCTTCATGGTCTTCTGCCCCTGGTTGATGAAGATTATAGGCTTCGTGGGCGGGCATGAAGCGGCCTCTGCAATCAAACCATTCCTGACGGGACGCATCCTGCTCCTGTACGGACTCATCGCAGCATCCGCGCTTTTTGCCTATCGCAAGCAAACCGTGCACGGAATGAAGGACGAGCTCGGCGGTTTCGTGGAGGCAGCCCGCATGGGTACGCTCAACTCCCTGAAAATCGGAGCCACGGTCGGAGTCATCGGCGTCATCATCGGCGTCCTGACCTACTCCGGTCTGGTGCTGACCTTTGCCGACATCGTCATAGAACTGGCCGATGGCAATCTGGTCATGACCATTTTCCTCATTGCCCTGGCATCATTGGTGCTCGGCATGGGTGTCCCGGTCACGGCAGCCTATCTGATCACTGCGGTTGTCGCCGTTCCGGCCCTGACCCATCTAGGCGTCAACGAAGTGGCGGCCCACATGATTGTCTACTGGCTGTCCCAGGACTCGAACATCACTCCTCCGGTGTGCATTGCGGCCTTTGCGGGAGCAACCATTGCCAAGGCCAACATGTGGCTCACGGCGTTCACGGCATTCAAGTTTGCCAAGTTCCTGTACCTGGCACCGTTCCTCTTCGCTTATGTCCCGGCGTTTTCACTTAACGACACGCCCACCATGATCGCCATATGGTTTACGGGCATCTCAATCGTTGTCTTTGCATACGCGTGGTTCATGAGCTTCATCTGGTTCAAACCGCTCAAGCGGATGTTCACGAGATCAACCGCCTGATTCATGAATTCCTCACAGTCCAGGGGGGGCCGGGTTTTCCGGCCCCCCCTTTTTTCTTGTAGTTCATATTCCTCAAGCCTATTGACGCGGAGTCGAAATCCATGGTTGTTTGCCGGATTAGGCTTCAACAGAACCCACATCAGAACCAACACAAAAGTACTCGAGGAATCCATGACAACTTCAAAAAGATCTCTCAACCTGATCTGTTTTTCTCCCACTGGAACTTCCAGATCCGTATTGCTTTCCATTGCCGAAGGTTTCAATCCCACATCCATCCGGGAGTGGGACATGACCCTGCCCGACAGCGCAGCACAGGACCTTGAAGAGTTCGGCCAGGACCTCACTATCATCGGCACTCCAGTGTATGCAGGTCGTGTTCCGAAAACAGCTGTAGAGCGTCTGAAACGGATACATGCGAATGGAACTCCCGCCGTGCTGGTCGCAACATATGGCAACAGAGCCTTTGAAGATGCCTTGCTGGAATTGCAGGACATCACCGTGAAACAAGGATTTTCACCCGTGGCCGGGGCCGCATTCATAGGCGAGCATTCCTTCAGCTCGGAAGCCATGCCCATTGCTCAAGGACGACCGGATGCACAGGATCTGACCAAAGCCGCCGCCTTTGGCAAGGCCCTCAGGGTCAAGGCAGACGAGGGCTCCCTGGGTGCAACAGATCTGTTGCTGCCCGGCAATAGCCCCCATCGGGAAGGCTGGAACAAGCCTCCCATGAGTCCTGTGACAAACAAGGACACCTGTGAAAAATGCGGCGCGTGCGCCAAGGTCTGCCCGACCGGAGCCATTGATGAAAATGGTCACACCGATGCAACTCTATGTATTGTCTGCCTGGCCTGCGTCAGGGCCTGCCCGACCAATGCACGGACAATCACCGAACCTATGATTCTCGGATTTGCCAAGAAACTTCACGACAACTGTTCAACGCGAAGAGAACCGGAACTATTCTGGTAAACGGAGTCGTCATTGCATGAGGGCCAGACACGCCAGTAAATATCAACCCATATAATAACGGTTCTTCCTTGAAATCCATGTCACAATGACACGAACTCAGGGAAGAACCGTGATCGCTTTCGATCAGTACACCAACGTATCGAGTCTCTTGCAGCCTCTGGAGGAATCATGAACCACCGCCTGAATCTCACCCTGACCATTGTACTTGGTCTCTTTTTCGTCGTTTCCTACGGGTGCTCTTCCGAGCCAGAGAATACCAATGAATCTGCACAGACAAAACAGGTTGAAAAGACAAACCTCTTTCTGGCATTCGGAGGCGGACCAACAGGTGGAACTTTCAACTTCTTCGCCAACAAGATGTCCAGCATCATTTCAAACGACTACACATGGCTGGACGTGTCACCCAAGGGTTCCGGCGGGTCCGCAGAGAACCTGCGCACCCTAGACAAAAACGCCATTGATATCGGCATTGTCTATTCCGGCGATGCCTTTCTGGGCCGCAACGCCCAACTGCCCGACGATCCGACACGATACGACAAGGTCCTTGCCCTCTCCTTCCTCTACGGAGCACCTGCCCAACTGGTTGTCCGCAAGGATTCCGGCATTGAATCCGCCAGTGATCTTGATGGAAAAGTCGTGGCCATTGGCAACCCTGGTTCCGGGGCTGCCCTTTCTGCCGAACGTTTCTTCAAGCATCTGGGATTATGGGACAAGATCAAACACCGGAATCTGGGATATTCCCAAGCTGCCACAGACTTTTCGGACAGGAGAATCGATGCATTCTGGGTTCTGGTCGGCTATCCGAACTCATCCATCATAGAGGCTGCTCACAAGACACCCATCAAAATCCTCAATCTGCATGAGGATGCCACCAAATCAGGCTTCTATGAAATCTATCCTTTCTATTCCAAAGTCGAGATTCCAGAAAACACCTATGAAGGGCAGGAACAGGCCGTCATTACCTTTCAGGATGCCGCCTTGTGGTGCGCCAGCGACATCATGGATGAAAACACCATATACCAATGCATGAAGTCCGTTTACTCCGAACAGGGACTCAAGGACATGACCACCGCACACAAGGCAGCCAAGGACATGTCTATATCCAAGGGCATCAATGGCGCATCCATTCCGCTGCACCCCGGCGCGATCCGGTTCTGGAAAGAACAGGGACTGGATATTCCAGCAAACCTGCTCCACTAAGCGATCATGAAAAGATCACACACAGTATATGCTCCTCTTTATTGCAGGGGAGGGCTTTTTTACAACCCATTGATTTGATTGAACGCTCAAACAATCCTCGTCAAAGACAAATTAAATTTATCGGAAAGGCCCGCAGTACAAGGGGAAATTCTACTTGACGAGAACCGAAAACACCCCGTACCACATTGGCAAAACAGATATAAGGGAGGCCTGATCATGGCACTGTTTACGAAAGAAGAGGCTCTGAAATACCATTCCGAAAAACGCAAGGGCAAACTCGAAGTTGTGTCCATCAAACCCTGTGACAGCCAAAAAGACCTGTCCATGGCATATTCTCCGGGCGTTGCCGAGGCATGCCGGGCCATTCACGCAAACAAGGAACTCGTCTACGAATACACCAACAAGGGCAACCTCGTGGCAGTGGTTTCCAACGGCACCGCGGTTCTTGGCCTGGGCAACATCGGCCCGGAAGCAGGCAAACCAGTCATGGAAGGCAAGGGTGTTCTCTTCAAGATTTTCTCCGACATCGATGTCTACGACATCAACATCAACGCCACCACAGCCGATGAAGTCGTCAGCTTCTGCAAAATGCTCGAACCCACTTTCGGCGGCATCAATCTGGAAGACATCAAGGCTCCCGAATGTTTCGAAATCGAAACCCGCCTCAAGAAGGAAATGGGCATCCCGGTTTTCCACGACGACCAGCACGGCACTGCCATCATTTCCGCTTCCGGCATCATCAACGCCCTTGAAATCTCCGGCAAGAAGATCGAAGACATCAAGATCATCGTTTCCGGGGCCGGAGCTGCCGCCATTGCCTGCTCCAACCTGTACGTCAACATGGGTGCCAAACGCAAAAACATCTTCATGTTCGATTCCCGTGGCCTGATCCACGCCGGACGCGAAGGGCTGAACGAATTCAAGCAGGCCTACGCACAAGCCGAAGATCACGGCTCCCTGGCCGACTGCATGAACGGCGCGGACATGTTTCTGGGCCTGTCCGTCAAGGACGCCATCAGCAAGGACATGGTCAAAACCATGGCCGACAACGCCATCATCTTTGCCTGCGCCAATCCCGATCCCGAGATTCCCTATGCAGACGTCAAGGAAGTACGCCCGGACATCATCATGGGTACTGGTCGCTCGGATTTCCCCAACCAGATCAACAACGTCCTCGGCTTCCCATTCATTTTCCGCGGTGCGCTCGACTGCCGGGCCACAACCATCAACGAGGAAATGAAAATTGCCGCTGCCGACGCCCTGGCCAAACTGGCCAAGGAACCGGTCTCACAGGACATCTGCGACGCCTACGGCGTGGACTCTCTCGAATTCGGCATTGACTACATCATGCCCAAGCCCATTGATCCACGTGTCCTCACATGGCTGGCTCCTGCCGTTGCCAAGGCTGCCATGGATACTGGCGTTGCCCAGATTCAACTCGACCTTGACCAATACAGAAAAGACCTTGAGGAACGCATGCAAGCCTCCAAGAACCGCAACAAATTGGTAGTCGATTCCTTTGGCTACGACAGATAGCCAGGAAAAGCATAGAAACACATCAAAGGCCGGGCGTTTGTGTCCGGCCTTTTTCATGAGTGATAATCCATTGCCTGTCGTTGAAATGTCCACTATGGTTCCTGAATCGAAACTCTGGAGAATGCCATGAAACGAATGACCACCATACTTGCCGCCACCCTGCTTCTCATGATGGTCACTGGTTGCAAAAAGAACCTCACCTCCTTCATCGAATTACCTGAAGAACCTGAATACATAGGCGCGTACCTCGAAATCTCTGATGTGCAGCACATTGGACACGCTCTGGACACCGCAGCCGCCCGCATGCCCGTCAAATGGGAAAACACGGCCACCGGCTACCAATTCTCCTTCATGGTCTTCACCTCGGACACGGCCATGGGCACAACCTCCCGCGAATTCACAGTGCTGACAATCGAACCTTCCGGGTACGCCGAAGTACTCAATCTCATCGGGACCTCTTCCAAAAAAAACACATGGAGCATTGTAGCCGAAACACCGGCTTCCTATGTGGGCAAAGCTGCCCGCATGAATCTTGGCAATGCACACATACCTGAAGCCACGATCTCGTCAGGCCAACATTTCAAGGGCTTCATGGTCGCCAACTAAGCAATATGGACAAAACAACTCTCGACAGGATTCGCACCATCGCCACAAACAATTCCATCGACCCAAACGAGCTCCTGGCCGCCATGGAAACCGGGAATCTGCCAGAAGAACTCCAGGACGTCATGGCCGCTGTTGTCAGCGACATTGCCCTTTTCAAGACAGAATCAGACGGACAAGACGAGTAAACATTCGAGCACGGCAAACATCGGCTGAATCACGATCTTCATGCCACCCATCAACTTTTGAGAACGCATTCATCATAAAAAAGAATCATTCCGCATATGGATTAATTCCCTGAACCAGATTAATGCTTTTCTGCGGAGCATACCAATGAAACGATCCCTCACCCACACATATATACTTCTCGTTGCCAGCATGGCCCTGTTCGGCGGCACCTGGGTGGCAGGACGCATCCTGGGGCAATCGGTCCACCCCATGAGCGCGGCCTTTCTGCGATTCCTGTCCGCGTCCTTCATGCTTATATTCATGTGTTGCCGGGCAGAAGGGCATATGCCGCGCCTCAAGCGGGAACAGATTCTGCCGGTCATGTTTCTCGGATTCACCGGTGTTTTCGCATACAGCTATTTTTTCTTCACAGGGCTCCAGACCATTGCCGCAGGACGTGCCGCACTTATCGTGGCCTGCATCCCGGTCTGCATATCGATCCTGTCCGCATTTCTCTACAAGGAAAGGTTCGGGCCGGTACGCGTCATGGGGGCGCTGCTCTCACTGATCGGCGTTTCCGTGGTCATTGCCAACGGCAATCCGCTGGAACTGCTTTCCGGAGGAATCAGTCGAGGTGACTTGCTGATCCTCGGTTGCGTTGCAAGCTGGACAGCCTATTCACTTGGAGGCCGTGCAGTATTGAAAAACCTCTCGCCCCTGACCGCCGTAGCATGGTCATGCATCTTCGGAACCATCATGCTCCTGCCTCCGGCTCTGGCTGGCCAATTGATGGAAGATATCATTCATGCCAGGGGTATCGACTGGATATGCATCCTGTTTCTTGGCGTACTGGCAACCGGGCTGGCCTATTTCTGGTATTATGAAGCCATCCAGGTCATCGGTGCCTCCCGAGCCGGAATCTTCATCAACACCGTACCGGTCTTCGCCGTCATCATGGGATTTCTGATACTCGGCGAACCGATCCACGCATCCCTGATCACAGGTGGCCTGATGGTCATCACGGGCGTCTATCTCACCAACAAGCGCTAGGGAAGTACTGATTAATTCAATTTTCAGGAAGTGCTGTAGAATTATTCGCTGGCAAGGCGCAAGAAAACCTCAAGGCCGACGCGTACTTCCTGTACGCTAGGATTTGAGGTTTTTAAAGCAACGAAGCCAGCGGACAAGTATGCAGTGCTTCCCTAGTTCACGGCTTTGACCCAAAGACAACGCTGAAAAAACACGCTTTGCCAGCACTCTCTCCACCTTCCATGTCCATACGGCATCGCGATTCTTCCATTCATGCACTCGACAGTTGTCTTCTCTGCCACCATCAAGCATTATACAGCACCTTTGGAGGAAAACATGGAAGAACGCATTGAACGACTGGAAAGCCTGGTTGCGCTTCAGGACCGGACAATTGAAAAACTCAGCGACAG
Source organism: Pseudodesulfovibrio sp. (assembly GCA_016342345.1). GTDB lineage: Bacteria > Desulfobacterota > Desulfovibrionia > Desulfovibrionales > Desulfovibrionaceae > Pseudodesulfovibrio. The sequence continues at coordinate 58,092 of JAEINO010000002.1, read as the reverse complement.
CCTGTTTGAACAACAACAGCAGATCGCTGACATGGAAAATCAGATAAAACGAATCGGCGGCAAGATCCGCGAATTGGATGCAAGCCTAGACCAATCCGGTGGCATTGATGCCCCGCCTCCACACTACAACGGCTGACCAAACACATCGGTACGCTGACAAACTTAATTAAAGACACCGGAATCATGACTAAAATATCTGCTCAAGAAGTTATCGACATCCTTCACCTCCAGCCCCATCCAGAGGAAGGCGGCTATTTCATGGAGACCCATCGCTCTGATGAAATCCACACTGCGGCCAATCTCCCGTCCCGGTATGCTGACGATCGCATTCACTCCACGGCCATCTATTATCTCCTGACACCGCAGACCTATTCGCACATGCACAAGCTCAAGACCGTTGAAATTTTTCATTTTTATGCAGGTGACCCCTGCGAGATGCTCCAGCTTCACCCGGACGGAACCAGTCATGTCGTGATTCTCGGCAACGACCTGAAGGCCGGACACAAGCCCCAAATCATCGTTCCGCGTGACAGTTGGCAGGGCATGCAACTTCTGCCCGGCGGGACCTTCGGACTCATGGGTTGCACAGTGGCTCCCGGATTTGAATTCGCGGACTATTCCCACGGCAAACGAGCAACCCTTGCCGAACAATACCCGGAACACGCGGAGCGAATCCACAAACTGACCGAAGAATAACGCACCCTGACAAAAAAAGGGGAACCCTTTGAAAAGGGTTCCCCTTATAATGTTGCTTCCATCCTCCAGCTAGGACACCACCGGCCACTCCACCGCACCCGGAAATCCCGCTTGTTGCGGCACATCCCGCAACCCCTGGCGGTACTCTCCCCATGCCGTCTTGCCAGCCTCACCAAAAGGGCAGTCCAGCAACTGTGTCCAGTCCGATGCCAATAGCAACCGGTCCCGCTCGGCCCGGATCGCATTGCCTTCGGCCTCTGTCCTTGCCGCATCGTCAACAGTGGCCGCGATTATCTCCTCACGATAGACAAGATCGTCGTCCTTCACCCACTGCGTTTCATAGGAGGTGTGGGGTTCGCGGGCAATTGGCCGGTCCAGTTCATTGTATCCCAGCGCGTCCCATTGTTCGCGGGAATACCCAACTGTTGGCACGTTGAATGTTTCCGTCTGTTCTCCCACTTCTCTTGCTTCTTCAACAAATCGTGACGGGATTACAAGCTGGTCGATGTTGCCGTCTTTTATCCAAATAGTCATATCCGTACCCTCCTAGCTTGTGGGCGTTGTTCTGGTTTGTGTACCTGTGATGGTCCAACTGTTTGATGATTGCATTCCAAGTTTTTCAAAGAACTCCACTTCCTGCCAAAGTGGGTAGTTATCAGGGTGACTGTAATGATTCACTATCTGATGTCTCCAGTAGCGGTGTGACCCAACACTATCCCACTCACCTATACCCCAGGTTACGTCTCCATTGGCACGTGTTGCAGAATGAGCCTCGGTCCATGAGGACTTGTCGTCACTATACTCCACACGCCACAATCCACACCTATCAGGCTGAGCTACATGAGGTAGGAAGCGGACACGTTGTATTTCTACTGGCGAGATGAAGTCATATGCCACCCATTGAGGAGCGCGAGCACTGGAGAGGTACCAATTTGCGTTCCCTCCACCGCTCACGCCATCAAATGCACCAGCAAGAGGATAACCACCAATGGCGGCACTACTGGCAAATGGTGAGCCACCAGTGCAAAGGTTTGAGCTATACACAGATTCAGTTTTAGCTTGAGCAGAATCCTCTCCTAGGTTGGACGCATTGGCGAACCTCAGATGTGAACCAGAGTCCCCGTATGTAAACTCAATGGGTTCAAATGCTTCAACTTCCATCACTATCCACTTAACGGTTAGACCTTCTGTGCTAACAATGCGAAACCCATTACAGGCTACGGGTATTGCAAGTGATTTATCCAACCACACGCCGAGCATCTTCATATCAGTGAAGACTTCACCTTGTAGCCACGACGTGCCACCATCTGTTGTATAGTCAAATCTCACACTACTGGGATTGTTCAGATTGGAGTTGGCATTATATGTTCGATATCTAAATCTTTTAACAGTATGGGGCCCACCAAACAAATAGCCGATCCATGAACCATTACCGTCTACGTTTGCTTGCCAGTACGTAGTTAAACTTCCATCAAATGCCTTAGAGGCAACTGAGTATGCCGGCGAACTAACAGCCGTTCCACCCACGCAAAGATCAGCACTGTCTTTGTACTGTGGTGGTACAACAACCTCGATAGGTTTACGCTTGTTGTATGTAGTGTCTCCAACATTAAACGTACCGTTTGCTTCCTTACTGAACAAATCGCTACTCAACAAACCTTCAGCACACACCACTTCTGCCCACGCACTGGTCCACTCCCCGAAGTAGTTTGTCAGGACATTCTTAATGAGTTGGTCATACGTGGCTCCAATAGTACCAGTGTAAGTCAATACAGTGTCACCAATTGTAACCACTACAATCGTGCCATCTTTCTGGATATGGACATGACCGTAAACCAGTTCGCCAGCATCCAGATACCAGAGCGAAACCGTGGCCTGTGTTGGCAAGGTCTGTGTAGACGAAACCGCCGTCACGATCCCCGCATAAGGAATACGGTACTTGCTTCCCCCGATTTCTTTCGGTGTCAACATGGCTACGCCTCCATATTCATCAGGCTGATGATCGACTTGCGCCCGTTGTACCGCTCGACCACAATACGAATCTCACCAGCAGCAGAGTCAGGATCGTCAAGGCCACCGTCCGTCTTGTAGGATGTAGCAAGTACCAACGGAAACGTAGCCGGATAGACATGGAACACAAGCGCCCCAGTCCAATTGTCAGGCAACGGAACGTCCGAAAACGAACTGGCCTCGGTCAACGTCCACTTAATATGGTTGCGGTTTACAGCCAGGCCGGACAAGTCCGTGCCAGTGTGTGTCTGAGCCTCGTCACCAAAGACGGTCTGGAGTATGTCGGGGGTGTCGGCCTTGAGGATGTCAACGTCAGCAGGTTCAGCGTTGATCGCAGCCAGAGCTTCAGATGCATACTCACTCATAGCAAGGGCCTGCCCAGCCTCTCCAAAACCAAGACTGAACAAGGCATCCGGCGCATTGTCCGCACCAGTTCCCCCTTCGGAAACTGCCAACGGAAGCAGAACCATTCCCACGTCGGCAAGACTCCTGTTGGAAAGATTGTCTCCGACTTCGTTCCAGGCGAGTATCCTGCCAGCATCGGGTTCAGGCAATTCAACGCCAGTGACGGCAGACGACACCTTGAAGGTGATGGTCCTGTCCAGTCGCTCGGCCAGGGCCTGACAAATCATGGTCAAGTTATCCAGAGCGGCCTCATGCGTGGATGCGGGAAACGCATCGTTCTCCACATAATCCACCTCCTGAACAATGGCCGGAGAACGCCGAATAACCAGAGTCTTCCCGACTTCAGGCGTAACATTCATGACGCAGATGCCACCGGTCTGTTCTCCGGCACCGGAAAGCTGATAATCAGTGCTGAGAACCTGAACAGACTCGAATCCCTTACTATCGGAAAGCACGACCTCGATATCATCGTCGCGCATAAACATGAAAGGTATGGCAAAAGCCGATGTGGAGCCGTTGCCCCCGTACAGGGTTTTGGTTTCAGTTGATGAAAGTGTCATGGTCTACCTCCTGGGTCCGTATATTTTTGATCCGAGCAACAAGGTGGAACGCACAGGGGCGGAACCACCATTGATGCGAAGCAGATTAGCCTTGTGCCTGCCATCTTTCGTCATTCCATCCGCATCCATCTGACCCGCAAACAAGATGTCCTCTTCGGCCTGCGCATCCTTGATACGACTGGATTCCCTGATCAGCTTCTTGGAGCCGCTCATTGCCAGATTCGATGCACCCCAGCCCGTGTTGCGCTTGGCGCGTCCGTCTTCCCGGGCCAAGCGAAGCATTTGGGCATCCTTTGCGGCTCGCTGTTGCACATCCAAGGCCTTGCCCTTGGCGTCAAGCTCCAGAATCCCGCCCTTTTCACGAGCTCCATTGGTGGCAACTGACCGCCCGTTGTACATTCCGTTGGCAACGTTCATGACATCACCGACCATATCAACGCCCTGCTGAAGCGCACCGACTGTTCCTTGATTCATTCCCATACTATTCCTCATTTTTTTAGATGATTATCTCAATCCAGATTATTCATTGACCAGTACATGAGGCACGACCAGCAAGACCGTCATGGGCAAAGGCTGATCCTGCACAATGGTCAGAATTCCATCCCGGTTCCATCCCTTTGGGAAATTCACGATCTTGTCCCCGCTCCATGCTCCGGGGGACTGACCCATGGGTATTGAGGGAGACCGGAAATACACCGGCTCCAGATGTATTTCGTCCGGTCCGATCTTTCCGCCCAGCGTGTCATGAAATCTGACCGCGACCTTGGTAATGCGTTTTTTCTTGGTCTGGGCCACACCGCGGGCACTTCCGGCCTCCAGTCGCATGGGCTGAAGCCGGGAGGTATAAGCAAGGCCTGCGTGAATTTTCGAGGCCGGAAAATCAAGGGCAAGCGTGCCGTCCAGGCCAACAACCCTGGCAGCCTGTACCGAACCATCGGCAAGAACATTAACGGTTCTGCCTGCCAGATGCCCAAGTCCCTGCACCAAATCAGTCGGCGCACCCTCATAGGTCAGGCCACTGTCCACGAAGAATCCGTTCTCGATATTCCCATCAAACGCCCCTTCAAGGAATTCGATACACCGGCGTTCAATTCCTTCAACAGTACGACGGACCACAACCCACAGTTCGTCGCGCTTGGTCTCGTTGTTGTAGATGGAGGTCACTCCTTCCACCGCTCCATCCGTGACTATCCGCGACCATGCCACCACCTCCTGCTCCGGCACATAGGTAAGGGCCACGAGAATGCCGTCACCGCGCACACAATAAAGAATCGAGTCAGGCTCCTGGACATAGGCCATCTGAGTCAGACCGCCTTCAGTGATGTGTTCAGAAAGAATGGTCAAATCCTTTGAAACATAGGCATCTGACTCGAATCGGTAGGACATTTCCCGGATTTTTTTGCCGGCCCGCTGGATGTAGAGAGTGGCAAAGCCAACGGCCTCGGGTCGGGTGGATGAGGCACCGCAGGTACCTTCCTGGTTGGCCTTGATGGTCTCGGGAGTCACCGAGTCGCTCATGGAACCGCTCAGGGTCCATTCGCCTCCGGCAGTGCCTATCCACAATTTACTGCGTGGCACGATGAATTCGATACCATTGGCCTGTCGGCCTGACAGGGTCACTTCAATGCCGTCATCATCAAGAGGAGATTCCCCGGCAGGAGCTTCGGTGCGATCCCCCAACTCGAAGCATTCCCAGAATTCAGCATTGAGAATGCCCTGACTGTCCCAGATTACCTCGATACCCGTGGCACCAGGCGTCACCTCGAAGTTCACTGTAAGGTCCGAGCCGGACGCGGAAAGATTCTTCACTCCCTTGTAACGGAAATACCGAGTAGTCCCGTCCGGGTGCTGTCCCTTGATACCGTCCTTCTGCTCGAAACCATCACCATCCAGGAGTGTAAAGGAATCCCCGGCCTTGCCATCGCGAACGGAATCGGAATTGGTGTCCACTATCTCGCGAAATCGCCAGCGTTCAAACGGCACTTCTCTTGTCTTGAGGCGAAAATCCGATATCTCGCCAACTCGGGAAAACCAGATGGTTCCGGGCTTGTCCAAGGTGCCTGCCAGCACCAACCGTTGCTCGTAAAAAGCCACGGCAGAGGGATAGTTGTTTTCAACCCAGCACTCAGGCTTGCCGATGAAAACCATGTCCTCAAGTGACCAGTCGTCATGACCGAGACAAGTCAGTTTGCGCGGCGGATGATTGGGGTGGACCAACATGAGCACGTCAGCCGACTGGGCAAAACGAAGCCGATCAAACTCACTGGCCAGATATGGAATGTCCCGCATATATTCACTGTCACCGGACTGCACCAAGCCATGCCCGGAAAAGACACGCATACGCCCCTGACCAGCCTGGTCTTCACCGAATTCCAGCACATAGGTCTGGCTGGCGTTGAGTTCAAAGGGAATCAGCAAAACTGATTTGTCAGGGTTCATGGCCTCGGCCACGAATCGAAACCCTGACCGTCGTGTCGCACCGCCATGAGGATGAACGTGAAAATTCTCCAGCCTCCGGCACCCGTTAAAATACTTGGAAAGATCAATTCTCCCATCCAGCCGCGGACTAATCTCGCCCGCCGTAAAATTGGTCACCGCTAGTGTTGCCATGCTCATATGTCATTGCCTCCTAATGTTGCTCCGAGGGCATCCCGGACATGCGACACACCCTAACCCCACTTTTCAGGGCTGGATAAAAAGGCATAGCGAGCGGGTGTCAGGGGGAAGATAAAACCACTTGACTGGATTTTGACGATAAAAGCGGACAAACCGGAAATGCCGCATTATTATTTATTTCAACAATCCAAGGTGTTACATTTTAAATTCACACCGTGTTTGCTGGACATAAAATTGAATTCGGCAAGAAAGGCATACAAAAGGATCGTAAAAGGGCGCAAAAGCAAAGCTGAACCGGCAGGAGAAAGACCGCAGAATCGAAAACGAACTGTCAAAACAAAAAAAAACGCCCACATTCCAAGAGCTTGTGCTGGAATGTGGGCGTTTGCACGCCTTGTGTGGACCGCGGGCTAATTTGCCACGGCAGGCATTGGTTTGTGGCCGTCCTTTTCTCGATTGAGGCGAATAACCTGGGTGGTGAATGTTGTTTTTCCAGGAGTGCAGCCAGGGCACCCCTCGGATATAATCACACACCTTTCATCAAGGGTGGACGGGTCAATATTGGCCATTTTGAGTAGTTTCGTTGTCAACCCGTGCTTCCAGAGGACCGGTTGGCCGCACTGGCTGCACTCCACGTACAGCAGTTCTGGATCAAATTTTCTGGTCATGTATAAAGTGTAAACATCCCAAGCAGGAATGACAAGTGCGACAAAGGGCAGATTGGTTATTAATTTCAGGGATCAAGTACTTTTCGCGGGGACAGGAGACTGCCAAACGACACACAAAACCATTTAAGTCTCACAAAAAACTAATTCGATACACAGGATGCTTTGTGGTAACTCCATGAGAAAGAAAAGGAGGTCTTCATGGAATCAGTCTCTCTAATACTCTGGATAGTAAGAACCATATTGATTCTTGCCGTGATACTGGCTGCCTTTTGGGTCGTACGATGGATGAAAGGAGGACAGTCAAAGGTATTACTCACAGTATCAATGAAAAGGCAGGCACTTGTTTTTCTGACTGTGTTGGCGACAACAGGAGCCCTGTCCATACTGATTCCGATGACAAGCCTGGAACCAGAAACAGCTTCACCTGTCATTGGCCTGATAAGTGCCGCGTGGATTATGCTCTCGGCATGGGCACTGACTCTCATCTCATCAGCACTAACCGGTCTTGTTCAATCAAAATATGACATCAAAAGTGCCGACAACCTTGGTGCGCGACAAGTGCATACACAGGTCAGAGTTTTACAACGGATCATCATTGTTCTGATCTGGCTGGGTGCTGTGGCAGCCATTTTAATGCAATTCGAACGCTTCAGAATGTTGGGAGGCACCCTGCTGGCATCGGCCGGGATTTTGAGTGTACTACTTGGATTATCTGCCCAAAAGACCTTCGGAGCCATTCTTGCCGGAATTCAAATAGCCCTTTCACATCCGATAAATCTGGACGATGTCGTTATAGTGGAAGGAGAATGGGGACGAATAGAGGAAATCACCTTCACTTACGTCGTCGTCAAGATATGGGATATGCGCCGCATGGTTGTTCCCATAAACTATTTCACGGAAACTCCTTTTCAAAATTGGACAAAAAAAAGTTCCGAGATGCTCGGGTCAGTCCAGCTCCATGTAGACTATTCAACGCCTTTGGCTCCTTTGCGCGAGGAGCTGAAACGGCTCTGCCAATCCTCTGGCGTATTGTGGAATGAGAAGACATGCCTGCTTCAAGTCACGGATGCAGGCACTGAAAGCATGACAATCCGAGCACTCATGAGCTCACCAGACGCACCCAGTGCATGGGACTTGCGATGCCTGGTGCGGGAGGGCTTGATCGGATTTCTCAAGCTCAACTATCCAGAGTGTCTTCCCAAGCATCGTGTGCTTGTACAAGAAGAGAAAATCAAGGAGATTCGTTAAGCATAATGGGAATAAAGGGGTCAATATCCGCACCCCTTGCAGATCCGGGACCCCACCCTGGCCCCTCCGAAGAAGACCGACGGAAGACCTTCTCCCTTCAGGCTGTTCAAAAAGGTTCGAGTGCAAGGCACAAGAATAGTCGAAGGCCGATGCGTAGTTCTTCTACGCGAGGGGTTCGGCTTTTCGCAGCAACGCCGCAATCAGACCTTTTTCAACAGCCTGGTAAGGAAGTACTGATTAATTCAATTTTCAGGAAGTGCTGTAGAATTATTCGCTGGCAAGGCGCAAGAAAACATCAAGGCCGACGCGTACTTCCTGTACGCTAGGATTTGATGTTTTTAAAGCAACGAAACCAGCGGACAATTATGCAGTGCTTCCCTAAAAGGTAATGCCCACGGCCCTCACAGGGGAACCATCTCCATCCCGAATTTTAAGGGGCAAACAGCAGAAGAGAAAATCTTCGGGCGGAAGTTCATTCAGGTTACAAAGATTTTCGACCACGACCAGACCGTGATCCATGAGGGTTTTGTGTGCCGTAAGAGTTCTGCTGGTGATGGGGTCGGGGGAAAGGGTGTCGAGCCCGATGCCCTTGAGCTGAAGGCCTCCGAGATAGCGGCAGGCGGTTTCCGTCAGGGTAGGATAATCATCAAAATATTGATCGGTTTTCCAATGCTGACCCCACCCGGTATAAAGGATTGCAAAATCAAGGGACTCCATGGCACCCAGCGCGGCAAGATCGGGCTGGTCGATAAAGGGCTTGTCCAGAGCCGTGAGATCAATAACGGCTCCCCATCCCGTGAAATTATCCGGGCCGAGCCAGTCCAGACCGGGCGCGTCTGCATAGAGATGGGCGGCCACATCCACATGGGTTCCGATATGGCTGCTTATGTCCAGCGAAGTCCGGGCAAAGCCGTCCTTCTTGACAAAATGGGTACGCCGGACATTGACTTGATCATCGCCGGGAAAGACAGGCATGCCGGTCTGAATAGTGTGACTGAGATCGATGACGTGCATAAACCCTCCGGGAATCAGGTGCTGTGAAGATTCATGTTGGGCCGCGAATTGAGCCGCATTCCGGGCCGGATATTCTCGCGCACCGCGTTGCGAATGTCGTCCATGGTCTTGGCAGCCAAAAATCTGGATTGCAGACTGTGGCCAAAGGCGAAATTGGCCGCGAAAAACACGGTAAACAACTTGTATCGTTTCAAGGCGCGAATAGGATCGTAGCAGTTCTCCAGCTTGTCGGCCAGTTGCAGGGCATAGTCGTAAAAAGCGGTTTCTCCGGGAATGAACTCGGAAGTCCATTCGGCAAACAACCAGGGCCGGGCAACAGCCATGCGCCCGATGGAAACGCCATCACAACCGGTGTGATCAAGCATGGTCAGACACTCTTCGGGCGTGACCACATCCCCGTTGCCAAAGACCGGAATGGACACGGCCTCCTTGATGACACGGATATGGTCCATGATGGAGGGACGAGTGCGCTTGTCCGGGGCCACGCGAGGATGAAAGACCAGACAATCCACCCCGGCTGATTCAAAGCTGCGGGCCAGAGCCACGGCTGGTTCGATGTCAGGTGACCAACCTGTGCGAAACTTGACAAACAGCGGAATGGAAACCTCCCTGCGCACGCTCTCCACGGCAGCCAGGGCAGCAGCAGGATCACGGAGCAGAGCCGCACCGGAATTGCGCTTGATCACGCCGGACGCAGAGCACCCCATATTGATATCAATACCGAAAAACCCTTCATCCTCCACACGCCGGGCAGCACGAACCAGATCCCGCGGAATCGATCCAACGATCTGGCAGACCAGCCGAGGCAACTCTTCATCCCGCCACCGGAAGACCGTCGAGACCCTCGGGTTCTCCGTGGGTACAGCCCGCGAGCCGCACATTTCAGTAAACATCAGACCGCAGCCGCCATATCCGGCCAGTACTTCGCGATAGGCCACATGCCCCAACCCGGCCATGGGCGCGAGCCACAGGCGATTTGCCACGGGCTTGCCACCAATGGAGAGGGCCTGGTTCAATCGTTTGGCCAAAATTTGTTTCACGGATTCATCTGCTGCATTCATGACAGCCGGAGTCTCTCACTTCCCATACCCCTGTCAATAGGAAAAGTTGCCCTTTTCCGGGTCTCTTTTATCCCTCTGATGCCCGCTTTCGTCCCGGCCCAAAAACCGGGTTATGGTGTTTGCGAACCAGGAAACGACACACGCAAGCCAAGGAAACCGGAGAAGAAACAATGGCAATACCACTTATCGGCGCGATAGCCGGACTCCTGTCCACTGCGGTGGACGGAATCACAGGACACATGAAGCGCAAACAGGAACTCAAGAAATCGGTCATGGAAAATCGCATGAGACTGGCGCGAAGCGATCAGGAATACAACCACGAATGGGAAATGAAACAACTGGAAAACGCGGGCTGGAAGGACGACGTGCTCTTCTTTGCCTGGATCGGATTCTTCGTGTGGAGCGGAATCGATCCCGAACGGGCCGGAGAGGTTATTCTGGCCTGGGAAAAACTACCCGACTGGTTCCTGCAAGTAACATTCTGGATCGTGGCCGCAGTACTCGGCGTCAAGAAAATCGGCGATTACATGCCCGGCGTAATGCGCGGCGTGAAGGATGCCCTGGGTGGTCCGAAATGACCTCCATGAACAGACAGGACCTGCAGACACTGCTGGTCCGCATCGACGAACGGGTCAAAGCCATTCAGGAAGACATCCGCGAAATCAACATTGTCAGACAATGCGCCAGCCATAAGGTGAAGATACGAACCCTGGAACGCATGGCCTGGGGCTGTTTGGCCGGATTAATCGGATTGGGTGCACGAATGATCTTCGAGACCCTGAAATGAGGATACTACTTCCCGACGTCAGGAGCAGATTCGGATACGGGTGCAGGTGCAGCAGGTGCAGCAGGCGCAGGGATGGAAGCCGGTTTTGTCAGGTACTCGTCAAGCTGTTCCTGATACAGGACCACGGCCTTTGGATTGTCTTCGGCCCGCGACAGGATCAATGCCGTCTTCACGGCCTGTATCGCACCCTTGATATCACCAGTTCCGGCCAGGGTTTCGCCCAGAAGCGCATAAAGCCCGCTGCGGCTCGGCTCAAGCACGATGGCCCGCCTGAAATCAGCCTCGGCACGATCATATCGCGCCAGCTTCATGTAGGCGGCGGCACGGGCCATGATGATGTCATAGGACTGGGAATCAAGAGTCACGGCCTGGGTCAGGTCGTGCACAGCCGACTCGTAGTCGCCAAGGGCCATATATGCCATGCCCCGATTGTAATTGGCTTTCACATGGGCGGGATTGATGGCCAGGGCCCGGCTGAAATCATTGATGGCATCCTTGAAACGGTCCTGATTGGCATAGCATGTCCCGCGTCTGGCATAGGCGTCGGCAATGGTGTTGTCATCCTCAATGACCCTCGAAAAATCACGGACAGCTCCGGGATAGTCCTTCTTGTGCATCATGATCAAGGCTCGGACATACAGAGCCTTGGCGTAATCTGGACGAACTTCAAGAATGGCATTGACATCAGCCAGGGCATCGTCAATCTGCTGCCGATCCAAATACAGGACAGCTCTCTGATATCGGGCGACAACAAGTGTCGGATCCAATTCGACAGCCTCATTAAGGTACTCGAACGCGGCATCGGGCTCCAGAAATTCGCCATCATGATAGAGCTGCATTGCCTTGTCCAAGGCGTCAGCGGCAGCCGACTCGCTCTGTTGCACCGCCGCTTCCTCGGCAGTCAATCCAACAGAAAACGAACCGGATTTGCCCAGACAGCCGGTACTTGCCAACAAAAGGCACAACAGAATTATCAGAACAGATACTCGCATAGAATTGGGATACCCGCGCACGCCTGACTCGTCAACAAAAGGAAAGAACAGTGACAAATGACATATACATCCCCAGAAGGCATCAGGCTGAAATCGAGGCTGCGCTGGCCCGTTTTTCGGTACTGGTCTGCCATCGCAGATTCGGCAAGACAGCCTTGTCCGTCAACCGACTCATCAAGGAAGCCACAAACACCCACCGCCCGGATTGGCGCGGTGCCTACATCGCCCCTCTCTACAAGCAGGCCAAAACCGTTGTATGGGACGAACTCAAAAAATATTGCGGTCTTGGCATGGACGGATGCACCGTAAAATTCAACGAAACCGAACTCAGGGCCGACTTTGAAAACGGAGCACGGGTCCGCCTCTTTGGAGCGGAAAACCCGGACTCCCTGCGCGGCATGTATCTGGACGGTGTGGTCTTCGACGAAGTGGCCCAGATGCCTTATCGTGTCTGGTCGGAGGTTATCCGCCCTGCCCTGTCGGATCGCAAGGGCTGGGGACTGTTCATCGGCACTCCCCGAGGCAAGAACGCCCTCTACACACTCTGGGAAAAAGCCAAACAGGACCCGGCATGGTTCACGGCCCTGTACCGGGTTTCGGAAACCGGCATTATCGACCCGGATGAACTCCAGGCTGCCAAACGGGAGATGTCACCCGAAGAATTCGAACAGGAATTCGAATGTTCGTTCACGGCAGCCATAAGAGGCGCGTATTTCGGAACACTCATGGGAGAAACCGACAAGAACGGCCGCATAACCGCCGTTCCATGCGACCCGTCCCTGCCCGTGCATACCGCCTGGGACCTCGGCATGAGCGACTCGACAGCCATATGGTTCGTTCAGGCCAGACCCGGCGGGGCCTTTGGTGTCATCGACTACTACGAGGCAAACGGCGAAGGACTCGACCACTACGCCCGGATACTGGACGACAAGGGCTACAAGTACGGATCACACATCGCGCCTCACGACATACGCGTCCGAGAACTCGGCACAGGCAAATCACGGCTGGAAGTCGCCCGCAGCCTGGGGATCAGGTTCGACATTGCACCCAACATCCCGATTCAGGACGGCATAAACGCCGTACGAACCACTCTGCCCCGGTGCTGGTTCGATGCAATCAGATGCGCACCAGGCATCGAAGCACTCAGGCACTACCGCCGGGCATACAATGATCTGGCAGCCGATTTCTCGGCCCGCCCCGTACATGACTGGACCAGCCATGCCGTGGATGCCTTCCGGTACTTTGCCGTGGGTTTCAGACAACCGGACAGCAGCCCGCGACCTTCCAGATCAATCAACAACTACAACCCATTCAGGAGAGACAATGAGCGTTCGAGAACTTCCTTCAAAGCCTGATTCAATGAGCCACTTCCCGGATGATGCGGGATACAGATGGCTTGAATTACACGACAATGACACACCCTACGGCCACGCTGCAACGGCTGAACGGGACGACACCCTGGAACTGCACGTGACCCTCACCCGTTGGGGGTCACGTGTTCGACGAAATCTGTACGGGGATGTGACATGGCTCAAAACCGAAGCAAAAAGACTGGGGAAAAGTCGAATCATGGGCATCCGTGCCGATAACCAGGAAAAATTTGATCCTCGGCTTTTCAAATTCGCACGAATGTTCGGCTTCACTGAAACTGGGGTCTTTCAGACCGCTATTATAATGTTATAATAGCAAACCAACAGTTATTGCCCATCAAAGAATAAAATTCAGCAGCCAACCGTCTAAGTTCATTAATATTTATCGTCATATTGTGTACTTGAAGCAAATTTTATGAAATCTATTGCACCAGAACAATGGGAATGATATAAAAATACAGGAGTGAATTCACCTCCGGGAAGGGAACATGCCAGACGCAGCCAGACAAATCGGTATAGTAACCGTTGCATACGGCACCACCACAGCAGAAGGGGCCGAGGGGGTAAGGGAACTTGCCGCCAACAGTCCGATCTACGTTGACGACCTGATCACCACAGGACCAAAAGGCTCTGCCGTTGAAATAAAACTCTCCGACGGTGCCCTCCTGTCCCAGGGTCCCAACTCATCCGTCCTGCTCGACACATATGTTTTCGATCCTGATCAGGATACCGGCGAAATGACGGTCAAGATGCTTCAGGGCACCTTCCGATCCGTCACTGGCGAAATCGTGGACATGAACCCGGAAGGATTCCATCTGGAAACCCCGCTGGCAACCATCGGCATTCGCGGCACTACAACCGGCCACACCATTGGCGCAAACGGAGCGGAAGACCACGTTGTCATCGACTTCGTGGACAAACCTGTCGTGATACGCCCTGTTTCGGGCGGCCCAATCCAAGTCATAACCAGAGACGGCATGTCTGTCTCTGCCTCATCGGCAGGTCTCAGTGCCGCTGTCCAGGCATCCCAGTCCCAACTCGACCAATTTGAACAGCTCTCATCCCAATCCCTGCAACAAGGTCCACCAGACCTCGACGGAGAGGACGAAGATGACACCGGAGACGGTGAAGGTGATCCAGAGGGCGATGGAGAAGGCGATGGAGAAGGCGATGGAGAAGGCGAACCGACAGGTGAAGAAACCGGTGGCCAGCCAGAGCCTGATCAAGGGCCTCCAACAATTGTAGATCCGGTACCGCCGCCCATCATATTGGCAGCTCCACCGCCTCCGCCGCCGCCACCTCCTCCGCCGCCGCCACCTCCTCCGCCGCCACCACCACCTCCGCCGCCGCCACCTCCGCCGCCTCCTCCGCCGCCGCCCGAACAAGACCCAGATCCGGTTCAAGAATCGGTCGTCTTCACGCTCGACCTGTCCGAATGGCATGACGATGCAACCGTGAGGCTCGACGAATCTCCGCCGCATTACCAGACGACCGGAGACGATTCGACGCGGGTAAACATGACGAACTCAGATGCCATAACGTATGACATCAGCACGGTCATCGGGGCCATGCCCTATTTTTTCATTGAAAGTGTCCGAACTCCCGACAACATCATCATCGGCAACGACAACAACAACGAAATCTACGGTGGCCTGGGAGCAAACTCGCTCGATGGCGGGGCTGGCAACGACTATATGGCAGTTGGCGAATACAACTCCCAGACAAAGACATTTACCCTTGATGAGATCAGCGACAATGACACGATCATCGGCGGGTGCGGAAACGACACACTGTCCTTTGATGGCAACAGTATGGACTCCATGGGGGGAGGGGCCCTGGCAAACGTCCAGTCCATCGAAAACATCGTGACCGGCACCAGTGTCGTGGACATCGTCATGACACCCGATGCACTGGTTGATACTGGCGCGACCCTGACCCTGGACGGTTCACTGTCTGCTGGAGTTAGATTCCTGGCCTATAACGACACGGACAGCCATTTCAATCTCATAGGGGGTACAGGCAACGACAATTTCAAGGGAGCGGCCCTGTCCGACACCATGTTCGGCGGCGTGGGCAACGACAGTTTGCGGGGTGAGGGGGGCAACGACACCCTTTCCGGCATCGGCGGCGGCAAGGACTCCATCCTTGGCGGCAATGACGACGACAAGATATTCATGGACGACAAGCTCAATGATGCTGACGGCATTGACTCCATCGATGGCGGCAGCGGCACGGACTCCCTGTATTTCACGGACAACGGATACGACATTACAGACCTTGAAGACGTCCACTGGGTGGAAAACATCATTCTGGGTGATGCCAACACAAACATCACATACGTCAACAATGGAGCCGACTCCGGTTTAACCATCTCCATTGACGGCTCGGCCCTGACCGGCTCGAACAGTTTATACTGGGACGGCGAAAACGCCAATATGATCATGAACGTCAAAGGAGGGGCAGGTAACGACATCATTCTCGGTAGCTCCATTCAAGGAGGCACCCTTGAAGGTGGTGCCGGCATGGACTCGCTTGTCGGCAACCAGCATGATGACATATTTGTCTTCAATACCGGGGACGTGGCAAGTGGCGAAGAATTTTACGGAGAAGGAGGAACCGACAAAGTCTATGTCGAGACATCCACCTCGTTCGAAGGGGCTGCGGCCAACGAAAGCATAGAACAACTCGAAATCGCAAGCGGGCAAACCGCCACCTTTGATTTCGGCATGGATTCCTTCCTGATCGGTCTCACAGGACTCTATGGTTCAACAGCAAACTCGACCGAGGAAACCGTACTCGTTCAGGGCAGTAATCAAGGCGATACCATTGACTTGAGTTCAGCTCCTTTGACATTAAACGATTGGGGAACCGAAGACAGTTTTGTCATCGAAGGAATGGAAGGCAACGACAACATCAAGACCTTGAACATCAATTCCCTGATTGATGGCGGCAGCGACAACGACACCCTTACCGGTGGCCTTGGTAATGACACGTTCATCGGCAGCATTGATGAAGACACCTTTAATGGCGGCGATGGAACAGACTTCGCTGATTATTCGGCCATCGCTTCCGGCGTTAACGTTAATCTTGGGACAAGCTCGGCAGAATATACCATAGCAAGCACGACCTACACCGACGTCCTGAACAGCATCGAAGCAGTTATCGGAACCGATCACAATGACACCCTTGCAGGCCAGGATGACGGCATGAACATCCTGAGGGGAGGAGACGGCGACGACTCTTTCTCCATGCAGACCTTTCTTGATTCCTACGACACCCTGAATGGTGGCGATGGCAACGATTCCTTGTCCTTTACGGACGCAGGAGATTCAGCGGCCCTGACCAACGTCCAGGGCATCGAGAACATTATACTGGGAGATGCCGACACAAACCTCGTCGGCCACAACAACCTTGCCGATGCCACTTCCACACTCACAGTTGACGCATCCGCCTTAAGCGGTTCCAACGCCTTGACATGGAACGGCAGCACCGTCACAGATTTCCATCATACCATCTTTGGCTCCACGCAAGACGACTCCATCAGCGGTGGCAGCGGCAACGATTCCATTGAAGCAGGCGAAGGCAACGACACTGTCAGCGGCGAAGCCGGCAATGACACCATCCTCACGGGCAGCGGACAAGACCACGTCATAGGCGGCGATGGCAACGACTCCGTTGTCAGCGGCAGCGGCAACGACTCCATTGATGGTGGTGCTGGAGCGGATACCATCTCTGCGGGCAGCGGACAGGATTCCATTGATGGAGGTCTTGGCAATGACACCATTGATGGCGGTGGCAACGACATGGACCTCCGGGAACTCGACGTAGCCAAATATGCAGACTCCTCGTTGGCCATCAACGCCAATCTGTCCACTGGTTCCGTAACCGACACGGTCTACACCGACACCCTGACAAATATCGAGGGCGTCTGGGGCTCCGACTACGACGACACATTTGTCGGCGATTCCGGGCAGGCCAACATCTTCATCGACGGAGGCGGCTCGGACGACATCGATGGCAACAGTGTCTATGACGAGATGACCGACATGGGATTCGACATAGTATCCTACGAATATTCCACTGTCGGCATCACCGCAAACATGACCGGCACCTCAGGCACTGTCACCGTGGGCGACACCATGAGTGGTAGCGTGGACACCCTGACCAACATTGACATGATCTGGGCCTCCCAGTTCGACGACCAACTGACAGGCGACAACAGCGATCAGGAGTTCATGCCCGGTACCGGCAACGATGTGGTGGATGGCGGCGGAAGCGGCACCGACTGGGACGTTGTATCCTACTGGAACCTCACCACAAACGTCGAAGTAGCCTGGAATCAGGACCATTGGGTTGTCACCGACGGAGTCAGCGCAAGCTGGTCAGACTCACTGACCGACATCGAAAGCATCGAAGGTTCTCAGGGAGACGATGTTTTCACCGGCAGCGATGCAAACGATCATTTCATAGGATGGGATGGTGCAGACGTCTTCAACGGCGGAGACGGCAATGACGTGGTCAGCTACTCTGAAGACAAATCCCTGGACAACGATGGAGTAACAGGAGTCGTCATTGACCTTAATTCCGGAACAGGCACGGACGGATGGGGCAAGATCGATTCCTACACCAGTATCGAGATAGTGGACGGTTCCAAATACGATGACGTTCTTCTCGGCAATTCGGGTTGGAACATGTTTTTTGGTGACGACGGAGACGACATCATTCAGGGAGGAGAAGGCGACGACTCATTAACTGGCGGCGAGGGCAGCGATGTTTTCATCTATTCGCAATATGCAGACATACTCACGGCCTCTTCCGGCGACAGCATCACCGACTTCGTTTCCGGGACAGACCAAATATCGTTGACGGGAGAGTTCAGCACAACAACCTTCCTCTGGTACGAGGAAGACAATTATGACGGCATTATCAACGGAAGCTCGGGAGATTTTCCGGCTCTGGTCTGGGACAGTGCCAACAAACAACTCTGGTATGATCAGGATTCGCAGGACTCCCTTGCTGGTACTCAGGGCATCCTGGGAACGTTCTCCGACAGCACGGTCGCCATGACGGATATCACGGTAGACCGAGGATTCGTTTATGACAGCAACGGAAGCGGCGAGGACTGGACCGGCACAGCAGGAGACGACACGCACACCGGCACCATCTACGACGACCTGATGAGTGGAGCAGCAGGCGACGACTCCCTTACTGGCGGTTACGGCAACGACACCATAAAGGGAAACACCGGCACAGACACCTTGCGAGGAGGCGATGGCGACGACTCCCTGCTTGGCGGCACATGGCCCAGTGGAGACGGCGGCGACAGCCTTTACGGCGATGCGGGCAACGATACCATCAGAGGTTATTCCGGCAACGATTATATTGAAGGCGGCATCGGGGATGACAGCATCTTCGGCGAGGGTTCCATCGGAGTTGACGGAAACGACACCATCCATGGCGGCGAGGGCAACGACACCATCGAAGGAGATGGCGGAAACGGCTGCTCCGGCAATGACCAGATATTCGGTGGAGAGGGCAACGACTACCTGATGGGCAACTCAGGCAACGACACCATCATGGCCTACGGCGGTACCGACACCGCTGTCGGCGTAAACAGCAGTGACACCCTTGACGGCGGCGATAACTTTGATGTCCTGACCGACGTCACCAGTGTCAATTTCTCCGCCATGACCATCTCCAATTTCGAGGCCATCGACATCTCGGACAACAACGACTTCACCTTCACTCTGGCCCAGATCAACGGAAGTCCATACGTCATCACAGGCAGTTCCACGACGAGCCTGACCATCGCAGGTTCAGAGGTGGGCGAAACCTTTGACCTTATTGCTCTGGACACTTCGGCCATGGACGGGACTGTCATCTCCGATCTCGGCAACGGCAACAACAACTTTGCCGGCTGCGATGCCATTGATTCTGTGACCGGAGGCAACAGCAACGACACCATATTTGGCCATGCAGGCAACGATGTCCTGAGTGGCGGAAACGGTACCGACATCCTGAGCGGCGGCCTCGGACAAGATCAACTGACTGGCGGGCTTGGCTCTGATACATTTTACTATGGTGACACCTCCGAAAAAGGGGACACCATTACGGACTTTTCACATGGCGATGATATTTTACAATTTGAGTCCGGCCCGTTCCTGGGAGCTGAAATCGGAGGTGATGGTGCCATTAATTTAAACGCCTTCAACACCATAACCGCTCAGGGAACATACGATGCCTTCGTCACTGACGGTTCCACCGGGCTGGATGCTGACGACCATTATGTCTATGTAAGTATCGCCGACACAGGCCAGGGAGCCACATATGAGTTGTGGTACGATTCCAATGGCAATGGAGCAGAGGAAAACATGCTGATTGCCACATTCGATTCCGATGTCGGCCTGACCACCGACGACTTCGATTTTGCAAATCCTCCCATGTCATGATCTTCAGAAAGCAGGACTGACAAGATCCTCAGGTATCACCACGACCAACACGAAAGAGCACAGGCCCTTTGACCTGTGCTCTTTCGTGTTGGTCGCATGCCTGTCACTATGCGTTTCCGACCACGATATCCCCGCCCGCTCTTTCCGGTGCCTGGAAGTTCTGCATCAGGACCACATTGCTTGAATTATCGAAATTATACACGGGTTCCTCGATGTTGACGATGCTCAACTCACGGGCATCCACAATGTTGGTGACGGAATTGTCCGCATCAATAAAGTTGAACGTGTTTTCCTTGTTGAATTCCTGAGAATTATCCGACTCGATGATATGGGCATCCGAAAAAGACAGAATCACAGTGTCATTTTCGATAATATTGGTGTCATTGTCATTGATGAACGTGTTGCGGGCATTGTTCTGATCAATGAAGTTGAATGTGGTGGACTGGTCGATATTGCGCGACTGGTCAAAATTGTTCTCCGCCGACTGATTATACTCGACGGACAACTCGTTCTGCTCAACTATATTGGTGGAATTATTGGTGACAAACGTTTCCCTGGTATTGTCCTGATCAACAAAATTGAAGGCCGTGGACTGCTCAACATTCCTGGAATTGTCCGTCGCGTTCACATGGGTCTCGGAATTGTTCTCCTCAAAATTGCGGTTCTCCACGAAATTGACGTCATTATCCGAGTTGAACGAGGTCTGTGAGTTGTCGATCTGGCTGTTATTGAACTCGGCGTTTGTCGTCACATTGGTAGAGTTATCGTTCTGGCTGACCCTGGTGTCATCATAGGCCACAGAAGATTCGTATTCGCTGACAATGGTGTTGCGATTATTCTCGTTCTGCTCGTAAACCGAATTGTCCACCTGATTGTAGTCGGTCTGGCTGGTGTGGTGCGTGGAAACCGAATGATCCTCCACATTGGTCGTGGAATTGTCGTTCTGCAGGGTCAGATCCTGCTGATTGACATAGTTGACCGTGGAATTATCCACCTCGCCACGATCCGTGGTGGTATTCTCGTTGGTGGTCTTCCGGGCATCGATATTCCGAATTTCCGTATTCTCGTTCTCATTGGTCTGCTGCCTGTTTTCAGACACATTGAGAGTCGTGGAATTATCCGGCTCATTGACCACCTGACGATTGGAGTTGACCACATTTTCCTGATTGGTGACCTGACTGACCGAGTTGGAATTTTCAACGGAACTATCCGTGCTCAGGTCCTGACTGCTTGAACTGGAATTGTCTATGGAGTTCTGATTGATGACCGCATCACTGCGATGAATGACCGAATTCATGGACTGATCCAGGGACCTGTCCACGCTTTCGTTGTTTGTCACCTGCTGCATGTGTTTGATATTCTGGGTCTGGTCAACATTCATGTTGAACGTGGAACTCATGTCAAGGGGATTGCCCCGCCCCATATTCTCATCAAGATCAAGCTTGGGCATGTTCAATGGTTCGGCATAACCGTCTGCTGTCGGAATCCATGGAGCCATGGCAATCCGCTTGGGATCATAGCCTGCTGAATGTGTGGTGTGGTTGAAAACATCGCTGGGCCAATGCTGGGTATGGCCAAAAGACACGCCATGGGGCGAAGTCATCCTGTTGGCCTGAATAGT
Organism: Pseudodesulfovibrio sp.; assembly: GCA_016342345.1. Classification (GTDB taxonomy): domain Bacteria; phylum Desulfobacterota; class Desulfovibrionia; order Desulfovibrionales; family Desulfovibrionaceae; genus Pseudodesulfovibrio. The sequence goes on along the minus strand of JAEINO010000002.1, from coordinate 36,595 downwards.
GCCAGCAGGGGTCGATGGCGCAAAACCAGTCAGGGTTGGCATGGAAAACCCCATCTTGGGTGTCATGGGCACGAAACCAGCCGGAGAAATGGGCATAACGCCAAGCTTGGGCGCAATGGCCACATGACCAGACTTCGAATCCGTAGACCCTCCGTGTTCCTGGGGCAGACCTCCCCCACCGCCGCCGCCAGTTCCACCGCCTCCGGTGGATGGCGAGATGGGAGGCTTACCCGACTCTGTCGAAATAGGCACGTTGGCACCACCGGAACCAGAACCGCCACCCGTAGTACCCATGCTAATGGCATTGCTGCTGCCAGTCTGGCCGGAACTGCCCGTGCCAGTGGACTGCCCAACAGCGTTGCCACCGGTATTGTTCACAGCCATGCCGCCACCACCACCGCCACCAATGTGCGCGGCACTGGAACCACCACCCACAGCAGAACCGCCTCCCCCACCGCCAATATGAGAGGAACTGGAACCACCGCCAAAGAAGCCTCCGCCACCGACCGAGGCTCCGGCAAAAGCATTGACGTTGCCGCCATCAGAAGGCGCGGAATACGGAATACGGGGCAAGGATGTATCGATCATGACGCGTGCCGGAGTGGTATCGATCGGCACATGACCTGGTTGTTGCGTGAATATCTGCCCGGCCGGGCCTGCCATGAATGAACCGGCTGGCCCCGCTGTCACCTGACCGGCTGGCCCGGCCACAATAAAATCGGTTACGCTTGACATGGACACTTTGTCTCTCCCTGCCAACATAGACCTTCCCTGGTCCAGTCAAGGTCCGCATGGGACCATTTTGGCATATATAGAATATACGCCCTGAAAAAATGTCGTCAAGGGGTATAATCATTCACTCGGGTGTATAAAATATCCGACGTGTCTTGTTCACTTGCCAGCCCATAACAATCCCGCCTCAAAATCCTGTCAACAAGAATAGTTGCCCTTTTTTCGGTCTTTCTTGCCCCTCTGACGCCCGTTTTCCCCCTACCCCGAAAACCAGGGGTATGCTTCCTGTCAAACACTTTAACAGGAGGACTTTCAATCATGGGAGGATCTGCAGCAATGCTTGCGGCAAGCGTTTTCACACAGGTGGCCAGCACAGCCATAAGCTCGATGAACAAACCAAAGGGGCCGCCGGACAACTCCGCACAACTCGCCGAGGAACGAAAGGCCAGAGAGGCCGAACAGGCTCAACAAGAGGCGGACGAACGCAAACGGCAAAGGGGAAAAGTGACCGAGGCCAGACAACTGGAAAAAAAACGACTGAATCCGACAGCAACCCGGCAAACCACATTGGCAGGCGGCGGTGGAGATCTGAAAAACAATGCCAAAGTCGCGTCCCCCGGCCTCAAGACCAAACTGGGAGAATAGCATGGATAAAACCGAACTCGCACAATCCCTGCTCACCCGACTCAAGGGACTGGAGGAATTCCGCCAACCATGGGTCAGTTCCTGGCAGGAGATGACGGAATACATGCTACCTCGCAAAAACAGCTTCACAGGCATCGGGCTGAACAATTCCATGCGCGGGCGGACCGGAGACGAACGTATCTTTGACTCCACGCCCATGCATGCGCTGGAATTGCTGGCCTCGTCTCTGGGCGGTCTGCTCACCAACCCGGCCATGCCCTGGTTCGACATCTCTGTCAAAGACCGGGACATGGGCGACAGCCGGGAGGTACGAACCTTCCTGCAACAGGCCAGAGAGCGCATGATCAGCCTGTTCAACGCCGAGGACACGGGTTTCCAGACCCATGTCCACGAACTCTATCTGGATGTCGCTCTGCTCGGCACGGCAGTCATGTATGTGGAGTCCGACCCGGAAACCGTGGTCCGGTTCTCCACCCGCCCCCTCGGAGAAGTCCATGTGGCAGAATCCATGCGAGGCATGGTGGACACCGTGTACCGCCGCTACGAGATATCGGCACGTCAGGCCATCCGGGAATGGGGGGCATCCTGCTCAGACGAAACCAAACGCAAGGCCGAAGACAAACCCGAGGAAAAAGTCGAGATCCTGCATGCGGTTTTCCCGCGCACAGACCGTGATCCCTTTGCCATCGGTGCAGCCCACTTCCCTTACGCCAGCATCTATCTGGAAACCAGAGCCTCCCATATTCTGGAGGAATCAGGCTACCTTGAACTGCCGTACATGGTCCCGCGCTGGGCCAAGGCAGCAGGCGAAACATACGGACGCGGGCCGGGCCAGACAGCCCTGTCAGATACCCGCGTGCTCAATGCCATGGGACGTACCGCGCTCATGGCTGCGGAAAAGATGTCCGACCCGCCGCTCATGGTCCCGGACGATGGTTTTCTCGGCCCGGTTCGTTCCGGCCCCGGAGGACTGTCCTACTACCGCGGAGGATCAACCGACCGCATCGAGGCATTGCCCATTCGCGTGGACCTGCGTGCCACCGAAGACATGATGACCCAGCGAAGAGAGTCCATCCGCAGAATATTCCTCGGGGACCAGCTCTCCCAGGAAGGCCCGGCAGTCACGGCCACCGAGGCAGTGATCCGACAAAGCGAAAAAATGCGGGTGCTCGGACCGGTGCTGGGCAGACTCCAGACCGAACTCCTCAGCCCGCTCATCAAACGCGTCTTCCGCATCATGCTGCGGGCTGGCGCATTGCCCGGATTCCCGCAGGGATTGGAGCCGGAGGACCTGGAAGTCCGATACACCTCGCCCGTAGCCCGTGCCCAGAAACAATACGAGGCCCAGGGATTGGCCCAGACCATGGAATATCTGGCCCCGCTGGTGGGAAGCTCGGACGCTTTCGGCATCATGGACAACTTCGACACCGACCGGATGGCCCGCCACGTAGCCGAACTATTCGGAACCCCGTCCGATTACATAAAACCCGAAAAGGATGTGGAAGTCTCACGCGGACAAAAAAGTCAGGCCATGGCAGGAGCTCAGACGACAAGCACCATTGCCAACGCAGCCGCCATAGCCAAGACCCTGACCGAGGCCCATACCGACCGCCCCAACCTGCTCACCGACCTCTGGAAAATGCTCGGAGGCGACATGGGCACCATCTCGAACCTGTTGCAAGGACAGACCAACCAGTCTGTCCCGCCTGAAAACGGAATGCCCCGGCAAACCGCCGAAGCCGAGGTGCCCGATGCCGGTTAATCCACTGGAACTGCACCGCGCCTACAAGCGGCTCTTTGAAACCGGGGATGGCCAAACCGTCATGAACGATCTGGAAAAACGAGGGTGCTTCCTGCGCTCCACATTTTCCACGGACCACGGGCGTACCCAGTTCAACGAAGGCCGCCGATCCCTGATCCTGCATGTCAAACACATGCTCGACGAAACCAACTTCATCCAAAAGGAGAACAAACAATGACCACCATGAACACCAAAAAGAAATGGCAGGCAACCCTTCCCGCAGACTGGACCGTCAAACACATCGGAGAAGACGGAATGGAAGCCGAAATAGCCCTGAGAGACCACCCTGCCCTGGAAAAATACGAGACAAAGGACGAAGCAGTGAAAGCCCTTGTCCATGCCCAGCGCATGCTCGGCAAAAATCCCGAAGGATACGTCCGTCTACCCGGCGAAGATGATCCCGAGGAGGCAAATGCCTTCTACGCCGCATTGGGCCGCCCCGAAGGTGCCGACGGCTACGAGCTCCCGGACATGGACATGCCCGAAGGGTTCGAGGTCAAGGAAGAAATGCTCGGCGCGCTCAAGGCAAAGGCGCATGAACTGGGCCTGACTCCAAAGCAGATTTCCGGCCTGTACGAATGGTTCCTGCCCGTTGTCATGGAAACCCACCACACCATGGAGACCGAGGCAGGACAACTCCGCGACAGCGAACTGGAGTCACTGCGCTCCGTGCATCGTGGCGAAACACCCCAGATGCTCGACAATGCCCTGCGCGCCGCAGAAGCCATCGGTGGAGAGGAACTGCTGAACGCACTGGAAAAAACCAGAGCAGGCGACCACGCCGCCGTGATCAGCGCATTTGCCAAAATCGCCCCGCTGGTGCTCGAAGGCGGATTCCGGGGCGCAGGCCGTGGCTACGGCGAGGAACTGACCCGCGAACAGCTCCGCGAAATGATGAAAGACCCGCGCTATCATGATCCCGTGCAGCGCGACCAGACATACGTGAAAAAGGTCCGCAAGGGCTTCGAAACCCTCTATCCCGGCGACTACATCCCCGGCAGCCGCATCTAGGCTGGCAGCCGAAAACAGGGCCGGGAAGATTCTCCTTCCCGGCCCGCAACACAAGAGAATCGATATGAATTCGTTAATGAATACTGACAAACACACCAAGCTGAGATACAGTCCTGTCACCGGCAGGACAAGCCGCCAATGGCTCCATTACGCGGACGACACATTCGAGCCGATACGCAAGAATGGAAACATCAATGGAATGCGGAAGACAAGGAATACGATAAATGGCTACAGAGGATGAAAACCAATCCCCCATGGAAAAGCAAAGACCCCACTCCGGCAGAAAAAGTTCAAAGCGTGACTCATCCGATTGGAGAAGAAACCGGCACGGAAATTGTCGAACAAATGCTCAAGAAAAGTGGCAAATCTTGGGCCAAAGCAATTGGTCACGGGTTAAAAAAAACTGGCCTTGTTTTTAATATTCTCGCCAACCCAAAGGACGCATGGTGATGAAAAAGGCAACACGGGCTGTGCTCAAGGAGTTTTGCACAGGCTTACCCTTCGACATTCTCGCGACAGGCCTAGTGTATTGGCTGACAAGGAGTTGGAGTTTAGTCATTATTACCGCGATACTCCTTTTGGCGGGGGGGGGCATGTGTCGCCCATCGCGAACACATTGACTGGAGGGGCAAGGTCGAATCAAAGGACTAAATTCCGATCACAATTGAGCCTCGGCAAAATTGAAAACATTCTCGATACAATTGGAAGCCCGAAAGACGCATAGTAATAAAAAAACTAAGGAAACGCTGATTAATTCAATCTTCAGGAAGTGCTGTAGAATTGTTCGCTGGCAAGGCGCGCAAAAAAGTCAAGGCTGACGCGTGCTTCCTGCACGCTAGGGTTTGATTTTTTTGCAGCAACGAAGCCAGAGGGCAATTATGCAGTGCTTCCCTAACAAAAGAAATAATCTTCGATTACTGTGTCGATATAATTGTTGCGAGTCTCGTAGCCGGATTCATACAGTGGCATTTCGGGCAATGGGAACTCTCAACATTGGCTTGGATACTTATATTTGCTGGTTCCATACGAAATTCAATCAGCACTTTCTACGCATTGCGCCGCAACCCCGAGTATCAAAAAGACACGAAAGACACGGATCAATAATTCAGAGGGGAGGGCCACCTCCCCTAACATAAAATAAGATATGAATAGATACTTGATTCCGCTACTGATGCTCATTCATTGGGCTTATGTTTCAAGCAGGTACGTGATGGTTGCCCTTCCTCACTCCGAGGCAATGGCGCAGGTATATATTTTTGCCATGTATGTAGCTGTATACTCACTTTCATTCTTCCATCTTGGAAAGCTCAGATACGTACTCCTGATCCCTTATGGGCTCCTTGCCTTTCGAATCTTACAGAGTCTGATTCCGTCTTTTCAAGCACAGGATCATGTTTTCTTTTCAATTGCCACAATTGCACTCATGGTTGTCGCATTAATTGCATTCAATCTCATTAAACACACGGGCATTTCGTTTCCTGAAGGAACAAGAGACAGAATAAATCTGGCATGTTGGGCAACCTCAGTTACAGTCATCTCTCCACTCCCCATCATGTTTCTGAAAAAAGAAATGAATATGTACACCAGCGCATATCTGTTTATTTTTATTATCTTATTCCTCTTCACTCAATTCATGGACAAATTCCGCCCGAAACCAACTCTTTTTCAAATAATTGCCCTCATACTGGCATCAACTCCTTATGTACTTAGTCTCCTTGTACTTAACGATATTTTCTTTGTACGCACCTACGTCATTGGATCTTTGGTCGTGATCACAATTGCAGTGCTGAATCTCTCTTCCACATATTGGTTACGCAAAAAATAAACCCAAAAACAATCAAGCCATTGCAGTCTGGAAACGAGGCAGATAAAGCTCGTGAACATGGCTGAATTCCTTTTTGATGATTGAGTATACTTTCATCAGATGGTCACCACGTTTTTTATTCTATCAACAATACTTTGTAACCAAAGCGATTTTTTTTGAAACTATTCGTATTTCCCAGGCATCATACTAAATAAGGACACGAGATCACATTGGTTCTCTCTCTATAATGTTAAGATAATTAACAGTATAAAGGGGAGTCCACGTGACGAAACATGCAAAGGCATTATAAAAATCGTGGACGGAAAAGAAACATGTATATTGAGGAGAAGGTAATGAGAACCGCAGTATTTTTAATGACAATGTTACTTATAACTCTGTTTGCAACGGCTGCTTTTAGTGAAGATGGGACGTTGTACCTCTTCAACCCGACAAAGAATGTGCGAACAGTCAAGCTGAAAGTGACTATTCCTACCGGGTCAAGCGCGCAGCCCTCCACGACACTTGCGGCAGACGGCGGTGAAGATTTCTTTGAAGTCTACTTGCAGCAACCTCTAGAACTGGATGAGGATTGGTATCTTCAGTTCATGTCTCCCAGTGGCAAAATGATTTGTGATGCCCATTTCACTCGGACCAAAAAAGGTTTTACCCCCGGCATTCTGGGAGGCTGCTTCACTCATAGAAACGTTGGCGGACCTGATGTGTTGCTGACAATCACCAAGTAAAGGCTCGTGACACGCAAGGACATCTTGCACGTATAATCAGAACATTTTGATTTTGCTCCTGACGGGTACATTACGGGAAGAGCCACACATCCGGCTCTTCCCGTAATCATTTCAAATCAATGCAGCCATCAACAAGACCGCAAGTAATGATGCCGGAACTTCGTTGCCGCATCCACTTCCTTGGGACACGAACGGAATTCGATCAGTTAAGAAAGTACTGATTAATTCAATTTTCAGGAAGTGCTGTAGAATTATTCGCTGGCAAGGCGCAAGAAAACATCAAGGCCGACGCATACTTCCTGTACGCTAGGATTTGATGTTTTTAAAGCAACAAAGCCAGCGGACAATTATGCAGTGCTTCCTGAATACTCATTGCCAATTTCCGAATTGCACGATATCGATCTGACGCCCCTTGGCAACAAAAAACACCCTAAAGGATTGATATGATATGTCTGTTCACGCAAACCGCGATGGATTCGCAACCAAGCTAGGCGTTCTGACGGCCACTCTGGGATCGGCTGTCGGCCTCGGAAACATCTGGAAATTTCCATACATGGCAGGAGAAAACGGCGGTGCCGCATTCCTGTTCATCTATCTGGCTGCTACGATAGTAGTCGGCCTGCCTGTCATGATCTCGGAAATCATGATGGGACGCCATGCCCGCGCCAATGCAATCACCACATGGAAAAAAGTGGCTCCGAACAACTCCCTGTGGATGCTGGTCGGTGTCTGCGGCGTGCTGGCGGCATTTGCCATCATGTCATTCTACGCCGATGTCGTCGGATGGATCTTCAGCTATATATTCCAAGCCCTGTCCGGTTCCCTTTCGTCCACGGACCCGGCAGTGGCAAAAGCCGCTTTCAATGCCACGGTCTCATCGCCGATAACAGCCATTGCGTGGCAGTGGGGCGTACTGGCCCTGGTCAGCGTCATCATCCTCGGCGGCGTGTCCAAGGGCATCGAAAAAACAACCAAGACGCTCATGCCCATCCTGCTGGTCATGCTGGTCATCGTCTGCATCCGTTCCCTGACCCTGCCCAAGGCCATGGACGGTCTCGCGTTCCTGTTCAACCCGGATTTCTCCAAAGTCACAGGCGAAGTCGTACTCATGGCCATGGGGCTGGCATTCTTCAAGCTCTCTATCGGCATGGGAACCATGATGACCTACGGCAGCTACTTCCGCTCGGACGCAAACATGCCTCTCACGGCGACCCGCGTCATGCTGGCTGACCTGACCATCTCCCTACTGGCCGGTATCGCCATCTTCCCTGCGGTCTTCAACTACGGATTCGAACCTGCTGCCGGGCCAGGACTGCTCTTCATGACCATCCCTGCCGTGTTCAGTTCCATGCCTTTTGGCCAGATATTCATGACGGCGTTTTTCGTATTGACGGCAATCGCAACCATCGGTGCCATGCTCTCCCTTTTCGAGGTTCCGGTTGCATTCATGATTGAAGGTGGCCTTGGCTGGTCCCGTGCAAAATCAACCATTGTCACGGCCCTGCTTCTCGGAGGATTCGGCATTCCCGCCACGCTCTCATTCAGCACCATGAGCGACGTGACCCTGTTCGGCCTGAACTTTTTCGACTTCTACGACTACCTGTCCTCCAACCTGCTCATGCCCATCGGTGGTTTCTTCATCTGCATCTTTGCCGGATGGAAATGGGGCAAGGAACGCATGCAGGAAAGCCTCAGCAACAACGGAACCCTCAACAACACCATGATCATCTCGGCCTATGCCTTCATTGTGAAATGGGTAACCCCGCTCCTCGTACTGACCGTGCTCCTGAAAGGTCTCAACGTCTTCTAGGAAAGCACTGCATAATTGTCCGCTGGCTTCGTTGCTTTAAAAACATCAAATCCTAGCGTACAGAAAGTACGCGTCGGCCTTGATGTTTTCTTGCGCCTTGCCAGCGAACAATTCTACAGCACTTCCTCAAAATTGAATTAATCAGTACTTCCCTAGAAAGCTCGAACAGGCTTCAAACCAACTCAAAGAAATGCGGGCCGCACGAAATCCACGTGCGGCCCGTTTTTAATGCACCCTGACAGTCCGGTGTTCCGGCCTTGACATGCCCGGCTCATGCCGTACAAGGTACTCGCTATGCAAAATCTTATTGATCTGACAAAAAACGACCTCGAATCCTTTGTTGTCGAGGACTTGAAATTGCCGCGCTTCCGTGCCGAGCAGGTGTGGCAATGGCTTTGGCAGAAGCGCGTGCGCTCCATCGAGGGCATGACCAATCTGTCCAAGCCCCTGCGCGAGAAGCTGGCTGAGATGGCGATCATCTCATGGCCGGAGATCGCCCAGATCAGAAAGAGCAAAGATGGCACCATCAAATTTCTGCTCAAGCTCAAGGACGGCAAGCTCGTCGAGACCGTGCTCATCCCCATGCGCGACCGCTATTCCCAATGTCTGTCCACCCAGGTAGGCTGCGCCATGGGCTGCACCTTCTGCAACACAGGGCTGCTCGGATTCGAACGCAACCTGACCTATGGCGAAATCATGGGCCAGATACTGGTGGGCCGCCAATATCTCGAAGACCACGGCATGAATCCGCTCAAGAACCTCGTATTCATGGGCATGGGCGAACCGCTGCTCAACCTCGACAACCTGCTCAAGGTTCTTCACGACCTGCCCTGCGAACGAGGGCTGGCTCTCTCCTGGAGACGTTCCGTGGTGTCCACGGTCGGCTTCCCGGACAAACTCAAGATCCTCGGCGACCTTGAGGTTGCCCTGCCCGCCATATCACTACACGCCCCCACCCAGGAACTGCGCGCCAAAATAATGCCCAAGGCCGCCAAGGTTCATCTAAACGACCTCATGGCCGCCATCAAAACATACCCAATGCGCCAACGCGAACGCGTCACTTTCGAATACCTGCTCCTGAAAGACGTCAACGACTCCCTGGAGCAGGCCGACCAGCTCGCACGCCTCGTTGACCGCAGAAAAGGCAAGATCAACCTCATCGCCTACAACGCAGTCGAAGGCATGCCTTACGACACGCCCGACCGCGCCAAGGTGGAAGCCTTTGAGCAACGCCTCTGGGATCACGGCCTCACCGCCACCATCCGCCGATCCATGGGCGCGGACATCGAAGCCGCATGTGGTCAACTCAAGGCCAAAGACAAGAGCTGATCACTGTCAGGCTTCATCACTCCTTTTCCGACACGCCCGGCTCGGGACTGTTATACTTTTCATGTTATAACAGCATGTTTTCATTTGTTTTTATAAATAGACAAGAACACCTCAATTCTCAATCGGATAGAGCTGAATTCCGTTCCATGAACGCGACATCTGACATTTTGCGTTGCCGGGACAGGCAAATCCCTTGGAGCTGAGCAAGGTTTGGTGTACTTGTCCGAAATCGGCACGTTAATTCAAAACCGGACCGCCTGTGAAGATAGCCTTTTGCACACCGTTCAAACCAGTCAATCACCCGAGCATCTCCGGTGACGTGACCATTGCCCGCGACCTGTACGAAACGCTGCGGGGTTTTGGGCATGATGTGCAGCCCGTGGAATATTTCTCCGCCAGAACCATTTACCGGAAGCCCGGAACATGGGTTGGCGCAGGACTGGCCCTGAAGCGAATGGTCAGACAAGCCAGGGATGCGGACTGCTGGCTGACCTACGGCAGCTACTACAAGGTACCGGATGTATTCGGACCTCTGGCAACACAATGGCTCAAAATGCCATATTTCATCTTCCAGGCCTCCTATGCCGAGGAACGGGGCAAACGAATTTCCACGTGGCCTGGTTTCGCACTCAACAGACGGGCCATGCTCAAGACAGACCATATTTTCTGCAACCGCGTAAACGACCTGGACTGTTGCGCCAAACTCCTGCCGGAAAGCCGATATTCCTATGTAAAACCCGGCTTGCCTGACGACATGTTCAAGCGCAACGAGCCCGCCAGAGCACAGCTTCGTGCCGAGTGGCACGTGACTGACACGCCAGTGGTCATCACCGCAGCCATGATGAGACCTGGCGTCAAGGCGCAGGGGTTGCACTGGGTCATCAAGACCTGTGCCGACCTTGTTGCCAAGGGACGAAACCTGACCCTGGTGATTGCCGGGGACGGACCACGGCGTGGCGAAATGGAAGCATTGGCCTATCCTCTGCTCAAGGACCGAGTCCGTTTTCTGGGCATGGTGGACAGGGACAAGCTGAACACCATATTCAGTGCAGGGGACATATTCGCCTTTCCCGGCCTGGAAGAAAGCGTTGGCATGGTCTATCTGGAGGCCCAGCAATGCGGTCTGCCCGTAGTGGCCACCGATGACGAGGGCGCGCCATATGTCATTGATCATGGTCATTCCGGCATTGTCACATCCGCAACCAGAACCGAATTTACCGAAGGCGTGGACCGACTCGTCAGTGATGTCGAATTCAGAAAACAGCTTGGCAAACAGGCCATGGATTACGCCGAGCAAAACCACAATGCGAACACCAATTACAAAGAAATGGAACGAATAATGAAATCAGTCGTAAATCAGCGGAGATCGGCACAATGACAACATTTTTCTGCATGAGACATGGCCTGACCGAATGGAACCGTGAATCACGAATTCAGGGCAAGACCGACATCAGCTTGTGCAATGAAGGCCGCGACATGGCCCGGGAATGGGCAAAAGCCCTGTCCGGTCAAAATTTCGACTGCATCCTGACCAGCGGCCTTGAACGGTCGCGCGAAACCGCCGAAATCATCAACGAAACGCTGGGACTGCCCATGCATGAAGACCAGCGACTTGCAGAACAGGATTGGGGCGAATGGACAGAGCTGACCAAAACAGACCTCAAGAAACTCCGCAAGCAGGTGCTCCAGCAGGAAAAACTCGGCCTTGATTTTCGTCCGCCCGGCGGAGAAAGTCGCAACGAAGTACTCATGCGAGCCTGTGACGCCTTAATGGATTTCAACGACAGCCACCCGGACAAGTCCGTGCTGGTCATCACGCACAACGGAGTCATCAAGAGCCTCGCCTATGTGCTGTCCGGCCTTGATTTCCTGCCTGGCGATCCGCTGCCGATCAAGCCCTACTGCCTGCATCGCATAGAATGCATGGACAACGAACTGGCCATAGGCGAACTCAACATGGAGCTGTGATGAAAATCGTTCAGTATTGTCAGCATGTACTCGGCGTAGGTCACATCCATCGCAGCCTGGAGATAGCCAAGGCACTCGCGCCCCATGAAGTAACTCTGGTTACCGGCGGAGCCGAAGCTGACCTCGAACTTCCCGACAATGTTTGCCGAATCCAACTGCCCGGCCTGATGATGGATGCTGATTTTTCCCGATTCATCCCGGTGGAAGACGGTACGGACGTGGACGAAGTTCTCATCCGTCGCCTGACCCGGTTCAAGGAATTGATGGCCGAGATTCAGCCCGATATCTTTCTGGTGGAACTCTTTCCGTTCGGACGCAAAAAATTCGGCTTTGAACTGCTGCCCATCCTCGAAAACGTCAAGGCCGGCACCTATGGAAGCTGCAAATCAGTGTGCAGCCTGCGCGATATCCTTGTGGAAAAGAAAGATCAGGCCTCATACGAAAAACGAGTACTCTCGCAACTCAACTCGTTGTTCGATGCACTCCTCGTTCATGCCGATCCCGAGCTGGTCCGCCTGGATGAAACATTTACTGCGGCAAAAGACATCACCATTCCCATCCATTACACGGGCTATGTCACGCCAAAGCCGACTCGGAACGCAGGTGCAATCCTTGCCAAAGAACTCAAGTTGTCCGGCATGCCACTGATAGTTGCCAGCGCAGGCGGCGGCAATATCGGACAGGAAATGCTTGAGGCCACGATCCGGGCTTCTGTCATACTGGCAGAGACCACCCCGCACAGGCTGACGGTATTCACCGGGCCATACGCTTCGGACCACGAATTCATCCGCCTGGCAGAATTGGCCGTAAATCATCCAGGTATCAGCGTACAACGTTTCACCAGCCAATTCCCCGCCTATCTGGATGCCGCGAGTCTGTCTGTGAGCATGGCCGGATACAACACCACCATGAACCTGCTCGCTGCCGGAACATACGGACTGGCACTGCCTTTCGACCAAAACCGGGAACAACGTATGCGCGCCGAACGCATCGAGACAAAGGGTGCGCTCAAGGTACTTGGGGAAAACGACCTTGAACCGACCATATTTGCCCGACTGATGGCTGACACCCTCACCCGACACGTCGAACCGCACGGCATTGATCTGGACGGGGCACGCAAGAGTGCACAAATCCTCTGCGAGCTATACAACTGTCAGGAAAATCAGCCACAATAGGACTGCTAGGGAAGCACTGCATAATTGTCCGCTGGCTTCGTTGCTTTAAAAACCTCAAATCCTAGCGTACAGGAAGTACGCGTCGGCCTTGATGTTTTTTTGCGCCTTGCCAGAGAATAGTTCTACAGCACTTCCTGAAAATTGAATTAATCAGTACTTCCCTAAAAAAAAGCAGAAGAAAAAAAGGCTCCCACCGACATGAAAAAACCATACGGTCCCAATGACACGGTACATGTGCTCAAATGCAATGACCAGACATCAACGGACGGGTTCTGGGACAACTCATGCAAGGCCGTGCTCCACGTCAAGTCCGGCGACATCGTTGAAATCGAAACCGGCATCCACTTGGGGATGAAACCGGAAACCAATCTGGATGAATGGACCGATTCCTTCAAAAAAGTAATAGCCGAAAACCCCAATGTGCATACGTTTGCCGATGCCGAAACCGGCACCGAGAAACTGCGCAAAGGCGCGGGACATCACCGACTCACAGGCCCTGTCCATGTGGAAGGGGCTGAACCCGGCGATGTGCTGGAAATCGAGATTCTTCATATCGAGCCTTACCCTTACGGATTCAACCTCAATCCCCGAACGGCCTTCCTGAATCTTGGTTTTCTCCCGGAGGATTTCCCTGATGGCTCCATGCGCTGGTACACGCTCGACCAGAAATCCGGCACCTATGAATTCATGGACGGCGTAACCATCAAGGCCAGGCCGTTCCCCGGATCCATCGGAGTCGAACTGGGAGAACAGGGTCGGTGGAGCAACATCCCTCCGGGCAAGCACGGCGGCAACATGGACAACAAAGAGCTTGTGACAGGCACGGTTCTTTATCTTCCTGTCCATACACCGGGCGCAGGCCTGAAAACAGGCGACAGCCACCTTGCCCAGGGAAACGGAGAGGTCAACCTCAATGCCCTGGAAGGAGCGTTCAAATGCCTTTCCCTGCGCCTCTCCGTTCGCAAGGACCTTGGCAGCATTGTCAATTGGCCCATGGCTTCCACGCCGGACAACTGGGTAATCATGGGCTTTCATACCAACCTGGAACAAGCCACAAAAATGGCGGTCCGCAAAAGCATCGACTTTCTCCATCTCTATTATGGCATGCCCAGATCGGAAGCCTATGCCTTTTGCAGCCAGGCCGTGGATTTCAACATTACCCAACTGGTCGATTACGCCAAAGGGGTTCACGGCCTGATTCCGAAAAGATGCTTCACGGGCGACCGGTTTACGGATAAAAACGGCCTTCTCCTCACCCCTTGAACAATCAGAGAGAACAAGTATTTGTAATACTTGGCATCAATATTTTCTTGGGATATGGTGCAATGACACAGCCATCCTGACGTCAGCCACATCATCACGGATGCACAGCAGGCGGTCAGAGACCAACTTTCCCGGACAATTCAAAAAGCCTGGACGGTATTCGTGAAACGAAAAAAGAAACAACTCACCATCCTCGTTGTCCAACAGGAGGATTACGAACGCGAACGCATGGTCAAGGTGCTCGCCAAGGGGAACGCTGTTGTCCATTCAGCCCGTGACGGGCGCGAAGGACTGGAGATGGTCAGCGATTTCACGCCTGACATTCTGGTAACGGACACAGCCCTCAACAAGCTGAACGGGCTGGAACTCATCAGAAAGGCCCGCCTGGAACAGCCCAAAATAAAAGTGGTTGTTGCCTTTGGTCCATACAGCCCAAAAGCTCTGGTACAAGCTGTCGAACTGGGCGTTGACTCATTCATCCGACTGCCTGCCGACAGCACCAAGCTCAGGGAAGCGGTCATGAAATGCGCCCGCGATATAGCCCTTGCCAGACGCATGGCCCAAGCCGACTACTCACTCCGGCAACTGCTCAATTTCTTCCCCGGCCCGGCCATACTCGTGGACGACCTGAACGTGACATACATGAACCGCCGCATGGCAGAATTTCTCGGTTACGAGGATTTTGAAGCCATGTCCAAAGTGGACCTGGGACTGGAGGATTTCATCGTGCAACTCAACGAAGAGAAATACACCGGACAGCCCAACGAGTGGATCAAGGCCATTATCAATGACCCACTGGACCGGGATCACGTCCTGCACATAGAAAACCCCAGACACCCGGACGCCAAGGCCAACGCATTTGCCGTGACCTTCAACCAATTTCCCGGCTCCGAGCTCAGGCTCTTCACGTTGCAGGACGTCAGCGGACTGGAAGATGAACTGACGCATCTGGAAGACGAGGCCTCGACCGACCCGCTCACCAAGGCTCTCAACCGACGCAGTTTCCTGCGAATGCTCGGTCTGGCCGTGGTTTCTGGCCAGCCATTTTCGCTGATCATGTTCGACATAGACCATTTCAAGGCTGTCAACGACACCTACGGACACGATGTAGGCGATTCCGTCCTACGCGAGATATCCCAATTGGTACGCGATAATGTCCGCGAAAACGATACTCTGGCCCGTTGGGGCGGCGAAGAATTCATGATTTTGTCTATCAAATCAGACATGAAACGCTCCAAACGCGTAGCTGAACGACTCAGAAAATCCGTAGCCGAGTTCTCCTTTACCAACGTCCCCAAACAAATCACCACCAGCTTCGGTGTGGCCATCCACGACATCGGAGAATCCAGCGAAGAACTGGTCAAACGCGCCGATGAAGCCCTCTATGAGGCAAAGGAAACCGGTCGAAACAAGGTGGTGGCGGGGTAAGGGAGTCGCTGCTCTTTGGCCTGACAGGTCAAAAGGGAAGGCAAGCTTTTGTGGAGAATGAAGAGTTAGGAAAAGATGCCTAAAGGCAACCCTCCCGGTGGGGTCCGTTTTTTTGTTGGCCCAAAAAAAGGGACGAAAAAAAGGGCCTTTTAGTAGCTTGGTCGCTGCCTTCCATGGCTGAGAATCTGATCAAAGCGGGTCGGCTCCATGCCATGAAAAGTCTAGGCTGCACTTTTTCGTACCATCGCCCTTTAACAATGCTCTTCTGATCTCGGTCATAAAGCCGCCTCTTCCGCGTTGTCAGCTTCTAGGCCTTTGGAGGCTTAACGCTGGGGGTACGAATTGGTATCGGTATTTCGAAATCCAAAAGGATGAAAAAACAGACTTTTTCCCAATATCTTCAAATCTATCTCGATCGCACCATATTCAGTATTTCTTACAACGACGACCAATGAGAGCAGGGGCTTAGAGCCGGTTGACACGCGGAGTGTAGCCCGAAAAGCGTCCGGGTACCGGATATCTTGGAGGGCAGCGGAGCGTGTTAGCGGCTCTTAGCCATCGCGGACAGGATCACAGCGCAAAGCCGCACTTTTTTGCTTCTTTTTTGGGGCGGCTCAGCCAAAAAAGACGCCCGCCGGGAGGGCTCTCTTTAAATACCTTACATTCTCCATCGCTGCCGGAAGGCTGCATCCCATTTTGTTTTTATTTTATATTCTGAAATGAAGAATAAAGATGAAAGAGAAGATGCCTAAAGGCAACCCTCCCGGCGGGGTCCGTTTTTTTGTTGGCCCAAAAAAAGGGACGAAAAAAAGGGCCTTGCGCTAGCTTGGCCGCTGCCTTCCATGGCTGAGAATCTGATCAAAGCGGGTCGGCTCCATGCCATGAAAAGTCTAGGCTGCACTTTTTCGTACCATCGCCCTTTAACAATGCTCTTCTGATCTCGGTCATAAAGCCGCCTCTTCCGCGTTGTCAGCTTCTAGGCCTTTGGAGGCTTAACGCTGGGTGGGTACGAATTGGTGTTGGAATTTTGAAATCCAAAAAGCTTGAAAAAACAAGCGTTTCCAATGTCTTCATATCTATCCCAATCACACTCTATCCAGTCTTTCTCGCAACGACGACCAATGAGAGCAGGGGCTTAGAGCCGGTTGACACGTGAAGTGTAGGCCGGAAAGCGTCCGGGTACCGGATATCTTGGAGGGCAGCGGAGCGTGTTAGCGGCTCTTAGCCATCGCGGACAGGATCACAGCGCAAAGCCGCACTTTTTTGCTTCTTTTTTGGGGCGGCTCAGCCAAAAAAGACGCCCGCCGGGAGGGCTCTCTTTAAATATCTTACATTCTCCATCGCTGCCGCAGGCTGCATCCCCTTTCACATTCCTCTTCCCATCAAAAAAGAAAGCCCCCGCCAAAGCCAAGACGTTTTCCATAAATGTTGAGGAAAACGCTAAAAGAAGATCACAACCCCCTATTCTTTATAAAGAATAGGGGGTTGTGATTATGGGTAAAATATTTTCCCCGGTTGCTATCGTTGGAGAAAGCGACCTATCCATCAGTGGCGTTTATGGCCCGTAGAGTTCCTCTTCTTCTTTATCCACTCTATATGACAAGTAGGTGGTGAAGAATAATGCAAATATTAATGGCGCCGAGAACAGCTCAATCAGCTCGATGGCGGTTGGCCTAAAGAAATATACAGCTATCATTACCAAAATATAAGAGAAACTACAAAATACACTTGAAATGCCTGAGTACGGGTTATCTTCTTTTGAAGCCATGTAAGCCCATGGTCCTGCTGCGACCATATAAGATAAAAGGAGCACGGGGATGTAGGACTCATTGTCAGCTCTCTTCATGAAAGTGACAAAAGAAAAAGCGGCCCATGCGATCATGAGAGCATATGTATACGTTGTTGGGATAAGGCCAAAAATTATCCCAAGCATTTTCTTCCCTTTTTCAAGTGCCCATAAGGCCGGAACAGCTAGAAGCATTCCAGGCATCAAAGCGAAACCTATGAGAAAAGTAGAACCCGCTACGTAAAGGAGGCCATATCCAAGCGTCCCCCATTCACCCAAAACCATAAGCCAAATGATGGCAACAAGACCACCCAAAGTGTTTAGAATGACAACTGGGATGGTAATTGCTTGAAAAAGGACTAATAAAAACTGAATGCAAAAACCTGTAATTATTCAAATAGTTTCTTGAAAAACCTTTTCCATCTAGACATATTCTCCAGTGTTATCAATTTTTGGTATTTTTCGTTGAAGACATCAATTATCTTGTAGCCCCCGGCTTCCCAGCTAGAAGCGTCAGCTACTGCCACGCCATAATTTCTTGCCATTCCATCAGTATCCGTATGAGTACCAGCGTCATTGAAATTGATTAACGAGCCTTCCTGTATAGCACCCCGCAAGAGAAGGATATTTACAACCCATACAGCTATCCCATCTTCGCAAATTTGTTCACATAGGGCGTATTTGTCGTCGTACGGGTGGAACCTGGCAACAATTCCAAATAGCCCAGGCCCTTTTTGGCTTCCAACGAAACTTTGTAGCGTTGAAACTTCTTCTAGTTCATCATTATCCCAATCCACTTTGAACCTTCCCGCATTACCTCGTTGTCCAGACATCTATTGGCAGGGTCCATACTTCAAAGCCATCAGTTATCACTGGCTCGCCTTACTAAGGTGATAACCGCCAAGACGTCTTCCTGATGACATTCTATATACTTTATGCGCAGGCAATGCAATTGGTTGGCTGATTCTTTTGGCTTCTACCTGTAAAAATTGACTAGTTGTACGTACCCAAATTCTTAAAGCAAGTTGAGCAATAAAAATGACCCCGACTAACCCGGGGCCATTTTATCAACATATACGGAAAACGCCTTGCGCCAAAGCAGGAGCTTTCAATCAATCCGAAAATAAACCAACGCCAGCTACAAACTTGCCGCTGCCTTCTCGACCGCTGCCTTGAAACCTTCACGAGCATCCACAATCTTCGCTGCCAGCGCAACATCATGCAAAGCAAGAATCTGAGCAGCAAACCAGGCGGCATTCTTGGCCCCGACCTTGTCGAGCGCAAAAGTCCCCACCGGGAATCCCGGAGGCATCTGCACTGTGGCGAGCATGGCATCAAGTCCCCCCAGGGAAGACGCCGTCAACGGCACACCCAACACCGGTTTGGTAGTCTTGGCGGCTACTGCTCCGGCCAGATGAGCGGCTAGACCGGCAGCACAGATGAAGACCTGACAACCGTCTGCTTCATATTCGGCCACAAGCCTGGACGTGCGCTCGGGAGTACGATGGGCTGACGATATCGTGAATTCATGATCAACGCCCAATTCCTTTAACAAATCGGAACAGGGTCGCATCGTTTCCTCGTCGGAAATGGAACCCATGAAAATAGCAACCTTAGGCATATTTCTCTCCTAACGACCTACCAACGTGAACGCACAGTGCCCTATTCTCTTCCCCTCAACCCTTCGCTCAATCTATTTCAACCGTTTCAGTCCCTTGTCTGCAATGTCGCGTCGATAATAACTTTTATCAAAGTGAATTTTTGCCACGGCTTCATATGCCTTCCTCTGTGCTTCGGCCAGATCGTCACCCAGAGCCGTCACGCAGAGCACTCGCCCGCCAGTTGTAATGACCTTGCCATCCACGAGCTTGGTTCCGGCCTGAAAAGTCTTGACTCCCTCCATGGCATCGGCTTCTTCCAGCCCTATTATCTCCATGCCCTTGGGATAGGCACCCGGATACCCCTCGGCAGCCATGACCACGCCGCAGGCGGTCTGCGTGGAGGATTTGACCTCGATCTGATTGAGCTTGCCGTCAATACAGGCAAACATGATCGTGAGCAGATCAGTCTCCAGGCGCATAAGCAATGGCTGGCATTCCGGATCACCGAACCGAACGTTGTATTCAAGGACTGACGGCCCATCTTCCGTGTACATCAGACCGGCATAAAGCACCCCTTTGAAGGGCTCGCCCTTGGCCGCCAGATGCCTGAGAATCGGCTTGATGCACAATTCCGCAGTCTCGACGTATTTTTCCTTTGG
Source organism: Pseudodesulfovibrio sp. (assembly GCA_016342345.1). Taxonomy (GTDB): domain Bacteria; phylum Desulfobacterota; class Desulfovibrionia; order Desulfovibrionales; family Desulfovibrionaceae; genus Pseudodesulfovibrio. The sequence continues at coordinate 16,840 of JAEINO010000002.1, read as the reverse complement.
AAGAACCGGGGCCGGGGAATAGGCACCCATGCCGCCTGTGTTGGGACCGGTATCACCTTCGTAAATGGCCTTGTGGTCCTGGCTAGACGGAAGCAGCGCGTAGTTAATGCCATCGCAGAAAGCCAAAAACGAGGCTTCCTCACCCTTGAGGACTTCCTCGATGACCACACGTTCTCCTGCTGCGCCAAAGGATTGCCTGACCATCATGTCTTCAACGGCTTCAATGGCTTCCTCTTCGGTGGAGGCCACAACAACGCCCTTGCCTGCGGCCAGCCCATCGGCTTTGACCACGATTGGCGCGCCTTTTTCCTTGATAAAGGCCACAGCCTGATCAAATTCGTCAAAGACACGGAAGGGCGCAGTCGGCACTCCGGCGTCAGCCATGACATTCTTGGAAAAAGCCTTGGAACCTTCGAGATTTGCGGGATAGGCACTGGGGCCAAAACAGGGAATGCCTTCCTGTCTCAGCGCGTTTTCCAGACCGAGAACCAGAGGCATCTCGGGTCCGACCACAACCAGATCGACTTGCTTTTCCTTGGACAGAGCGACCAGCGCGGGAATGTCGTCATCCTTGATTGCAATGTTCTCGCCGATCTGGGCTGTACCACCGTTGCCCGGTGCGCACAGAATTCTTTCAACCTTGGGGTTCTGGGCGAGCTTCCAGCACAATGCATGTTCACGTCCGCCAGAGCCTATGACCAATATTTTCATGAGTGCCTCTTTGATGTTTACGGAATGGTCACGGTGTAAGAAAAAAAAGGGAAATTATCAAGGGCGAGGTTGGACAGCGTACGGACCAGACGCTGCTATTCCAATTCCCATACCCTGCGGACGTGATCAATGACCGCCCGCATGACCGGGTCCTGATCGCGGCGTTGCATACACACAAAATTGAGATCGATTGCAAGCTCGTCAAAGGGAACAGCGTGAACCTTTCCTATTCTGTTGGCGGCCTTGAGTTCGTTCTCGCGGAGAAATGATACGCCTTTTCCTGCTGCCACAAGCACACGGATGACTTCGTCCCCATCAACCTCAAGTTGGCCGGAAGGTTTGAGACCTCGGGATGAAAAAAACGGATTGACCAGCAATTGAAGAGGGTTGTCGCTGGGGTCCATTATCCACGGAAGTTCGGCCAAGGCTGCCAGACCTCCGTCTATATGTTTTTTCCAGACATCGGGTACGGCCACGAAAAACTGGGTGGTTTCCAAACGGATGGCAACGATATCGGACCGACGCGGGGGCCCAAAGATGAATCCGCAATCGAGCTTGCCTTCACGAATAAGCCCCTGAACAGGCGCGCTGGCACTTTGCTGAATTTGCATCGTAATCTTGGGATGATCCTCGCCAAGGGACGTGAGAAGTGGAACAATACGCAGATATTCCGCATCGGTATTCAACCCGACAGAAACGTCACCGACCAACTCGTCTCCCATGCTTCGGGCCTCAAGCTTCAGGTCACTGGCTGCCCTGAGCACGTCTCGGGCCTTGCGTTCAAGGCGGCAACCAGCTTCTGTCAACTGCATTCCCTTGGGCGTGCGGATGAACAGCTTGGTCTCAAGCTCCCCTTCGAGAGCCTTGATATGCGCACTCACCGTGGGTTGGCTGGCATGCAAACGTTCCGCGGCATGGGTCAGATGACCTTCTTCGGCAACAACCACAAATGTCTTGAGCTGATAGAGTTCCATACCTCCTTGTCTAAACGCTCAGGGTTTTAGGTGCAATCAATTTTTCCGAACAACTGCATCAAACAAAACAATTGGATTGGTTACAACAACTTCCGTAGATGTGCATGTATGGAGAAACGTCCACAAGACGACATAGGAAAGGAGAAATCAAATGAGTATGGATTCTGATTGCAGACTGATCATGATGGCACTTCGCGAAAAGGCAACCCGTCCCGAACGCGCCCGGCCCCGCAAGATAAACGTCAGACGCTACAGTGCAACCGCTGCCGCCGCCGTGGCCGCGTTTGCGCTCACGCTTTTTACCAGAAGCGCATAAATTTCCGGGAGCCAAGCTCCCCTTATATAGCGGGTTAGAGCCGTCTTTGTCTGGGATTTCCATCCTTTCCACCCAGACAAAGGCGGCTCTTGTATTTGCGCGTGAAGTCCAATCATATTGCCTGCTATTTAGTAATTATTATCACTTTTTTCTTGAACACATCCCAATACTTCGTTACAAAAGGCCACGGTTATTTAAAATCCAATTTCAAGGAGATACACATGAGCAAGACTTTAGAAAATCTGAAAGAGGCCTTTGCCGGTGAATCCCAGGCCAATCGCAAATATCTTGCCTTTGCCGAAAAAGCCGAAAGCGAAGGAAAACCAGGAGTTGCCAAGCTGTTTCGCGCTGCTGCCGCTGCCGAGACCATCCACGCCCATGCCCACCTGCGTCTGATGAAGGGCATTGGTTCCACCGAGGAGAATCTCAAGGCTGCCATCGAGGGTGAGACCTTTGAATTCAATTCCATGTACCCGGCAATGATGGACGACGCCAAGGCCGAGGGTGAAAACGCTGTATTGCGCTACTTCGGATTCGCCAATGAAGCCGAAAAAATTCACGCGAAACTGTATACCACTGCTCTTCAGGATAGTGGTGATACTTTTGCGAATGCAGAATTCTACATCTGCTCGGTATGCGGCCACACTCAGGACGGTCAACCTGTGGACAAATGCCCCATCTGCGGCGCGGCTCCCAAGGCATACAAAAAAGTGGACTAGGTTCACTCGCACGTTTCAAACAGAAAGGCCCCGACTCATCGAGTCGGGGCCTTTCTGTTTGCTCTCATTACGCGAGAACTAAACCACACACTCACACGCCTCATCCTGCCAAACCTGGGCAATGGCTTCGCGCAGAGCACGGACAAGCGGATCATTTTCACGACTCTTGGCGTAATTGAAGCTGATGCCCAACGACAGCACAGGCCCTGCATCGCAGATTATGGCACTGCCTTCCCTGACCATGGCGTTTGCATCATTCTGCTTGAGAAGCGAAAGGCCTTTGCCGGATGCAACCAGCTGGCGAATGACGTCTTCGGAATCAGCCTCGATGTAGTCGGTTATCAGGATTCCTGAATCCTCGAACACGCCATCCATGATTTTCATGAAGGGACAGTCCATGTCCGGTTTGACCCACGGCATACGTGCCAACTGGTCAATGGAGCGATCTCTGACCCTGTCAGCCCATGCAGCCGGAGCAACTATACGCACGGGAATTTCGCAGAGTTTGATCGCGGAGACTTCGGCATACGGAGTATCGAAAAAGGAAAATCCGGCATCGAATTGCCGGTCACGAACGTATCTGAGAATGACGCCGGACGAATTCTGCATAAGCCTGAGCCTGAGCTTTGGATGGGCCGCTGCCATGGCATCGATGAGGTCGGTAATACGCAAAAATTCCGGGTCGGTATTCAGACCCACCTTGAGTTCTCCAGTCAATTCCTCACGATAGGACTTGGCCTGGTTCATCATGTCCTCGGCAGCATGCAACAGGACATCCGCTTTTGGCAAAAGCCCCTTGCCCGCCTCGGTCAGGCACATGCCGCGTGAAGTACGCACGAACAAGGACACGCCGAGCTCTTCCTCCAACGCCTTCACATGTGCGCTCACGGCTGGCTGGCTGGCATGAATGCGCACGGCAGCCTTGGTCAGGTTGCCCTCTTCAGCCACGGCCATGAATGATCTTATCTGATACAGTTCCATGGGGCCTACCTATTACCATTAAGTCGGCAGAGCAATCGGTATTTGTTATGGTAGACTTCACGCATTGCTATTGGACCGTTTTTCGGTGTGTGCCTATTAATACATTGTTCCTACAAACATGGCCGGTTGCTGAAACGATTTCATCAATATGCCACAGACAAGCAAGGAGGTGGCTATGCGAAAGGGCAAGAAAACATTTGATTGGTTGTATCTGCTTCAGGCAGAAGACTCAACAACCCTGACCCAAAGCCGTCTGGCAGGAGCATGCAAGGCCATTGTCTGGGTCGGAGTGTCCATCCTCATAGGAATGGGTGTAGGTCAACTTACATAATAATTTTTCCAACAGAACACAGGTTCCGTGGGGTACTCTCCCCAGTTTCGCCCCTCGGACCAATGAAAAAGACGCAGCCCCCTCTCCCTCGTGGTCTGCGTCTTTTTGTCTGCACTTTACGAAAAAACAAAACAGACACGACACGATTATACTCACGAGAGTAGCTTTCCATCTCCTGCAACATGCCGTACCATGGCATGATGATTGATCTCCTTATCAAAAACGCCACAATCGGAAACAATTCCCCTCTTGTTGACATTGCCTGCCATGATGGCCGAATTATGGAAGTCTCCCCCTCTCTGGAGGCCGAAGCCATGCAGACAATCGATGCCAAGGGATACATGGTCACTCCACCCTTTGTGGACAGCCATTTTCACATGGACGCCACTCTTTCCATGGGGCTGCCGCGACTCAATCAGTCCGGGACCCTGCTGGAAGGAATCCGAATATGGGGTGAACTCAAGCCGGACCTGACACCCGAAGCAATCAAGGCCCGCGCCCTCAAGCTGCTGCGCTGGTCCGTTGCCAAGGGGAATCTCGCCATTCGTACCCATGTGGACACCACAGACCCGACTCTCATGGGCGTGGATGTACTTCTTGAGGTGCGCGATGAAATGAAAGACCTGGTAGATATCCAACTGGTGGCCTTCCCCCAGGACGGTTTGCTTCGCAGCGAGAATGGCGTGAGCCTGATGTGCAGAGCACTGGACAAGGGTGTGGATGTGGTCGGCGGCATCCCTCATTTCGAACGAACCATGGAAGACGGACGCAAATCCGTTGCCATGCTGTGCGAATTGGCTGCCGCGCGAGGCCTTATGGTGGACATGCATTGTGACGAATCAGACGACCCTCATTCAAGGCATATCGAAACGCTGACCTTTGAAACACAACGGCTCGGGTTGCAAGGCCGCGTTACCGGATCGCATTTGACAAGCATGCATTCCATGGACAACTACTACGTTTCCAAGCTCCTCCCCCTCATGGCCGAGGCGAACATGAACTGCGTGTGCAACCCGCTGGTCAACATGAACCTCCAGGGCCGACACGACACCTATCCCAAACGGCGCGGCCTGATGCGGGTTCCCGAACTCATGGATCATGGCATCAATGTTTCCCTGGGACACGACGATATCATGGACCCGTGGTATCCCATGGGAACCCACGACATGTTGGAAGTTGCCCACATGGGAGCGCATGCCCTGCACATGACCGGCGTTAATCAGCAAAATTTGCTGTTTGATGCAGTGACCGTGAATGCATCACAAACTCTCGGTCTGAAAGGGTACGGCCTGGAAGCCGGTTGCAATGCGGACATGGTGATCCTCCAGGCCACATCAAGGATGGAAGCCCTCAGGCTGCACCCGACACGACTCTTTGTCATCCGACGAGGACGAGTCGTCAGCGAGACCCCTGAAGTTTTGGCAACGGTGAACATGGGCAATGGCCCGGAAACCGTTGATTTCAGGTAGAATTAAAATTCATTGAGAACGATTGTCTCACAGGATGTCAACGAAGGGCTTCATGAAATGACCGCCCGACATGGCGCAAATTATTCGCCCAATCCTCAGCCATGGGATCAGCCAGAACAACCTTGCCTTTTATGGCTCCAGCCACGATTCGTGCGGACTTTTCCGAAAACTGCGGCTGGGCAAAGACAACACGGATTCCATTCTTTTTTGCCATCTTGATGATTTGCACCAACTCCCTCGGACCGGGTTCCTTGCCTTCGAGTTCAACAGGCATTTGAACCAGACCGTAATCCCGGGCAAAATAGCCCCATGCGGGATGATACACCATGAACCGCGTCCCCCGCTTGTCTTCAAGAAGCCGTCTCAGATCACTGTCCAGCGCATCTATTTCCGCCAGCAAATGGCCATGGTTCTCATTATATTTGCTGCTTCCCTTGGGGTCGGCCTGAACCAATGCGGAAAGGATGACACGTGCCATGATCCGGGCCGAGGCAGGGGATGTCCAGACATGTGGATCAGGGATACCCTCATGCTTCTTGACCACATGACCCACTTTTTCATGATGATGGGAGGCCATATACAACGGCTTGATGCCTGAGTTTACCATGACCACGTCCATGCCAGGGTTTGTATCCCGCATGCGCGGCAACCAGGCCCGCTCAAACGGAACCCCTATGGCAAGAAACAGCTTGGAGCGAGTCAAGGCAGCCATCTGGCGCGATTTCGGTTCATAGGTCGCAGGGCTGGCTCCAGGCGGGACCATCACCGTGACATCAACCCGTTCACCACCAATCCGCTCAACAAAAAACTTGAGCGGCGCAATGGAAACCGTGACAGGGAACGATGCGGCCATGCTCGACACGGCAAACAACAGAATCAGAATGGGGAAAATGAGAACAAACCATTTTTTGACAACCATATCTATCTTGCTCCACTCGTTAATCTGAAATACTTGCGCTTTCGATCGCGCCTCTTCAATGCACTCTGAAAAAATGTCCTGGTCCGGGACATCGCCCAGCCGGATCAACTAAGGGCAACATCGAGAATCATCATGATCGTGAAACCGAAAATGCAACCCATGGTGGCCTGATCTCCATAACCCGAGGCCTGAGATTCCGGGATGACCTCCTCCACGACCACAAAGATCATGGCCCCGGCAGCAAAGGCCAGGGCATATGGCAGCAATGGTTTGGCATAAAAAACCGCCGCGGCCCCTATTACGGCGGCAATGGGTTCGACAATGCCCGAAGCCTGACCGTACATGAAACTCTTGAGGCGTGAGAATCCCTGCCTGCGCAATGGAACGGAAACAGCTGTGCCTTCCGGGAAATTCTGAATGCCGATGCCAATGGCAAGGGCAATGGCCCCGCCCATGGTGGCAGAATCAAATCCGGCGGCCACTGCACCAAAGGCCACGCCCACGGCAAGGCCTTCGGGAATGTTGTGCAAGGTGATGGCCAACACCAGCAGAATCGAGCTGTTCCAGTTCGTGTCCACGCCCTCTGCCTCGGACCGGGGCGCGTTGATATGCAGATGTGGCAAAAACATGTCCACCAGCCGCAAAAAGACCGCACCCATCAGGAATCCAGCGGCAGCAGGAACAAAACGGAACACTCCCATATGTTCACTCATCTCGATGGCAGGAGCAAGAAGCGACCAGTAACTAGCTGCAATCATGACGCCCCCGGCAAAGCCGAGCATGATGTCCAGCACGCGCTTGCTGATATCCTTGGCCAGAAACACAACGGCAGCACCCATCGCGGTCATGCCCCATGTAAACAGTGTGGCCAGAAACGCCTGTGTAAGCGGAGATAATGTCTGAAAGTAGTCCATTGAGATTTTCCTTGTGTTCACTGCAAGCCCCTGACAAGGCGGCTAATTTCCCAACGAAAAGTCATGAGGGCACAGTAACGGCAGTACCTCATTTGCATGGAGTTTGGAAGCGTAGCATTCATTCCCTCAACAAAAAAACAGCACGCATAAATGAATCCACAACGGGTGAAGCTGCCAGATCATTGCAGTACCTGACCAATGGCAGTCAAAGACTCTCTATACTAACACTATATCTAGATTCTTAAGTAAAGAAACAGCCTCGGGAAGAGAAAAAACCGTTTTGTGAAGCGTGTTGGTGCTTGCGTTGATATAGTAATTTCGTGAAGTTGAAAAATTTGCAAAGCTCAAATCTGCTTGATGAAATTGGCAGCCACCCAGATCACAATCGTCAAACACAGCGTAAGCCATCTTCGCGTTACTAAACAAGGCTTCCACAAGACTGCATGATTCAAACTTGAACTTGGAAAGATTCATATCTGCAAATGCATTATTGTTGAGCGAACATCCTGTATAAGATGCTGAGAAAAAACCGCCAGCACTGCTCCAGTTTATCCCCAAAAGTTTACAATCGATAAATTTGGCATCGGAAAAAACGGCTCCATGAATTTCAATGAGGGATAAATCGCAATTGATAAATTCACAATTATCAAAGTCACACCCGACAAACTGACTGCTTTGAAAAGAAGAATTAGAAAAAGTACACTTGTAGAATGCATTGTTTTCCAGCTTCTTATTGCATTTTAGTTCCTTGAACACTTTGTTTTCATTATTGTCTTCAAACAATCTCATCCTGCATCCTAGTTATATCCTTACGTAAAAAATGCACTTTCCCGACCTTATACAAAGGGAAAAGAATGGAGTCACGAGAAGAATGATCCACCCCCGTAATTATTTAAACGGAGAAAAACCTCCAGATGGGTGAGATCTTCGCGGTAGCGAGCACCTACGAGGAGAATTCCGGTGCTGCGGTCGGGAAAAGCCTGAACCGACAAACGGATAAATTCACAACCCACTGAACTCCTTAATTCTTCCCATTCAGATACCCGCCTTGAACGGTCTGATTTCATCCATCCCCTTGACGCACATGAAACTATAAACTACCACATGACGAGTGTTACCATTAGTCGTTTCGTAGTCACATGCAAGCTTGATTCTTGAAACATTACTCCCAAAGGGTTCACATGCGCCAACTCAATCCTTTTATTGCCGTTGTCATGGTCCTTGCCTTTGCTCTTGCCGCAGAAGCAGGACCTGTTGTTGTCACTGATGCAGCAGGCCACAAAACCGAATTTCCCCAGGCTGTCAATCGTGTTATTTGTTCAGGATCAGGCTGTTTGCGGCTTCTGACCTATCTCCAGGCCGAACCCCTGGCCGTGGCAGTTGACGACATCGAATCACGCACACGTAAATTCGATGCACGGCCTTACGCCCTTGCCAACCCCCAATTCAAGGAAATGCCCACCTTCGGCGAATTTCGCGGACACGACAATCCTGAATTAATCCTGACCCTGGAACCGCAGCCACAAGTCATTTTCAAGACCTATGCTTTCAGCATGGGCTATAATCCTGTGGAATTGCAGGACAAGACAGGGATTCCTGTGGTAGCACTCAGTTACGGAGATCTTGGAAAACTCAGACCCCAACTCTACCAATCCATGCGTACCATGGGAGAAGTTCTGGGCAAGGGCCAGCGTGCAGAAGAGGTCATTGCCTTTTTCGAGACACAAATCAAAGAACTTGAGCAGCGAACAACGGACATCCCGGAAAAGGATCGTCCCACCGTGTTCATCGGCGGCGTGGCTTTCAAGGGACCGCACGGCTACCAGTCCACGGAACCAGCGTATCCGCCATTCCAATTCATCCATGCCAACAATCTTGCCTATGACACAGGGCTTTCTGGAAAGGAACTTCGCCATTCCGATGTTTCCAAGGAAAAAATCATCGAGTGGAACCCGGACTATCTCTTTCTGGACCTGTACACCCTGCAACTTGGCGACAAGGCAAGCGGGCTGGCCGAACTGAGAACAGACCCAGCCTATCGCACATTATCAGCAGTCAAGGAAGGCAAGGTCTACGGCCTTCTTCCCTACAACGGATATTCCAAGAACTACGGTTCCATTCTGGCCAATGCCTTCTATATCGGAAAGCTCCTGTACCCGGACAGATTCCAGGACGTGGACCCGGCAGCCAAGGCAGACGCCATCTACTCCTTCCTTGTGGGCAAACCCGTCTTCAAGACCATGAACGACATCTTTGGCGGCCTGGCCTATCAACCGGTTCCGGTAAACTAGATGCACTTCTCCGACGGACAGGTTCCAGCCGAATATCGGCGATACATCGGCTGGAAGGTCACGCTCATCATCACGGCAGCGGTGCTGGTTGCCGTTGCTCTGGTGACAGGAATCTCCATGGGCGCGGCCAACATCCCCGTTTTGTCGGTTGCCAAGAGTCTGGCTGGCATGGTCACATCCAAGCGCATAGACGCCATTGTCTGGAGCATCCGGCTGCCTCAGGCCCTGACCTCCATCATGGCAGGAGCTGGGCTGGCCGTAGCAGGTACAGTCATGCAGTCCATCCTGCGGAACCCGCTCGGTTCACCTTTTACGCTGGGAATATCCCACGCGGCAGCCTTTGGCGCAGCCCTTTCCGTCATGCTTCTGGACGGGGGCATGATGACCTCGTCCCATATCGATGCGATCAGCATCACCAATCCGTATATTACCACAGGCGCGGCCTTTTTCTTCAGTCTGACGGCTGCCGGAGTAATCATCGCCATCTCGCGTCTGCGCGGAGCCACACCCGAGGTTATGGTTCTGACCGGAGTTGCCTTGGGCGCACTGTTCACAGCCGGGACCATGTTCCTGCAATTCTTTGCCGATGACGTACAATTGGCGGCCATGGTCTTCTGGACCTTTGGCGACACGGCGCGTGCATCGTGGTCCGAACTGGGCGTCATCTCCGTGGTCACGCTGGTCACGTCTGTCTATTTCCTGTCCAATGGCTGGAACTACAACGCCATTGATGCTGGAGACGAAACAGCCAAGGGACTGGGAGTGCGAGTTGAGAGGGTCCGCATGATCGGAATGCTTCTGGCTTCGCTCCTCACGGCAGTGATCATCTCCTTTTTGGGAATCATCGGTTTTGTGGGACTGGTCGTGCCGCACATGGCCCGCAGACTCATAGGATCGGATCATCGTTTTCTACTGCTCGCTTCCATTCTGGGAGGAGGTCTGCTTCTGCTGGTCTCGGACACGGTAGCACGGTTGATCCTTGCCCCACATGTACTGCCGGTTTCCGTACTCACGGCCTTCATGGGCGCACCTGTTTTCATCTTCCTCATAATAAGGGGACAAAAGCAATGAGTCTCAACGTGATCGGGGTGGATTTCACCTACAACAGTCAGCCAGTGCTTTCCGAGGTCGACTTTCAACTGGAAGGCGGAGAACTGTTGGCAATTCTCGGCCCCAACGGTGTGGGAAAGACCACATTGCTCAAATGCATCAACGCAATCCACAAACCATCAAGTGGCGCGGTAATGGTCGAAGGACGCGACGTCCTCTCCATGCGCCCTGATGAAATTGCACTGGGCATCGGATATGTGGCCCAGAAAAACGAAACCGCAAGGTTGACCGTCTTTGACGCCGTACTCATGGGACGCAAGCCGCACATTCGCTGGAAAGTAGGCGATCATGATCTGAAAATCGTGGAATCAGCCATCCGCCGACTGCACATGGAAAAACTGTCTCTCAGGCATATCGACCAGTTGAGCGGCGGAGAAATGCAAAAGGTTGCCATTGCCCGCGCACTGGTCCAGGAACCACGCCTGATGCTTCTGGACGAACCCACAAGCTCGCTGGATCTCAAAAGCCAGATTGACATCCTCACCCTGCTCAGGCGAGTGGTGGACGAGCACAAGATCAGTGCCATCATGACCATGCATGACCTGAACACCGCCCTGCGCTATGCAGACAAGGTCTTGTTCCTCAAGGACGGAACCATCCATTCCACAGGTCCCGCCTGCGATGTCACATCGGAAGTTATCGAGGAAGTCTACGGCCTGCCCGTGCATATCCACCATGTGCATGGACATCCCCTGATCGTCCCGGCCGCCTGAAAATGAACTGTCCTAGCACCCAGAGGAAAAACAATGAGCTGTAGCATATCATCCGAACTGATAGAAAAGACCATCGCTTTCCACGGACACTCCTGTCCGGGCCTGTCCATCGGCATCCGCGCTGCCGAGCTTGCCATACGCGAACTTGGTCACCCTGATGACATTGAAATGGTTGCCGTGTCCGAAACAGATATGTGCGGTGTGGATGCCATTCAGTTCCTGACAGGGTGTACCTATGGCAAAGGCAACTTCATGCACCGTGATTTCGGTAAAATGGCCTTTTCCTTCTACGACAGAAAGACCGGCGCAGGACTACGGGCACTCCTGCGAACCGAAGCATACGACTACATGGACGGGGAAAGGGGTGCCCTGGTAACCAAAATTACCAACGGGACCGCCACAAAGGCCGAAAGAGAACGCGCTGACCAAATATGGGAAAATCACAAAAAGCAATTGATGCAACTGGCTCTGGATGACGTGTTCACGATCCAACGACTGACCGATGGCCCGCCCCGATCTGCGGCAATTCTTGAAAGCCTGGTCTGCGACATGTGCGGCGAAACAGTCATGGAATCCAGAACCCGCCGATTCGGAGGAAAAACAACATGCATCCCCTGTTTTGCCAAGGTGGAACAGAAAATCTGATGCCACCGGGTGCAATCCCGTTTGCAACAAACCTCCATCCATCAATGCCCGGCAAATGACAGCCGCAGGTTCGAACCGACTGCGTCATCATTGTCATCAATGATGACGATGGCTGACCATCGATCAAAACAGGGCATTTCAAGATCGAGTGGATGTTCAAGAAAACTCTTTTCAAAAGGAATCTCGGCAACCACGTAATCTCCCCTGATAAAAACCAGGCTCCAACCGGAGTCCTCAGTTGCGGAATGCGTGTAGGAAAGTCCCAACCTGTTTCTAAATTCATGGGAGGAATAGGGAAGTGCAACGCACACCCTGTCCCAATCATAGTATTCCAAAAATGCGTCCAGCGAAAAAGCTTCACCCTTGACGTATTGCCCACTGGTGAAAGCCCTGTTGAACCGATCACCCACATAGTCATCAGTGTAATCAAAGGCCACGATCACACCAAAACCGATTAGAATAAAGAATAAGACAACGAGAGCATTTTTAGTTTTCATCCGCATGGCGTCTCCCTTTCAGGTTCACGACCCTTCCTGCATACACTCCTATATTAGCACATCATATATTTCGGTCAACTCCACGGAGAATAATCGGAAATGAGTTATGCAGGCAAATCCTTGCTGAATGCTGGCAAACCCGTGTAGAATTTTAATCGAACACGACACCGACAGAACTGGACAGAGGAGGCGCAGTGCCCATAACCATTCGCATTTTTTCCGATTTCGTTTGACCTTTCTGTTATGTCGGCAAGGGCATTGTCGACCACCTGAAAGAGGATTTCGATATTGATGACATATGGATTCCACGAGAACTCCATCCTGAGACGCCCCCCGAAGGCATACTCGTCACCGATCTGTTTTCCCAATGGGATGTCGATCATGTACTCACTATCTGTCGCCAGCGATCTGAGCCATATGGTCTCAGGTTCGGAGAACTCACCTGGATGAGCAACTCCCGCCTGGCCCTGGAAACTGCGGAATTCGCCCGCGACAAAGGTTGCTACGAGCACATGCACAGCGCTTTGTTCAAGGCGTACTTTACTCATGGACAGGACATAGGCAACATGACGGTCCTGCTCGAACTGGCGCAAAAAAACGGTCTGCACGCCAAGGAACTGGAAACCGCCCTGAATCAGGGACGCTATTCCATACAAGTCACACAAGGCGCAGACGAAGCCCGACGACTCAAGGTCACGACCTTGCCGACCTTCTTCATCGAGGACCTCCCCCCAATGCCCGGAGCCATCGCCGAAAAGGCATTCCGCAAAGCCCTGCAAGATCTTTCCAAGCAGTAAGCAGACGACATGAGCTTGCCATTTGTTCCAGGTCCTGCAACAAAGACCAGTAAGAATGAGCCTCGCTACCACAATTAACAGCAACAGAGTACAACACTATGACCGAAACAACTCAATTATCTGAAATAGCGGTATTCTTTACAGGCGGAACCATTGGAATGGCCCCCTCTGAAGGCGTCCACGGAGTTGCTCCTGGAGGCAATTTCGAGAAACTCTTGAACCAGCTTGCGCCCCAGAAAGAAGGCATTTCCCTGCGTCCCATTCCATGGTCTGACAAGCCGAGTCCGCACATGACCCCAATGGACATGTTCCGACTTGCCAAGGAAGTAGAAACAACCTTGGCCGAGGACTCGGTGCTCGGCGCGGTTATCCTCCACGGCACAGACGTACTGGCCGAGTCTGCCTACATGTGCGATCTGGTCATTGACTCGGACAAACCAGTTATCCTGACCGGGTCCATGCGGTATTACTCCGAATCCGGTTATGATGGCCTTCGCAATCTTATAAACGGCGTGCGGGCCTGTCTGCTCCCTCTGCCTCCGGGCACGGGGGCCTGTCTGCTCATGACCGACCGCATCTTTGCTGCCCGCGAAGCCGTCAAGGTCAACTCGCTCAACGTGGACGCATTTGAATCTCGCGAGGCAGGCATTGTCGGCTATGTGGCAGGTGAATCCGTCATGCTTGCAGGCTGCCCTATGAACACTTCTCCACGCCGCAAACTCCGGCCTGAAAGAATCGAAACGGAAGTGGCTCTCATCACCTCGTACACAGGCATGGACCGATCACTTATCGATCACGTCAGGACGTCTGGTAGCAAAGGGATTGTCATCGAAGGATTCGGTGCCGGGAACGTGCCGCCAAAGGCCGTTCCGGCCATTGAGGAATGCATCAAAGCGCACATTCCGGTGGTTTTGTCCACCCGATGCATAGAGGGCGGAGTCTGGCCCATATACGGCTATCCAGGCGGTGGTGCAGACCTTGAGGACAAGGGAGTCATTCTCTGCGGACGCCTGGGCGGACCAAAAGCCAGAATCCGACTCATGTGCGCACTGGGCCTGACAAGCAACATGGAAGAAATACGCGACATGTTTGCCGACGCATAAACAACGCAACTATGGGGCCGTTTTCAACAGCCTGCCAGATTGATCTTTTAAGGACTCTGAACGGCAGCATTCAATACTGCCGTTTTTTTATGAAGTCAGAACCGATCAGAATTGCTCGTAGCCATCCTCATCCATATCCATGTCAAAACCTGAATCAGAGGAAGCTCTCCTTGATTTCTTGTCAGAGACCGAGTCAGGCAAGGACTGCGGCACCATACGGGACGCAACAACCGTAGCTCCATGAGACTTGTTGCCATTGCCATTGCCACCGGTCTTGAAGAAGGTCATGGCGTGTGCAAGCATCTGGGCCTGGCTGGACAATTCTTCGGAAGTTGAAGCCATTTGCTCGGATGCCGAGGCATTGCCCTGCGTGACCTGATCAAGCAGACCGATTGCACTGCTGATCTCGCTTACGCCCTTGTCCTGCTCCATGCAATTTGCTGCGATTTCCTTGACCAGATCTGCGGTCTTGGCAATTTGCGGAATCAATTCTCCAAGCATCAACCCTGCCTTGTCAGCCACCTCCATGCTGGTGGAGGACATCTCTCCGATTTCCTCTGCTGCCTTCCCGCTTCTTTCGGCCAATTTTCGGACCTCGGCAGCAACAACGGCAAACCCCTTGCCGTGTGTCCCGGCGCGAGCCGCTTCAATAGCAGCATTCAAGGCCAGTAAATTGGTCTGCCGTGCGATCTCCTGGATAATCGTAATACGTTCGGCAATGGACTTGAGTGCTCCCATGGCCTCAGTTACCGCCTCCCCACTTGCCTTGGCTCCTTCGGCAGCCTTGGTGGCAATAGACTCTGTTTGACTGGCGTTGTCCGCATTGCTCCGAACCCCAGCATTCATCTGTTCCATGGATGCTGACACCTGCTCAATAGAGGCTGCCTGTTCGGTCACGGATTGCGACAGAGACTGAGCAGAAGCCGACAGCTCCTGGCTGCCCGCAGACACACTGTCTGTAGCCGAATTGACGTCACCGACCACATCGCTCAACTTGTCAGCCATGGTGGTCAGCGAAGTGGCAAGCTGTCCCACTTCGTCCTTCTGATCAAGATCCACCTTGGCCCGCAGGTCTCCAGAGGATACTATTTCCGCAAAATTCATCCCTTTTCTCAAAGGACCAATAATGCCATTTGCAATAATCCAGGCAAGGAGAATACCCAGAACAAGAGCCACGCCACTGAAAATGACAACTCCTATCAACGTTTGGGAGGCATCGCCCAACATCTGCTCATCGGTCATGATATTCTCGGCAATGAGAGTCCGTATATCATACAATATGCCCTGCACCTGATTAAGCGCAGGGACTGTCGTCATGGTATAGACCTGTTGAGCCTCTTCAAATTTCCTCTGGCGCATGTCATTCAGCGCCAACACTTCGTCTACTTCGGCCAGAGTCTTCTGAGCCAACGGCTCCGTCTGATCGCGAAAGAACTCCTGAGCGCCTTTCCTGTCAAATTCAGCCAGCATACCATCAATTTGGATGGCGGACTCATGCAATGCGGCATGAGGTTCAAATATCGCCTTGACCGCTGTTCCGAATTCGGGATCATCCAGCATGCGCTTGCTTGTTTCAGGAGAATAGAGCCACTTTCCGAGACCACACTTGTGCGGATCAGTCTGCACTCCTGTCGTCCGGGCTTCCGGGTTCAGAAGTGCGTCCCTGACCGAACCTGTCCATGTAAGATGATCGAGCTTCTTGTCACGCAGGAAGACACCTAGCTCCACATCAGCCGGGGCATATTTTTCTTCAATGTCAAGTGCTGACTGATGCAGGGCGTTATGAGGTGCTTCAATGCTCGCCAGCAGGGGCTTGATGACAGGCACCAGAGCCTCGGCCTGTTGTCTTGCTTCGCTGTAATACCATTTGCCAAAAGCGCATTTATGCGGATCAGTCTGGACATCCAGCGAATGAACAGACTTATCGGTCAAAAGCACGTTGACCTCTTCCGCCCACTTCAGATGATCCACGACCTTCTGAATAAAGTTGCCCCGTAACTTGTTGCCATCAATAACTTCAGCGGCATTTGTCACAATGCCGCTGATACCGGTAATAGACCATCCTCCCAAAGAGACCAGAAGCAGCAGGACCACGCCAAAACCGATCCCGAATTTGACACTGAGTTTATAATCTTTCCAACTCATGATATGCTCCTTACTGCTTTGAATCTGGCTGCAAATGGAGACAAGGCCCTGTGTCTGCGATGCCTGCTGCCGATTCCATATTTTTTCTACTAGTATATGGTTTCATGAATTTCGCATTTTAATTCCATTATCATTGCTGTCCGGTTAGGAACCGTTGGTATCCCTCAATTCCCGCATGAGCGTTGGCTTTCCAAGCTAAGGCCCT